>NZ_LT827021.1:600000-1200000 GCF_900169505.1 Arabiibacter massiliensis
GCGCCGACTGGAACCAGCCGCGGTGCTGGTCGGAGCCCTCCAGGTACATGTCGGCCGGGAAGCGCAGGCCCTCGGAGGCGCGGTGCTTCAACACGCTGGTGTGCGACACGCCGCTCTCCCACCACACATCCAGGATGTCGCGCTCGGGCACGAGCTCCGTGCAGCCGCACGTCTCGCACTTGATGCCGCGCGGCAGGTACTCGGACGGCTCGCGCGTGAACCACGCGTCGGCGCCCTCCTTGTAGAACAGGTCGATCACCGCGCCGAACGTGGCCTCGTTCGCCACCGTGCTGCCGCACTTCGCGCACTTGAACACGGGGATGGGCACGCCCCAGCTGCGCTGGCGCGAGATGCACCAGTCGGGGCGGTCGGCCACCATGGAGCCGATGCGGTTCGACGCCCACGCGGGTATCCACTCCACGTCGTTCTCGATGGCCTTGCACGCGTTCTCGCGCAGGCTGTTCTTGTCCATCGACACGAACCACTGGTCGGTGGCGCGGAAGATGACGGGCTCGTGGCAGCGCCAGCAGTGCGGGTAGCTGTGCAGGATCTTCTTCTCGGCCACCAGCGCGCCACGCTCGCGCAGCCACTCGATGATGACCGGGTTCGCCTCGTCCACGTCGAGGCCCGCGAAGGGGCCCGCCTCGTCGGTGAGCACGCCGTTGTCGTCCACCGGCATGAGCAGCGGCACGTCGAACTCGAGCGCCACCAGGTAGTCGTCCTGGCCGTGGCCGGGCGCGGTGTGCACGCAGCCGGTGCCGGAGTCGAGCGTGACGTGGTCGCCGTAGATGATGGCGCCCTTGAGGTCCTGGCGGATGGGGCACGTGTAGGTGAGGCCCGTGAGCTCGCGGCCCTTGAGCGCGACCGGCTCGCCGTCGGCGCCGCGCACGAGGCCGTAGGACTCCCAGCCCGCGATCTCGGCAACCTGCTCCACCAGCTCGCGCGCCATGATCATGTTCGCGCCGTCCACCCGCACCATCACGTAGTCGGCGTCGGGCGCGAGCGACACGGCGGTGTTGGCCGGCAGCGTCCAGGGCGTCGTGGTCCAGATGAGGATGTGGGCGTCGCCGGTGGCGCCGGCCGCTTCGAAGATGCCGGGCATGACGTCCATCTTGAAGCGCACGAAGATGGACGGCGACTCCTCGTCAGAGTATTCGATCTCGGCCTCGGCGAGCGCGGTGTGGCAGCGCTTGCACCAGTGGATGGGCTTGCGGCCGCGGTACACCGAGCCGTCCAGGTACATCTGCTTGAACACCTCCACGTTGCCGGCCTCGTAGTTCGGCAGAAACGTGAGGTAGGGGTGCTCCCAGTCGGCGTTCACGCCCAGGCGCTTGAAGCCGTCGCGCTGCACGTCCACGTACTTCTCGGCCCACTCGCGGCACAGGCGCCGCAGCGTGGGCTGGTCGATCTCGGCCATCTTCTCGGGGCCGAGGGTCTTCTCCACCATGTGCTCGATGGGCTGGCCGTGGCAGTCCCAGCCGGGCACGTACGGCGTGAAGAAGCCGCGCTGCGCATGGGACTTGTTCACGAAGTCCTTGAGGATCTTGTTGAAGGCGTGGCCGATGTGGATGGGGCCGTTGGCGTAGGGCGGGCCGTCGTGCAGGATGAATGGCTTGCCGTCCCTGTTCTTCTCGAGCACCTGCTCGTAGATATGCTCGCGCTCCCATTTCTCAAGGCGCTTCGGCTCGTTCTCGGGCAGGTTCGCCCGCATCGCGAAGTCGGTCTTAGGCAGGTTCATCGTCTCTTTATAGCTGTTCGCCACGGCTGTGAGTACCTTTCATCCTGTGCATGCGTTTCAGGCGGTTCAGATTCAAACCTGTATAGTATAGGCGAAACCGCGTGCTTTCCCCAGGGCCGGCCCGACTTTCCAAAATTGCGACATAGGAGGAGCGCGCGCCGTCATCCTGAACGGAGCGAGTGCCCCCTTGTCATCCTGAGCGGAGCGCGCCAGCGCGTAGTCGAAGGATCCCGCGCGGCGCCAGCCATGACGCTTGCAGCTGGCGTCAGCGCGGGATCCTTCGACTCGCTTCGCTCGCCCAGGATGACAAGGCGGCGCCCGCCTACCGCCTGCGCGCGCGGCGCAGGGCCGCGCCGGCGGCCGCGGCCGAGGCGAGGGCCGCGAGGGCCGCGGGCCCGAGCGGGTCGCCGGTCCCGGGAAGGGGCTTCGGCGCGGACGCTCCCCCGGCCGGCCGCGCGACGAGGGTGAAAGTCGTCTGGCCGGAGACGGGCTCGGGGGCGTAGTTGACCTCGGAGGCGTCGGGGGCGAAGCGCCAGTAGAGCGTGGCCGCGGCTCCCGCCTCGCCCGAGAACTCCCAGTCGCCGAGAAGGGGCGCCGAGCGGGCGGCGTCGGCGTACCAGGTGAGCGAGCCCTCCACCGCCTCGCCGTTCACGCCCGCGGCAGCAGCCGGGACCGCGACGTCCGAGAGGCGCGAGCCGACAATAACCTCCCGGTCGTCGACGCGATACGAGAAGGCCGCGGGGGCGATGACGAGGCCGCCCTCGGCCGTGGCGGCGGCGTAGAGGGCGCCGCCCACCTCCTTCTCGGGGAGCGCCGCGCGCACGCGGTAGGTCCCGGCGGCAGAGGGCAGGCCGGGCTCCCAGGAGGTGCCGCCGGCCGCCCGGTGCTCGAACGCCACCGAGCCGAGGGCGTCGGTTTCGCCGTAGCGGGCGGCCTCCACGACCTCGGAGGCGGCGGGTGCCGCGCCGTCGTAGGAGAGCCGGGCGTCGGCGGCCAGCTCGAGGGCGGCCATGGGAAGCACGCGCACCGGGTAGGCGGCCGACGTGGCCGCGTCCCGGTTCTCCGCCGCGGCGAAGCCCCGCGCGGGCGCCACGCCGTAGACCCTGTTGCCCGCCCAGTCGCGCGCCGCATCCGCGAAGAACCCGCCGGTGAGGGAGGGGTCCTCGCGCTCCGCCGCCCCGGAGCCGCCGCCGATGGCCTGCGCGTTCTCCCCCGGCACCGCCGAGACGAACCCGCCCTCGATCGCGATGCCGGAGCCGATGCCGCCGATGCCCGGGTCAAGATTGGCATCGAGGCCGGAGCCGCCGCCGATTCCGGCGGCGTATATGCCGCCCGTGGCCGCGACCGTGCCGCCCGAGACGGTTATGCCCAGGCCGTTTCCATCGGCGGCACCGCCGATACCGGAGCCTTCGTCGCCGCCCGTAGCTGCAACATCACCGCCCGTGATGGCGATATGAAAGCCGTCGCTATCGCAGCCTCCGCCGATGCCGGCGCCATACGGACCGCCTACAGCTGTGACCTTTCCGTCTGAAATAGCGATACCCGATCCGACGCCTCCAGAGCCGTGGCCGCTCCAGCTATAGCCCCCGCCGATGCCGGCGGCACACTCCCCGCCTGTGGCTATGACCGTGCCGCCCGTGATGGCGATGTTCGTGCCGTTGGCACAGTTGGCTTCGCCGTTGCAATCGCCACCGCCGATACCAGCGCCACCGAAACCTCCCGTGGCCGTGACCATGCCCCCCGATATGGTGATGTCCGAGCCGTTGCCGAGACCGCGGCCGCTGCCGATTCCGGCGGCGAACTCGCCACCCGTAGCTGTGACGGTTCCACCCGTGATAGCGATATACGAACCGTTGCCGTTGAAGCTGCCGCCGATGCCAGCGGCGTACATGCTACCCGTAGCAACGACCACGCCGCCAGAGATGGTGATGTTCGCGCCGTCGCCGTCGTAGCCGCCGCCAATGCCGGCACAGCCGCCGTTAGCTACGATCGTGCCGCCTTCGATAGTTATGTATGTGCCGCTTCCGTCGTAGCCGCCGCCAATGCCGGCGCAGCCGCCATTGGCTACAACTTCGCCGCTTTTTATGGTGATGTTCGATCCGTCGCCGTCTCCGCCGCCGATGCCGGCGCCAGGGCCCTGCGCGAAAAGCCTGCCGTCGCCCGAGATGCAAAGCGGCCTCACCCCGTTCTCCAGGCCGGCATGCCCTCCTCCCGACTTCAGGGAGCTGTCGCCGGCAAGGACGAGGTCGAGGCCTCCGGACTCGACGAGGAAGGCGGCCTCTCCGAGGGAGATGACGTCGATGCGCACGCCATCGAGCGTGAGGCGCGCGGTCCTGCCCTCGCCGGGGTCGACCACGATGCGGTCGGCGGTTGCGTCCCCGGCCAGGGACACGGCGAGCGGTGCCTCGCCTACCACGGTGAGGACGCCGGCATCGTAGGTGTAGTCGACGCCCGCGCTGCCGCCCGACACGTTGAAGCCGAGGTCGGCCGCGTGGGCCGTCTGCGCGAGAGGCAACCCCAGAAACGCGGCGAGGAGCGCCGCGAGCGCGCCGGCCCGCAGAAGGCCGGACCCCCTCGTTCTCAAAGCCTCCATGGCGAGCCCCCGTCCCTGTTCGCGCGCATACCGTATGCGCCCCATTCTAGCACGGGAGGCGGCCGCGTAACCGCCAGGATCCATGCGCGCCGCGGGAGCGGCCTCGGGACGAAGCGGCAGGAATGTGCGGCTGTGGCACGCGCGGCGCGTCCGCGATTTCCGCGACCTGGGGAAACGCTCGCCCATGAGCGCCCGAGACCTCGAAAACCCGCCCGATCTGCGCCACAGCCGAAAAATCCTGCCAGTTCGCCTCGGACCGCCGCCCTGCGCGAGAAAAATCGCGTCGCCGAGCGGGCAGCGAACCGCTATACTTTTATCTGTTGTGCGCAATGGCCGCCGGCCGCTTCACGCCGGCGCGCTCGAACATAGAGGAAGGACCGCGCCATGCCCATGAGCTTCGAGATCGTCACCGATTCCAGCAGCAACCTCGTCGAGGAGATGATCGACGACTTCGGGCTGCATATCCTGCCCCTCACCTTCATGGTGGATGGCGAGCAGTACCAGAGCTATCTCAAAGGCGAGCACACCGACCTGGCGCAGTTCTACACCATGATGCGCGAGGGCAAGGTGATCACCACGTCGCTGCCGAACCTGGCCGACTCCGAGGCGCTCATGCGCGGCCTTCTGGAGCAGGGGCGCGACATCCTGTACCTGGGCTTCTCGAGCGGCCTTTCCGGCACGTTCGAGGCCACCGAGCTGCTCATCCGCGACCTGGCCGCCGAGTTCCCCGAGCGCACGTTGCTCGCCGTGGACACGCTGGCGGCCTCCGGCGGCGAGGGTCTGCTGGTGTGGCACGCCGTGCAGCGCGCCCGCGCCGGCGCCACCATCGAGGAGGTGCGCGACTGGGTGGAGCAGAACAAGCTGCACCTGGCCCACTGGTTCACGGTGGACGACCTCATGTTCCTGTTCCGCGGCGGGCGCGTGTCGAAGACGGCGGCCTGGGCGGGCACGATGCTCAACATCAAGCCGGTCATGCACGTGGACGACGAAGGGCATCTCATCCCGCTCGAGAAGGTGCGCGGGCGCAAGAAGTCGCTCAACGCGCTCGTGGACCACATGGTGAAGAGCGCCGTCCAGCCCATCGACGAGCAGATGGTGTTCATCACGCACGGCGACTGCCTGGAGGAGGCTGAGTACGTGGCCGAGCAGGTGCGCGAGCGCTTCGGCGTGAAGGAGGTCGTCATCAACTACGTCGACCCCGTCATCGGCGCCCACTCCGGCCCCGGCACGATGGCCCTGTTCTTCCTGGCCGACCAGCGCTAAGGAGCTCGCAAACCCCTATTCCACAACGCATTGTCGCCCGAAAAACACGCTTTTCAACGCTGAGGCGTGTTTTTCGGGCGACAATGCCCTCATTTGTAGTCGGCGGGGTTCTTGGAGGAGGAGCCGGTGGTGTTCTCCTCGTTGCGCAGCTCGTGGCCGAAGCGGACGGCGGCCTCGCCGAAGCGGTCCTTCACGAGGTCGGTGGCCTCGATGAGGCCGCGGCGCTTGCGCTCGTCGCGCACGACGGGCTCGACGTCGGCGTCGCACGGCGCGGCCTCGGACAGGTCGAAGAGGCTCTCCTGCACGGCGCCCTCCTCCGCGAAGCCGCTCATGCCCACGCCGACGAGGCGCAGCGGCGTGCCGGGTCGCCACATCTCGTCCACCATGGCGTAGAGCAGCGGCGTGTAGGCCAGCTCGTCGTCGCTCGGACGCGGCAGCTGGCGCTGCACCGAGCGCACGCTCAGGTCGTCGAACTTCACGCGCAGCGCGAGCGTGCGCCCGCGCAGGCCCTTGCGGCGCAGGCGGCGGCCCACCTTCGCGGCCATCGTGGCGATGGCGGCCTCCACGTCCTCGCGGCGCGTGAGGTCGTGCGCGAACGTCATCTCGTTCGACACCGACTTCACCGCGTCGTCCTGCTCCACGGGCGCGTCGTCGCCGCCGTTCGCCCGCACGTGCATTACGCGCCCCAGCTTGCCGAACACGCGCTCGAGCATGCGCAGGTCTGCGTCGGCTAGCTGCCCCAACGTGCGGATGCCGCGCGACGCAAGCTTCTCCTCGGCCGCCGCGCCGATGCCGCTCATCGTCCGCACGGGCAGCGGGGCCAGGAAGTCGCGCTCGCCGCCGGGGTAGACCACGGTGAGGCCTCGCGGCTTGTCCATGTCGGAAGCGATCTTCGCGATGGTCTTCGACGTGCCCACGCCCACCGAGCACGTCACGCCCAGCTCCTCCACGCGCCGCTGGATGCGCTGGGCCACGCGCGCGGGGTGCTCGCGGTTCACGGACGTGGGGGTGACGTCGAGGAACGCCTCGTCGATGCTCACCTGCTGCACGTGGGGCGTCTCGGCGCGCAGGATGTCCATGATGGCATCGGACATCTCGCGGTAGCGGTCGAAGTGCCCGTGCGTCCAGATGGCGTCCGGGCACAGGCGCTTGGCGGTGGACGAGGGCATGGCGCTTCTCACGCCGAAAGGCCGCGCCTCGTAGGAGGCGGTGGACACCACGCCGTGCTTGTCGGGGTCGCCGCCCACGATGACGGGCTTGCCGCGCCAGGCGGGATGGTCGAGCTGCTCCACCGAGGCGAAGAACGCGTCCAGGTCGACGAGCAGGATGGCCGGCCCTTCCCAGGGCTCGAGGGGCAGCCCGCCGTCCGCCGAGGCATCGGCGCCGTGCAGATCGGTATGTGGGAATTCGCGTGCCATGGCGCGAATAAGTCTACCACGCCGTCCACGCCCGCCGCGGACATGTGCTAGGATATTCATTCCTTGCCTCGAATCGCGAGGCGGAAACCCAGGGAGGGAGAGACATGACGATGACGCAGCGAGACACCGGCGCGCGATCCGGCGTGCGCGCGTGCGTGACCGCCCTGCCCGAGCAGCTGCTCTCGCCGCCCTACGAGCTGCGCACCGAGATGAACTGGATCGACTTCTCGGGCACGGCCAACCCGCTGGGCACTCCCCCCTCGTTCATCCGCGCCATGGAATCCGCGCTGGCCGCCGGCGAGCTCAACTACCCGCCCGACCGCGAGGCCCACGCGCTGCGCAGCGTGCTGGCCCGCAAGTACGGCCTGCCCGTGGACTCGTTTCTGGTGGGCTCCACCGTGGGCGACATGGTGCGCGCCATCGCGCAGACCTACCAGCCGTGCACCGTGGGCGTGGCCGTGCCGGGCCCGGTGGAGTACGCGCTGGCCGCCGGCAACGCCGGGCACCGCGTGGTGGAGATAGCGAGCCCCGGCGGGTTCGTCATCCCCGACCCTGCCGCCGCCGAGCGCCACGGCATCCGCTTCGACGCCGCCGTGCTGGCGAACCCCGGCTACCCCACGAGCCGCCTGCTGCCGCAGCCGACGCTGCGCTCGTATCTGGAGGCGTGCGGCTGGGTGGTGGTGGACGAGCGCTCCATCGAGCTCACGCTGGGCGGCGAGAGCATGGTGCCGCTCGTGTCCGAGCACCGCAACCTCGTGGTGGTGCGCTCGTTCTGCGAGCCGTTCGCCATGCCGGGCATCCCCATCAGCTACTGCATCGCGCATCCCGACACCATCGCGCAGATCGCGCGCTTCTACGACTCATCGGCCGTGCCGATGTTCGCCGAGGTCATCGGCGACTTGGCGCTCTCCGAGACGGCGCATCTGGAACGCACGCGCGAGTTTCTGGACTCGGAGATACCGTGGTTGCAGTGCATGCTCAACCTCATCCCGGGCATCGACATCTATCCCGCCGAGGCGAACTACGTCATGTGCTCGTTCGACAACGGCCCTGACCTGGCCCTCGGCGTGCAGAGCGCCGACGAGCTGGCGAGCCGCCTGCAGCTGGCCGGGTTCCTCATCCGCAAGCTGGAGGGCACGCCGGGCCTCGACGACGGCCGCTACTTCTGCGTGGCCGTGCGCACGCGCGAGGACAACGAGAAGCTCATCGCCGCCCTGCGCGAGATCATCATCGGCTGCTAGAAGGCAGTTTGTCATCCTGAGCGAGCGAAGCGCGCCAGCGCGGAGTCGAAGGATCTTCGGCAGCGCACGGGGCGCTCGGTTGAAGATCCTTCGACTCCGCGCTGGCGCGCTCAGGATGACAAGGGGGGCTACTTCACCTCGTAGCCGGCGTCTGCGATGGCGGCGGCCAGGGCCTCCTCCGGAACGTCGCGGGCCATCTTCGCCACGGCGGTCTTGGCGTCGAGGTCCACGACGGCCTCCTCCACGCCGTCAACGGCCTCGAGGGCCTTCTTCACATGCGCGACGCAATGCTGGCACATCATGCCCTCCACGTGCAGGGTCTTCTCCATGGTCTTCTCCTTCTCTTCGGGTTTGCTTTCCACGACGGGCGCATCCGGCGCGGCCGTCGGCACCTCCGGCAGGCTCGGCTTCCATCCGCGCAGGCGCAGCGCATTCGTGACCACGCACACCGAGCTCAGGGACATGGCGGCGGCCGCGATCATGGGGTTGAGGTTCACGCCCCACGCCGAGAGCGCGCCGGCGGCCACGGGGATGCACACGGCGTTGTACGCGAGGGCCCAGAACAGGTTCTGCTTGATGTTGCGCATGGTGGCGCGCGAGAGCTGGATGGCGGCGGGCACGTCCAGTAGGTCGCTTCGCATGAGCACGACGTCGGCGCTCTCGATGGCCACGTCGGTGCCGGCACCGATGGCTATCCCGACGTCGGCGCGCGCGAGGGCGGGCGCGTCGTTGATGCCGTCGCCCACCATGGCCACGCGACCCTGCTCGGCGAGGCGGCGGATCTCGCGCTCCTTGCCTTGCGGAAGCACGCCCGCCACCACCTCGTCGGCGCCCACCTCGCGCTGGATGGCGGCGGCCGTGCGCTCGTTGTCGCCGGTGAGCATGACGGTGCGCACACCCATGGCGCGAAGCTCGCGGATGGCCGCGGCGCTCGTGGGCTTCACCGTGTCGGCCACGGCGACGACGCCCAGAAGCTTGCCGTCCTGCGCGAAGAACAGCGGCGTCTTGCCCTCGTCGGCCAGCCGCGCGGCCTCGTCGGCCAGCGCGCCCGCGGCGACGCCGCGCGCCTCCATCATGCGCAGGTTGCCGGCGAGCGACGGGCGGTCGTCCACGAGCGCGGACACCCCCTCGCCGGGCGCCTGCTCGAACGCCTCGACGATGAGCGGGTAGGCCCCCTGGGCGCGGGCATGCTCCACCACGGCGCGCGCGAGCGGGTGCTCGGAGCGGCCCTCGATGGACACGGCCAGCTCGAGCAGGCGCTCCTTCGCGACGCCCGGCGCGCTCAGCACGTCGGTCACGCTCGGCGCGCCCTCGGTGACCGTGCCGGTCTTGTCGAGCACGGCGGTGCGCACGGCGTGGGCCGTCTCGAGCGCCTTGGCCGACTTGACGAGGATGCCGCTTTGCGCGCCGCGGCCCGTCCCCACCATGATGGCCGTGGGCGTGGCCAGCCCCAGCGCGCACGGGCACGAGATGACGAGCACGCTGACGGCGTGGGTGAGCGCCGTCTCGAACGTCGAGCCGCCGAGCATCCACGCGGCGAAGGCGACGAGCGCGATGACGATGACCGCCGGCACGAACACGCCCGAGATCCTGTCGGCCGCCTTCTCGATGGGGGCCTTCGTGGAGGTGGCCTCGTCGACGAGCCTGATGATGCCCGCGAGCGTGGTGTCGTCGCCCACGCGGTCGGCGCGCATGCTGAACCAGCCCGTGCGGTTCATCGTGGCACCGGTCACCTGGTCGCCGGGGCGCTTATCCACCGGCACGCTCTCGCCGGTGATCACCGACTCGTCGAGCGTGCCCGCGCCCTCGAGCACGGTGCCGTCGACCGGCACGGCCTCGCCGGCGCGCACCACCAGCACGTCGCCTTGGCGCACGTCGTCGGCCGGCACGCGCTCCTCGCGGCCGTCGACGAGGCGCACGGCCTCCTTCGGCGCGAGGTCCATGAGCTTGGCGATGGCGTCGGTGGTCTTGCCCTTCGCGCGCGCCTCGAACCACTTGCCCAGCGTGATGAGCGTGAGGATCATCGCCGCCGACTCGAAGTAGAGGTCCATGGCGGCCATATGCGAGGCGTGCAGGTCGCCCGCGCCCAGCGCGGCGCCTATCTTGTAGATGGCGTAGACGCCGTAGGCCGTGGAGGCCGTGGAGCCGAGCGCGATGAGCGAGTCCATGTTGGGCGCGCCGCGGAAGAGCGTCTTGAAGCCCACGCGAAAGAACTTGAAGTTGACGAAGATGACGGGCAGGAGCAGCAGGAACTGCGTGAACGCGAACGTCATCACGTTCTGGTCGCCGAGGAAGAACCCGGGCAGCGGCCAGCCGAACATGTGGCCCATCGACAGGTAGAACAGCGGCACGGTGAACACGGCGGACACGATGAGCCGCGTGCGCACGCGGCGGGCCTCGGCGGCGGCGTCGGCCACGGGGCGCGCCTGGGCCGCGCGGGCTGCGGGCGCGGCGCCGCGAGCCGCGCGCGGGAAGGCGCCGTAGCCCGCCTTCTCCACGGCGGCCGTGACGGCCTCGATGGCGCCGGGCGCGCCGTCGAGCTCCACCTCCATGCTGTTCTTCAGCAGGTTCACGGCCACGTCGGCCACGCCGTCCACGGCGCGCGTCGCCTTCTCCACGCGCGCCGAGCACGCCGCGCAGGTCATGCCGGTCACGTCGAACGTCTGCTTCACGAGCGTTCCTTTCGTAATACGTACGGATGTTTCACGTGAAACATTCCCGTGCTATGGTTGACTTGTAGGGCAAGGGCTCTGCCCTTGCCCTACGGCGGGATGCGAGCGCGCCATCAATCGGCGCTTCGCTAGCGGGAGAACTTCTGGAGGAGCTGCATGACCTCGTCGACCACTTCCACGTTGCCGCGCTGGATCTGCTCCACCACGCATGTCTCCAGATGGTCCTGCAGCAGAAGGGCCGACACGCGGTGCACGGCGCTCTCCGCCGCTGCGAGCTGCGTGAGCACATCTCCGCAGTAGCGGTTGTCGTCGATCATGGCCTTCACGCCGTTGAGCTGGCCTATCGCGCGGTTGAGCCGCCGGTGCAGATCGCCCTGCAGCTCTTCGGAGCGCGGCGTCTCCTTGCGGTGGCAGCAGCACGCCTCCTCGCCCATCCCGGGCCTCCCTTCGCCTCGCATACCCCCTGGGGGCATCTTGTCTCGTCGGTCAGTATATACCCTACAGGGGTATCGTCAAGGGTTTTCCGCGAAGAAATCCGCCGGCGTGGTACAATGCTCGACCCGCTGAAAGGAACCCCATGACCACCGTCCATTCCGTGAAAGACGTCAAGGAGATCAAGCTCAGCCAGAAGGTGGCCATCGCGGCTATCCTGCTACTGCCGTTCGTCGGGCTGTTCTGCCTGCTCCTGCCCGCCTATGCCGAAGAGGCGCTTCCGTGGCTGCTCGGCGTTCCCATGGTGCTCTCCGGCGCGGGCAGCATCGTGGCCGTGGCGCGCGAGCGGAACCTGGAGGCCGGCGAGACCAGCGTGGGCGCGGCCATCGTGCTGGTGGTGCTGGGCCTGGTCACCGTCGTGCACGGCGCGAACTCCACCACGTTCATCGGCATCATCTGGGGGCTGCTGGGCCTGGAGAAGGGCGCCGGCGAGTTCGACGACATCATCGGCAGCATCAAGGCGAAGGAGCCCTTCCTGCTCTCGCTCGCCATCTGCGTGTTCGAGCTGGTGCTGGCGGTGCTGCTCATCCTGAACCCGTTCGCCAACATCGAGCACCACCTGCTCCTGCTGGGCGTGGAGCTTATCATCTACCCCTTCAAGCTGCACCGCGAGCAGGGCAGGCTCCGGCTGGAAGCGGAAGCGTAGCGCGAGGGGGCTTTTCGCATGTGCCGGCGCTTCATCATGATCGACCGCGACGAGGTGATGGCCATCGCCCGCGAGATCGCGCGCGACCTGCAGGGACGCGAAGGCGAGCTGGCGTCGCTCGACCCGCTGGAGGCGTACCGGCCCTTCCTGTCGCAGCCTGCCGACCCGGCCGGCGGGGCCGCGCGCGAGGCCTTCCCCTCCTCCACTGTGGCGCTCATCGCGCCCACGGGCTGCGGGGCGCAGTTGGCCGTGGCCGACATGACCTGGGGATTCGAGGTGCCGTGGAAGCGCGGTCCCGTGTTCAACACGCGCATCGAGACGGCGCTCGACGATCCGTCGTGCATGTGGGCCGAGTCGCTCGCGCGCAGGCGCTGCATCGTGCCGGCGCGCGCGTTCTTCGAGTCGCACGGGAGCGAGACGGTCCCCAGCCCGCGCACCGGCAAGCCCGTGAAGCGCCAGTACGCCTTCGAGCGGCCCGACGGCGCGCCGCTTCTGCTGGCCGGCATCCACGACCAGGGGCGCTTCTCGCTGGTCACCACGGAGCCGAATGCCGCCGTAGCGCCCGTGCACGACCGCATGCCGCTCGCGCTCGACGCCGCCGAGTCGGCCGACTGGCTGGCCGGCGACCTCGCAGGGCTCGTCGACCGCAGCGCGCTCGCGCTCGCCCGCTCAAAATGACAAGAGGGGCTGAATGTTTCACGTGAAACATTCGTACGCGCGAACCGATGTTTCACGTGAAACATCGGGAGGGCGCGCGGCTACTTCCCGCGCTCGGAGAGGAGCAGGCCGCCGATGGTAAGGACCACGCCCAGGATGACGGGCGGCGTGAGCGGGTCGCCCAGGACGGCGGCCGAGGCCAGCACGGTGAGCGCCGGCACGAGGTAGATGTAGAGGCTCGTGCGCACCGGCCCGAGCGCGCGCACCGCCAGGTTCCACGTGACGAAGCAGAGCGCGCTCGCCCCCAGGCCTAGAAACACCAGGTTGCCCCACATCTCGAGCGCGCCGAGCGAGGCCCAGTCCGGCGAGAAACCCAAGAAAGGCAGCGTGGGCACCATGAACAGCAGGCCCCAGGCGAACGTGCGGCGCGTCACCAGGATGCTGTCGAAGCCGAACGCCGCCACCTTCTTCGTCACCACGGAGTAGACGGCCCACGTGGCGGCTGCGGCCAGCGCGAGGGCCATGCCGACGAGCCCCGTCCCGCCCATGCCCTCCGCGCCCACGCCCGACCCAGCGAAGCTCACCAGGCACACGCCCGCCATGGCCAGCACGAACCCGAGGAAGAACGGCGCGTGCAGGCGCTCCTTCAGCACGACGGCCGACAGGATGCCCGTGAACAGGGGCGCGGCGGCCACCACCACGCCCACGATGGAGGCGGTGGTGAACGTGAGCGCGATGTTCTCCAGCAGATAGTACAGGGTCACGCCCGTGGCGCCGGCCAGCATGAACCACTTCTCCTGCGCGAGGCCCTCCACGCGCAGGCGGCGCGGACGCAGCGCGGCGAGCGCCGCAAAGCCGATGACGAAGCGGAAGAAGAGGATCTCGATGGGCGCGAGATGGACGAGCAGCACCTTCGTGGACACGAAGGTGACGGCCCACACGAGCACCGTGACCAGCGCGTAGACGTGCCCGCGCGCCTGGGTCGGGGCGCCCATGCTAGCGGCCCCTCCCGGCCGCGCGGTCCGCGGCGGCCCGGTAGCGCGCCGGCGTGAGGCCGAAGAGCGCCTTGAACACGCGCGTCATGTGCGCCTGGTCGGAGAACCCGGCGCCGGCCGCCGCCTCGGCAGGCGTCGCGCCCGCGGCCAGCAGCGAGCGTGCGCGGTTCGCGCGGGCGGCCTGCAGGTAGCGGTGCGGCGTGAGGCCGGCCCGGGCCGAGAATACGCGCAGGAAGTGGTAGCGCGACAGGCCCGCGGCCTGTGCGAGTTCGTCGAGCGAGACGCCGGTGACCAGGCTCTCATCGAGGAGGGCGCGGGCGCGCTCGACCGCCTCGCCGAGGGGCGCGTCGTCCTCCCCTGCGGGCGCGTCGCAATGCGCGGCCGCCCGGCCGACGAGAGCGGCGAGGGCCTCCTGCCGCTCGAGCGCCTCGGCGGACTCGTCCGAGGCCAGGGCATAGACGCGCGCGACGGCTTCGGCCAGTTCAGGGTCGCGGACGAACGCGCGCGAGAAGCGGGCCCCGCGCGGGACCTCGAACAGCTCGTCGGGCACCACCACGCTGCGGTAGAAGAGCGGCTCCTCCCCCACCGGCTGGCAGCCGTGCACCTCGCCGGGTCCGAAGAGGACCAGGTCGCCGGGGCCGAGCACCCGCTCCTCGCCGCGGCAGACGGTGCGCCGCCGCCCGCGCACGATCTGCCCGACGGTCCAGAACCCGTGGAAATGCAGGGGGAACGGCTGCACGATGCCCTCGAGCGTCACGAGCTCGACGCCCGGGCACGCGGGATACGGCGCGATGCGGCGATGCTCCGCCCCCATGTCGGGGTCGGCCAGGCGCGCACCCGCCACGTCCGCGCGCGCGTTCCATTCCTCAAGCGTCTCCATGCACCCTGCCTCTCGTCCAAGATGAGAACGATACCACGTCCTGATGGAGCGCGCTTGAACGAAATTGCGGACGAGCCCGCGAGGCCGGTCGGATGTTTCATGTGAAACATCCGT
This sequence comes from Arabiibacter massiliensis, assembly GCF_900169505.1. Classification (NCBI taxonomy): domain Bacteria; kingdom Bacillati; phylum Actinomycetota; class Coriobacteriia; order Eggerthellales; family Eggerthellaceae; genus Arabiibacter; species Arabiibacter massiliensis. Next base: position 614,710 of record NZ_LT827021.1, read on the forward strand.
ACGATTCGCCGGATCAGCGGCGCTCGAGCAGCTCGCCTTGCGTGGAGATGACAGCCACGTCGACGGGAACGTCCTTGCCGCTGCGCGCGACGGCGGCGCGGACGGCGTGCTCCAGGCCGCCGCAGCAAGGCACCTGCATGCGCGCCACCGTGACCGAAGCCACATCATTGCCGGCGAGGATGGCGGAGAGCTTCTCCGCGTAGTCCACCCCGTCGAGCTTCGGGCAGCCGACGAGCGTGACGCACCCGCGCATGAAGTCGCGGTGGAACCCGGCGTAGGCGAAGGCGGTGCAGTCGGCCGCCACGAGCAGGCGCGCCCCGGCGAAGTACGGAGCCTGCACGGGCGCGAGCTTGATCTGGACGGGCCACGTCGTCAGCTCGGACGATCCCGCGCGCAGGGCCTGCTTCGCCGCCTGCACGGCGGCCTCGTCGTAGGCCGCGGCCTCGCGCTCCACGAAGGTGATGGCGCCGGTCGGGCACGCGGGAAGGCAGTCGCCCAACCCGTCGCAGTAGTCGTCGCGCAGAAGGCGCGCCTTGCCGCCCACCAGGCCTATCGCGCCCTCGTGGCACGCGCTCGCGCACAGTCCGCAGCCGTTGCAGGCCGCCTCGTCTATCTCGATGATCTTCCGCTTCATGGGTTTCCTTCCCGCTCGCCGTTGTCTGCCGCGAGCATAGCACAGGGCCGCTCGGGCGCTCTGTTGGAAATCCAACGCCACGGGGAAAATACCCGCCGAGACCCCTTGACAGCGGCGTTCTCGTGCCTATACTTATGAACAGTTGATCATATGTTAGGATGTGACCATGAAGAGAGATGAAGCGAACGAGGCGGCCGGAGCCGCGAGCGCGCACGACAACGGCTGCGCCTGCGGCAGCGCGGAGCATCCGACGCCCGACCATCCGCCGGAGGGCCTGCCCGACGAGGAGCTGCTCTACGATCTGGCCGACCTGTTCAAGACGTTCGGCGACACCACGCGCATCAAGATCCTCTACGCGCTCATGGCGCGCGAGCTGTGCGTGGCCGACCTGGCCGACCTCATCGGCGCCACGCAAAGCGCCGTGTCGCACCAGCTGCGAACCCTCAAGCAGGCGCGCCTCGTCAAGTTCCAGCGCGACGGCAAGAACGTGATCTACTCGCTCTCGGACGACCACGTGTACACGATGCTCGCCCAAGGCATGACCCACATCTGCGAATAGCCCATCCGGCTGGCGCCGCGCGGGATCCTTCGACTCCGCGCTTCGCGCTCCGCTCAGGATGACAATCAACGAAAGGAACCACCATGCGCAAGGCATTCAAGCTCCAGGACCTCGACTGCGCGAACTGCGCCGCCAAGATGGAGAACGCCATCAAGGACATCGACGGCGTGAACAGCGCCACGATCAGCTTCATGACGCAGAAGCTCGTGCTGGACGCCGACGACGAGCGCTTCGACGCCATCCTCGACGAGGCGCAGCGCGTCTGCGCCAAGATCGAGCCCGACTGCGTCATCCTGCACTAAAACCTTCCCGCACATACCGGGGGCGACCCTTGCCGTACAAATGTTTCACGTGAAACATCGCGGCCTCGTGCGTCCTCGACCGAACGAAACGAAAGTTGAAACCGATGAACAAGAAGCAGAAACGAACGAGGAACCGCATACTCCTTGCCATCGCGCTGTTCGCCGTCGCCTACGCAGTGGCGGAGCTCATGCCGCTGGCCACGTGGCTCGGCGGCGAGACGAACGCGCTCTGGGCGGAGTTCGCGCTGTTCCTCATCCCCTACCTCATCGCCGGCTACGACGTGCTTGTGCGCGCGGCGAAGAACATCGGCCACGGCCAGGTGTTCGACGAGAACTTCCTCATGAGCGTGGCCACCATCGGCGCGTTCGCGCTGGTGCTGTTCCCCGACAGCGACCCGCACATGGCCGAGGGCGCGGCCGTCATGCTGTTCTACCAGGTGGGCGAGCTGTTCCAGAGCTACGCCGTGGGCAAATCGCGCAAGTCGATCGCCGACATGATGGACATCGCGCCCGACTTCGCCAACGTGGAGCGCGACGGGCAGCTTATGCAGGTGGACCCCTACGAGGTGGCCGTGGGCGACGAGATAATCGTGAAGGCCGGCGAGCGCGTGCCGCTCGACGGCGTGGTGGTGCGCGGCTCCTCGCAGCTGGACACGGCGGCCCTCACCGGCGAATCGGTGCCGCGCGAGGTGCGCGAAGGCGACGAGATCATCTCCGGCTGCGTGAACATGACCGGCCTCATCACGGTGCGCGTGACCAAGCCCTTCGGCGAGTCCACCGTGAGCCGCATCCTCGAGCTCGTGGAGAACGCGGCCGAGAAGAAGGCCAAGACCGAGAACTTCATCACCCGCTTCGCGCGCTACTACACCCCCATCGTCGTGGGCGTGGCCGTGCTGCTGGCGGTGCTGCCGCCGCTCGTGCTGGGCCAGAGCTGGTCGGAATGGGTGCAGCGCGGGCTCATCTTCCTCGTGGTGTCGTGCCCGTGCGCGCTGGTCATCTCCGTGCCGCTGTCGTTCTTCGGCGGCATCGGCGGGGCGTCGCGCCTGGGCATCCTGGTGAAGGGCAGCAACTACCTGGAGACGCTCGCCGGCACGGAGACCGTCGTGTTCGACAAGACCGGCACGCTCACCGACGGCTCGTTCAACGTGGTGGCCGTGCACCCCGAGGCCGACGTCGACCCCGACCGACTGCTCTCGGTAGCGGCGCACGCCGAGGCGTTCTCGAACCACCCCATCGCGCTCTCGGTGCGCGCGGCGTACTCCGGCCCCATCGACCAGCAGCGCATCGCCGACGTGGAGGAGCAGTGCGGCCACGGCGTGCGCGCAAAGGTGGACGAGCGCGTGGTGTACGTGGGCAACGACAAGCTCATGCGCGAGTGCGGCGTGGGCTTCCACGACTGCGAGCTCACGGGCACCATCCTGCACGTGTCGCTCGACGGCGCCTACATCGGCCACATCGTGATCGCCGACGTAGTGAAGCCCGACGCCGCCGAGGCCGTGGCCGCGCTGCGGGCGGCCGGGGTGCGCAAGACCGTCATGCTCACGGGCGACCGCGCCGACGTGGCCGCCGCCGTGGCCGCGGAGCTGGGCCTGGACGAGTACCGCGCGCAGCTTCTGCCCCAGGACAAGGTGGCCGAGGTGGAGAAGCTGCTGGCTGCCACGCACGAGCACGGGGCCGGCAAGGGCAAGCTCGCCTTCGTGGGCGACGGCATCAACGACGCTCCCGTGCTCACGCGCGCCGACATCGGCATCGCCATGGGAGCGATGGGCTCCGACGCGGCCATCGAGGCCGCCGACGTGGTGCTCATGGACGACAAGCCGTCCAACATCGCGCGGGCTATCAGCATCGCGCGCAAGACCATGGGCATCGTGTGGCAGAACATCGTGTTCGCGCTCGGCGTGAAGTTCCTCGTGCTGGTGCTGGCGGCCGTGGGCATCGCCAACATGTGGCTCGCCGTGTTCGCCGACGTGGGCGTGGCCGTGATAGCCATCCTGAACGCCATGCGCGCCATGAACGTGGGCAAGCTGAAGTAGCCCCCCCTTCCCGCGGCGCCGTCCAAGAGGGCGGCGCCGCGTCGTTCATGGACGGACGCGATGTTTCACGTGAAACATGCGTTTGCACATACGGATGTTTCACGTGAAACATCCGGGCTTAGGGGATTTCACGCAGATGATGCCGACCGAGCGGAAACGGGCGGTGCATCGGTCATCATGGAGGCTCGGCAAGAAGATGGAGGACGCATGCCCGACGACCCGAGACAGCGCGAGCATCCCAACGACCCTTTGCATGGCGTCACGTTGGAGCAGATGCTCAAGCAGCTGGTGAACAAGTACGGCTGGGACGGCCTGGCCAAGCGCATCAGAATCAACTGCTTCAAGAAGGATCCTAACTTCAAGAGCTCGCTCAGCTTCCTGCGCAAGACGCCGTGGGCGCGGGCGAAGGTGGAGGAGCTGTACAAGAACTCGCGCTTCTGGGTAAAGCTGTGAGCGCAATTTGACGTAAAACGTCAAATTCTTGTCGCTTTTCATCATCAAAGCGCGTATGATGGAGTCGTTCCCAAGAAGAGGAGGATCCATGGACGAGGTGCGCGGGAAGATCAGGTCGAGCTGCTTGGTCGCAGGCGTCGCGCTGCTCGCAATCGCGCTCTTGCTTGGCATCGGGACGGCGTCGCGCATAGCGGGATGGTGGACGGACGGCAGCACGCTCGCGGACGCCGATTTCGTCCGCAGGGGCGTGGGGCTTCTCTCCGAGGCCCTGCTCATCGCGCTGGCAGTGTATATCGCGTTCGTCTTCGAGCGCATCGCCCGCGAGGAGACGCCGTTCTTCCCGGAGCTGCCCCGCATGATCAAGGCGGCCGCCGCGTTTCTGTTCCTCGCGCTCGCGGCGCCGAAATGGCTCGGCAATGCGATCCTGAGCTTCCAAGAAGGCACGCTCGTCGGGGCGCTCATCGACGAAGGGGTCATCTTCGCCTTCGTGCTGGCGGCGGTGGTGTTCTGCCTGGGGCGCATCTTCGAGTACGGCTGCCTCGTGCAGGACGAGAACTTCGAGATCATCTAGGGAGGCGCCATGGCTATCGTGCTACGGCTCGACCGGATGATGGCCGACCGGAAGATGCCCCTCGGCGAGCTGGCCGAACGCGTGGGCATCGCGGACGGCAACCTATCGAAGCTGAAGAACGGCAAGGTGAGCGGCCTGCGGTTCAAAACGCTCAACGCCGTCTGCAAAGAGCTGGACTGCCAGCCGGGCGACCTTTTGGAGTACGTCCCCGACGACGCAGAGGCGTGAACAGGTAACGGCGCGACGAGCGGAGGGCAACGGATCCACGGGCGCGCGGCGTGCGAGGCCTCCCGTGGAGTACCCTGCTCGGCATGGATACGAGAAGAACATCCGAAAACCGCTCCTCCGTCGCTCGCTCGAAGCTGCGGCCGGCGCTCGTGGCCGTGCGCTGGGGCCTCGCGATCGCCTGGGCTGCAGCGGTTGTCGTGCTGTGGCCGTCCATCCCGCGCATGTTCGCCGCTTTCCTGCTAACGTTTCTGCTGGCCAACGCCCTTTGGCAGCACGTTCCGCTCAAGCGCGCGTGCGTCATGGCATTCGCGCTCACGGGGCTCGCCGCCGTCGTCGGCGAGCTGGCGCTCGGCACCGCCGACTTCGCCGCAGTGCCGGTGCTCTGGCTGGTGGACGCGCTCGGTGCGCTCATCGGAGCGCTCGTCGCCTACCTGGCGATGCCGCTCGTCGACCGGACCCTCAACCCGCTGCGATGATCGGTGCCGTCGTCGCTCTTGCCTGGGCGCTCGCCATCGCCCTCGCACTGCCCGCAGGAGAAGGGACGGTCGGACTGGCCGTGCAGTTCGCCGCTTACCTCGTCCTCTCCTTCCTGCTGGTCAACGCCTTGCGCCGCCGCATGTCGCTGCGCTCGGCCTGCGCGATGGCGGTGATCGCGGCCTGTCTGCTCATAGCCTGGTCCGAGGCGGTTGGGGCCATCGTGCTCGACCGGTCGACGCCCGACACGATGGTGCCGGGCCTTGTGGGAGCCATCGTCGGATCCGCGCTCTCCTTCCCCGTTTTCAAGCGCGTTCATCGCGCCGAGCTCGCCCGCACGGCGGCGCACGAAGCCGAGGACGAGCGCTAGGAAGACGATGCGGCTATCGCGGCCAGCCTCATCATCGCACTCTCAGCGTCCTTGGAACGTCTTCACTGCCTCGTTCACCGTGTCGATGGCGAGCGCGACCACGACGAGGCCGCAGAACGCCGGCTGCACGTTCGACAGCAGCTGGAGCAGGAATCCCTCCGGCACGTCGCCCGTCGAGGCGAACGCCTGCACGATCGCCTGGGAATCGACGATCTGGTAGTTCGTGAGCCAGAACACCGCGAGCGCGGCGGCGGCCACGTTGGCAACGAGCGTCACGACGAAGGCCCGCTTCGTGTAGCGCCCTTCCACCAGCTTGAAACTCTCGCCCGCCACGCTCACGAGCACCCATGCTACGAGTATCCAGGCCGACGCGCGGATGGCCTCGACGTTGAAGGGGTCGAAGGGCACGCCGTCCGCACGGTGGCTGAGCGCGTTCAGAATGTCGGGGAACAGCAGGAACACGGCCGCGAACGCGATCGAGAACACGATGCCGACCACGGCCTCGCCGCGCGTGGAGCTTTTCCCGTTCGGCACCGGCGGCAGGTCGTCGAGCGAGCCCATGACCTCCACCTGCACGCCCTTGCGGTGGAACACGGCGAACAGCACCGTCACGAACGTAAACGCGAACGCCGAGGCCATGATGATCGAGCCGAACCATCCGAGCCCTTCCTTGAGCAGGCCGTCGTCGGCGGCACCGGTGACCATCGTGAGCGCCGAGGCCAGCGTGATGCCTCCGGCGACGCATGCAAGCACGATCTTCAGCACGAGCAGGTACTGCGCGTAGTACGGCTGGCCGATGAGGCATGCGTCCTCGTCGGCGGTGTACTTGCGCACCATCTCGCCGGGCGTGCCCAGCTCGGTGAGCACGACGCGCACGTCCTTCTGCGTGGGCGGCAGGGTTCCGCAGCGCTCGTCGAGCATGTCGGAGATGAGCGTGCGCAGCTCCTCGGCCACGTCGGCGCGCTGCTTGGCGGGCAAACGCCGCATGACGGCGTAGAGGTAGCGCTCCACCAGGTCGTTATCGTAGGGCATCTTCGTCGTCCTTCCCTCGTTCGTCGGTTCGCAAAAGCCCGTCCACGCCGGTGCAGAGCACGTGCCACTGCTCCTCTACCTCGCGCAGCACGCGCAGCCCCTCCTCGGTGGTGCGGTAGTACTTGCGCGGCTTCGATCCCGTGTGATCCCACTCGCTTTCCAGCAGCCCCTGGGCCTCCAGGCGGCGCATGAGCGGGTAAAGCGTGTTCGCCTCGATGGGGATGCCGTGGTCGGCGAGCGATTTCACCAGCGCGTAGCCGTACGCGGGCTCGCGCAGCCGGCTGAGCGCCAGCATCACCAGCGTGCCGCGCCGCAGCTCGAGCACCATGCTCGACACGATGTCGTCGCGTTCCATGCGCGCCTCCCTCCTCGTCGTTGCTTACTGTGTGTCGCACACTATACCATAGATTGCACGTTAGTGTGCGGCGCACAGTAAAAGTTTTCACGCCGGCCGAGCGCGCGCCTTCCGCTATACTCGTGCCCACGGAAGACGGCGACGGCGAAGGAGGCGGCGATGGCGCGCATGACGGACGAGGAGTTCGAGGCCGCGGTCGAGGAGGCCCTGGCGAGCATCCCCGAGCGGTTCCTCGAGGCGCTCGAGAACGTGGCGGTGGTGATTGAGGACGAGCCCGACGACTACCACTTCGACATCCTGGACGAGCCCGACTGCCTGGGCGCGTCGGTGCGGGGCGACGAGCTGCTTGGCCTCTACGACGGCGTGTCCCTCCCCGACCGCGCCGACGGCTACGACGGCGACCTGCCCGACGTAATCACCGTGTTCAAGGGGCCGCACGAGCGCTGCTTCGGCTCGCGCGCGGAGCTGGTGGATGAGATCGGCAAGACGGTGGTGCACGAGATCGGCCACTACTTCGGCATCGACGACGATCGCCTCTACGAGATGGGCTACTGAGCCCGCTTCCCCTCCGGGCGCCGGCGGGGACGCACGCGCATCGTGGGCGCTTGCGCGATCACGACGCCGGCCAGGATGGCGATCACGCCGGCCGCCTGCACGGCGTCGACGCCCTCGCCCAGCACGAGCACCGACACGAGGATGCCGCACGGCAGCTCCGAGGCCGCGAGGATGGTGGACACGCCCACCGGCAGCTTCGGCGTGCCGATGCCGAACAGGAGCACGGGCACGAACAGCACCGTCACGGCCAGCAGCACGCCGTAGCCCGCGATGCCCTGGAAGAGCACGCCCGACGGGAAGTAGCCCGGGCACACGATCACGCCCACGACGAGCGTCCCCAGGCAGATGAAGAACCCGCGCTGGAAGGACGGCATGTCGTTCTCCACGTGGCCCGACAGGTACATGAACGCCGCGCACGACACCGCCGAGAGCAGCGCGCACGCGACGCCCACCGGGTCGAACGAGGCGAGATCGACGTCGGCGGACAGAAGGCCGCTCGCAAGCACCGTGCCCGCCATGATGACGGCCGCGGCCACCACCTGGGCCGCGTGGGGCAGCTTGCGCGTGGCGACCACCTGGATGACGATGCCGATCCACGTGAACTGGAACAGAAGCGTGATGGCCACCGCCACCGGCAGCTTCGAGAGCGCGATGCTGTAGAGCACGCCCGTGGTGGCCGTGACCATGCCGGTGCCCGCGAGCCTGAGCAGCTTGCGGGCGTCCATGGGCGCCGCGCCCTTGTTGCGCAGGGCCTCGACCGCGAACGCGAGGCCGAAGAGCAGCGTGCCGAACAGCGCCTGGCTCATGACCGTCTGGGGCCACGCGAAGCCGGCGGCGAACGCGCTTTTCGCCACCGTGCCCATGGCGCCGTAGCTGGCCCCGCCCAAGAAGACGGCCAGCGCGTATTTCAGGAGTGGAGAACGCATGCCGCCCATGGTAGCACACGGGCGCGTGGGACGGACGCGCGGTCGTCGAGGGACTCTATCCGTTTTGTCGCCTGGAGCTTTTACTCGGTTGACGTCGCGCCATCCGGTATAATTCCCCCAGAACATCACCGAGATCGAGGAGGACACCGCATGGATCCCAACAAGCGTCCCGAGGACATGGAGCGCATCACCACGCCCGAGCTGGCGAACGCGTTCATCAACGAGCAGGTGGAGGCCGTCCGCGCCCAGATCGGCGACCAGAAGGTGCTGCTGGCGCTCTCCGGCGGCGTGGACTCGTCGGTGGTGGCGGCGCTGTTGATCAAGGCTATCGGCAAGCAGCTCATCTGCGTGCACGTGAACCACGGCCTCATGCGCAAGGGGGAGAGCGAGCAGGTGGTGGACGTGTTCCAGAACCAGCTGGACGCGAACCTCGTGTACGTGGACGCAGCCGACCGCTTCCTCGACCTGCTGGCGGGCGTCGAGGAGCCCGAGGCCAAGCGCAAGATCATCGGCGCGGAGTTCATCCGCGTGTTCGAGGAAGAGGCCCGCAAGGTGGGCGACGAGGTGAGCTTCCTCGCGCAGGGCACCATCTACCCCGACATCCTGGAGTCCGACGGCGTGAAGGCGCACCATAACGTGGGCGGCCTGCCGGACGACTTGCAGTTCGAGCTGTGCGAGCCCGTGAAGCTACTGTTCAAGGACGAGGTGCGCGTGATCGGTCGCGAGCTCGGGCTGCCCGAGAGCATGGTCGAGCGCCAGCCCTTCCCCGGCCCGGGACTCGGCGTGCGCTGCCTCGGCGCCATCACCCGCGACCGCCTGGAGGCGCTGCGCGAGGCCGACGCCATCCTGCGCGAGGAGTTTGCCGAGGCGGGCCTCGAGGGCAAGGTGTGGCAGTACTTCGTGAGCGTCCCCGACTTCCGCGCCACCGGCGTCCGCGACGGCGTGCGAGCCTTCGAGTGGCCCGCCATCATCCGCGCGGTGAACACGGTGGACGCCATGACGGCGGAGGTGCCGGAGCTCGATTGGTCGCTGCTCAAGAAGATCACCGCCAGGATTCTGGCGGAAGTCCCCGGCATCTGCCGCGTAGTCTACGACCTGACGCCAAAGCCTATCGGCACCATCGAGTGGGAGTAGCGAGCCTAAATGCTTCACTTACGCGGCCGCAGATCTTGCTCTGCGGCCGCGTTTTAACCAAGCTCTCTTGGCGGATACGCAAGTTGAGGGTTCTCCATTTCTTACCCTCGCACAATACCGGCTTCCCTCGGTGCTCTTTTTGTCGACTTCCTTTACCAGCAGCTTAATAAACGGGGATGTCGATTCGCAGTTACTTGCTCAGCCTAATCCCAAACGAGGTCACTTTCGATCCGAATTCTTCATTATTTACGTCACCAAGCAGCTTGTTTACAGTGTAGCCTGCATAATCGATGTTATTAATTTGCTCCATGCTTTTATATTTACCAGCTTCTTGACCTTTAAGAGTAGCCGAGAGTATGACTTGGTTTGGTAGGTTGACAAAGAGAGGCAAGGCGCGTTCTTCTCTGGCGGTAGAAAGCTCCTCTGCACGGAATGAATCGATAAGTATTGGCAAACCGTGGGCTACATGTATAGCAAGGGAGTAAACGCGGGCAAGGAAGAATTCCGTGGCTTCGCTTCCCATGTAGGGACTGTGAGCGGAAGTAAATAGATCAGTATACTCCTCTGCTCCAGAATCATCGTTTATAATCTGACGCATCATGTTCATTGTTTCAAGCATTGATGCTTTTAGATCGGCTCGATCTTCACTGAGTTCTTTATCTACCCGTTTAGCATCTTTGAGTCTTTCGGATATGCGGTCAAGCTCATCGCAGATATCACTTAGCTCGCGATCTATTTCTTCAAGATCGATATAATCCTCTCGAGCAACATAAATGTCTTCTAACGTAATCTCCCTTGTATCGGCAAGTGAATTGAATCGCCGTTGCAGTTCTCGTATCTGCCTATCAAGACGATCGACTTCGGCAGCATATGAATCAATCCTGTCCTCAACCGTACGAACAATCTGTCTGCGCATATCGTCAGTTGTAATATCGAAAACAAAATCTGAGCCTGGCATCTTATATCCAATCGACTCCTGTCCACAATTCATGCACACGACTGATCCGACCTTTATTTCCCTATTTAGTGAGCGCAGCTCATCAAGAACCGATTGGTTCTTCTTCATCCGTGTATATGAATGGTTTCGACGCTTTTGGGAATCAGTAATTAACTTCTTCAGCCCATCGAGTTCTGCGACGAATCTGATGGTCGCTTCTCTGTCCGCTGTAGGACTGACTGCCTCTAGAGATGTTCCCACTCGCCTCAAAGTGGACGATTTTTTAAAAAGCTCATTTTTACGAGTCTTGAGGACTTCTCTTTTGCGTTTGAGTTCCTTTTCAGTCTCTGAGTCCATCTGCCTCGCTTCCAACCCCTTGATAGCGAAGATCATCTCGGTAAAGTCATCCTTCTTGAAATAGCTGCCAACAGTATTGGAAGTGTTTCTACCCGCCTGTGCAACAAAAGCCATCTGCGTGTATAAGGAAAGGCCAGTAAGCGTTGGTACTCCATTTTTAATAATCGTAGGTAATGGAGAAATATGCTCACTCCAGTATTCGTCGAAGCTCATTCTGGATTCAAGCGGCGTGATCGTTTCGCTGCTTTTTATGACGAAAGTATCTTTGTTTCGAAGGATCGATAGCTCTTGACCATCATCGTCAATATCGACAATGAAAAAATACTGCTTATGCTTGAACGAAGGGGGAAACATCGGATCGGAGCCAAGTGCATACATTATTGATTGCATGACGATGGTTTTTCCTACATGGTTCTCATCGCTTGTAATTATGTTGACGCCATCCGTTAATTCGCCCTGAATATAAGATTCAATCTCATTACCAATATAAACTTTTTTGACTTTAATCATTTGCGCAACCCATCCTTTATGATAGCTATGAAGTACAAGTGCGAGCGTCTGTTCATATGCGTGCATGCTTGCAAATTGGTGATCTCTATCAACTTATGAACGTCCTGTATGTCCGCTCCAAGATCTACCTCAAAGATAGCTACGATCTCGTTAAAAAGCGTCCAGAATGCGTCACGATCATTCTTGTCGAAATACTGGGTGAACAATTCATTTCTACAATCCTCTAAAACCTCGTCCTCGTTTTCTTCTGGAGGAAGCGATGCCAGATAGTATCGAAAGTCTTCGGGTACATCATCCTTGAAGAAATCGCGATTAAGCAAGCGCTCTATGATCAACAATTTGATATCGCGAACCTTGAGAACTCGCCCAAAGTCCATTACTTTATCTGGTCTATCTATACTTGCGCCTGCAATACCAGCACGATTTTTGAGAGCTGTCTGCTTGTCGCGTATTTCAGCAAAGATACGTCTAAGTTCACGCTCGCCTGGCAACAAAACGGATGAGGTGCGAGCTAAAGATAGGATGTATTCGATAGGATCTGTTTTAGCTACGACGAACCTTACGCGATCTAGGAATGCATCAATGTTCTTATCAGTAGCCAGATCAGCAAACATGCCTTCATGACGATTATTGCAGGCGACGATGAGATGCTCTTTCACGCTTTTCTGAGCCCTTGGCTTCATGTCATGAAAACCAAACTCCGACGACTCCGGGTTTTCTAAAACACTTACAGAAACTCCGCCAACAAAAATAGTCAGCGTGACAAAATACTGAGAGAACTCGCTTACAAAGTTTTCAAAAAGGGTCGCTAGATCTGCGCCTAGCTTGGAAGGGGTGATACCTTTTCCTGCTTTGGATTGAACATCATGGAGAGAAAAGCATGAACTATCCATTCCAGTCACATCATTGAAGCAATCTATTGCAAACTGGTCAATTTCATCGCATTCGTTCGAGAAACACATCAGATGAAGCAGTGCGCAAGTCTCAGCTTCGTTTCCCGCAGGCGTGCCCTTCTCCGTTGAAATGAAAGTATAACCCATCTACGAGCAGTCCTTTCTTCAGCAAATCTCATGTAGCCACTAAAGCGAGCAACGCCCATACAACGAGCGCTGCGGCCTTAGGCAGGCCCGAAGCTGTTCTCCGTCAGAAAGACACATAAGAGCCCTTAGATTGCTGGTCGCACAAGCGACTTTCTCAGACACAAGTTTCTTTGTAAACTTTCTTTGATACATATTTTACCAGATGAGAATTATAGACTTAGTAATGACTAACATTTTATTGCAGAGCAGGTAACGACCCTTTAAGGAGTTCGAATGGCACGACCTTTGACTTTGAGAAGATTCGTTTACGGACATTTTAATCATTCGCCCCCGCCCCCTTTTCGGCCTTAGCCATTATTCGCTGCTTGGCGGTATAATGGCCTCGCAAAGACACACACCGCACCCAATCGTATAGCGTTCTTTCGTGTTCCGTTCGGGCCTTCCACCTGGACGGAACGCTTTTTCGCGCGCCGGGCGGGACCGACCATCGAGAAGAGCATCACATTGCAACGCGACAAGATCAAGCCGATACTTTTTAGCATCGTCAAGCACTCCAGCGCCGAGGAGCTCAAGCGGCAACTGCCCAAGGACGTCCTCTCGGGCTCATGGTGGCCGTCGTTGCGCTGCTCTTGTCCATCGCGCTCGCCATCGCCTCGGGCGTGAGCCCCGAGCAGGGGCTCTACACCGCCATCGTCACCGGGTTCCTCATCGCCTTCCTCGGCGGCAGCCGCGTGCAGATCTCGGGCCCCACGGCGGCCTTCGCCACCATCGTCGCGGGCATCGTGGCCACCGATGGCGTGGACGACCTGGTCGCGGCCACCATCATAGCCGGCGTCCTGCTCATCCTGATGGGTCTGCTCAAGCTGGGATCCCTCATTCGGTTCGTGCCCTACACCATCACCACCGGCTTCACTGCGGGTATCGCGGTCACCCTCGTCATCGGGCAGGTCAAGGACTTCCTCGGCCTCGCCTTCCCCGCCGGCGCGCCGACCGTCGAGACTATGGACAAATTGCAAGCCGTCGCCCAGAGCGTCGGCACGGCGAACTGGCAGGCCCTTCTCGTGGGCGCGGTGTGCCTCGCTATCCTGTTCCTCTAGCCCAAGGTGAGCGAGCGCATCCCCGGGTCGCTCGTGGCGCTCCTCGCGGGCGTCGCAATGGTGAGCGGCTTCGGCATGCAGGTGAGCACCATCGGCGACCTCTACGTGCTCACGAGCGAGCCGTCCGCGCTTCACATCCCCCAGCTCAGCGTCGACCTTTTGCGCGACCAGCTGCCGAACGGCGTCACCATCGCCATCCTGGCCGCCATCGAGTTGCTTTTGTCCTGCGTCGTGGCCGACAGCATGATCAGCTCGCACCACCGCAGCAACATGGAGTTGGTGGCGCAGGGCGTGGGCAACATCGGCTCGGTGCTGTTCGGCGGCATCCCGGCAACGGGCGCCATCGCGCGCACCGCCGCGAACGTCAAGAACGGCGATGCCCGTCATCGCGGCCATCCTGCTGCACGTCGCGTACAACATGTCCGGCTGGCGCAACTTCGTCCACCTGTGCAGGACGGCCTCCCGCGGCGCGGTGGCCACGCTGCTGCTCACCTTCGCGCTGACCATCGTGTTCGACCTGGTGGTGGCCATCGGCGTGGGCATGCTCATCACAGTCGTGCTGTTCATGAAGATGGTGAGCGAGGAGACCGAGGTGCGCGGCTGGAAGTACTACGGCGACGAGGACTCCGAGGTCACGCACCTGCGCGAGCTGCCCGAGAGCGTGCGCGTGTACGAGATCAACGGCACGATGTTCTTCGGCATGACGGACCGCATCTCCGACATCTCGGTGAAATCGTTCACGAAGTACCTGATCATCCGCATGCGCGGCGTGCCCTCGCTCGACTCGACGGGCATGAACGCGCTCGAGAGCCTCCATGCGTACTGCCGCGAGAACGGCGTCAGCCTCATCTTCTCGCACGCCAACGAGCAGCCGATGAAGACCATGCGCGCGCCGGCTTCGTGAACCTCGTGGGCGAGGACCACTTCCGCGCCAACATCGACGACGTCATAGCCTTCGCACGCCACCTGCTGGACGAGGAGGGGGCGGTGGCGAAGGCCTGACCTACAGCGCCCCGACCGTCTCCCGGTACACGAAGCAGCCCACGATGTGGTCGTTCACGATGCCGACGGATTGCAGGTAGGCATAGATGCTGGTGGAGCCGACGAACTTGAAGCCGCGCTCCTTCAGGTCCTTGCTCACCTGATCGGAAAGCAGCGTGGTGACAGGGATCTCCGTTTGGCTCCGCCAATGGTTCACGATGGGCGTGCCGTCCACGTAGCTCCAGATGAACGCGTCGAAGCTGCCGAACTCCTCGACCACGTCCAAAAACAGCCTGGCGTTGGTCACGGCGGCTTTGATCTTCTGGCGGTTGCGGATGATGCCCGCGTTCGCCATGAGCTCCTCGATCTTCGCCTCGTCGTAGGACGCCACCTTGACGGGATCGAAGCCGTCGAACGCCCCGCGGTACGCCTCGCGCTTCTTGAGGACGGTTAGCCACGAGAGGCCCGCCTGCGCGCCCTCGAGGATCAGCATCTCGAACAGCTTTCGGTCGTCGTGGACGGGCCTTCCCCACTCGTTGTCGTGGTAGTCCACGTAAATCGGCAGGTCGCCCGCCCACGGGCACCTGGTCTTCTCCTCCATGTCACTCCCCCAATTCCACGCCGACAAGCTCGGAGAGCTCCGCGCGCGAATGCACGTCCAGCTTCTGATACAAATGCTTGATATGCGTCTTCACCGTGCTCGGCGCGATGTAGAGGTCCCTTGCCACCTGCCCCTGCTTCTTTCCTTGGACGATCAGGGTAAGGATCTCGGACTCGCGCGAGGTGAGGCCGAACTTGACGCTCAGCTCGTCGCACTTCACGCCGATCCGCAAGCGATTTTCGCAGCTTTGGCCGCTGAAGCTCTTCAGCACGGCACCCCATGGCGTCGTCAGCTGCTTTTCGGAAAGAAAGAACAGCGTCGCCGTCGCGACAGCGACGGCGACGACCGCGCAAAGCGCCAGATAACCGAACGAGGATGCAGGCAGCACCTCCGTCGCCGTCAGGCCCGCCTGCACCGACACGAGCCGGACGGCCCGCTCGATGCCGAAAAGCCATACCGCGTTGAACCCGTATTGATAGGTGAGGTTGCTGAGCACTACCATGATGACGATCAACACGAAAGTGTAGGCTCCCAAGGCGCAGAAGCTTGCCAGCTCCCCGCCGAACGGGATCCAAGAGCCCAGGGGGACGAGCGACATCAAGAGCAGCGGGCACGCCGCGAAATAGGCGAAGGACAGCCTCAATCGATCACGGCGCAGGCAGACGACCAGGTACACCGCGCCTGCGGCGGCCACGCAGCCGAAGCCCGAATGGATGCCCAGCTCGCTCCCGAACACGCTCTCGCACATTCCGTAGGAGAAGGAGTAGAGCGCTACGATCGCGATCGGCTTCCAGGGGAAGGAAAAGGAACCCCATGCGGCGTGAGGACGCTCGTTGTCGGGCAAGAGCGCGTAAGCGCGACGAAGGCAGATCAGGCTGGCGACGGGGATGAGGCACGTGCAAACCCACAGCCAGGGAATGGCAAGTCCTTTGAAAAGCCACAGCACCAAGGCGCCGACGACCAACCCTCCAGAGAAGTACAACGCCACTCGAAACGGATTCAAGCATCCGAACAGCTCGGACCACAGCAAGATGATGAGGGCGATGCCGATCGCTCCCAAAACAGCGGCAGGAGCACCGAAGACGCCTGCCAGCTCGGGCATGTAAACACTTAAGAAGTTCATGCAGGCGGAAACTACCAGACAGGTGCCGGTGGCAAAGGGAACCCCCGGTTTGCCGTGCAAGGGCGCGATTCGCCGGGAGCAGGCGGTGGCAACGAGCAGCACGGCAGCGGCTATCATGTTGAAAGCAGCGAACCCAAAACCCGTCTGGTCTTGGGAGGGAAACGCGATGGCACCGTTGGAGTACACCGTTTCCGTCCACACGCGGAACAACCCCATGCCCGTGAAGGCAAAAGGCATCTCGATGAAGAGCTCCTTCAAGTTTGCGAACCGTTTCACCTTCATGACGCGCCCCCGCTCGTATGAGCCTTCCCTTCCCCTGCGCTCCATCCCGCCTAACCCTCTGCGAGGGAATTATAGCGCCGAAGCGTGGGGAGAGATGCTCCGATTCGCCAATATCCCCCCTCTTTACGAGGCAGGGGGGATGCCTCTCTCCCGAATATCCCCCTCCTTCCAGGTGCGGAGGAGGATGGCGAGACGCGGCCGGCCTTGTATGGTTTCAAGCGACGACGGCGATGCGGCTCCCCTTACGCAGACATCGCCTCGAGCAAAGGGAGAGGAAGCGTCCGGCATCGGAAAACCCGCGCCAGACGCGCATCGAGAAAGGAACGAACATGGAACGGAACATTTCGCGCCGCAACTTCTTGACCGGGGCCGCTGCTGCCGTAGCGGGCGCTGCCGTCACGAGCATGGCCGGCTGCGCGCCGAGCGGCAAGGCGTCTGCGGAGGCCAACGCGGGCGCCGCCGAAGGAACGCGCTGGAGCTGGGAGACCAAGCCCGAGCCCATCAGCGACGCGGACATCGTCGAGACGATTGACACCGACATCTGCGTGGTGGGCTTCGGCTCTTCGGGCACCACCTGCGCCATGGCCGCCGCCCAAAGCGGCGCGAAGGTCGTCGTCCTGCAAAAGCTGGACCAAGTCATCACCAACGGATGGTGCGTCGCCGCGTACAATTCCCAAATGTTCCTCGACGCCGGGCAAACCTACGACCTCGCGCAGATATACAACGACTTCGCCAACCTGTCGAACGGCCGCGACAACCCCAAAGTCGTCCAGACCTTCCTGCGTCGCAGCGGCGAGGTGATCGACTACATCATCCGTCAAACGCCTGAATTCACTCCCGTCATGCAAGGTTCCGGCCACACATACGGCTGGTACATCAACAACGACATGGCCACGCGCTACGAGCAGTTCAAGAAGCTCCTGAACGCCGTCGCCGACAAGGCAGTGGCCGCCGGCGCCGACGTTCGCTACAACACCCCCGCCGTTCAATTGGTCCAGGACGAGACCGGGCGCGTCACCGGAGTGATCGGCGAGGGCAAGGAAGGCTACGTCAAGGTGAACGCCTCGAAGGGCGTCATCCTGTGCACGGGCGACACGTCCGACGACAAGGAGATGCTCGAAGCCTACTGCCCCCTCATGCTCGGCGTGCAAAGCATGCACGGCGCGCCGTGCAACACAGGCGACGGACAGAAGATGGGCCTGTGGGCAGGCGCCTCCATGGACCCCGCCCCCCACACCATGATGATGCACTTCGATCCCACCTGGATGCCCGAAGGAAACGCCCCCTATTCCGGCATTCCCTGGCTTCGGGTGAACCTGAACGGCGAGCGCTTCGGAAACGAGAACCTCGGCTATCAGAGCCATGTGACCCAGGTCCGCTATCAGCCGGAAATGACCGCCTTCCAAATCATCGACAAGAATTGGGACCAGCACGCTCCCAAGGGAGACTACAAGCATCCCAACAGCCACAGCCGCGGCACGGCAGATCCGGCCAACGATTGGAAGTCGGCCCTGGAGCGCGGCGCCATCGTCGAGGCGGACAGCATCGAGGAGCTTGCCGATAAGTGCGGCATCGACAAAGAGAACCTCGTGGCCACGGTCACTCGCTACAACGAGCTGGTGGATGCTGGCTACGACGAGGACTTCGGCGTCGATGGAACGTTCATGACCTACAACGGCATCAAGGAAGCGCCTTTCTACGCCATCAAGCGCATGCCCGCCGTCCTGTCCACGTGCGGAGGCCTCGCCATCAACGAGAAGCTCGAGGTGCTCGACGAGTCCAACAAGCCCTTGGGCGGCCTCTACGCCGCAGGCAACGCGTCCGGCTCCTACTACGGCGACGATTACCCCCTGTTCATCACCGGCGGCTCCCACGGTCGCGCTTGGACCTTCGGCGTGCTGTCGGCCCGCTCGGCCCTCGGCATGCTCGAAGAGCCCGTGGATACGCTCGGCGCATAGCGCCTCCGCATCCTCCCTCCCGCGCAGAGGGTCCTCCGGGGCCCTCTGCGCGCTTTCGCCCCTAGTGAAACGTCATCCGGTACACGAGCGTCGTGCTCTCCCCCGGTGCGAGCACGCGCACGCCGGGCTTCTCGGCCAGCTCGCGCGACGAGAAGTGCGCGTCAGGCAGCGCCGACCAGGGCTCGAGGCACAGGTAGCGCGCGTCGTCCTGGCCGTCCTTCGTCCAAATGCCCAGGTAGGGGAAGTCGGGGAATTCAACCGTCACCTCGCGGTCGTTCTCGACGCTCGCCAGCGCGACCCTGCTGCCGAGTACATTCTCCAGCACGATAGTGTCGATGCCCAGCTGCTCGGGGGTCTTCGTCAGGCGGCCGTCCTCGAGCGGCACCTCGATCTTCGGGAACGTCAGGATGCCCGAAGCGTCCATGTCGAACATCTCGATTGCATCGAGGTCCTCGAAGCGCACGAAGTAGTCCGCCATATGCTCCCCCGGCAGCAGCCGCGTCGCGTACGCCTCGTGACCGCCCAGCTCGAACGGCATCGGTGCGTCGCCCATGTTCTCCACGGTGTGCGACTTCACGATCGCGTTGCCCTCGAGCGAGAAGTCAACGAGCAGGCGGAAGTCGAAGGGGTAGACCGCGCGCGTCCCGTCGTCGGAGACCGTCTCAAAGCGCGCGTGCATGGCCGACACCTGCTCGGCCGCGAACACCCTGTCGCGGCAGAACCCGTGCATCGGCACGTCCACGCGCTCGCCGCCGTTCGCGTACCACCCGTCCCGCAAGCGCCCGATCAGCGGGAACAGAAGCGGCGCGCGCCTCCCCCACACGGCCGGATCGCCGCACCACATCCGCTCGAGCCCGTCGCACACGACGCTTTGCAGCTCCGCCCCCTTATGCGCGATGCGCACGGAAAGCGCTTCGTTCGCCAATGAAACCATCATTGCCGCCTATTCCCGTTTTGACAAAAGGACGCTCTACGCCGCAACCCCTACTTCCCACCTTCGGCTATCTCGCCGGTGCGATAGGCCTCAAGCAGCCGCTCCAACTCGGCTATCTGGCGCTTGAGCTCGGCGCCGATGTCGGTGTCGGCCACCAGCGTGCGGCCATCCACGCGCTCCACCACGCTGCGCGACGAGTGGATGTCGAGCTCGCGCTCCACCGCCGCCTGCGCTGACTCCAACGGCTCGTGCGCGGCCAGCACGAACCCGTACGAGTTCGAGATGAGCGTGTAGCCCGCGATGCCGGTGGTGGGCTGGTAGGCCTTCGAGAAGCCGCCGTCGATGGTGAGCACGCGCCCGCCGCACTTCACCGGGTCCTCGCCGTCCTTCACCTTCACCGGCACGTGCCCGCACACGATGCGCGACGTCTCGGGGTCCATCCCGAAGTCCTCGAAGATGCCGGCCATCACGCGCTCGTCGTTCAGGTAGGTGTAGAACGGGTTCTTGACCTCCTTGCGCGCCTCCTTCTCGGCGATGAGGTAGATCTCGAACGTGGCCATCTTGCTCTTCGCGAACAGGGGCGAGCCCTCCCCCAGCCACATGTACCACAAAAGGTCGCGGCCGCGCTTGCGCATCTCGGGGTCGGGGTCGTTGAACGCCGCGCGCACGTAGCGCTCCATCACGTCGTAAAGCGCCCGGCCCTTGTACTTCTCGCCGAACACGTCCGTCTCCATAAGCGAGCCGTCCTCGTTCAGCGGCACGCACGCGTGGAACAGCAGGCTGCCGTTGTACACCTTGTACAGGCTGCCGGCCTCCAGGAAGAAGTGCATGTGGCGCTGCAGCTTCTCGCAGTTCGTGAACGCCTGCTCGAGGCGCTGCACGACCTCTTCCTCCTCAGGCGTGAGCCGGTAGGGGTCGGCCGGATCCACCGTAGGGAACACGGTGTCGGTGAGCTCGTATTCCACTCCGTCGAGCATCACCGTGCCGCGCTCGTAATCGATCTTGTCCAGAAGCTTACGGCTCTCCAGGCCGAAGCCGGGGTTCTCGTCGATGAGCTGGCCTTCCACCTTGAACTGGATGATGGCCATGGCCTTCTGTATCTTCACGTTCATCTCCAGCTCCTGCGGCGGCAGGTCGGGGTTGCCCTTGAGGGCGAAACCGACGCAGGGGTCGTCGGCGTAGGCGCTCGTCGCGAACGCCGCGAGCGGCAGGATGTTGATGCCGTAGGCGTCCTCCAGGATGGAGAGGTTGCCGTAGCGCGCGCAGTTGCGCACCACGTGCGCGATGCAGCCGCGCTGGCCGAGCGCGGCGCCCATCCACACGATGTCGTGGTTGCCCCACTGGATGTCGAGCGAGTGGTAGCCGGCGAGCGCGTCCATGATGACGTCGGGGTACGGCCCGCGGTCGTAGATGTCGCCCACGATGTGCAAGTGGTCGATGGCGAGGCGCTGGATGAGTTGGCAGAGCGCCTCGATGAGCGCGTCTACGCGGCCGGTGCGGATGACGGCGTCGATGATGGCGGCGTAGTAGGCCTGCTTGTCCACGCCGTGGCTGTCCTCGGTCATCAGCTCCTCGATGATGTAGGCGAAGTCGCGCGGCAGCGCTTTGCGCACGCGGGAGCGCGTGTACTTCTGCGCGGCGCGGCGGCACACGGCCACGAGGCGCGGGATGGCGACCTCGTACCAGGCCTGCGCATCGGCGGTGCGCGCCAGCTCCAGCTCCATCTTCTCGCGCGGGTAGTAGATGAGGGTGGCGAGCGAGCGCTTCTCCTGCTCGGTCAGCTCGTCGCCGAACACGTCGTCTATCTTGAGACGGATGGAACCCGAGCCGTTACGCAGGATGTGCGAGAACGCCTCGTACTCGCCGTGGATGTCGGAGGCGAAGAACTCGGTGCCCTTCGGCAGGTTCAGGATGGCGCTGAGGTTGATGATCTCCGCCGAAGCCTTCGCGGCGGTGGGAAACGACCGCGAGAGAAGTTCCAGGTACCGCTTTTCCATCGCATCCATGGGCGAGCCTCCTTGGGTCCGAGCAGCTTGACGATAGCCCTATGATACCCGCTTGCAAGCCGCGTCGCCCAGCCCGAAACCGAACGGTTCGGATAATCGACAGAGAACGAGAAGCGTCCGGAGCGAAGATCGATGCCGGGCGGGCAATCGAGAGGACTACTCCCATTGCTTCCACACGTCCGGCGCGTAGCCGACCGTGGCCTGCTTGCCGTTGCGCACGATGGGCTCGGCCAGCACGTGCTGGTTCTCCAGCAGCTTGTCGAACCTCTGGTCGGGAGACAGGTACGCGAGCAGCGCCACCGCGTCCTGGTCCTTCGCCTTCGGGTCGATGAGCGCATCGATGCCGCCGACCGCGCGGCGCACCGATTCCAGCTCGCCTTTGCTCATCCCCTTCTCCGCGAGGTCGATGAACTGGAACTTCACACGCCGCTCCTTGAAGTAGCGCTGCGCCTTCTTCGTGTCGAAGCTCTTCTTGGTGCCGAACACCTGGATGTTCATCGCATTCGCCTCCCCCGCCTGCTAGATCGGCTCGACGCCCAGAACCACCAGATGCGCGCAAGGATGTATGCCGACGTCGCGTTTATAAATCAATATTGATTTCGTATTTATCTTCAATGAGTACGCAGTTTACTTTATATTTCTGCGCATAGTTTAATATTTTTGCATTGTCTTCCAATGCACCCTCCATAGTACACCATTCATCGTCTACACGATTTTCAATGGTATTTGCATATCCCCTTATGTCTGCAAAATGACTTCTAATATACCCTTCGCTCATTACAAGACAATAATATTTAATATGTTCAAGATATTCAGGATTAAAGCCCTTTTGCCAATCGAACGGAATATTGCAGCCCTCAACAACTAAATTCTGCTTATTTTCGATAGCAGTTTTAACCATTTCGCGGACGATAGGCCATAAGTATGCGGTCAAGTCTTTATCATCACTCATCGGTGTGAGTTCTGTATTTCCGCTGCGAATTAACCCCATTTTAAGATGATCTATTGATAAGTATGGGTATTTATACTTCTCGAGCAATTTTTGAGCAAGTGCTGTTTTGCCTGTATGCGATGCTCCTGTAATCAAAATAATCATTTCACTTACCTCCACAAATTCCGATTTGTCACGGCTGCTTAGCGAACAACCCCGCCCCTTACCTCACCGGATCGTAGTTCAGCTTAACGGGGATATCGGTGGTCACGAGCTTCATGATGACGGGGCGCAGGCCGTCGAGCGTGGTCTTCAAGACGGTGATCCTCACCTTGTTCATGACCATGGCACATCCTTTCACGAACGGCGCCCGACTTTTTCAACTCCCCGGCTATACTAGCAAGCGAACATACGCGGAAGCGTGGTTATCCCAAAACGAACGCTTTCCACTATAGGGTCAGGAGCAGAATCCGTGAACATCCAAACCACGCTCGCACGTGAGCTCAACCTGACTGCCGCCCAGGTCGCGGCCGTCATCGGGCTCGTCGACGAGGGGAACACCATCCCGTTCATCGCCCGCTACCGCAAGGAGGCCACGGGCGGCATGGACGACGCCCAGCTGCGCGCCTTCGACGAGCGCCTCTCCTACCTGCGCAACCTCGAGGCCCGCAAGGACGAGGTGCTGCGCGCTATCGACGAGCAGGGCAAGCTCACGGACGAGCTGCGCGCGAAGATCGAGGTGGCCGAGGTCATGCAGCGCGTGGAGGACCTGTACAAGCCGTTTAAGAAGAAGCGCGCCACCCGCGCGTCGAAGGCGCGCGACGCCGGGCTCGAGCCGCTCGCGCTGCTCATCCTGGCGCAGGGCCGCAGCGACAAGACGCCGCTCGCCCTGGCGGCCGGGCTCGTGAACGCCGAGGCCGGCTTCCCCACGCCGGAGGCGGCGCTGCAGGGCGCGCAGGACATCGTGGCCGAGGCCATCGCCGACGACGCCGAGCACACCGAGGCCCTGCGCGCGTTCACGAAGCGCACCGGCGCGCTGGCCGTGGAAGCGGTCGACCCGCACGAGAAGACCGTCTACGAGGCCTACTACGACTTCTCCGAGCCGCTCTCGCGCATCCCCAACCACCGCGTGCTCGCCGTCAACCGCGGCGAAAAGGAGGGCAAGCTGCGCGCGAAGGTGCGCGTGGACGCGGACGCCGCCATCGAGCAGCTCGAGCGCCGCGTAGTCAGGAACCCGGCAAGCCCCTTCGCCCCCGTGCTGCGCGAGGCCCTCGCCGACGGCTACAAGCGCCTGATGGCGCCTGCCCTCGACCGCGAGATGCGCAGCCTCCTCACCGAGCGCGCCCAGGCCGATGCCATCCGCGTGTTCGCCAAGAACACCGAGAGCCTCCTTTCGCAGCGCCCCGTGCGCGGCGCGCGCGTCATCGCCATCGACCCGGGCTACCGCACCGGCTGCAAGGTGGCGGTGCTCGACGAGTACGGCAAGCTGCTCGACTTCACCACCGTCTACCCCACCCCGCCGCGCAGCGAGGTGCGCAAGGCGCAGGACAAGCTGGCCGAGTACGTGAAGCGCCACCGCGCCAACACCATCGTCATCGGCAACGGCACGGGCAGCAGCGAGACGGAGGAGGTCGTGGCCGACCTTATCACCCGGACGGACGCGCCCCTGCGCTACACCATCGTGAACGAGGCCGGCGCGTCGGTGTACTCGGCCTCCCAGCTGGCGAGCGAGGAGTACCCCGATCTCGATGTCACCACGCGCGGCGCCATGAGCCTGGGCCGCCGCCTGCAGGACCCGCTCGCGGAGCTGGTGAAGATACCGCCGCAGTCCATCGGCGTGGGCCAGTACCAGCACGACCTCAACCAGGCGGAGCTCGGCCGCGCGCTCGCGGGCGTGGTGGAGCGCGTCGTGAACCGCGTGGGCGTCGACCTCAACACGGCCAGCGCGAGCCTGCTCGGCTACGTGTCGGGCGTGAGCGCCGCCGTGGCGAAAAACATCGTGGCCTATCGCGAGGAGCACGGGAGGTTCGCCGACCGCCGCGAGTTGAAGAAGGTGCCCAAGCTCGGTGCCAAGGCCTTCCAGAACTGCGCCGGCTTCCTGCGCGTGACGGGCGGCGCGAACCCGCTCGACGCCACGAGCGTCCACCCCGAGAGCTACCCCGTGGCGCGCGAGCTGCTCAAGCGCGCGAAGGTGAAGCCCGAGGCGCTCGCCCGTGGCGGCGCCCCCGACATCGCGAGCCGCCTGGGCGACCTCGCGGCGCTGGCGGCCGAGCTGGGCGTGGGCCTACCCACCCTGCGCGACATCGTCGCCGAGCTGGAGAAGCCGGGCCGCGACCCCCGCGACAGCGCGCCGGAGGTCGTGTTCAGCAAGGGCATCCGCTCCTTCGACGACCTCGCGCCCGGCATGGAGCTCACGGGCACCGTGCGCAACGTGGTGGACTTCGGCGCGTTCGTGGACATCGGCGTGAAGCAGGACGGCCTCGTGCACGTCTCCAAGCTGGCCGAGCGCTTCGTGCGCCACCCGAGCGAAGTCGTGGCCGTCGGCGATACCGTCACCGTCTGGGTCGCCGCCGTCGACAAGGATCGCGGCAAGATCTCGCTCTCCATGGTGAAGGGCAAGGCGTAGTCGCAAAACCCAGCTCCACCGGCTCCACCAGTTCGCAACAAGGATCGTCAAGGCACTAGCCGCCGCCTTCGATTCGTGGTATAAGGGTATTCGGAGACATCGCAAGATGTTTCCTCCAAGTCGCCGGGGGGTGTCCTCCGGCACACTTGTCTATGGGGGATTTCTTTGAGGGAGATGAACGTGATGAGGGAGATGAACGTGAACCTCGTCCCCCTCTGCCCCAGAACTCGGTGACGATATCCGCGGAAAGAAGCTTGGAGTTGCCGCCCATCACGTACGCGAAGCGGCAAGGTGCTCCATGAGCAGGTTGAAAGGCAAATACGACTTGCCGCATTGGCGAGCGCCCGCCACGCATCACTTTGCACAATTTTCTAAAACGGATTGTAGAGGATATCGGGAGACCCGCACCTCCCCCCTACCGATCGCTCCAAGCGCGCACGGTGTTGCTTTGGTGTACTGAGCGCACTATCGTGTTGCGAGAGCGACAACCCGAGCGAAAGGCGGCGCGCTATGCAGGCGACCAAGGAGATCGAGAGCATCCTCGCCAAAGGGCAGGCGAAGTCGGGGCTCAACCCGCTCGCGTTTTTGGACGGCGTGCTCGACGGCAACCCGTTGGAGGCCATCGTCGGCGGCTCCGGCGCGGCCGATTCGACGGCGCTCTACGCCAAGGCGGGCAGACTGCGCTCGGACACGAGAATTGTGCCGCTCGCGTGCGCGCCCGACCAGGCGGTCGACGTGCTGCGCGATCTGGCGGGCAAGCTGGGCAAGAGCCTGCTCGCCCTGCGCCAGCCTCCCACCGACGCGCCCTTCATCGCGTACTTCAACAAGGGGCCCATGGCCAACCCGACGGTCGTCGTGGCCGAGGCGTGCCCGAACGGCGCGCAGGCGCAGCTGGTGCTGACGGGCTTCACCGTCAAAGCCGGCCTCGTGCAGGGCCACTCCCTGAACGCCGCCTTCGACAAGCTGACGAAGCTGCTGTAAGCGCCGCGGCTAGCACACCACGAGGATGAGACACTAGGGCCTGCACGTCAAGGGCCTGAGCAACGTAGGCCGCCCACCGGACGAGACGGACGCACCTCACACGAAGTCGTAGGGCATGCGGCGTTTGACGGCGTAGAACAGGAGCAGCGCCGGAGCCATGAGCGGCGAGAAGACGACGGCGCAGGCCAGCACGGCGATCCGCACGGCGTAGAACGCGAGCCGCCGCCAACCGGTGCGCGGACGGGTCTCGCAGGTCATGCGCACGAAGCCGCCGCCGAGCGTGCGCCCCTGCCGGCACCACGGGACGACTCCCTCCGCCACGACGAACACGCCGACGAGCACCGAGCCTTCCCACCAGCTATCCTCGGTCCATGACGCGTCGCCCGTCAGGTGCAAAACGACGCTTGCCGCGGCGAGCGCGACGAAGGCGGCTGCACCCGCCGCCGTCAGATCGATCCAAAACGCGACGGCGCGGCGCACGAAGCCGGGGCGGTCGGTCACCTGCCCTTCCCGCGCGAGCTCGCCCGGCGGCAGGAACCGTGCGGCGAGCGCGGCGAAGCCCCAGCCCACGGCAGCACCCGCCGTGTTGCAGAAGAGATCCAGCACGTCGAACATACGGTACGCATGGGGATACAGGCCGAACAACCCCGTGAGCTGCGCCGTCTCTATCAAAAGCGACGTGGCGAACCCTAGCGCGATCGTCGGCATCGTCCCCCAGCGCAAGAAGCGGCCCGCGATGAAGCCGAGCGGCACGAAGAACGCCACGTTGGCCACCATGTCCGGCAGGGCGCGCACGCCGTCTTTCGCGAAGTCGTCCAGGAAGCCGAGCGGGTTGAAGCGCGGAGGGATGCCGTAGGTGATGCCGGGCCCGGACGTGCCGTCGGGCAGCGGATAGAGCGTGAAGCACCCGAGCCCCAGCACGTAGAGCACCGCGAGGTAGGCCGTCACCGCCGATGCCGCGCGCAACCGCCCGTCGCGATGGTACAAATACGCGAGGATGGGCAGCGTGAGCGCCATCGAGGCGAGCGGCCACAACGCCACCGCCGCCATGAAGCTCTCGCTGAACCGCCCGAGGAACTGCGAAATGAAACCCATGCGCGCCCGCTCCCTTCCCATCCGCCGCGCTCTTCTTCAAGGCTCCAGTATGGCGCGGCCTCCTTGCGGGGCTCTTGCCCGCCGCTTACGGCGCGCTTACTTCTTCGTAAGCCTCGGCGCGCGAACCGTTACAATGGGTGCATGGAAACTTCTCGCAACACTCAGCCGCCCACCCCGCCCGCGCCCGACCGCATCCAGGTGCGCGGAGCGCGCGTGCACAACCTGCGCGACGTCGATGTGGACATCCCCCTGAACCGCCTCGTGGGCATCGCGGGCGTGTCGGGGTCGGGCAAGTCGTCGCTCGCGCTCGGCGTGCTGTACGCCGAAGGGTCGCGCCGCTACCTGGAGGCGCTCTCCACCTACACGCGCCGCCGCCTCACGCAGGCGGGGCGCGCCGACGTGGACGAGGTGCTGCACGTGCCCGCCGCGCTCGCGCTGCACCAGCGCCCCGCCGCGCCCGGCGTGCGCAGCACCTTCGGCACCTCCACCGAGCTCCTGAATTCGCTGCGGCTGCTGTTCTCGCGAACGGGCAGCCACGTGTGCCCGAACGGCCACCGCGTGCCGCCCACCTTGAACGTCGCCGCCGAGCGGCCCATCACGTGCCCCACGTGCGGCGTGGAGTTCTTCGGCCCGAGCGCCGAGGAGCTGGCCTTCAACGGCGACGGCGCGTGCCCCGAGTGCGACGGCACCGGCATCGTGCGCGCGGTGGACGAGGCCGCGCTCGTGCCCGACGAGTCGCTTTCCATCGACGAGGGAGCGGTGCTTCCGTGGAACACGCTCATGTGGGACCTCATGAAGCAGGTCGCCCGCGAGATGGGCGTGCGCACCGACGTGCCATTTTCCCAGCTCACGCCCAAGGAGCGCGACATCGTGTTCCGCGGCCCCGCCGAGAAGCGCCACATCCTGTACCGGGCGAAGAAGACCGAGACGTTCGCCGAGATGGACTTCACCTACTTCAACGCCGTGTACACCGTGGAGAACGCGCTGGCGAAGGTGAAGGACGAGAAGGGCCTCGCCCGCGTGGCGCGCTTCCTCAAGCAGGGCCCCTGCCCCGACTGCGGCGGCACGCGCCTCTCCGACGCGGCGCGACGCCCCCAGGTGGCGGGCATCGACCTGGCCGAGGCCACGGAGATGACGCTCGACGACCTGGTGGAATGGGTCGCCGCCGTGCCGGGCGGCCTGCCGCCCGAGATGCGGCCGATGGCCGTGAGCATCTGCGAGTCGTTCCAGCACACGGCGCGCCGGCTCGGCGACTTGGGGCTGGGATACCTCT
Organism: Arabiibacter massiliensis; assembly: GCF_900169505.1. Taxonomy (NCBI): domain Bacteria; kingdom Bacillati; phylum Actinomycetota; class Coriobacteriia; order Eggerthellales; family Eggerthellaceae; genus Arabiibacter; species Arabiibacter massiliensis. The sequence goes on from NZ_LT827021.1 coordinate 643,068, forward strand.
CGCTCGACCGCGCGGGAGCGACGCTCTCCACCGGCGAGCGGCAGCGCGTGCAGCTGGCCCGCGCCGTGCGCAACCGCACCACCGGCGTGCTCTACGTGCTCGACGAGCCGTCCATCGGGCTGCATCCCGCCAACGTCGACGGTCTTTTGGAGGTCATGCGCGATCTGCTGGCCGACGGCAACTCGGTGGTGATGGTGGACCACGACACGCGCATCCTGCGCGAGGCCGACCACCTGGTGGAGCTGGGCCCGGGTGCGGGCGCGGCGGGCGGGCGCGTGGTCGCGCAGGGCCCCGTGGCTAAGATCGAGGCCGACCCCGCCTCGCTCATCGGGCCGTTCCTCTCCGGTGCGCGCACCGTGCGCGTGCGCGACCGCGCGGCGGCCAGCGACGTGTTTACCCTCGGCCGCATCCACTTGGAAACCGAGGCGCTCCACACCGTGAAGCCGCTTTCCGTGGACATCCCGCGCGGGCGGCTCACCGCCGTCACCGGCGTGTCGGGCTCGGGCAAGACCACGCTCGTGCTGGAGAGCCTCGTGCCCGCGCTGGCGGCGGCTGCGATCGGCGAGGCGCCGGCCGCCCACGTGCGCGCCGTCGAGGCCGCGGGCATCGAGCGGGCGAACCTCATCGACGCCTCCCCCATCGGCATCAACGTTCGCTCCACCGTGGCCACCTACGCGGGCGTCCATGACGAGCTGCGCCGCGCCTTCGCCCGCACGCCGGATGCCAAGGCCGCCGGTCTCAAGGCGGGCGACTTCTCGTACAACACCGGCAAGCTGCGCTGCCCGGTGTGCGATGGCACGGGTTCCATCAGCCTAGACGTGCAGTTCCTGCCCGACGTGGGCATCACCTGCCCCGCATGCCGCGGCTCGCGCTACGCGGCCGAGGCCGACCGCATCCGCCGCTCGCACGCAAGCGACCCCGTGGATATGCTGTCGCTGCCCGACCTCATGGCCATGAGCGTAGACGAGGCCCTGCCGTGCACGGCCGACCTCAAGAAGGTGGCCACGCGCCTGCAGACGCTCCACGACCTGGGGCTCGGCTACCTCACGCTCGGAGAGGCCACCCCCGCGCTCTCCGGCGGCGAGGCCCAGCGCCTGAAGCTGGCCAGCGAGATGAAGCGCTCGCAGACGGATGCCGTGTTCGTGTTCGACGAGCCCACCATCGGCCTGCACCCCTTGGACGTGCGCACGCTCTTGGAGGTGTTCGACCGCCTGGTCGCGCAAGGGGCCACCGTCGTGGTGATCGAGCACGACCTCGATGTCATCGCCAATGCGGATTACGTGTTGGACCTCGGCCCCGGCGGCGGTGCCTCCGGCGGCCGCATCGTCGCCGCCGGCACCCCCGAAGAGGTCGCCGCCAACCCCGACAGCGTCACCGGGCGGTATTTGTAGCCGCAGGAGCGCTTCGCGACGGACGCCGCCTCACGCCTGGCGGTAATGGCTGAGGAAATCGCTAAGATCGCGCATGGCCTCGCCGAGCACCTCGATGCGGGGCAGGTACACCACGCGGAAGTGGTCGGGCTTCTTCCAGTTGAAGCCGCCGCCGTGCACCACCAGCAAGCGCTTCTCGTGCAAAAGGTCGAGCGCGAACTTCTCGTCGTCCACGATGTTGAACTTCTTCACGTCGAGCTTCGGGAAGATGTAGAAACCGGCCTTGGGCTTCACCGCGGTCACGCCGGGGATGTCGTTGAGCGCCTGGTACACGTACTCGCGCTGCTCGTACACGCGCCCGCCCGGCACGATGTAGCCCTGCACGCTCTGGTGGCCGCCGAGCGCCGTCTGCACGATGGACTGGGCGGGCACGTTCGAGCACATGCGCATGTTGGAGAGCATGTTGAGCCCCAGGATGTAGTCGCGCGCGGACGCCTTGTCGCCCGAGAGGATCATCCACCCGATGCGGTAGCCGGCCACCATGTGCGACTTCGACAGGCCGCTGAACGTGACGCAGAACAGGTCGGGCGCCATCGAGGCGATGGAGACGTGCTCGAGGCCGTCCATGACGATGCGGTCGTAGATCTCGTCGGAGAAGATGATGAGGTTGTGCTCGCGCGCGATATCCACGAGTTCTTGGAGCACCTCGCGCGGGTAGAGCGCGCCGGTAGGGTTGTTGGGGTTGATGATGACGAGGGCCTTCGTGCGGCTCGTCACCTTCTTGCGGATGTCGTCCATGTCCGGGTACCATTCGGCCCCTTCGTCGCACACGTAGTGCACGGGCGTGCCGCCGGCGAGCGTCACGCAGGCCGTCCACAGCGGATAGTCCGGCGAGGGCACGAGCACCTCGTCGCCGTTGTCGAGCAGCGCGAGCATGCTGAGGTTGATGAGCTCGCTCACGCCGTTGCCGGTGTACACGTCCTCGATATCGACGTCCGGGATAGCTTTGAGCTGCGCGTACTGCATGATAGCCTTGCGCGCCGAGAACAGGCCCTTCGCCGAGGAGTAGCCCTCGCACTCGGCCAGCTGGCGGCTCATGTCGAACACCATCTCCTCGGGCGCGCGGAAGTCGAAGGGCGCCGGGTTGCCGATGTTGAGCTTCAGCACGCGCGCGCCGGCCGCCTCCATGCGCTCAGCCTCCTCCACCACCGGTCCGCGCACGTCGTACAGCACGTTGTCCAGTTTGGTCGACTTCTTGATCTCGCGCATGGTCTCGCTCCTCAGTTCAATTTCGGATGATTCGTTCGGTTCTGAAAGTTCAATTTCTCCCTTGGCGGTGCCCGTCGCATCGTGCCCCGCGCCGTCGAGGAGCCACGCCTCGGGCACCTCGAGGATGTCGGCGAGCAGACGCCCCACCGGGCGGCGCGGCTCGGTTTTCCCGTTCGCGTATTGGCTGACCTGGCTCTTCCCAAGCCTCGTTCCACGTTTTGAGGCGATGCGTATCAGATCGGCCTGCTTGAGTCCCTTGGCCGCCATCGCCTGCGCAAGGCGGTCGGCGAACGTTTCGTGCTGCATGCTCATAGACGCTCCATAGGTTCAATTTCGCTTGGAATTAAATTGAACCTATTGAACCAGAGAACCGCCGAGGATACAAGGCATGCGCAGAAAAGTTCATTTTCCGGTACCGCAGCGAAGGCAGACGGTCAGGCCGCGTCGAAATGTGCCGTTGGAGACGTGGTAGAATCTAACCGTGCAACCCGCAACCGCCTCGAAGACACGGAAGGCCCTCATGACGGAACAGGACTTGAGCGATCTCGATTACGCCACTGGCTACGAGAAGATGTACGGCATCACCGACGAACGCGAGGATTACCTGCGCCTTCTTCAATACCAGCTTCATCGCTTCGACACGCGCCCCACGGCTCCGAAATGCGACAGGGCGCTCATAGAGCGGCTCGAAGATCAGAGGGAGATCCTCGCCGCTCACGGCTTCGACCCCACGAAGGAAGACCATATCTTCGAAACCGTGAAAGTCGACTTCGTGCACACCACCGCTCGCATCGAAGGCAATACGCTTTCGCTCAAGGAAACCGGATTGGTGCTCGAGGAGGACGCCGTCATTCCCGGCAAGCCTTTGAGCGAGCACCTCGAAGTCGTCGACATCGCCCGTGCGTTCGACCTCATGGTCGAGCTCGTGCGCGACCGCAAGCCGCTCTCCGAGGAAGTCATCCTCTCCATCCACGAAGCCGCATCGGCGCATCTGGACGACTGCGAGCCCGGCGAGTACCGCTGGGACCAGCGCTACATCTCCTCCTCGCCCATCATCCCCCCGCCACCCGCGCGCGTCCCCCAGTTCATGAACAGCCTCCTCGCCTGGACGAAGAAAGCCGAGGGCCCCGCGATCGAGACGGCGGCGCTCTTCCACCTCGCGTTCGAGGACATCCATCCCTTCCAGGACGGCAACGGCCGCACGGGCCGCGTGCTGCTCAACTTCATGCTGATGAGCGCCGGCTACCCCGCCGTGAGCCTCAAGGCTGACGAGGCGGGCGTCGCCGCGTACTACCAGGCCATCGAGTCGTTCACGCGCGACTTCGAGGGCCGCGACGGTTCGGCGATGGTCGACCTCGTCGCCCGCCGGCTGGAGGACTCCATCGGCCAGCGCATGCTGCAACTGGAGCAGCAGCGTTCGTAGTCCCCTCTCATTTGCCCTTACTGTCGTCCGAAACGTACGGTTTTGGCGCGAAAACCGTACGTTTCGGGCGACAATGCGCCGTTCACTCGATGTCCCAGATGTCGTCGAAGGCGATGCGCTCGCGCACGATGGTGAGGGTGCGGCCGGCCTCGTCGATGTCGCTCACGAGGCCGCGCGCGATCACGTAGGCCTCGCCGTCGTAGTAGGTGACGGCGACCATCGCGCGGCGCTCCACTTGCGCGAACTTCTGCGACAGCTCGAGCGCGCGCTCCTCGGTCATCTCACGCCGGGGCTCCGCCGTCCGCTCGCGCTCGCGGACGAGGTCGTAGTAGCCGCGCAAGGCGGCGAAGGGCATGAACTGCTGGGCGCGGTCGGCCCGCGGGCGGCGCTCAGGCATGGTGGCCCCCTATCTGCTCGTTGCGCTCGCGCGCCGTGGCCTTCTCCTTCAAGCTCGTGCCGCGCAGAAGCGCGTTCTTGCCGAAGCGGCGCTTCACGTCGAGCACCGCGCGCTGCAGGCTGCGCTCCTCGGCCTCGGCCGCCTCGTCGGTGAACAGGTCCATCGTGGCGAACTCCTCGGGCAGCACCCCGCCGAAGCCCACGTTGAGGCGGCGGATGGGCGCGTCTGTGCGCGTGGTCTCGTCGTAGAGCTCCAAGAAGCGCGGCATGAGCTTGGAGAACAGGTTCGTGCGGTCGGGCTGCTTGCGCGTGGCGCCGGTGTGGGGGAAGGAGCGCCTGCCGCTCGCGGGCCTCCTGCCGTGGCCGCCGTCGAAGAACGCGCCGCCCTCCCCGTCCGCGTTCCCGCCCGGCCCCTTCGCGTAGCCCACGAACAGCGAGATGGACTCCGCCACCAGGCGCTTGTCCGCCAAATCCAGCACGAGCTGGTCCACCATCTCCTTGAGCACGTCGCGCGCCTCGTCAAACGTGTAGTCGCCGGGCAGAACCTGCCCGTTCATCAGGGAATGGCCGCTCGGCTCGTAGGCGTGGATGTCGGCGATGGTGCAGGGCTCCACCCCGTGCGCATGGTCGATGAGGTACTCCGCGTTCACGCCGAACTCGCGGTAGAGCGTCGCCTCGCTCATCTCGCACACGCCGCGCAGGTCGTGCACGCCGTACTTGGCCAACCGCCGCGCGATGCCGGGACCGATGTTCCAGATGTCGGTGATGGGCCGATGCGTTTGGATGCTGCGCTCGAACTCTGCCTGGTCGAGCGCGCCGATGCGGTCCGGCGCGTGCTTGGCCGTGATGTCGAGCGCCACCTTGGCGAGAAAGAGGTTCGGCCCGATGCCCGCCGTGGCGTAGACGCCGGTCTCGGCCAGCACCGCGTCCATGAGCATGACGGCGAACTCCCGCGCGTCCACCTGGTAGAGCGCAAGGTACGGCGTGGCGTCGATGAAGCACTCGTCGATGGAGTACGCGTGGATGTCCTCCGGCGACACGTAGCGCAGGTAGACGGAGTAGATGTCGGCCGACACCTCCATGTAGCGCCGCATGCGCGGGCGCGCCATGATGAAGTCGACGCCCTCCGGGATCTCGAACACGCGGCAGCGGCTGGACAGGCCGAGCGCCTTCATCGGCGGCGTGATGGCCAGGCAGATGGTCTTCTCCGTGCGGTCCGGATCGGCCACGACGAGGTTCGCCTTGAGCGGGTCGAGCCCGCGGTCGGCGCACTCGACGCTCGCGTAGAAGCTCTTCAAGTCGATGCACACGTAGGTGCGCCCCTCGGCCACGCCGCCCTCCTTCGAACTCTCGTTTGTGGAAACGTTTGTTCGCTAGTATACCACGTTCGAGAAGGGAGGGGCGACGAAAAAGGGCGGGACAAGGGAACCGTCCCCTTGTCCCGCCCGCGCCGCGCGTCAACCCCAGGCGCGCTTGGAGGCGTGGCTCACGTAGCCCTCCCCCATCACCACGTCGCGAAACACGTCCGACAGCTCGGTCACGTCCCAGAGGAACCCCTGGCCGGGCTCGCGTTGCGCGCGGGCGACGACCTCGGGGTAGGAGTACCGGTCGATCTTGCCCGACGATTTCAGTCCGAACACCTCGCCCGATATGTAGCCGGCCTCCTCGGTGGACAGGTACGCGAGGATCGGGCCCAGGTTCGCCGGATCGCCGTGGTCGTCCTCGACCACCTTCAGAAGCTCGGGGTCGGGATCCACCCCGGTGGCCGCCTTCACGTTGCGCAGCATCTTGTTGTACTCCACGGCATGCGCGGGCGACTTCCCCTGCGGGCAGTACGCGTTCACGGTAATGCCGAAGCGGAAGAGCTCCTTCGCGGACGCGTAGGTGAGGCCCACGATCCCGGCGTTGCCCGCCGAGTACGCGTCGTTGTCGGGCAGGCCCACCCAGGCGTCGGACGACCCGTTGAAGATGCGGCCGAAGCCCTGCTCGATCATGTGGGGCACGGCGAAGTGCATCATGTTGAACGCGCCCTTCATCTTCGTGACCGTGAGCTTGTCCCACATCGCCTCGTCGAGGTTCACGATGGAGCCCGAACCCATGCCCGCCGCGTTGTTCACGACGATGTCCACGCGCCCCCACGCGTCGAGGGCGGCTTGCACCAGGCGCTCGGCGTCCTCCGGAACCGACACGTCCCCGTAACAGGGCACGGCCTCGCCGCCCTCGGCCTCGATGAGCGCCGCCGTGGCCTCCGCGTCGCCCGCCAGCGCGAGCATCTCGTTGTAGTCCTCCTCGGGCATGGAGTCCTTGTCGTAGCTGCGCACGCTCAGCGAGCCGGGCGCGCGGTTGTTCGTGACCACGCGGGCGCCCTCGCGCGCGAGCCCTACGGCGATGCCGCGCCCGATTCCCTGCCCCGATCCCGTGACGATGGCGACTTTCCCGTCCAACACTCCCATGAGCCTTGTCTCCTCTCGCGTTGCGGCCGCCCTTCGCGGCCCTGGCTTATATGTTGTTCGCGATGCCCCACGCGTCGGTGATGGCATCGTGGATGACCCGCTTGTCGTCGCAGCGCGAGCGCAGCACCGCGTCTCCCACCAGGTAGGCCTCGGGCACGGCCTCGCGCACCTCGCGCCACAGGGCCGGCTGACCGTGGTAGCCGCGGCACATGAGGATGTCGTCGCAGGCCACTTCCTCCTCCTTCTTGGACTTCCCGTCGCGCAGCACGGCGCCGGCGTCCGTCACCTCGACGAACGAGCGGTTCAGCTTGAACGCGAGCCGGCCCTCCTTGCGGAACTCGTCCAAAAGGATGTTCAGGCGCTGCTGCTGGGGCGTGGAGTTGTCGTCGCCGAGCTCCATCGTGCCCATCGTCGCGCCGCGCCGCGAGCTCACGATCACGCGCTTGCCCTTGCGCAGGAGGCTGAGCGCCATCTCCAGGTTCATGAAGCAGCCGCCCACGATGAGCACGGTCTGGCCGAGGGAGTCGGCGTCGGGATTCTCGGCGAAGTCGCGCAGCGAGCGCACCTTGCCCGCATGCGCGTCCGCGCCCTTGCACTTCGCGGGCAGCGCCGGCGCGCCCGTGGCCACGATCACAGCGTCGTAGCCGCCCTCGATCAGGGTGCGCGCGTCGGCCTCGCGCTCGATCACGTTGACGCCCAGCTTGCGCATCTGCACGGCGTAGTAATCGATGAGCCGGCCGATGTCGTGCTTGAGCTCCCGGTCGAACGCGGCCTCGTGCATGGTGCCGCCCAGCTTGCGCTTCTCGTAGAGGTCCACCTCGTGGCCGCGCACGCGCAGAAGGCGCGCCGCCTCCATGCCCGCGGGGCCGCCGCCCGCGATGCCCACGCGCTTGACCCGGCCGACGGGGTTCACGTCGCGGATGCCCGCCATGTTGCAGCGCGGGTTCACCGAGCAGCGCAGGCCCACGGCCGCGTTGAACGTCTCCATGGTGCCTACGCACCCCTTCGTGCAGCGGATGCACGGGACGATGTCCTCGGGCCGGCCCTCGGCTATCTTCACCGCCCACAGCGGGTCGGCGATGATGGGCCGCCCCAGGCCGATGAAGTCGCACGCGCCCTCCGCAAGCGCCCGCTCGGCGAAGTCGGGCGTGGTGAAGCCGCCGTCCAGGATGATGGGCAGCTCGATGCCGGCCTCCTTGAACCCGCGCGCGATCTCGATGAAGTCGCCGCGCTTGTCATACTGGGCGTTGATGCAGCGCACGTTGCGGTAGTCGCCGCCTACGATGTGGAAGCACACGACGCCGGTCTTCTCGAGGATCTTCGCCTGCGCGATGCCCTCCTCCATCGTCAGGCCGTCGGGGCTGTACTCGTCGCCGGCCAGCCGCGCGATGATGGGGAAGCCCTTGCCACACTCCTTCTGCACCTCCTCGACGATCTCGCGGTAGAAACGCACGCGGTTCTCGGGCGAGCCGCCGTACTCGTCGTCGCGGTGGTTGTAGAACGGCGAGCAGAACATGGCGATGAGATGGTTGATGGAGCCGTGGATCTCCACGCCGTCGAACCCGGCCATCTTCGCGCGCCAGGCGGCCTTGGCGAAGTCGCGCTCGCACTGCTTGATCTCGGCCTTCGACATGCCACGGATGGGGAACGGCATGACGCCGCCCATCAGCTCGTTCATGGTGGAGGGGCCCCAGGAGGGGCGGTCGGTGAGCGCGATCTGCTTGCCCATGTGGTTGAGCTGCAGCACCGCCTTCACGCCGCAGTCCTTGATGGCCGATGCCAGGCGCGCCATGCCCGTAATCTGGTCGTCGCGGGTGAGCATCTGGCTGTTCTCCTCGCCCTTGCTGGCCACCTCGTCGATGAAGGTGCACTCGACGACGATGAGGCCCATGCGGCCCTTCGCCTGCTCGGCGTAGAACTTGATCGAGCGGTCGGTGATGTAGCCGTCCTTGTCGGCGTTGAGCGTGCCCATGGGCGCCATGACGATGCGGTTGGGCAGATCCCAACGGCCGATGGACCCCGGCTTCATGAGCATGGGGAATTCGGTGTTCATGGAGTTCTCCTCTGATCGACCTCCTCGACCGCTCATCCGTCCCCCATGGTAGCGGGCTGGGCCCTACTATTCAATTATTTTCCACTATTGCTTCCTTCAATGGAATGTTTTTCCCACCAACGGCCGCTTCAGTAGCTTTCGATCTTGCGTTCGAACTCCTCCATGCGGTCGTAGCGCTCCACGAGCTCGCGGATGTCGTCGAGGAGCCTGCGCTTGTTCGAGAAGCTCAGGTCGTCGAGGACGGCGAAGGGCATCCCCATCACCTTGAGCGCGAAGGCGGGATCCCATTCGAGCGTGTCGTAGAAGGCGTTGAGCTGGCTGACGGCGTGCAGCGGGTCGTGCGCGGACACCTCCCGCAAGCGCTCGCCGATGCGCTCCACGATGCCTACCTCGGCGGCGGCGAGCGGGCGCTGGTGCTCGATGAACTCGTCGGAGGAGAGGAAGTGGCTGTAGCCGATGAGGGAGTGCACGCCCCACCGCTCCATGTAGGCCGCGGCGCAGCGCAGCACCGTGGCCGCGTCGTCGGGCGGGAGCTTCTCCATCACGTCCGGGAAGCGCTTGAGACGGAACAGCGCGTGCACGACGTTGTAGAGCGTGAAGTAGCGCACCGTGGCGCCGCGTTCGCGAATGAGCTGGTCAATGGCGCTTTCCTCGATCTCCACGCGCGCGAGCATGCGGCGCTTGCCGTCGTAGTCCACCACCAGCATCTCGTTGGCGGGAAACGAGTCCGACATCTGGGAGTCGACGTTGGCGTTGAGGAACGCCGCCAGGCCCTCCGTCGTGACGCCCATCTCGGCGAGATTGCGCGCCATGTCGGCGGCCATGCCCTCGGGCACGCGGATCGGCCGCTCCACCACGTCGAAGTGCATGAGCCACACCTGGTCGACCAGCCGCCCGGGCTCCATCGATCCCCGGAGGAGCCGCACCGCGCTCGGCAGCGCCTCCTCGTAGAGGCCCCCGCCGCCGGCAGCGAAGCAGAGCGCGTCGGCCAACGTGCCGCGCTCGACGAACTTGACGGCGCCGCCTTCGAGCTTGGACACGTAGGAGGGGCTCTTGCCCAGGTGCTCGGCCAGCTCCTTGGCGCCCACGCCGTTCTGCGCGCGCAGCGTTTTGATGAGCCTTGCCAGCTCTGGCGTGACGGCGAACTTCATGGGTGCGTCCTTCCAACGTTCAATTATTTTCCATTTTGCCACCCGCGTTCATTGACGCGGGAAAGTATTTGAACTATTGTACCAGCAACGGTGCAGGATAATCCTCGGCAACTCATCCAGTCTCCATCCCCATCCGCCATCCTGCAGCGCACGACAGACTCACCGAGGAGACGCTATGGAAAAGATCACGCACCATCCGCTGCGCGCGGTCGAGGACGCGCTGAAACGCGCGCTCGCGCTCAACGGCTTCACCCCGCACGACGACGGCTCCGCACGCGAGGTCGAGGAGCCCGACTGGTCCTTCAAGCTGCATCGCAAGCCCGACGACATGGACGCCCGGCCCGTCCTCCTGGAGGACGGCGGCTGCGCCCTGCGCTCGGAGCTGCTCGCCGCCCAGCTGGCCTCGCTGAGGGGGCCGCTCCCGCTGCGGGCGTTCTCGGCAGGCAGGGTCTACGACGCCCGCGACCAGCAGCGCCCCGGATGATCCTGCATCGAGGGCGTGTGGGCGGAGGCCGACATCGGGCCGCGCGAGCTCGGGCGCTTCTGGACGGCCGTGGCCGAGGAGGCGTTCGGCGTGGGGGCGCAGGCGGAGCTCGCGCCCCTCTGCGAGGGCGCCTACGAGGTGGGGGCGGTCGCGGACGGCGCCCCGTTCCGGCTCGCTTGCGTCGGGGAGGCGTCGAGCCTGGCACGCGCCCTGCTGGGGATCGAGGACAGCGACGCGCCCACCTGGGCCTTCACCGTGGACGTAGACGCCGTGGCCGTGGCCGCGCACGGCCTTGCGGGGCGCGCGGAGCTCTACGATCCGACGATGACGTTCCTGCGCCGGTTCGAGGACGCCTCCTCCTCCCTCGGCGCGCCGCACCGCCGCCGCGCATGCAACCTGCTGCGCGGGCTCGGATTCGCCGAGTTCCACGGCCTCGACGTCTACGAGGCCGACTGCTATCGAAAGATGAACATGATCCAGGAGAGCTGGGACGCCAACAACCGCGGCGTGCAGCTGGCCGAGCCGCTCGGCGCCTTCTCCGGCCTGCCCACCGTGCTCACCCCGGCGCTCGAGGAGGCGCTCGCCGCCAACTACCGGGCCGGCGAGGAGGCGTGCAGGCTCTTCGAGCTCAGGCGCATCTTCCTGCCCGCCGCAGACGGCGGGCTTCCCATCGAGAAGACGGCGCTTTCCCTCGGCGGCTACGGGCCCGACCTGGGCAAGAAGGAGTGGAAGGCGCTCGTGGACGGCTTCCTCGCCGCGTTCGGCATTTCGAACCGCTTCTACATCCCCACCGACCGGGCCATCGCCTACGACACGGGCGACTGCTGGCTGGTCATGGACGAGCGCATGCGCTACCTCGAAGGCAACTTCGGCTCGATCAGCCCCATCGCCCTCGAGAACCACGGAATCGAGGCGCCGGCGTTCATGGCTCAGTTCGAATTCGAAGCCCTCGAGGCGAAGGCCGACGAGGAGCTCGCCTTCACGCCGCCCGAGAACAGATAGCGTTCGGAGCCGGGGGCCTCGTTCCTAGCGCGAGACCCCCGTCCGTCACCGGCTCTCAGGCTTGATGGGACGCTTCGCGGGGCCTTCGAGCACCTCGCCTTCGGCGTCGAAGCGAGAGCCGTGGCAGGGGCAGTCCCACGAATCCTCCTGGTCGTTGTGCGCCAGGCAGCAGCCCAGGTGCGTGCAGCGCCTCCCCGGCTTCACGATATTCGCGGCCGAGACGCCCAGGTTCGAGAACAGGCTGGGCGAGAGCATGGAGCGCTGCGGCGAGAGGAGGCCCTGCACGTCGCTGCGCCCCCGCACGATGAGGTCGCAGATGGCGCGGGCGGCCACGTAGGAGCCGGTCATCCCCCACTTGCTGAAGCCGGTGGCCACGTAGCGGTTCGGGTGGCTGCGCTGGTGCACGCCGACGTAGGGCATTCCGTCCAGGCTCATGCAGTCCTGCGTGGCCCACGCGTAGCGCTCCGCCGCGCCGGGATAGGCCTCGCCGACGTAGCGGCGCAGCTGGGCGTAGCCCTGGTCGGGGCCGGGGCCTTCGCCCGTGCGGCACCCGCCGCCGCCCACCAGCAGGGCGTCGCCGTAGGTGCGGAACGAGTAGCCGCCGCCGTCGCTCACGAACATGCCGTCCACCGGCTGGGCGCCCTCGAGCGCGAGCACGTAGGAGCGCTCCTGGTGCAGCTTCATGAAGTAGAGGCCGGGTACGTTGACCAGGGGGTAGTGCGTCGCGTACACGATGTAGTCGGCCGTGACCGAGCCCTGGGCCGTGTGCGCCGTGTTTCCCTCGACGTCCGTGACGAACGCGTCCTCGTACACCTCGATCGACGGCATGAGGCCGAAGAGCAGCTTGAGCGGGTTGAACTGCGCCTGGCCCTCCATGCCGAGTGCTCCGTTGTTCTGAACGGGCACGGGCGCATGGTCGAGCACGTGGTGCGGGATGCCCAGGCGCTCGTAGGCGGCGCGTTCGCGCTCGATGCTGGCGGTGGAGCCTTGGGCGTACACGTAGGCGGTCCGCTCCTCGAAGTCGCAGGGGACGCGCTCGGCAAGTGCGCGGTAGCCCTCGACGGCGGCCTGGTTGACCTCGTAGTAGAGACGCGCCCGCTCGGGGCCCTCGCGCTTGACGATGCTGTCGTAGATGAGGCCGTGCTGGGCGGTCACTTTGGCGGTGGTGTTCGCCGTGACGCCGAGGCCCGCGCGCTTGCCCTCGAGCACCGCGCAGCGCGCGCCCGCTTGCGTCAGCATGTGCGCGCACAGCATGCCCGCCATACCGCCGCCGATCACCGCCACGTCGGCGCGCAGGTCGCCGTGGAGCGTGCGCACGGGGCCTTCCGGCCGCTGCGCAGTCGCCTCCCAGATAGATGTCATGGCCAGCCCTTTCGTCCGCAGATGGAAACAGTCGCGGAGAAGGGTATCTCGTCCGATCGGGCGCACCGCTGGCCCACGCGCCGCGTCACCCGCCCCTTGCCGAACGGTTTCGCTTGCGTGAGCCATTGTCGACCGAAACACACGCCACAGCAGCCTCAAGCGTGTGTTTCGGTCGACAATCCTCCGAAACCAGCGGCACCCGGGACGGATCCCAAGTGCCGCGTGCAGGTTGACGTTTTGCGGCTTACGCGGCGAGGCGCTTGGCGATGGCGAGGATGAAGTCACGGGTGGAGAGCGTCGTCGGATTCTCCAGCGTGGTGATGAGCGCGAGGTCGCCCGTCATCTCGCCGGCCTCGATGGTGTCGAGCGTGGCGCGCTCCAGGCGGTCGGCGAACGCCACGAGGTCGTCGAGGCCGTCCAGCTCGCCGCGCTTGCGCAGCGCTCTGGTCCACGCGAAGATGGTGGCCACCGAGTTCGTGGACGTCTCCTCGCCCTTGAGGTGCTTGTAGTAGTGGCGCTGCACGGTGCCGTGCGCGGCCTCGTACTCGTACACGCCAGCCGGCGACACCAGCACCGACGTCATCATGGCGAGCGAGCCGAACGCGCTCGACACCATGTCGCTCATCACGTCGCCGTCGTAGTTCTTGCACGCCCAGATGAAGCCGCCGTCGGCCTTCATCACGCGCGCCACGGCGTCGTCGATGAGCGTATAGAAGTACTCGATGCCGGCGGCCTCGAAGCGCGCGGCGTACTCGGCGTCGTAGATCTCCTGGAAGATGTCCTTGAAGCGGTGGTCGTACTTCTTGGAGATGGTGTCCTTAGTGGCGAACCAGATGTCCTGGCCCAGGTCGAGCGCGTACTCGAAGCAGCTACGCGCGAAGCTCTCGATGGACGCGTCCAGGTTGTGCATGCCCTGCGCGATGCCGGGGCCGTCGAACTCCTGCACGAGCTCGCGCGTCTCGGAGCCGTCGGCGGCGGTGTACACGAGCTCCACCTTGCCCGGGCCGGGGATGCGCAGCTCGGTGTTCTTGTACACGTCGCCGTAGGCGTGGCGGGCGATGGTGATGGGCTTGACCCAGTTGCGCACGCACGGCTCGATGCCCGCCACGGTGATGGGCGTGCGGAACACCGTGCCGTCGAGCAGGGCGCGGATGGTGCCGTTGGGGCTCTTCCACATCTGTTTGAGGTCGTACTCGTCCATGCGCGCGGCGTTCGGCGTGATGGTGGCGCACTTCACAGCCACGCCCAAACGCTTGGTTGCCTCGGCGGAGTCGGCGGTCACCTGGTCGTCGGTGGCGTTGCGGTGCTCCAGGCCCAGGTCGTAGTACTCGGTCTTGAGGTCGACGTGCGGGCAGATCAGCTCGTCCTTGATCATCTGCCAGATGATGCGCGTCATCTCGTCGCCGTCCATCTCCACCAACGGCGTGGTCATCTGAATCTTCGCCATGGTCTGCCTTTCTGCGTCCAAAGAGCCGTCGCTCCCTCGTTTTCCTCTACCCGCCTATGATAGCGTTGAATCCGCCGGTGCGCGCCCGGACGACGCCATAATCCGGCGCATGTCCATGCGGAGGGCCTCCTCGACGCGGGACATCCTGGGGTCGGCGAGGCGCGGCCGCTCGCGCCGGAACCATTCCCAGGAGCTCCGCATGCCCTCGGCGAGCGCTATGCGCGGCTGCGCCAGGCCGAACCGCGCCGCCTTGCCGACGTCCAGCAGGTAGGTCTGGTCGCGGAAGGGGAAGAACTCGCGCGCCTCCATGGCGCCGCAGGCGTCGACGGGCACGATGCGCGGCTCGACGCCGACTGCGGCCGCGGCGGCGCGGACAAGGCCGTCCCAGCCCACCGGCTCAGGATGCGCGCAGTTGAGCACCTCCGCGCCCCACGGCTCGGCGTCGAGGACGCTCAGCAACAGGCGCACGAAGTCGTCGATGTGCAGGAACTGCGTGCGTGCGCCACCGGCGGGCACGGGCACGGCGATCCCCTGTTCGAGGCGGCCGAACAGGTAGGCCTCGCGGTAGAGGTTATTGCCGGGCCCGTAGAGGTAGGCGGGCCGCAGGATGGTGAGCGCGAAGCCGAGCTGCGCCCGTTCGCGGGCAAGCAGGCGCTCGGCCTCGAGCTTCCCCAGGCCGTAGGCGCCCCAGACCTCGTTCTCCCCTATCGGCGCGTCCTCGGCGAGGGGCGCGTCGGAGGGCACGTACACCGCGCCCGAGCTCACGAGCACGTAGCGCGTCCCCTCGCCGAAGCGCAGCATGTCAAGCACGGGCGCCACGTCGGCGGCCGCGTACGCCGACACGTCCACCACCGCGTCGAAGCGCTCGCCCGCAAGTTCGCTCAGGCTCGCCGGGTCGCGCCGGTCGCCGCGGTAATGCCTCATCAGGCCGTCATACTCCACCGGCAGACGTCCGCGCGTGAGGATGGACATGTCGAAGCCGCGCGCGATCAACCCCTCGGCCACCGCCCGTCCGACGAACCGCGTCCCACCCAAAACGAGCACGCGCATGGCGCTCCCCTTCCCTTCGACGTCGAAAATGTCATAAAAGGGGACTGTCCCCTTTCATAAAAGGGGACAGTCCCCTTTTATGCCAAAACTTCGGATAGCCCGACCGGCTCGCCGTCCTCGTATTCCCACCGGTGTAGCGTGGCGACCTCTATCTCGTAGAACGCCTCGTCGGTTTCGACGAATCCGTCCTCGTCGGAAAACGCGCCCTCGAAGCGGGCTGCGTATGCGCTCTGCACCGCTGCGACGGCCGGATCGTCCACGCCGCCGAGCAGCCGGGCACGCCCCGTGAAGTACGAGGCGCCGACGCAGCCCGCCACGCGGGGATTGCCCTCCATCTGCCGCGCCTTCGTCGAGGAGCGCGACGTGCGCACCACGATCCTCCCGTCCATCACCAGCGGGCTGACCGGCCGCGACGTCACCTCGTCGTCCAGGCTCGTCGACAGCACGAGCACCTCGCTTCCCGCAAGCTCTCCGAAAAAGCCCTCCATGCGCACATCCTTTCTCCAAAATGTCCCAAATGGGGACTGTCCCCATTTGGGACACTCACTCTAGGTACGCGCCGGTCTGGCGGCTCCACAAATTCGCGTAGGGGCCGCCGGCCTCGATGAGCTGGGCATGCGGGCCGTCCTCCACCACGCGCCCGCCATCGAGCACGACGATGCGGTCGAGCGCGGCCACGGTGGACAGGCGGTGTGCCACCACGATGGCGGTGCGCCCGCGCATGAGGGTTGCGAGCGCGTCCTGCACCAGCTGCTCGCTCTCGGAGTCGAGCGCGCTCGTGGCCTCGTCGAGCACAAGCACCGGGCAGTCGGCCAGAAGCGCCCGCGCGATGGCGATGCGCTGCCGCTGCCCGCCCGAGAGCTTCACGCCGCGCTCGCCCGTGACGGTGTCGAAGCCCTGCGGCAGCCGCTCGATGAACTCGAGCGCGTTCGCCTGCCGCGCTGCCTCCCTGATCTGCTCCATCGTGGCGTCGGGCCGCCCGTAGGCGATGTTCTCCGCGATAGAGCGGTGGAACAAGAGCGCCTCCTGCGGCACGTAGGCGATCTGGCGGCGCAGCGACTGCTGCGTGGTCTGGGACACGTCCTGCCCGTCCACGAGGATGCGCCCCTCCTGGATGTCGGACAACCGCAGCAGAAGCTTCGTGAGCGTGGTCTTCCCCGCCCCGCTCGCGCCCACGAGGCCCACGCGCTGGCCTGCGGGGATGTGCAGGTCCAGATGGTCGAACACCCTCGTGCGCGCGTCGCCGTCGGTGTACCAGAAGCCGATGTCCTCGAAGTCGATGGCGCCCTCGCGCACCTCGAGGGGCAGCGCGTCCGGCTTGTCGTCCACGAGGCGCGGCTCGTCGAGGATGACGGTCATGCCGCTCGCGTCGCCGAACGCGCGGTTGAAGCGCTGCAGGCCGTTGTTGATGAAGTTGAACTGGTTCGTCACCGTGTAGGTGTAGGTGAACATCACCACGAGCGTGCCCGGCGTGATGCCGTACCACGCGTTGCCGCCCGCGATGAACACGGCCACCACGCTCATGATGGCGATGGTGATGCACGCCGTCACGATGCCGCGCGTGAGCGACGCCCACATGCGCTTGGAGTCGCGCGCCACCACCTCGCGGTTGGCCTGGTCGAAGAGGCTGCGCTCGTAGTCCTCGCGCCCGTAGGTCTTCACGGCCAGGATGTTCGCCACCGAGTCGGACAGCTCGCCCGAGAGCTGGTTCTGGGCGCTCGCCGCCTGCTCGTTCAGGTGCAGGATGCGCTTGTACATGTAGTAGGACACGCCCGCGTACACCGCCAGCAGCACCATGAGGATGGCCACGTACACCGGCACCCGCGGCGCCAGGATGGCGCACGTGAACACCACCGAGCAGACAACCGGCAGAAACGGGAACGTGATGGTCTCCAGCAGCAGCTGGTAGGCGCTCATGAACTTGGTGGTCTGGCTCACGAGCGTGCCGCCGAAGCGGTTGGAGTGGAACGACATCGACTGGTTGGCCAGCGCGTCGAACGACATGGTGGCCAGGTCGTAGGACGCGGCGATCTGCAGGCGGTACATGGCGTAGTCCTGCACCTTGCTGGCCGCCTGGCCGGCCACGTTGATGCCGATGAGCGCCGCGATGTACGGTCCGAACACGGCAAAAACCTGATCCGGCGGCACCGAGCCCGCGCTCACGCGATCCACCACCAGGCTCATGACGTAGGGGTTGCCGTAGGACAAGAGCGCCACGAACAGGAACGTCGCCGTCATGAGCGCGGCGAACAGCCCGAGGTGCCTGCGCGTGACCAGCCAGAAGTAGTGCAGCGTGCGCCTGGTCGTCGACGGAGCGCCAGAATGTGCCATGGAGGAAGCCTTTCTCTTCGATCCCCTCGATTATGCCACAACCGGGCCGCGCAGACGCGTTACGCATTCCGGCTTCACAGGCCCACCGACGCCGATACGCCGATACGCGAATTGTTGCAAATGATCGGGCACGGCCTTGAGAAGGCATTCGAATCGTGGTATAAACGTATCGGAGGTTCGAAAGGACTTCTACCAAGTCGCCGGGGGCTATCCTCCGGCATCTTTGTTGATTGGGGCCTTTTGAAAGAGCTGAGCATTTTCGTCGATGAGTCAGGAGGCAGGAGGGCATATCGAAATACTGCCTCATCACGCTCGTCTTCCACAGCCAAGATGACGATTTGGAAGAGCAAGTTCGAGCATATGCGCGCTCCTTGCATGCGAAAGGGCTCCCAGACGTGCCCTTCCACGCCTCGCCTCTCATGTATGGAAAAGGCGATTATCGCGACATGACATTGGCCAAGCGAAAACGGCTTTTCGCCGCTTTCTTCGTTTTCATGAGATCCCTTCCGATACAGTACAAATCCTTTATCTATCGCAGGAGCGAAATCGTCGACACTCCGGCTTTCGTCGCGCGGCTGCGGCGCGACCTCGTTGTCTTCCTCGCAGACAATCTGCCCTTCTTCCAATCGTTCGACAAGGTGAAGATCTATTACGATAACGGGCAGCACATGGTCACCGAGGCGCTTCATCGGGCTATCGACTATGAGCTTTCCAAAGAAGCTATTCTGTATCGAAAGGCACGGCCCGAGGACTACCGGCTTTTTCAAGTGGCAGATTTTCTCTGCACGATAGAACTGACCGCCGCCAAGTTCGCGAACAACGAACCGACGAACTCAGCGTTAAGATGTTCGGATCGGTGCAGACGTTCAAGAAGAACTTCCTCAAGCAAGTTCGACGAAAGGCGGTGGATCGAATCTATTAGCCTAGGACTCAATCCGTCTTCTCGGGCGCTTCCCGCCTCGTTACGAGGAAGCGAGGGCCGTGTAGCACCGGGGCGCGCGGAGGTTCGCCGGAACGCGCGGTTTTCCGGCCGCGCACAGAAAAAGGGCCCGGAACGCTCACGTCCCGGGCCCTTCGCGCGCTCTCGCCGCCGTTTCCGCTACTTCCCCTCCGACTTCGTCGGAGCATCCTCGAGCACGTCCTCCGAGGCCTCCTTCTGCTCCGCGTTGAACCGCTCGGCGCTGCGCTTCTCGGCGGCCGTGGCCTTGCGGTGCACGGTGGGCTCGTTGAGCACCACCTGCGGGAACGGGATGCTGATGTCGTACTTGTCGAACAAAAGCTTCATCTCGCGGTTCAGGTCGCGCTCGAGCTGCGGACGGTCGCCCTCGTCGCACTGCACCACGATGCGGATGGTCACGCTGTTGTCGCCCAGCTCCACGACGCCCTTGTAGAACGGGCCGTCGATGGCCTTCGGCAGACGCTCGCGGATGCTCGGCAGCTCCTTGGCCAGGATGTTCTCCACGCGCTCGAGCGACTCGCCGTACTCGATGCCCACATCGCAGGAGGCATAGGACACCTCCTTGGTCATGTTGACCACGTTGCTGATGTCGCTGTTGCGGATGACCTTGACGTTGCGCGAGCCGTCCTCCACCTTCGTGGTGCGCACGCCGATCTCCACCACGGTGCCGCGCCAGTCGCCCACCTTGATGGTGTCGCCCACGCGGAACTCGCCCTCGAAGATGATGAAGAGCCCGCTCAAGATGTCGCTCACCAGCTCCTTCGCGCCGAAGCTGATGGCGATGGACAGGATGCCGGCCGAGGCCAGAAGCGTCGTGGTGTCCACGCCCACCAGCATGAGGCAGTAGTACACCATGCCGATGATGGTGGCGTACTTCACGAAGCTGCCCAGAAGGCGGCACACGGTCTCGCCGCGCGCGCCGAGCACGGTGGCCAGCAGGTTCAGCAGCTTCTGCACGAGCGTGACCACGGTCAGGGCCACGCACACGAACATGATGCACGCCGTGAGGGCGAACACGTTCAGGCCGCGCTCCCATCCGCCGCCCAGGATGTAGGAGAAGATGGAGCCCGAGCCGAAGAGGCGGTCCTGGAACACCACGGCCAGGAACACCGCGAGCACCGAAACGCCCACGAGCCAGCGCACGACGGTGGCCGTCTTCTGCTCCGCCGTCTTCTCGCTCCACTTGAACGACCGGGAGATCCAGCGGCTGGCGGCGGACTCGGTCTTGGCCTTGCGGCCGCTCGGCATCTTCACGTCGAACATGCGGCTGTCATCGTCGCCGTCGTCCTCGGCGGCCCTGGCCGCCACGCGGGCGCGGCCCGGCTCGAACGCCAGCAGCAAAAACACCACCACGAGGCAGACGAGCGCCACGCCCCCCGTCGTCACGGTCAGCGGCACGCGCTCGGCCATGAGCTCGCCCTCGGTGCCGGCGATGTAGAGGTAGTAGTTGTCCGTCTCGGCCGACGAGGCGTAGTAACGCTCCCCGTCGATATCGAGGTAGTCGCAGTACCCGTCCTTGAGCTGGGCGTCCGTCATGCCGTGCTCGAGCACGCTCTTGCCGACGAGCCGCTGGTCGGGGTAGTAGGCGAACGTCTTGTCCGCCTTGCCCACCGCGAAGGCGAAGCCGCCGGAGCCCGCCTTCACGCCGTCGAGCACGCTGTCGATCTGCACCGTCTCCAGCAGGTTCTCCAGGCGCGTGGGGCGCACGCCGATCTGCACGAGGCCGCTCGCGTTGCCCTCGGCGTCGTGCAGCGGCAGGCCGATGTACTGGCGCAGCTGGCCCGATATCTCATCGGGGCGGGGCTCCTGCACCACCGATTCGGCGCCCTGGAGCAGGCGGTTGAACTCGTAGGACTGGTCCTCGGGGTTCTGGCTCAGCCGGAAGTTCGTGTACGAGGAGTTCGTGGCCGTCAGGTTGCCGTCCGCGTCGAAGGCGAACAGGTACTGCACCTGCAGCACGTCGGCGAGGCCCTGCAGGTCGGCCTTGTTCTTGAGCGCGGGGTTCTGGTCGAGGATGTAGCCCCCCACCCGGCACTTGCTCAGGTAGCGCTCGCTGTACTGGTCGGTGAGGTCGTCCATGCGCGCCTGGGCGCGCTCGATGGTCTCCACCGTCTCGCGGGCGCGCTCGTTGTTCGCCACCGACTCGGACGAGAGCGCGAACAGCGTCTGCATGTAGAACGACACGCCCAGGATGGCCAGAAAGCCCACGAACGACAGCACGGCGGCCTTCCTGCCGATCGCCTTATTGTAGCGCAGCGGTCCGAGCGAGCGGTAGTTGTCGGGGTCGAGGCCCTCGCGCTCGTTCTCGCGCATGACGAAGATGCCGTACATGATGACCACGCACATGACCGCGAAGAAGATGA
The DNA here is from genome assembly GCF_900169505.1 of Arabiibacter massiliensis. Lineage (NCBI taxonomy): Bacteria > Bacillati > Actinomycetota > Coriobacteriia > Eggerthellales > Eggerthellaceae > Arabiibacter > Arabiibacter massiliensis. The sequence continues at coordinate 664,180 of NZ_LT827021.1, forward strand.
ACAGGATGACGCCCACCGTGATGTTGCGGGCGGAGGCCATGTCGCTCTCGGGCAGCGCGGCCAGGTAGTACGTGCCGTCGATCTCGGTGACGCCGCAGTACAGGGGCTCGCCGTCGAGCTCCATCCAGCCGTAGGCGCCGTCCTCCAGGTCGGTCGGGTCGAGGCCCGCGTCGAGGGCGTCGGCGCCCACGAGGCGCTCGTCGGGGTGGTACGAGATCAGGTAGTCCTTCGCGGACACGGCGAACACGTAGCCGTGCTGGCCGATGGCGACGCTCTCGAGCACGCTTTCCACGGAGCCGGTTTCCTGGACGAGCTGGCGCAGCTCCTCGGGGTTCTGCTCGACCACCGCCATGGTGCCGTCGTCGATGCGCGCGGCGTAGTAGCGCATGAGCCAGTCCTGCTCGGGCAGCTCCACCTCCACGGCCTGAGAGGGCTCGTCGTCGTCGAACACGGTGCGCAGCTGGTTGAAGCGCGACGACGAGAAGTCGGCCAGCGTCTCCTGGGCCTGCGCCGCGATCGCGCCGTCGCGGCCTACGATCAGGACGTTGTCCACGCCCAGAAGGTCGCGTAGCTCCGCCATCTTCGCATCGGTCGCCTCGTAGCCGGCGTTGTTCTTCGCCATGAAGGCCACGCTCGCGGCCTTGGAGCGGTAGATGTCGTCGAACGTCGCGGTGTTCTGCTCGGCGTTGTCGTTCGCCACCCGCAGAAGGTCGTCGAGCTCCTCGGACTTCTGCCGCATCTCCTGCGTGTACCCCTCAAGCGACAGCTCGCTTTGCATCGAGGACAGAAGCACGCCCATGACCGCCATGCTGGCCGCCGCGACGGCGACGAGGATGACGATCTTCGCCTTCAGTTTGCTAGACATGCGCGCCTCCCCTTAGTCCCATTTGTCCGTCAGCCGGGCGATGGTGCCGTCGTCGAGCATCCCCTGGACGGCCTCTGCCGTCCGCGGGCTCAGCTCGGAGCCCTTCTGGGTGGCAACCCCGTACTCCTGCGTCGCGATGGCGAAGTCGAGCACGTGGCGGTCGGCGCTCAGGTAGGTCTGCGCGATGCTGCCGTCCATGCACGCGGCGTCGATCGAGCCCGCCTCGAGCGCCTGGCTGAGCAACTCGTAGGAGTCCATCTGCACCAGGTGGTACGTGTCGAAGAGCACGTCGGAGTTGTCCTCGTTGGCCGAGGCCACCTCGCCGGACGAGAAGCCGGCCTCGGCCATCCGCGCGGCCAGCTGGGGCGCCGTGTTCGAGCCGGCCATCGTGCCGAACGTCAGGCCGACGAGGTCCTCCACGCTGTCGATGAGCGAGCTGTCCTCCACCATGATGATGGAGTCGTCCGTGTAGTACGCAGGGGAGAAGTCGAAGTTCTTCTCGCGGGACTCGGCGATGGAATAGCACGCGACGAGGCAGTCGACCTCGCCGTTGGCCAGCATGTCCTTGCGGTTCTCGGGCAGCACGCTCACGAACTCGACGTCGGCGTAGCCCATGCGCGCGGCCATCTCGCGGGCGATGTCGATCTCCAGGCCGTAGTGCTTGCCCGTCTCCTCGTTCAGGTAGCCGAAGCCCACCACGTCGCTGCGAACGCCCACGCGCAGCGTGCCCTCGCCGGACGGGGAGGCATCCCCGCCGCCGCCCGGGCCGGAGCAGCCGGCGAAACCCACCAGCAGGCACGAAAGGAGCAGCGCGGCTGCGAGCAGCCGAGCGAGCCCGCCTCTTCTCGCCTTCCCCATCTTCCCCATACGTCAATCCTCCCATCGACTGCATGCAAACGGCCGCACGAAACCGTCGGCCGTTATCGCTCGAAAAGAGCAGTATGGCAAAAAGGATACGGAACGGCAGCCACATCGCAACGGTTCAAATAATTGTTGAAGCTTCGGGAGTGCGCTGAGGGGCCCCTCACCCCTCGGCGAGGTCCTCGGCGAAGCCGACGCGCAGGCTCTTGAACACGGCCTCGCCCTCCTCCTGCGTGGCGTCGAGGTCCACCTCGGCGACGATGGCGAAGTCGTGGTCGCCCTCCGGGTCGCTGAATATCTGGCGCACGCGCCACACGTGGGCGGCCTGCTCGTCGGACTCGTCGATGACGAGGTAGGCTGACGAGCGCGCATCCGCGTCCACGAGCACGGCCTCGTGCGCCTCGTAGTACGCGTCGAGCGCCCGCTGCCAGCGCGGCTCGCCGCAGCCCCATTCCTGGTCGAGCTTCCCCAGCTCGTCGGCGCGCCCCTGCGAGGCCAGCCGCACGCGCAGGAAGAGCGCGTTGCGCACGAGCACCGTGAGCCCGCGGCGGTCGGCCACCACGGCCTCGCCCGCCATGGGCGGCGGCGCGTCCACGGCAGAGCCCGCGCTCTCCCACTCGTCCACCAGGCTCGAGTCCACCGAGCGCACCACGAAGCCGAGCCACGCGATGGCGTCGTCGAGCCACTCGTTGCGCTTGTCCGCCGGAACCGTGCGGTCGAGCACCCGGAAGGCGTCGGACAGGTAGCGCAGGAGCGTGCCCTCCGAGCGTGCGATGCCGTAGCGCTGCACGTAGCCCTTGAAGTCCGAGGCGCTCTCCAGCATGTCGCGCAGCACCGACTTCGGGGCCAGCTCGAAGTCGCGTGCCCACGGCACCTCGGCGCAGTAGCGCTCGAACGCGGCTTCCAGCACGTCCTCAAGCGGACGCGGATAGGTGATCTCGGCCAGGCGCTCCAGGCGCTCGTCGTAGTCCACGCCGTCGGCCTTCATCTCGGACATCGCCTTGTCGCGCGCGGCCCGCTCCTGGGCGCGCAGCACCTGGCGCGGGTCCTCGAGCGTAGCCTCGGCCATCGACACCACGTCGAGCGCGTAAGTGTCGCTCTCCGGGTCCAGGAGCTCGAGCGCCGCCAGCAGGAACGGCGAGAGCGGCTGGTCGAGCGCGAAGTCCTCGGGCAGGTCGACGGTGCACGCGTACTCCGCCTGGCCGTCCTCCCCCTCCAGGCGCTCCACCACGTCCGCGTCGATGAGCGTCTGGAAGATCTCGTCGGCGCGCTGGGCGAGCGCGGCCTTCTCCTCGTCGGTCTGCGCGGAGTCGTCGATGAGCCTGCGCACGCGGGCGTAGGCGTCGCCGCCCTGCACCACCTCGGAGAGCACCATGGAGTGCGTGATCTTCATGCGCGGCTTGAGCGTCTCGGGCACGGCCTCGATCAGGCGTTCGAAGGTCTGCTTGTTCCAGGTGACGAAGCCCTCGGGCGGCTGGCGCTTCTTGATCTTGCGCAGCTTCTTGGGGTCGTCGCCCGCCTTGGCCACGAGGCGCGCGTTCTCGATGTCGTGCTCGGGCGCGAGGGCCACCACCATGCCCTCGGTGTCGAAGCCGGAGCGTCCCGCGCGGCCCACGATCTGGTGGAACTCGCGGGCGCGCAGCCGGCGCATCTTGCGGCCGTCGAACTTGGTGAGCGCCGTGAGCACCACCGTGTGGATGGGCACGTTGATGCCCACGCCGAGCGTGTCCGTGCCGCAGATCACCGGCAGAAGGCCCTGCTGGGCGAGCTTCTCCACCAGCAGGCGGTAGCGCGGCAGCATCCCCGCGTGGTGCACGCCCACGCCGCTGGCCAGCAGGCGCTTCAAGGTCTTGCCGAACGCCGTGGTGAAGCGCGTGCCCTTGACGGCCTCCTTGATGGCCTCGCGCTGCTCCTTCGTGGCCACGCCGTAGCTCGAGAGCGCCTGCGCGGTGGCGAGCGCCGCGTCCTGCGAGAAGTGCACGAGATAGAGCGGCGCCTCGCCCTCGCGCAGGGCGAGCTCCACCGTGCCCTCGAGCGGCATCTCCACGTACTCGTAAGACAGCGGCACCGGGCGGGGCGCGTCGGCGATGACGTCCACGTCCGTGCCCGTGCGCGCCTTGAGCGATCGGGCGATGGCGGAGGTGTCGCCGAGCGTGGCGCTCATCAGCAGGAACTGAGCCTTCGGCAGCGTGAGCAGCGGCACCTGCCATGCCCAGCCGCGGTCGTAGTCGCCGAAGTAGTGGAACTCGTCCATAGCCACGCAGCCCACGTCGGCGCCCTCGCCCTCGCGCAGCGCCTGGTTGGCCAGGATCTCGGCCGTGCAGCAGATGACCGGCGCGCCGGCGTTGATGTGCGCGTCGCCGGTGATCATGCCTACGTTCTCGCGCCCGAGCACCTCCACGAGGTCGAAGAACTTCTCGCTCACGAGCGCCTTGATGGGGGCCGTGTAGTACGCGCGCCGGCCGGTGGCGAGCGCCATGAAGTGCATGCCCAGCGCCACGAGCGACTTGCCCGAGCCCGTGGGCGTGCCGAGGATCACATGGTCGCCCATCATGAGGGCCATGAGCGCGTCCTCCTGATGGGGCCAGAGCTCGATGCCGCGCTCCACCGTCCAGGCGAGGAAGCGGTCGAGCGCCTCGTCGGGCTCGAGCCACGGCTCGGGCGCGGGCTCGCCCTCCTCGGGCTCCCACCACGAGGGCGCGAGCCGCCCGAGCGAGCCGTGCGAGAAGGCCTCGCCACGGGCGGCCTCCGCCGCCTCGTCCATCATCTGTTCTGCCATAAGGAGGCCTCCGGAATGCTTCGATCGTTTCGTCGAATGCCCATTCTACCCGGACTGGCCGCCGCACTCCGCACGCGGCGGCAAAAGAACATGCGCGCCACTCGCGCGAGGCGGGCGGCGCGCACTCGCGAGCCTACCGCGTTTCACGAAAAAGGCCCCCCGAGTCACATTTTTGCCGCTCTGAAGCTTTTCCCGCGATGCCGAACACTTTTTTCGCGCTCAGACGAGCACCCGGAGAGCATTTGCCCTGGTCGCTTCGTGCGCCCCCTCCCGATCAAGGCGCGCCGAGCTTCAGAGCGGCAAAAATGTGACTTCGAACCCTGATTTTTCGCGATGCTCCCCTGCGCCCTGCACTCTGCGTTGAGCTGCGGTGCCTCGCCGGCGCGTCCATCGCATGCTGCTATAATCGGGCCCGAGAGAGAATCCGGGTGTCCCCGCGCGCCCGTCACGAGGAAGAAGGCCGCCCATGAGCTTCGCGCTGACCCCCTACAGCCCGCCCGACTTCGACCGCGAACCGCTCGCGTCCGCGCCCGACGCCGTGCTGGCCCCCGCGCCGAAGGACGGCGTGGCGCCCGAGGGCTACCACGCTATGAGCGTGTACCCCGAGTACTTCAAGATCGGCGGCGCCTGGCTGCTCGCCGAGGACAGCCGCATGGACTGCGTGCCCGTCTTCGAGGACGGCCGCATCTTCGTGCGCGAGTTCCGCCATCTCAAGCAGGGCGACCTCGTGGCGTGCGGGCGCACGGAGTCGGGCGCCTACGGCATCTACGTGCACACCGGCGGGTTCGACCGCCGCGCCGACGGCCAGGGCGAGCTCGACGACGCCGGCCGACGCGCCGACAACTTCGCCTTCCGGCTGGGCCGCTCGCGCGAGACGGCGTTCTCCCGCGAGTACGACGAGCTCTACGAGCTGCTGCGCCACGAGCGCGACTACGGCTACATCGTGTGGGTGATGGGCCCCGCGTTCACGTTCAACGGCTTCTCGCGCACCGCGTTCGCCAAGATCGTCGACGCCGGGTACGCCGACGCGGTGTTCGCCGGCAATGCCATGGCCACCCACGATCTGGAGGGCGCGTACTTCCACACGGCGCTCGGCCAGGACATCGAGACGCAGGAGAACATGCCGCTCGGGCACTACAACCACCTGGACACCATCAACCGCGTGCGCCTGCACGGCTCCATCGGGCGCTTCATCGAGGAGGAGGGGGTCACCGGCGGCATCATGCACGCGCTGGAGAAGAACCAGGTGCCCTACGTGCTGGCCGGCTCCATCCGCGACGACGGGCCCCTGCCCAGCGTGCACGCCAACGTCTACGAGGCGCAGGACGCCATGCGCGCCCACCTGCGCAAGGCGACGACCGTGGTGTGCATGGCCACGATGCTGCACTCCATCGCCACCGGCAACATGACGCCGTCGTACCGCGTGCTGAGTGACGGCACGATCCGGCAGGTGTACTTCTATTGCGTGGACATCGCCGAGTTCGCGGTGAACAAGCTCACCGACCGCGGCTCCATCGCCTCGCGCGGCATCGTCACCAACGTCCAGGACTTCATCGCCAACGTGGCGAAGGGGCTCGGGCTGTAAGAGAGGGCATCGAGGCGAGGAGGGGCTGATGGGCGAACAGGAGACGGCGAGCTGCGCGCAGGCGAAGGCCGCGGCCCTGCGCGTTTTGCTCGCGCCCGGGCTCTCCGGCAAGGTGTTCCTGGAAGGCGGGCTCGTACCGTGGGTGCTCGGCGGCGGGGATTCCGGCCGCGAGCACGGGGATGTCGACTTCTCAGTGCGCCTCACAGACATGCCGGCCATACGCGTGTGGCTCGAGGCCGAGGGGATCTACGACCCGGACCTCGACTCCCGGCTCCTCGCCTGCAACGCCGCGGCCGAGGACTTCGGCGTGCACGCGCGCGTGGACGGCGTGCTCGCGAGCTTCGCGCCCTTCTTCGCGCGCGGCGGGGCGCTCGTGCAGCGCAATGCCCAGCACCGCGCGTTCGCCGGCTACGAGGCACTGCTCGAGGCGACGATCGAGGGGATCGCCGAGGAGGATTTCGTGGAGATGCGCGAGCTGCCGGACGGCACGAGCATCGGCGTCTCCACCGCGGAGGCCTGCCGCGCGGCGAAGGTGGCGAGCGCCCGCGAAAAGGATCTCGCCGACGTGGCCGCGCTCGACCGCCTCGGCTGGGACGAAGCGCGCATGGAGCGCGTGATGAAAGCCTTCGCCACCATGCAGGTGGCCTGCCCCGCCTACGGGGAGTGACGGACGGCGATCTCCTTACACAATCCCTAAGACGATCCCATCCTTCAACTCCCCCAGAACCGCGACGTCGTCGGCACACACGCACGCGCAGAGCCGGGCGGCGGGCACGTAGAGGCTCGTCTCGGGCAGCGCCTCCTCAACCCGGTCGGCGAAAGAAGCGGCGAAGGGGGCGAGGTGATCGCGCAGGAACCTGACCTGGTGATCAGCCAGCTCGGCGGCGCGGCCTTCGCACCCGTCTTGGCACGCCTCCAGGAGCCGATCGGCCATCCTCTTCATGAAGGACAGCTCGGTCGCCAGGTGGTCGTCGGGCTCGTGGGGATACCCCGTCGCTTCGAGCCCCTCCCTCCGGTAGGCGTGCCGCACCTCGAGCGTGCTCTTCTGGAACAGGAGGGGCTCGCCGCAGGAGTAGACCGACTCGTGCAACGGCACGCGGGTCTTGCCGGGCACCACGAAGGCGCGCGCGAAATCGTCCTCGTACGACGACGGCGAACCGGTGAGCCGCCCCGCCAGCTCCGCCTGCGCGTGCGCCGCAGCGCCTTCGCACCCCGCTAGGACGCGGCAGGCCTCCTCGGCGACCCCGCTTCTCATCACGGAAAAAAGCTCTTCATCGGGAGCGCTCGCGAACACCCTGTGCAGGTAGGCGTAGAGGAAGGCCCTTGCGTGCAGCAAGTCCTCCCGCTGTGTCATAGCCCGATCCATCTCTCATCCCTCCTCTGCTGGACGGCATCCGGCGCGCGAAGGCCTCGCCGCCGGATGCCGTCACGGACGCGTCTTTTAGAGCATGGCCAGGACGAAGTCCTTCTCGAAAGCGGCCTCGCAGGCACCGACGGCGATCGAGGGCTTCGTCTGGGACGGATCGGGAAGCGCGGCGATCGAGTCGACCGCGTCGGGATGCGCCGCCCTCAGCGCCTCGATGTCGCCGAACTCAAGCGCCCGCATGGGGCAGGAGGCGACGCAGGCGGGTTGCTCGCCGGCGGCTCGCAGGTCGATGCAGGCGTCGCAGCGGCGGATGACCTTCCGCTCGGCCTCGAGCTGGGGATGTCCGTACGGACAGGCTTTCGCGCACATCCCGCAGCCGATGCACTTCTCCTCATCGTGCTGCACGGTGCCGTCTTCCTCGTCGAGATACGTCGCGCCTTGCGGGCAGACCTGCACGCACGCCGGCGTCTCGCAGTGGTTGCACGCGCCGGAGTAGTGGTACACCGCGGCGGCGGGGTACGCCCCCGTCTCGTAGTCCTCAACCGTTCGAAGGTTGACGCCGAGCGGCGCGTCATTCTTGTCCTTGCACGCTATCTGGCAGGTCTTGCATCCGATGCACGCCTGCATGTCGAAGTAGAATCCTTGTCTCATCGTTTCGTCCTCCTAGTTCTGGGCGGCGGGGATGCGCGGAGCGACGTCGGCATCGGCGGGAAGGTCCTCCGCGTACTTCTCGATGTTGCAGATGCAGCTGTTCCATCCGGACGTGCCCTGCCCGGTTTGGATCTGGCCCGTGAGGTAGTTGTCCGAGCCCGCCTTGTCCACCCCGGTCTCCTCGTCCACGTCCACCCACGCGCCATGGGGGACGCCCACGACGCCGGGCATGAAGCGGTTGGTGACGCAGGCTTTGCGCAGGCTCTTCCCATGGGGGCTCGTTATGAGCACCGTGTCGCCGGCGGCTATCCCCTTGTCGGCGGCGTCCTGGGCGTTCAGGAACACGGGGTTCTCCCACGCCTCGCGCAGCCATCCGACGTTGTCGAACACGGTATGCGACCGACGCAGGTAGTGGGGGTTGAACGCCTGGAAGGGGTAGTCGCCCTTGATCCCCGCCTCGAAATCGCTGAACGTGGCCTCGACGCCCTCCCGAGAGGGAATGTAGGTGGGGATGGCCTCGATGGGCTGGCTGAAGCCGAAGCAGTTGATCTGCTCCTTGAGCCTCTTGGAGTAGATCTCCATCTTGCCGCTCTCGGTGTCGAGGGGGTTGGCCTCGGGGTCCTCAACAAAGGCCTGGTAGGCGATGTAGCCGTATCCATCCCCGGACGTGCGCTTGACCTGGTACGATCCTTGCTCGATGAACTCGTTGATCGAGACGACGCCCTCCTGCGGCGCGCCCTCGCACTCCCAGTCGGACACGTCCTGCTCCGTGATGGTGAGGAAGGGCTTGCTCTTGCCCGCCTCGTCGAGGATCGTCGCGCCCAGGAGCTGGTTGAACAGCGCCTGCTTACCGCTGATCGGGTAGATCTCCGAGCAGTCGACGCCCAGCTTGTCGCCGAGCAGCTTGGCGATCTCCGCATCCGGCTTGCACTCGAACAAGGGCTCGACGACCTTCGACCAGTACAGCACCATCTCCCTGCCCGTGCCGAGGCTCGAGAAGCCGCCTTCCACCTCCCACATCGAAGTGATGGGAAGGACGATGTCGGAGTACTTGGCGTTCGTCGTGAGGAACATCGCATGCGACACGACGAACTCGACCTTGCGATGCGCCTCGATGCCCTGCGCCTGCCCGTCGGAAGTCTGGAGGCTCGCGCTCATCGCGTCGTGGTAGATCATCTTGATGTCGAGGTCGCGGACCTCTCCGGGCACCTTCTTCATCATGGTGCCGCCGTAGGTGTACTTCCCCTCGAGGATGGCCTTCCACAGCTCCGTGCGGTTGACGCCCTCGGTCGCCGCGAGCGGATTCGCCACGCTGCCCTGCCCGGAGTCACCCGGCTTGATGATGCCCGGCCCGCCGTTCATCGCATGCATGTGCGACGAGATCCCGCACATATGGCCGGGCTTGCCGTAGTGGCCGCCCATCGCCCCGATGGTCATGACCAGCTGCGGAAGCGTGTCGTTGTTATGGGTGCGCGCCGAGCCCCAGGTGAGGAGGATCGCCACGGCGTTGTCCTTGCCGCAGAGCTCTGCGAGGCGGCGGATCTGCTCGGGAGCCGCGCCGCAGAATCTCGACGCCCACTCGGGGGTCTTCGGAGTGCCGTCGTAGGTTCCCAGGACGTAGTCCTTGAAGTTGCCGGCCGGATCCTCCCCCTCGGGCATGTGGTCGGCGTCGAAGCCGATGGTGCAGCGGTCGAGGAAGTCCCAGTCGATGAGGTGCTTCTCGTCGTCCATCTCCAGCATCGCGTAGGCGACGCCGAGCAGAAGCGGCGTGTTCGTCGAAGGCCTCACGGGAATCCACTCGGCGCCCATCATGCTGTACGTGTCGTTGTAGAAGGGGTCGACGGCCACCATCTTCATGCCGTCTTTCCTCATGTGGTTGAGGTAGTTGCAGGGATTGCCGGGGGCGGACCACGCGGGGTTCATGCCGAACGTCACGATCACGTCGGTGTTGTCGGCTATGTCGATGCGGTCGTTGATGCCCAAAGCCGGCCATCCGCGGTCGATTCCCACGATGCTCGAAGTCTGCGCCCACGAACCGTACGAGCCCGTCCCCCATTCGGGCATGTAGCCTCCGAGCAGGGAGAGGACCTTCGACGCCTCGCCGCCGTAGGCGAGGATGGAGCGGTTGCCGTGCGCGTCGATGATGCGGCGCACCTCGTCGGCGATGTAGGCGATGGCCTCGTCCCAGGAGATGCGCTCCCACTCGTCCCGGCCGCGCATCTGGCCGTTGGAGCTCTCGCCGCCGCCGGGCTGCCATCCCTTGCGCTTCATCGGGTACTTGAGGCGGTCCTCGGCGAACACCTGCTTTCGCTGGGAGCGGCCGCGCAGGCAGCCACGGTACTGCGGGCGCTCGATGCTGTCCTCATGCGTGTCGTCGGTCTTCTGGCGGACGATGACGCCGTCCTCGACGAGCACCTTGTTGACGCAGCGGCCCCCGCAGTTGTGCCAGCAGGCGGCCGGAACCCACTCGCCTGCGGGCTGTTCCGCTACCGGCTCCGCCTCCCCCACCTGGTTCGCGCATCCGGCGAGCGCTCCCGTCGCGGCGAGCGCCGCCGTCGCGGCCGATGCGGCCTTCACGAAGCTCCGGCGGCTCAACTCGGTCAGGTGTCGGCCCGTTTTGGTAGGATGTTCCATATTCCTCTCCTCCCTTGGTCATGGCGGGAAACCTTCCTCGGTGTCCCGTTCCCAGCATATTGACCGCAGGAGAAGTCCGAAATATATGATCGACCTCGTTTTTTGTAAGATCTTGCAATTCTTTCCCGAATTTGGACAATCGCCTTCGAAGTTTGTAAAATATTGCAATCATCGATCTTGCATATCCGATAGCGGGGTGATCGCTCTGAAGCCGGTCAAATGTTTCGACGACTCGTCCATCCGCGTCCCCTACCTCCATCCCGACGTTCCCGTGATGGTCGGGAGCATCGATCAGCGCCCTGCGGCTGCCGGCAGGCCGCGAAGGCCCGACGATGCCCCCGTCTGGTACTCCCAGCCTCATTGGCACCCCGAGGTCGAGATCGTGCGCATCCGCAGCGGCCGGATGCTCTACCACGTGAACGCGAAGGAGGTGCGGATGAACAGCGGAGACTGCCTTGTCATCAATTCCCGGCGCATCCATTTCGCAGAGCCGCTCGACACGTCCGGCTGCTCCTACGACATCCTGCTGTTCGCCCCCGAGGGGCTGCTGGCGAACGAGGCGCTCGTGTCGCTATACGTAGAGCCGCTCGTCGAGCTCGACGCGTTCGACTTCCTGCGCCTGCCCGTCGGACAGGAGGAGGCCGCGAAGGTACGGGAGGCCTTCGACAGGCTCCAAACCCTCGTGGAGGGGCAGCCCTACGCCTTCGAGCTCGAATGCTCCCTGGAGGCCGCCCGGCTGTGGACGATGCTGGTCGCCCGGCGCAGGGCCGATATCCCCTTCGCGCGCAGGGTCCCGCAAGAAGAGCTGGCCTCGGTCAAATCCATGGTCTCCTATGTCAAGGAGAACCACGCGGCGAAAGTCACCTTGTCCGATATCGCCCAGGCGGGACAGACGAGCAAAACCAAATGCTCCCAGCTGTTCAAGGAGTACCTCGACGCCTCCCCCATCGATTTCCTCATCACGTTCCGGCTCGAACGAAGCAGGGCGCTCCTCGACCGGACGGACACGCCCATAGCCGACGTTGCGAGCGGATGCGGCTTCTCCTCGCAAGGGTACTACTCGAAGGCATTCCGGCAGAGATACGGAACGACCCCGAGCGATTACAGGAAGAATCGGACCGGAGAAGAGCACGGCGAAACAGCGCTTTGAATGGCGCTTCACCCCTGCAGGTAGCGCTACCCCAGCCCGAGCGCGCCGGCGACGACCCAGGCCATCGCGGCGACCCACAGCACAGTCACGGCGACGCGCACGCCGCTGGGCACGCGCAGGTTCTTCGCGGGGATCATGAACATGGCGATGAGGCCGCCGAGCGCGCCGCCGAGGTGCCCGCTCACGGAGATACCCGGCACGAGGAGCGTGTAGACCACGTTGACGCCGATGATGGCGAGCATGCTCTTGCTGTACTGGGCGAACACGTGCCGGTTGCCCTTGTGCAGCACGCCGAGCAGCGCCACGGCCACGAACAGGGCGAACACGCTGGTGGACGCGCCCGCGCTCACGGTGGGCATGCCGCCCGCAAGCACGTCGGCCAGATACGACACGGCGTTGCCCGTGATGCCGCCCACGAAGTAGAGCGCCAGGAAGTTGCCGCGGCCGAGCACGCGCTCGAGCACCTCGCCCACGCTGTAGAGCGCCACCATGTTGAAGCCGAGGTGCATGAGGTCCATATGCAGGAACATCGGCGTGATGAAGCGGAAGAGCTCGCCTGCCTGCACGAGCGGCGCGTACATGGCGCCCATGTCCACGAGCACGATCGTGGGGATGTCGAGCGATGCCCCCATGCGCGCGCCGGCGAGCGCGGAGATAGCCGCCTCGACGGCGAACACGATCACGTTGAGCGCGATGAGCGCGAGCGTGACCAGCCGGAACCGGTTGCGTTTGAGGAAGCTCGGGCGGTTCGCGTCCATCATGCGCTTGAGCTGCTCGTCGTCGATGACGGGCCTCGAGGGCGCGTCGGGGTCGTTCACACGGTACGCCACGTGCTGGCTCCTTCGATTGGTCGGGTACGTGGAAACCCGACCATCCTACCATGAGGGAGCGCGGCGGGGCATGCGCCGCAGAGCGACGTCTCGCGATCACCAGAAAACCCTCGCGCCCGCTCCCGCTGCATCATGTCGCATCAGTCATTTACATAAATAGTCCTTAATGGTACTATTTGTGTAAATGACAACGACCTCAAACATATCAGGCTATCTTTCAACCGCTGAAGCCTCGCACGTTCTCGGCTCAACCTCGCACCACGTCGCCCGCCTCGCACGCGATGGCGAGATAGCCTCCCTGAGAACCGCTGGCGACGCGCTGTTGGTCGACGCCTCCTCTCTCTACGTGTACAAGCAGATCAGCAGGGGGAAAGGGAGGCCTTTTTCAAATCGCATGGCGTTTGCAGCGCTCTGGGAGCTTTCAGGGTTGGAGGCGCCATGGCTTTCTTATGCCCAAAGGCGGCGGCTGCGCATAAAGCTCGCCGATACGACGGCGGAAGATCTCGTATGGGTCACCCGCAAGCGGGCCGTCGAGAGGCGGTATCGCGCGAGCGCCTCGTTTCTCCCCCGCATCAAGGAACGAATGATCCTGTCTGGCCGAACCCGGGAAACGTCGGGTGCCCTTGGCCTCGTAGCCAGCGACGACGTGGTTGAGGGCTATGCCCGCCTCGATGATCTTGCCGACCTAGCTCGTTCCTTCTTTCTTGAAGATGATCCTAGGGGGAATGTGGTCGTGCATGCGGAGGACTGGCTACCGGATGTCGAGGGAAGCACCATGCCCGAAGCGGTTGTTGCCGTGGATCTCGCGGCTTCGCTCGACACGCGGGGAAGAAGCGCCGGACTCGCCAAGCTGAAGGAGCTGATCGATGGATACGCCAACGGTTCAGATAGTTGAAAGCATTCCAGCTTGGAAGACGGTCCTCGATGTCGCCGCATCGGCACCGCAAGGATCCTGGATCCTCGTGGGCGGCCTCATGACGCAGGCCCATGCCGCTCTTTGCGGTCGAACCTCTCGAGCCACAAAGGACGTGGATGTGCTGGTCGACCTCATCGCGCACCCTTCGAACGTCTCAGGAGTCATGCAAAGCCTCAGGCGCTTGGGTTTCGAGCCGCAGGAGCCGGGGCTCAGGGGAAGCCCCTTTCATCGCACTGTCAAAGACGGCATGATCGTCGACGTGCTGGTTGCGGATCACCTGCCTTCAGGAAGAAAGCAGCATGCGAGGGTGAATCGCTGGCCGATGATGGAAACGCCCGGTGGAGCGCAGGCTATCGAGAGGCGCATGAAGGTGGTGCTTGCCTCTGAGAGCCGTCAGGCCGTTATCGAGATGCCCAATCTGCTAGGCGCGATCGTGCTCAAAACCGCCGCATGGATGACCGATGGGAAAGACCGTCATCGGCATCTTGAAGACGTCGCCTTGTTAGCAAGCCTTGCGAGCGATCATGCGACCATGCTCGAAAGCATCCACGGATCGGATCGGAGCAGAATACGCTCTGCAGCAGAGGCGTTGGCAAGCCCGAATGAGCCCGCATGGCTCCTTCTTCCAGAGGATATGCGCGTTGCGGGCAGATTGACCTTGCGCATCCTTTCGAGCTAGCGCGCCCGCTCCCGCGGCGCGGTGCCGATCGGGCGCGCGGCGCGCTATAATCATCGAAGCGATCCGCCCCAACGGTTTGGAGTCCGCCCATGACCAAGGATTTCAGCAACCCGAAGAAGCTCGGCTTCATGCGCCTGCTGCAGGTGTTCTTCGCCATCAACATCGTGCTCACCATCTCGCTTCTGGTGTTCGTGGTGAAGGGCGGCGATGAGCTGGGCTTCGGCGAGATACTCGACTTCGTCAACCTCGTGTTCGACGGCGTGAGCTTCTGGCTCATCTGGCAGAGGAAGCGGCTCGCGCGCCACTTCATCATCGCGTTCAGCCTATTCAACATCGTCGTCGGCAGCATCTACAACCTGGCCACGGGGCAGTTCGACCTCATCGACCAGCTGCTCGCATCGGCCTCCGACATCATCCTGCTCGCCTACTTCCTCACGTCGCGCCGCGCCAAGGCGGTGCTCACACGTCCCTTCTCGGCCGAGATCAAGCGCGCCGACCTTGAGCGCCACGTCGACTTCTACCGGCCGCGCACCTGGGCGTTCTGGCGCAACCTGATCATCTACTTCTGCGTGTTCAGCGTGGTGGGCCACTGGATGGAGGCCGGCTACTGCACGCTCATCCGCTTCGGGCTCATCCCCGGCATCTACGACCCGAACTCGCAGATCTGGTCGGACTGGCTCTACCCGTTCTGCGTGTACGGCTTCGGCGCGGTGGCGTGCGTGCTGCTGCTGTTCCCCGTCAAGAACTTCCTCCAGCGCCACATCAAGGCGCACGGGGTGCCGCTCGTGCTCAGCTTCGTCGTGAACGCGCTCGTGTGCACGCTCATCGAGCTGGCCATGGGGCTCATGCTCAACCAGCCGCTGCCCGACGGGACGCTGCCTTTGTGGGACTACCGCGACATGTTCTGCAACTTCATGGGCCAGGTGTGCCTGCAGAACGCCGTCGCGTTCGGCGTGGTTGCCACACTCACGACCTGGGTCATCTACCCCGGCCTCGAGACGTTCCTCGCGCGGTTCTCGAAGGACGTCATGAACGTGGCGTTCATCGCGGTGGTCATCGCGTTCTGCATCCTGTTCTTCTTCTATTGCGTGAACATCCTGCTGCCCGATCTCGACGATGACGAGCTTTTCGACGACGCGCCGACCGAGCAGGTGCAGCCCGCCTCCGAGGCCGGCGGCGCGGGCTAGCGGCGCGCGATCCCCATGCCGCTCCTCACGAAAGACGACGAGCTCGTCGGCTACGCGCCGGACGCCTTCGCGTTCTGGCGCAACCTGGCCGTGTACTTCTGCGCGTTCAGCGTGATCGGGCATTGGATGGAGATCGCCTACTGCTCGTCCATGAACCTGTTCGGCATCGTGGACGCCGACTCGCTCGTGTGGGACGACCCGATGTACCCGTTCCTCGTGTACGGCGTGGGCGTGGCGGTGTGCGTGCTCCTGCTCGAGCCGCTCAAGCAGCGCCTCGTGGCGCGCCGGCGCACGCTGCTCGGCGCGGGAGCGCAGTTCTACCTGATCACCGTGGGGGTGTGCCTGGTCATGGAGCTGGGCATGGGCCTCATGCTGAACCAGCCCAACGCCGCCGGCGAATACCCCTTGTGGGACAACTCGCAGCTGCCGCTGAACGTGCTCGGCCAGGCGTGGCTCGTGAACGACCTGGCCCTCGGCGCCGTGGCCATGCTCTACACCTGGGTCGTCTACCCGCTCAGCCAGAAGGCGCTCGCGAAGCTGCCGCTGCGCGTGATGAACGCGCTCGCGGCAGCCGTCGTCGTCGGGTTCACCGTGCTCTGCGCCGTGAAGTTCGCCTGAGGCCGCCCGGCCGCGCGCGGCCTACAGGCTCGCGCGCAGCACCTCGACCACCTCGTCGCGCGAGAGCGGGTGGTAGCCTCCCTCCATGGGAAGCGTGGCCTCGGCGATGCCGTCGAGCATGCCCTCGTCCACGCCCAGCTCGCGCAGGCTCATCACGCAGCCGATCTCGCGCGCCCACGCCTCGAGCGCGGCGATGCCGGCCTCCGCGAGCTCCTCGTCCGTGCGCCCGTCGGCCTCCACGTCCCACACCGTGCGGGCGAACCGCGCGAACTTGGGCAGGCCGTAGGGCGCGACCAGGCGGTAGTACGCCGGAGAGACCGCCGAAAGCGTCATGCCGTGCGTGGCGTCGGTGTAGGCGCCCACGGCCTGGCCGATCATGTGCACCTCCCAGTCGGTGGCCTTCCCCATGGCGAAGAGCGTGTTGAGCGCCCAGGTGGCCGCCCACATGATGTTGCTGCGCGCCTCGTAGTCGCGCGGGTCGGCCACCGCCGCGCGCGAGCTGGCCACGAGCGAGCGCATGAGGCCCTCCATCAGGTAGTCGGTCACGTTGTCGTCGACGCCTGAGAAATACTGCTCCATCACGTGCGACATGACGTCGAAGATGCCGGCTGCCATCTGGTACTTCGGCACCGTGAACGTGAGCTCCGGGTTCAGGATGGCGAACTTCGGGAACACCTCCGGCCCGAACACGTGCCCGATCTTGAGCTTCTGGTCGTGGTTGGTGATGACCGCGCCGCCGTTCATCTCGGAGCCGGTGCCCGCCATGGTGAGCACGCAGCCCACGGGCACGATGTCGCACTCGACGTCGTCGAAGCGCAGGTAGTAGCGCTCCCACGGATCCTCGTCGCAGTGCACCGACACGCTCACGGCCTTCGCGTAGTCCACCACCGAGCCGCCGCCCACGGCCAGGATGAAGTCGACGTTGTTGTCGCGGGCGATGCGCACGCCCTCGGCCAGCTTCTCCGACGTGGGGTTCGGCATGACGCCGCCGTCGTCCACCACGGTCCTGCCGCACTCCTCGAGAATGGCCGTCACCTGGTCGTACAGGCCCGACTTCTTGATGGAGCCGCCGCCGTAGGCCAGCTGCACCACGCGCCCGAACTTCGGCAGCTCGTCGCGCAGCCGCTCGAGCGCGTCGGGGCCGAAGTGCAGGCGGGTGGGGTTGTCGTAGGTGAAGTTTCCGAGCATGATGATCTCCTTGCGTCTCGTGTTCCGTCTGGAGACCATCATGCCTCTTGGAGCGTGCTCCAAGTCAAGCGCTTTCCGCAAGTTTTTTCGCGCGACGTTGCTCGCGAGCTACGCGGCTATGGCCTGCCTGATGGCGGCCAAGAGGTCGTCGTACTCCTCGAACGCGGGCAGCTCGGGGTGCTCGGCCTTGATGGCGTCGGTGGAGCGGAACAGGAAGCCCGCCTTGCTGGCCAGGATCATGCCCAGGTCGTTGTGGCTGTCGCCCGCCGCGATGGTGTCGAAGCCGCAGGACTGCAAGGCGCGCACCGTGGTGAGCTTGGAGTCGGGGCAGCGCATGCGGATGCCCGTGACCTCGCCGCCCTCGGCCACCTCCAGCTCGTTGCAGAACAACGTCGGCCACCCGAGCTTCTTCATGAGCGGCTGTGCGAACTGGGTGAACGTGTCGCTGATGATGATGGCCTGGCCTTCGGCGCGCAGCTCGTCGAGGAACTCCTTCGCGCCCGGCAGGGGATCGATCGTCGCGATGACGTCCTGGATCTCCTTGAGCCCCAGGCCGTGCTCGCGCAGGACGCCCAAGCGGAAATCCATGAGCTTGCCGTAGTCGGGCTCGTCGCGCGTCGTGCGCGTGAGCTCGGGGATGCCCGTCGCCTCCGAGAACGCGATCCAGATCTCGGGCACCAGCACGCCCTCGAGGTCCAAGCAGGTGATATGCATCTCTCAACTCCCTTCGGGGCGCGCTTCCCCGCGCGCCGCGCATCGCCAGACGTCTCGCACATCATACCCTGTCCGTCGACGGCCTACTTCGCCGTGTCGGCCCTGCGGCCGAAAAAGCGCCCGGGAAAGCGGCATAAAAGGAAATGGCATAAAAGGGGACTGTCCCCTTTTATGCCAAAATGGCGTTCGTTAGTCGCGGGTGAGCTTGCGGTGGATGCGGTGCGGGCGGGAGGCCTCCTCGCCCAGGCGCTCGACACGGTTCTTCTGGTAGTCGTCGAAGTTGCCCTCGAACCACGTCCAGTTGCCGGGGTTCTCGTCGGTGCCCTCCCAGGCCAGGATGTGCGTGGCCACGCGGTCGAGGAACCAGCGGTCATGCGACGTCACCACGGCGCAGCCGGGGAACGCCAGCAGCGCCTCTTCCAGGCTGGCCAGCGTCTCGGTGTCGAGGTCGTTCGTGGGCTCGTCGAGCAAGAGCAGGTTGCCGCCCTGCTTCAAGGTGAGGGCCAGGTTCAGGCGGTTGCGCTCGCCACCAGAGAGCACGCCGGCCGGCTTCTGCTGGTCGGAGCCCTTGAAGCCGAAGCTCGCCACGTAGGCGCGGCTCGGGATCTCGGTGTCGCCCACGATCATGTAGTCGTTGCCGCCGGACACCACTTCCCACAGCAACGCGCTCGGGTCGATGCCCTCGCGGTTCTGGTCGACGTAGCTGATGGTCACCGTCTCGCCGATGTCGAGCGTGCCGCTATCCACGGGCTCCAGCCCCATGATCATCTTGAACAGGGTGGACTTGCCCACGCCGTTGGGGCCGATCACGCCCACGATGCCGTTGGGCGGCAGCTTGAACGACAGGTCGTCGATGAGCACGCGGTCGCCGAACGCCTTGTGCAGATGCTCGGCCTCGATCACCTTCGCTCCCAGCCGCGGCGGCACGGGGATCTGGATCTCGTTGTAGTCGAGCTTCTTGTTCGCGCGCGCTTCGGCGGCCATCTTCTCGTAGGCGGCCAGGCGCGCCTTGCTCTTGGCCTGGCGGGCCTTCGGGCTCGAGCGCACCCACTCCAGCTCGTTCTTCAGCTTCTTGGCCAGGCGCTCCTGGCTCTGGCCCTGCGCCTCGATGCGGGCGGCCTTCGTCTCCAGGTAGGTGGAGTAGTTGCCCTTGTAGGGGAAGAGGCTGCCGCGGTCCACCTCGCAGATCCACTCGGCCACGTGGTCGAGGAAGTAGCGGTCGTGCGTGACGGCCAGCACCGCGCCGGGGTAGTTCTGCAGGAACTTCTCGAGCCACAGCACCGACTCGGCGTCCAGATGGTTCGTGGGCTCGTCGAGCAGCAGCAGGTCGGGCGCTTCCAAGAGCAGGCGGCAGAGCGCCACGCGCCTTCGCTCGCCGCCGGAGAGGTGGTTCACCGGCTCGTCGGGGTCGGGGCACTGCAGCGCGTCCATGGCCTGGGAAAGCTGGCTGTCCAGGTCCCAGCCGTTCGCGGCGTCGATGGCGTCCTGCAGCTCGCCCATCTCATCCATGAGCTTGTCGTAGTCCGCGTCGGGCTCGGCCATCTCCATGCCGATGGCGTTGAAGCGGTCGATCTTGGCCTTGAGCTCGCCGAACGCCTGCTCGATGTTCTCAAGCACCGTCTTGTCCTCGTCAAGCGGCGGCTCCTGCAGAAGGATGCCCACCGAGTAGCCCGGCGTGAGGCGCGCGTCGCCGTTGGACACCTCCTCGATGCCGGCCATGATCTTGAGCAGGGTGGACTTGCCCATGCCGTTCGGACCGACGACGCCGATCTTCGCGCCGGGGTAGAACGACAGGGTGACGTCGTCGAGGATGACCTTGTCGCCGTGCGCCTTGCGCGCCTGGTGCATTTGATAGATGAATTCCGCCATTTGTGCTCCTGTTCTCGCTGCGCCCGTCGCGCTAGCGGTTCTCGATGCGGCCGATGTTCTTGAGCTCGATGTTGATGAGGCCGTTCGGGCCGCTCACGAACTCGATGAACTCGGGGTTCTCGCCGTATTCGGCCGGGAAGGTGATGTCGATGCCCGTGTCGGTGCGGATCTTGTGGCTCTTCGCCACGCGCTTGGCCACGCTCTTCTCCACCACGACGCGCTCGGGCAGCGCCTCCTCGGCAAGCGCCTGCTCGAAGCGGCGCTGCAAAGGCTCGTCCTCGAACACCTCCTCGCCGAGGTCCCACGGGGCCAGCTCATCGGACTCGTCAGCGTTTCCGGCCACGTAGGCTTTCGCCTTCGAGAGCGCCACGGCGGTGTTCGCGCCGTACTCCTCGGCCACCTCTTCCACGATGCGCGCCACCGTGTCGAACACCTCCTTGCTCGATGCCTCCATCGAGCATTGCAGCAGGCCGTCGGGGATGAGCCAACGCCGCTCGCCGGCGATCTCGCGCTCCTTGTCGCAGAACGACACGGAAAGCGACTTGGATTCGACCACCGCGAACGACGCCACCTTCTGCGAGGGGTTCGGCAGGATGGCGTGGTGGCGCGCCACGTCCACGCGCTGCGCGCCGGTCTCGCTGTAGCCCACCTCGTGCATGTAGGCCTGCCGGCTTTCCAGCAGCATGAACGCGAAGTAGCGCTTGCCGCGCGCCTCGTAGGCGGCCGCGGCCTCCTCGTCGTCCATCTCGCGCACCGTGTTGTCGGGGTCGTCCTCGAAGTCGAGCACCAGCAGGTCGGCCGACTCGGACTTCTCCATGCGGCCCAGCTCGGTGGCGATGAACTCGGCCACCTGCGTCGACAATCCCACGAAATCGCGCTGCCCGTGGAAGTAGGCACGCAGCTCCTCGGCGAAGAGGCTGTCCTCGGCGAACTCGCCGCGCTTGGCGTCGATGTTGCCGAGCGCCTTCTTCGCGTGGCTCGTCGCGTAGCGCTTGGCGTTCTTGCTCGCGAGGTCGAGCTCTTCCTGGGCGTACACGTTCACGCACGACACGAAGTCGAAGACGTGCAGGATGGCGTGGTTGATCTTCATGGGGCCTCTCTCGGGTGTGGGAATCGAGAACGATCAGGATACCCGAGTTCGCTCGCCAGCGCCCCGAAAGCCGGAAAATCACCAGAGAGGAATGTCCCAAAAGGCGTCTGTCCCCTTTTGGGACATTAGCACGCGGCCGCCTCGGCAAGCGCCTTCTCGCGGCGGGCCCTGTCGCGGGCGCGCTTGCGTAGGCGCAGCACGACGTAGCCGACGCCGAGCGCCAGGTACAGCCACGCGGTGGCCACCTGCTGCGCGAACGTGGCCAGCCACGCGGACGGGTCCGCCATGATGGCGAACAGCGTCTGCTGCCCGTCGTAGGGATACCCGTGCAGCAGGTGCCCCACCGCCAGCAGGAAGCCCTGCGCCGCCATGAGCAGCACGAACGGGTACGCCAGAAGCTGCGTGCGCTTCCACGCCTTCTGCGACAGGCGCCGGCGCACGCACTTGAACGAGGTGATCCACGGCACGAGGAACGTCGCTGTGAGGGGAAGCCCCACGACCACCGCCGCGGCGAACATGATGCCCGCCGCCGGCTGCCCCCAGATCTGCTCCCACATCGGCGTGAGCGACAGCACGAGGAAGTCGATCACGCGCACCAGATGCCCCGCGATGATGATGCCGGCGATGACGGAGAGCTCCGAGCGGATGGACAGCAGCCGCTTCACCGCGGGCGTGCGCTCGAGCGCGCCGGCGAACATCACGACGAAGTACAGGCACACCCCCGTGTACGCCGAGGTCAGAAGCTGCATGACCGCGTCGAGCGCGGGAGGGGCGGCAGCGGGATCGTGCCAGAAGGCCGCGACGGCGGCCACGCCCCACAGCGCGTAGAAGGGCCCGGGATGAGCGCGCAGCGGGCGGGCGCATAGGAAGCAGAACGCGAGCGCGAACGGCGCGGCCTGCAGCAGGTTGGGAACGAAGGCGGGAAAGAAGGGAAGCACGCGGGACTCCTCGGGACGGCGCGGACGGTCGATGCCCCCACCCTACCCGACCGGCTCCGCGCCGTCTGTTGGATCTCCAACATTTGGCCCTCGCGGTTTTCGAAGAGAGCGGCGGTCCACCGTCTGCGCGCTTGCGCCCGAAGACGCCACCGCCCTCCTGCGCGCCCGCAGCTGAGCGCGCCCTCAGGCCACGCCGCGGTCGAAGGCGAGCAGACGGCGGTAGCGCTCGCTCGTGCGCTCAAGCTCTTCCGGCGAGCCGTCCAGCTCCACGCGGCCGTCTTCCACGAACACGACGCGGTCCATGGCGGACACGCCGGCCAGGTGGTGCGTGACCATGATGACGGTCTTGCCCGCGAGCGCCTCGAACAGCGTGTCCAAAAGCGCCCGCTCGGTCGCCGGGTCGAGGCCCACCGTGGGCTCGTCCAAAATGACCACGGGCACGTCCTGCAGAAGCACGCGCGCGAGCGCGACGCGGTGCCGCTCGCCGCCCGAGAAGCGCAGGCCCGCCTCGTCAACCATCGTGTCGAGGCCCTGCGGCAGCCGCTCGGCCATCTCGCGCAGGCCCACCTTCGCGAGCGCCTCCCACAGCTCCTCGTCGGTCGCGTCCTCGCGCCCGAGGCGCAGGTTCTCGGCCAGCGTCATGTTGAACAGGTACGTGCGCTGCTGGATCACGCCGATCCAGCGCGCCGCGTCGTCACCGAGGTCGGCCGTCGCCACGCCGCCGAGGGTCACGCTGCCGGCGTCCGGGCGGATGTCTCCGCGCACGAGCGAGGCGAGCGTGCTCTTGCCCGCGCCGCTGCGCCCGAGCACGGCCACGCGCTGGCCCTGCGGGACCGCGAGCGAGAGGCCGTCCACCACCGGCCCCGCGCCGCCCGGGTAAGCGTACGTCGCCGCCTCCACCCGCACGTCGAGCGGGGCCTGCGGCACGGGAGCGGCGGCCGCGTCGGCGCGCGGCGCGGGCAGGTCGTTCAGGCGCGCGATGGAATCGCGGTAGGCCCCGGCCTCCACCGCCGCCGACGACAGCGGCGCGAACGCGTCGATGAGCGGGAAGAACGCCAGCACGAACGCGGCTATCCAGTTGGCGGCGTCGCCCCCTTCCGCGCCGAAGCGGCCGCCCGCCCACACGAGCAGGAGCACCGCGCCCAGCCCGAATACCGCCTGCAGCGCCAGGTCGCGCCGCCGCCCGAAGCGCTCCATGCGCTCCTGGATGGCGCGCATCTCGCGCTCGCGGGCCTTGTGGCGCGTGAGGTACTCCTCGCCCCGCCCGGCGAACACCCAGTCCGATACGCCCAGCACGTTGTCAGCCAGCTCCGCGTACAGCTCGTTCTTCAGCGCCTTGTGGCGGGCCTGGCGCGCCGCGTTGGCCAGCACCGACACGAGCGGCGCCACGAACGCCGCCGTGCCCAGCACGAGCAGCATCGCGAGCCCCAGCCACGGCGAGAGCCACCCGAGGCACGCGACCACGATCGCCCAGAGCAGCCACGCCACCACCGTGGGGAACACCGTGCGCAGATACAGGTTCTGGATGTGCCCGACGTCCTCGGCCAGAAGCCCCAGCACGTCGCCCGTGCGGTGCGTGGCGCGGAAGAACACCGCGTCGCGCTCGAGGGCCTCGTAGAGCTTGAGGCGCAGGCCGCTCGTCATACGCAGCACCCAGTCGTGGCTGGTCAGGCGCTCAAGATACTGCAAGATGGGCTTGCCCACGCCGAAGATGCGCACGAAGATGAGCGGCAGGTGCAGAAACAGGATGGTCTCCACCACGGCCGAGGCGCTCACCAGATAGCCCGACGTGAACATGAGCGCCGAGGCGAAGGCGAACGTGAGCACCCCGAGGAGAAGCGCCAGCGCGAGCGCTTTTCGATAGCGGAAGAAGAACGGCCTCACCCACGCGTCGCGGCGCAGCACGGCCGCCAGGCCCTCGTCGCGCGTCATGCGAGGCCTCCTTCCAACCGCGCCGCCACGCGGGCGAGCGCGCCGTCGCGGGCGGCCAGCTCGGAGGGCGGGCCGAACCAGGCCACGCGCCCGTCCTCCAGCACGAGCACGGCGTCCATGTCGTGCACCCAGTGCAGCCGGTGCGTGGCGAAGAACACGAGCCGCCCCTCCATAAGCGGCAGCATGCGCTCCTTGAGCTCCAGCTCCGTCTCGATGTCGAGGTGCGCGGTGGGCTCGTCGAACAACAGGATGCGCCGCGAGCGATCGAGCAGCGCGCGGGCGAGCGCGATGCGCTGGGCCTGGCCGCCCGAGAGCGCCCGGGCCCCCTCGCCCACCACGGTGTCCAGGCCGTCGGGCAGCTCGGCGACCAGCGCGTCCAAGCCGACGACGCCCACGGCCCGCTCGACGTCCTCCTCGGAGGCGCCGGGCCGGTAGAACGCGATGTTCTCGCGCAGCGTGGCGTGGAAGAGGTAGGGGTCCTGCGGGATGTAGAGCACCTGGCGCTGCCACGAGGGGTCGCGCAGGTCGGCTACCTCGCGGCCCGCCGCACGCACCCCGCCCGCGCTCGGCGCGGAGAAGCCGCCCAGCAGGTTCACGAGCGTGCTCTTGCCCGAGCCGCTCGCGCCGATCACGCCGATGCGCTCGAAGCCGCGCGCGGCGAAGGACACGCCCGAGAGCGCCTCGCGCCCCGGGTAGGAGAACCCCACGTCGGCGAGCTCGAGGACGGACTCCTCGTCCCAGGCGGGGATGCCGGCGCCGCCCGAGTCCTCGCCTTCGCTCGCGTCGCCGGCGGGCGCCGAGGCGACGATGGCCTGGATGGAGGCAAGCGCGTTCTTGCCGTCGAGCGAGGCGTGGTAGTCGCTCGCGAACTCGCGGATGGGCTTGAAGTACTCGGGCACGAGCACCAGCACGAACAGCGCCGGGAAGAACGCGATCGAGCCGTCCACCAGGCGGAACCCCAGCATGATGGCCACGGCCGCCAGCGAGAGCGTGGAGATGAGGTCGAGCACCGAGCCGGAGAGGGTGGCCAGGCGCAGCGTCTTCACCGTGGCCTCGCGGAAGCGCTCGCTCACCTCGAAGATGCGCTCGCCGTGGCGTCTGCCCTGGCCGAGCAGCTTCAGGGTGTCGATGCCGCGCATCGAGTCGAAGAAGTGGTTGGAGAGCCTGCGGTACTCGTCGTGCTGGCGCGACGCGGCCGCCTTCGCCGTGGCGCCGATGAGCCCCATGTAGAACACGATGACCGGGTACATCACGAGCATGATGAGCCCCGACACCCAGTCCACCGGGAAGGTGCACAGAAGCACCACGAGCGGCACCACCACGACGCACACGATCTTGGGCAGGATGAGGCGCAGGTACGTCTCCACCTGGTCGATGCCCTCGAGCACGAGAGCCGACACGCTGCCCGAGCCCTCGGCCTGCACGATGCGCGAGCCCTCCGTGAACACCGCGCGCAGAAGCTTCCCGCGCAAGTCGTCGATGCGGGCGTAGGCGTAGCGGTCGAGGAAGGAGTCCTGGGCGTAGCGCACGCCCTGCCCGCCCACGAAGCACGCGAGGAACAGGGCGATGAGCGGAGCCTGATCGAGAAGCGGCGCGCCCTCCCACAGATGCACGATAGCGCTCGCGAGCGCCCACGCCTGGGCTACCACGAGCGCCGCGCGGGCCGTCGCGAGCGCGAGCAGCGCCGCGAGCGCGCCGCGGATGCCCTCAAGCGCGAACAAAGCACGATCGATCATCGACACGCCCCCTTGCGTCAACAAATGTTATAGCAATAGTAACATTTCTCCGCCCCGCTGGGAAGGGCCGTTTCCCTACCCGTCGCCCACTCCCCGTCGCGATGCCGCACATACAGTGAAACGTACAAATGTTTCACGTGAAACATTTGTACCACTATCGTGCGACATTGCGACGCATGCTCACGTCAGTCGTCGAAGCCCCACATGCGCACCTCGGACTCGAGGCGCACGCCGGAGTCCTCGAGCACGCGGGCCCGCACGTGCGCGATGAGCGCGCGCACGTCCTCGGCGGTGGCGCCGCCCGCGTTCACCACGAAGCCCGTGTGCTTCTCCGACACCTGCGCGCCGCCGACGCGGAATCCGCGCAGGCCCGCATCCTGCACGAGCTTGCCGACGAAGAACCCCGTCGGGCGCTTGAACGTGCTGCCCGCGCTCGGCATCTCGAGCGGCTGCTTCTCCGCGCGCCGCCGCGCGAGGTCGTCCATGCGCGCGCGGATGGCCGCGGGATCGTCGCGCTCCAGGCGCAGGACGGCCTCGAGCACCACGTGCCCCGCCTCGTCCATCATGGAGTGCCGGTACGACCACGCGGCCTCCTCGGCCCCCACCTCCACGAGGTCGCCTGCGGCCGTGAGGCAGAGGAGCGACTCGCACACGTCCTTGAACTCGCCGTCGTAGGCCCCGGCGTTCATGATGGCCGCCCCGCCCACGGTGCCGGGAATGCCGCTCGCGAACTCGTAGCCCGCAAGCCCCGCCGCGCAGGCGACGTCCGCCACCTGGGCGTTCGACGCGCCCGCCTGCACGCGCAGCCGCTCGCCCTCCACCTGCACGTCCGAGAGGTTCTCCGCGATCCGCACCACCACGCAGCGCAGGCCCGCGTCCGACACCAGAAGGTCGCTGCCGAGCCCCACCGTGCACACGGGCGCGCCCGCGGCGCGGCAGGCCTCGTACACGGCGCGCGCCTCCTCCACCGTGCGCGGCTCCACGAGGAAGTCGGCCGGCCCGCCGATGCGAAACGTCGTGTGCGCCGCCATCGGCTCGTCCTCGCGCACGCGCCCCGCGCCGACGACGGCCCCGAGCAGCTCCCGCATCATCGATCGATCCATGTTGAAGGTCCCCTTCCCGACGGATCCGCCCTCATCGCCGCGAGAGCGAGCGCAGCGTGCGCTCCCCCAGGTCGATGAGCTGCTGGCGGCCGTGCGTGCCCGTTTTCGAATAGATGCGCCGCAGGTGCGTCTCCACCGTGCTCTTGGAGATGAACAGCTCCGCGGCGATGCGCTCCCCCGTGCGCCCCTTGAGCGCGAGCGGCAGCACCTCGCCCTCGCGCTTGGACAGCCCGAACTCGCAGGCGATGGCCGCGCACGCGTCGTCGAAGCGATCGGCCTCGCGCACGATCACCGACAGCGCCCGGAAGTCGCGCTCGGTGAACAGGAACAGGTAGGCGAACAGCGCCGCCAGCCCGGCGAACGCAGCGACGGCGTAGGGCGCCTGGCCCTGCGGCTCGAGAAGCTCGATGCCGTTGCCGAGCACGATGCCCGCGAGCTCCCCCGCGTAGAGCGCCGCGAACCCGCGGGCGAACGACAGCGCCGCGTCCTGCCCGGTGATCTTCGCCATGACCAGGAACAGCGAAACCAGCACGCAGGTGAGGCCCAGATAGCCCGCGAGCACGATGGCCTCGCCCGGTACGCCGAACGCGCCGAGCACCGGCACGAACAGGAAGCCCGCCATCATCACGAGGATGGCCAGGCGGTACACGCCGTCAAGGGGCCCTTCCGCGTCCGCCTCGCCCACCTCCGCGCCGCCCGAGAGCCCGCCTGCGAGCAGCTGCAGGGCCGCGAGGCAGAACACCACGAGCAGAAGCAGCGTCGCCGCGAAGGCGGGCGTCGAGGCCATGCCGGGATCCGACCCGAACGTCTCCATGAATCCGGCGGCCAGGCCGTAGAGCACGGTGCCGGCGATGATCTTCTTCGAGAGCCGCGCCGTCTCGGCCCGCTGCTCGCGCGTGGCCACGAGGTCGCCGAGCCTGAGGACGCCCGAGCCCTCCGCGCGCTCCCCGCGGCCGGGCGCGACGGCCGAGACGAGCCCGCGCAGGGCGAGCGCGCTGCCGAGGGGCAGGAGCTTGAGCGCGGCGAGGGCCCCGGGCACGGGGATGGCCGCGACGGCCAGGCAGATGGCGGCCGCCACGCCGGAGGCCACGAGCACCTCGGGCACGGAGCGCTCGACCGGCCGCCCCCCGAGCGCGCGGCCCCACGCCGCCAGCATGAGCCCCGCGGGCACGCCCACGAGCAGGCTCTCCACCACGATGGCCCCCGCCGCAGCCCCGGCGCCGGCCAGGGAGGGCACGAGCGAGCCGAGCACGAGCAGCCCCGCGTAGCACCACAGAAGCGGCCGGGCCAGAAGCGCATCGCGGGCGCGGGGCGAGGCCGCGCGCAGAAGCGCGAAGGACAGCAGCATGCACGAAAGCGCGCCCAAAAGGTCGGCGCGCTCGAACGCGAAGGCACCCGCCCCCACCGCGCGGTTCTGCCCCAGGTAGAACAGCGAGAAGACGAACCCCTGGTTGCAGGCGAACCCGAGGATCACCCGCAGGGCCCCCTCCTCGCGAAAGCTTCCGGCGCGCAAGCCGAACGGCACGGGCCGCTCCTTCCCCCTCGATCGATTCGTCGTCGACGGCCGCCACGCGCGGCCGCCTCCATGATACCCGAAGCGCCGCCGCACCCGGGCCGATGCGCGCCCATCTCCCCCAAAAGCGCAACCGCCCCCGGCAGGCGTGCCGGGGGCGGTTGCGGGCGCGGGGAGGGAAGGGGTCGCGCCTGGAATAGAGGGAAGGGCTGGATGGTTAGGCGGTCTGCTCGGCCTTCTTGGCCACCTTGACCGTCTTCTTGGGGGCAGCGCGGACGGGCTCGGGCTCGTCCTCGTCCTCGACGTCCTCGACGGCCAGCTCCATGGCCTCCTCGGCCTTGTCGGAGCCCAGGCCCTCGCGCAGGTTCCGCACGGTCTTGCCGAGCGACGCGCCGAGCTTCGGAAGGTTCTTGGGGCCGAAGATGAGCAGGATCACGGCGAGGATGATGAGGAGCTCGGGAACTCCCATGCCTAACAGTTTCATGTGCGCCTCCGTAAAGGTTCCGGGCAGTATCCCTCGTCGGGAGCCGCCGCTTTTCAACGTGGGCACATCATCGCTCGCCGCCGGCCGCCTGGCTATCGTGCAGACGCATGATTTTTCGCGGCCCCGCCTTTTCCTCCTTGTCGTGCAAACGGGGTATGAAATGCGTCTTGCCTGTTCACAGCTCTTCGGCCGCGTAGCCTCCCGCAAGGTGCCCCATCACGCTCGCCATCATGAGCCCGCGCGTCCAGCCGCTCGAGTCGCCCAGGCAGCGCAGGTTGCGCACGCTCGTCTCGAAGCGCGCGTCCATCTTCACTCGGTTGCTGTAGAACTTGAGCTCCGGCGCGTAGAGCAGCGTCTCGGGCGATGCGAAGCCCGGCACCACCTCGTCCACGGCCAGGATGAAGTTGATGATGTTGGTCATCGCGCGGTAGGGCATGGCGGCCGTGATGTCGCCGGCCACGGCGTCGGGCAGCGTGGGCACGACGTTGCCCCGGTCGAGCTCCTTCTTCCACGTGCGCTTGCCGTCCAGGATGTCGCCGAAGCGCTGCACGAGGATGCTGCCGTCGCCGAGCATGTTGGCGAGCTCCCCCACCTTCTGCGCGTAGGCGATGGGCTGGTCGAAGGGCTCTGAGAAGTTGTGCGAGCTCAGGATGGCCAGGTTCGTGTTGGGCGACTTGCGGTCCTTGTAGGAGTGGCCGTTCACCACGGCGAGGCCCCCGTCGTAGTTCTCCTGGCTCACGTAGCCGCCAGGGTTCTGGCAGAACGTGCGCACCTTGTTCTTGAACGGCTTGGGATAGCCGATGAGCTTGCTCTCGTAGAGCACGTCGTTCACCGTCTGCATGATCTCGTTGCGCACCTCGACGCGCACGCCGATGTCCACCGGTCCCGACGAGTGCGCGATGGCGTGCTCGCGGCACATGCGCTCGAGCCAGTCGGCGCCGCGCCGGCCGGTGGCCACCACCGTGCGCCGCGCGTGCAGCTCGAAGGGGCCCTCGGGGCCCTCCGCCGCCACGCCGCGGCAGACGTCGCCCTCCACGAGCACCTGCGTGCACTGGGTGCGGAAGCGCACGTCGACGCCCGATTCCACCAGGTGCCGCTCGATGCGGGCATAGAGGTCGCGGGCGCGCTCGGTGCCCAGGTGTCGCAGGGGGCAGTCCACCAGCTTGAGGCCCGCCTTGATGGCGCGGCGGCGGATGTCGTCCACCTCGGGGCGCGCGCCGGCGCCCTCCACGCGCTCGTCGGCGCCGAAGGCCAGGTAGATGCCGTCCACCTCGCCGATGGCCGTGCGCGCCGCATCCGCGCCGATGAGGTCGGGCAGATCGCCGCCCACTTCGGGCGAGAGCGACAGCTTGCCGTCCGAGAACGCGCCCGCGCCGGAGAATCCGGTGGTGATGCGGCACGGCTCGCAGCCCACGCACCGGCCGACCGAGAGCTTCGGGCAGGAGCGCTCCTCCACGGCCAGCCCCTTGTCGAGCATCGTGATGCGCCCCGGGAAGCCCCGCCTCACCAGCTCGAGCGCGCAGAAGATGCCCGCGGGCCCCGCTCCTACGATGACGATGTCAGTCTCCTGTGCGCCCATGCGCGCCTCCTTGCCGTGTCGCCGCCCGCGCCGATGCGGGCCGATGCCATTGTAGCGCAAGCCCGCGTCAGAGATCCCTCTTGGCATGCAACGGCCAGCCCCCTGCACATGAATCCGGGCTGTATGACGCAAAAACCCCCGACGTGAAAGGCCTGGAGGCGGAAAAGGACGGGCGTCGGCTCCTTGGGAAGGGAGAGCCTTCGCGTTTCCCCAGGTCAGGAAAAACCCAGCTTCCGCAGCGCCCCTCCGATCCTTTCACGTCGGGGATTTTCGTGTCGCGAGAGCTCAAAAGGCGTGCAGTGCGAGGTCGTCGTAGCCTACCGGAAGCCCGAGCTGCCTCCGAAGCTTGAGCTTGCGCGCGTGGTAGTGGGAAACCCTCACCGGCGAGCGCTTGCCGAGGTGCCGCCGGATCGTCTCGGCTATGGCGTCGGTGGCCGCCATGCTGTCCAGCTCGTCGTTCGTGACGCCGATGACGGTCCATCCCATGGAGGCAAGCGCGTTCGCACGCCGCGAGTCGGAGATGCGCATCTTCTCGCCTTCGTGGCGCTCCCGGCTCTGGTACTCTACGTCGAGCTTCGCCTCGGGCCAGCACAAATCGCAGCGGAAGCTCGACTTGCCGGTGAGAGCCCGCGCAGCAGGGCTCGCCATCACCTCGAAGTTCATGTGGGGAATTCCCAAACCGTAGCCGCCGCGCATCATGGGCAGGCCGAGCACGAGGGCCTTCTTGGTCTCCCGGGCCGAGGCGGAGCCGTCGGCCGCGTAGCGCAGGATGCCCGCCATCTTCCCCGAGCCGCGAAGCGACGGGTTGCGCGCTACGAATTCTTCGAGACCCTTAACCGAAGCGAGGGAAGGCACCTGGTAGGCGGGAGGGACGCCGGTCCTTTTGGTTTGGTACGAGCCGCACGCTTCGAAGACGAGCTGCAGAAGATCGATGGCGTCCATAGTCTGGGCCGCATGCACGAGGGCGAGCGCGGCTGAGCCCGTGAGCACGCCGGGAGCGAGCCGATAAAGCGCGCGGCCTTGCAGCGCCAACGAGCACACGTGCGCCGCGGCGGTTCTCGGATAGCACCGCTTCGCAGCGTCGGCGACGAGGATGTGGACGGGACGCTCGATGAGGATGCCGGGATGCATCGCTTCGAGCCGCTCGACAACCTCTCCAAGGTCTGAGGCGGTGGGCGCGCTGGCCGGCAGCGCGTGCGATCCTCGACGCAACAAGGTGCGGGCGGCCGGATCCGCCGTGCGCAGGATTTGAAGCGCGGTCCGATGCCCGAAGCACGCCGTCGGCGCGCTCATGCGAATCGCCCCTGGCTGCGCGCGTTGAAATCAGGTTGATAGACGAACGAAGGCATAAGACCCCCTTTGAGCCCTGGGCTTCAGAGGATCTTGCGAGCGTGGGAGGGGAAACGCGGGCACGGTTTCCACAATGGGCCGCTTCGGGGAAGGGCGCTCGCACTGACTCTTCGTTGCCGTCATTCTAGCACGCGAAATCAGCTCCGCCAACACGAAAACCCCCGACGTGAAAGCTCCGGGGGTGTTTCGAGCCGCCTTCGTCGCCGCGTTTCCCTGCACGCCTCGGCGTTTGCCCAGCTCGCCGTTTTCACGGTCGCCGGAGCCTACTCGAAATCCTTTCACGTCGAGGATTTTCGTGCAGAGGCGGCCCGATTCGCGTGCAGCGCGGCGCGTCAGCCGGCGATGCGCTCGGGGCAGGAGAGCACGCGCAGGGCGCCCTCGCGGCAGTGGGACACGAGGGTGACGCCGAGCGCGGCGGCGCGCCGTGCCGCCTCGTCGGTGGCGGACTTGCGGCTCACCAGCACGGGGCAGCCCGCGCGGTGCGCCTTGAGGGCCATCTCGCAGCTGATGCGCCCGGTGATGAACAGGGCCTTGTCGCGCACGTCCACGCGGTCGAGCCACGCCTGGCCGACGAGCTTGTCCATGGCGTTGTGCCGCCCGATGTCCTCGCGCACGAGCAGAAGCCCGCCCTCCCCCGACGCGGCCAGGCCGCAGCCGTGCACGCACTCGCCGGTGTTGCGGCGCGGGCTGCGCTCGCAGAGCTCCTCCATGCACGAGAGCAGCGCGTCGGCGTCGAACACGGCATCCGTCTCGAGCCGCGCAGGCTCCCCCACGCGTGCGGCCGAAAGCAGCGCCGACTGGGCGCAGCCGGCCGAGGTCACGCGGTGCAGCGGCACGTAGCCCGTCTCGGCCCGCTCGCCGGAAGCCACGCGCACCTCGGAGCGCTCGGAGTCGGCCTCCACGTGCACGAGGCTCTCGCGGTCGGCGATGAGCCCCTCGGACAAGAGGTAGCCCACCGCGAGCTCGGCCAGCCCGTAGGGGCTGCCCTGGCTCACGGCCACGGGAACGTCGTTCAGGAAGATGCGGATGGGCCGCTCGGCCGTCTCGGCCGGCGCGGGCGCGCAGAACTCGACGCGGGCCATGGCGCTCACCCCTGCGAGGCGCGGGCGTCGGCCGCCGCGCGGCGGTAGGCCACGAGGTCGAGCTTGGCCATGACCACGTCCTCCACCTCGTAGGCGAAGGGCGCGAGGGCGTCCTGCTGGTAGACCGTGCGCACGTAGCCGCCGCACTCGTCGCACGTGGCCAGGCGGTGCGCCTCGTCGCCCTCCAGATTGAAGTAGTGCAGGTGCCCCTGGTTCTGCGTGCCGCAGCGGCCGCAGCGCACGCGCTCGAACGGCCACGCGCTGCCGCACTGCGCGCACCACAGCTCCTTGCCGCCGCCCTGCGCCACGTCGGCCGCGCCTACGCGGGCGAGCGCGGCGGGGGCTCCGCAGACGGGGCAGCGCACGGGCTTGGGGTCGTTCGCGCACGCCTTCTCGCGCGCGGCGGCCACGGAGGCGGCCGCGCCGTCGAGGAGCGCCCGCAACGCGAGCGTGGCGGCCATCGCGCCCACCTGCGCCGCGTCATCTGACATGCCGTCGTCGGCGAGCAGCCCCTCGAAGGCCTCCACGTAGGCCGCCGGGTCGCCGCCGGCCAGCTCGAGCGGGCTCGCGGCCACGATGCGATCCCACTTCGTGCGCGCGAGCGCCTCGTTCACCGAGTCGGCGAAGCCGCCGTGCTCGGCCAGCACGCCTGCCAGCGCCTCGAGGGCCCCCGCGAGCGCGTCGGCCCCGACGGCGACGGGCGCATGCGCGAGCACGGCCTCGCCCGCGCGGCCCCAGGCCCGCAGGTCGTCGTCGGCGGGCACGTCGTAGGCGGGTGCGGACTCGCGGGCCGCGGCGTCCTGGACGGCCCACAGCTCGCGGAAGAAGGCGAGCCGCGCGTTGTCCGCGTCGTCGAGCTGCGGGCGGTACGCGGCCAGGGCCGCATCGATTGCTTTGAGGTTCATGGGCGTTCCTTCTCGTAGGTCGTTTGTCATCCTGGGCGGAGGCCGTGGGCTTTCCGGCTGGCGCCGCGGGGGATCCTTCGACTCCGCGCTGCGCGCTCCGCTCAGGATGACAAAAGGTGGTCGCTGCGCGCTCCGCTCAGGATGACAAACCGTGCGCCCCGCCACCGCGGCGGGGCGCACGGTCGTCTCTCTTACTTCTTCTTCTCGATCACGTGCTCGCCGGTGGCGATCTCCTCGCGGGCCCAGTGGCCCCAGTGGTACAGAGCGTCGGACTCGGAGACGGTGCCGTCGCCGAACATGAGCTTGTACGTGCCGCGGTAGGGCTGGAAGATGCCCGCGCCCAGGAAGATGTGCGCGAGCGCGAACACCGCGATCAGCAGGAAGCCCACGTCATGCAGGAACAGGAACACGCCCTGCGCCGCGCCGAAATCGGCCACGGTGGTGCCCAGAAGGAGCAGCACGCCCGTGATGCCCATGAGGCCGCCCGCGAACCACAGCATGCCGTCGGCGAAGCGCTGACCGCTCTTCACCTCATGCTGGTCGGGCATGTGGATCCACTTGGCCATGAACAGGTACGGGAAGAACAGGATCATCCACTTCTTGTCGTCGGAGTCCCACTTCGCGAACAGGTTCTTGAAGATGTGGGCCACGCCCTTCGGCGCCATGATGGCGCTCACGATGGGCACCGCCACGAACACGACGCCCAGCACGCGGTGCGACATGCGGATGAGCCACACCGTGTCCGGCCCGACCGCCGCGGCCAGCGCCGGCACGAACACGAACAGGCCCGAGATAGCCAGCAGGATGCACGCGATGATGGTCACGTCGTGCGTGATGCGGGCCTGCAGCGAATGCCGCTTGATGTAGCGCTCGGCGCCGCCCTTGGCCATCTGCTCCAAGAACGCCTTGTTGTCGGCGGCCTCCTGGGCCGGCACCTTGACGGGTCCCCTATTCATCGCGGCCTCCCTTCTTTCCCGGAAGGTTCTCGAAGATGTGCTCCTTCACCGATTCGTCGTCCTGGCCGTCGCCGTGCTTCACGACCTCGCCGGTGTCGACGTCGATCGTGTCCTCGGTGGCCGGGTTGTAGGCCAGCTTGTCGCGCTTGTAGCCGAGTCCCAGGACGAACATGGCGGCGAGGCCCGCCACGGTGACGCCCGTGGCCACCGCCGTGACCGGCTTCATGATCTGCGTGAGGCCGACGATGGGGTTCACCTGCGGGTTCTCCACCTGGCCATGCGCGGCCACGCCGTGCTTGAGCACCTGGATCACATGCAGGCCGCCCACTTCCTCCTCGCCGAAGAGCGCGGCGTCGGCGTAGCCCTTGCCCTTGAGGTATTCCACGCGCTCCCGCGCGATGGCCAGCATCTCGTCGCGGTCGCCGAACTTGAGGGCGCCGGGCTGGCAGGTGGTCACGCACGCCGGCGCGAGCCCCTGCTCCACGCGGTCCGGGCAGCCGGTGCACTTGTTCATGCGCCCGTTGTCGGCCCGGTAGCGCGGCACGTCGAACGGGCAGGCCGTCGCGCAGTACTTGCAGCCGATGCACTTGGACTCGTCGATCACCACGAGCCCGGTCTCCTCGTTCTTGGTTATGGCGTTCGGCGGGCAGATCTGCGAGCAGGGGGCGTCGCCGCAGTGCTGGCACGAGCGGCGCCCGAAGGCCCACATCACGCCCTTGTCGCCGCCGGCCTCCTCGTTGAAGCTGATGAGGAGCCGGGTGTCGCCGCCGAGGTCCATCGGGCTCTGATACGACCCCGTGAACGGGTTCGCGTTCTTCTCCAAAGGCGACGGCAGGCTGTTCCACGTCTTGCAGGACACCTGGCAGCCGCGGCACGCCGAGCAGCGGGAGGAGTCGAAGAGTATCGCTTTCTCAGTCATCTTCCGCACCTCCCCTCTAAGCCTTCTCGACGTTCACGAGGAACGCCTTGAACTCGGGCACCTGGCAGTTCGGATCGCCCACGTTGGGCGGCAGGTCGTTCACGATGTCGCCGGTGGCGAACTTGCCCGCCCAGCCGAAGTGGTGCGTCATGCCCACCTGGTGCACCGTCTCGCCGTTCACCGTGAAGGGCTTGAAGCGCGGCGTGACCAGGGCATGAACCTTCACCGACCCGCGGTTGTTGAACACGCGCACCAAGTCGCCGTTCTCGATGCCCTTCTCGGCGGCAAGCTCGCGCGACATCTCCACGAACTGCTCGGGCATGGCCTCGACGAGCGCGGGGCACGAGCGCGTCTGACTGCCCGTCTGCCACTGCTCGGTGACCGAGTAGGTGGTCACCGCGATGGGGAACTCGGAGCGGTCGGCGCGCTTGACCGAGTCGAACTCGGCGAAGCGGATGCACGGCGAGTTCTGGCGGCCGTTCATCTGGTTGTCCGCCGGGCTCTCGAAGGGCTCGTAGTGCTCAGGCAGCGGCGCATCACCCATGGCGTAGCTCTCGAGGCGCGCGTTCTGCTCCCAGAGCATCATGAACGCCTTGTTGTTGGGCGGCGTGGGCGTGCCGTCGGCCGCGGCTGTGCCGAAGTCGGCCACGTCCACCTGCTCCCACTTCTCGCCGTTCCATTCGACCAGCTTGCGCGCAGGGTTCCACGGTTTGCCCGCCATGTCGGCCGAGGCGCGATTGTAGATGATGCGGCGGTTGAGCGGCCAGCAGAACGAGAAGTCCGAGAACAGGCCGATGCCCGACTTATCCTCCGTCGAGCGGCGGGCGCAGGGCTGCACGGCGGGGTCGAGCGCGTCGTCGTTGTTGGCGTAGAAGCCGGTGTAGATCCACATGGCGCACGCCGTGGAGCCGTCGGCCTGCAGGTTGCCGAACGTCTTGAGCAGGTCGGGCGCGCCCTTCTCGAAGCCGCCCTCCTCGTAGTTGTAGCCGTTCAAGGCCCAGGCCACGGGGCGCGGGTCGATCTTTCCGTCCACGTAGTAGTCCCACTTCGTGTTCACGACGGGCTCGGGGACGGCGCCGCCCTCCTTCTCGTACAGGTCGACGATCTCGGTCCACAGAAGGTCGCAGATCTCGTAGTCGGGCTTGGACTCGTCCCACGGCTCGACGGCCTGGGTGCGCCACTG
This sequence comes from Arabiibacter massiliensis, assembly GCF_900169505.1. Lineage (NCBI taxonomy): Bacteria > Bacillati > Actinomycetota > Coriobacteriia > Eggerthellales > Eggerthellaceae > Arabiibacter > Arabiibacter massiliensis. The sequence goes on from NZ_LT827021.1 coordinate 700,842, forward strand.
CAGCCAGCGGCCCGAGTTGGCGATGGAGCCCTCCTTCTCGTAGATGAGCGCGGCCGGCAGGAAGTACACCGTGGTGTCGATCTGCGACGCGTCCATGTCCGGCGCCTGCCAGAAGCTCGCGGACTCGGTGATCACCCAGTCGGCCACCACGAGCCAGTCGAGGTTGGCCATCGCGCGGCGCACGTTGGAGGCGTTGGGCGCGGAGTGGGCCGGGTTCATGCCCCAGTTGAAGTAGCCCTTGATGACGCCCTGGCTCATGAGCTCGAACGAGCCGATGATGGTGTAGTCGGGCGACTTGGGAACCTTCGGCCACCAGTCGTAGCCGTAGTCGTTCTCGGCCGTGGCGGCGTCGCCGAACCACTCCTTGAGCGCGCTCACCAGGAACTTCGGCTTGTTGGTGTAGTAGCCGTCGGCGTAGGTCTCCTTCTCGCACCACGCGGCGATGGAGGGCGTGCCGTATTCGGTCGGCCAGTTGAGGTAGCCGGGCTGCGTGGCCACCAGCATGCCCATGTCCGTGGCGCCCTGCACGTTGGGCTCGCCGCGCAGCGCGTTCACGCCGCCGCCGGCCAGGCCGACGTTGCCCAGCAGCAGCTGCAGGATGGCCATGGAGCGGCAGTTCTGCGCGCCGTAGTGGTGCTGCGTCTGGCCGAGGGCGTAGAGGATGGTGCCGGACTTGTCGGGCGCGCCGGTGGACGCGTAGGTGGCGTACACCTTCTCGAGCAGGCCCTTGTCCATGCCGCACACGCTTGCCACGGCGTCGAGCGTGTAGCGCGAGTAGTGCTTCTTCATCTGCTGGAACACGCACATCGGGTCGGCGAGCGTGGGATCCTTCTTGGGCACCTTGAGCTTGGGGGGCGTGAACTCGGGCACGCCGGGCTTCGCGGCCCACGCGTACGCGCCGCCCTCGGAGGTGTCCCACTCCTTGACCTCCTCCACCTGGTACTGCCAGGTGGCGTTGTCGTAGGAGGCCGTCTTGTCGTCGTAGCCGGAGAAGATGCCCTCGTGCACGTCGAAGGAGTACTCCTCGTTGAGCAGGTAGGAGGCGTTCGTGTAGTTGAGCACGTACTCATGCTGCCACAGGTCGTTCTCGATGATGTAGTTGAACAGGCCGCCGTAGAACGCGATGTCGGTGCCCGAGCGGATGGGGCAGTAGATGTCCGCCATCTCGGCCGAGCGCGTGTAGCGCGGGTCGACCACGATCCACGTCGCGCCCTTGTCGAGGGCCTTCTGCACCCATTTCGCCGAGACGGGATGGTTCTCGACGTTGTTGGAGCCGATGGTCATGATGACGTCGGCGTTTTGGAAGTCGCACCAATGGCTCGTCATGGAGCCGCGACCGAACGATGCTGCCAGACCGGCAACGGTGGGGCTGTGTCAAACACGCGCCTGGTTGTCGATGGCGATCACGCCGAGCGAGCGCATCATCTTGGTGATGAGGTACTCCTCCTCGCAGTTCTGCTGGCTGCCGCCGAGGCTCGCGATGCCGGGGCAACGGTTCACCGTGATGCCGTTCGACACGGCCTCGAACGTGGCGTCGCGGGTGTCCTTCACCTTGCGGGCGATCTCCTTGACGGCGTCGTCCCAGGTGATGGGCTCCCACTCCGTCCCGCCGGGACGGCGGACGAGCGGCTTGGTGGTGCGGTTGGGGTTCTTGATGATCTCTCGCGTCTCCGGGTCCACGACGTTGCGCAGCTGGAACATGGTGGCGCCCTTCGGGCACAGGCCGCCCTCGTTGATGGGGTGGTCCGGGTCGCCTTCGATGTTCACCAGCTCGCCGTCGCGCGTGGAGCAGATCACGCCGCATCCGCCCGAGCAGTAGCAGCAGATGTTGGTGTGCTCCTCGGTGTTCACGAGCTTCCAGTCGGACGCCGGCTCGATGGCGAGCGCCTCCGACTGTGAGGACAGCTCGAACGCCACGGACGTGGCGAACGCTGCGCCGGCGGCTTTGAAGAAGCCCCTGCGTGACAGGTTCATGTCCTCGATCTCCTTTCCTCTCGTCCATTGGGGAGCATGCATTCGGATCGCGCGGGGGACGGAAGCGGCGCGTCGAGGGCATGGGAGGCGTGCCGCGCGTCCATGGCGATCCGGCCCGCATGGGGGCCGCCGAGCGGCAGCCCTCCGCCGCCTGACGGGCGTGATCGTACCATCGGGGCTCCTGAGCGGAGAGACGTTATCCGGCGAGCGGCTGATATTCGATCAACGGGACGGGAAGGTGCGGCGGTTTGAGCCGGCGAACGGCGTTCAGCGCCTTCACCGCTCTGATCAGGGACGATAAACTCACAAACCGACGAACGGCCGAAAAGCGGGGCGAGCGGCGCCGGCGGCCCTACAGCTCTTCGATGACCTTCGCCGAAACCACGTTGCTCGGCGAGACGAGGATGGCACCCACCTTGCCCGCCTCGGGCGCGCTCACGTAGAACGTGCCGTCGATCGTCTCCCCCATGACGAAGAGCCCCTCATCCTGGAGCGACACGACGATGTCGATGCCCGCCGCCTCCTCGACGTAGGCCTTGTCGGCGACGACGGCCACGACGAAGTCCACCTTGTGCTCGTCGAAGTAGGCGACCATGCGCTTGAGGGCGCGCGGCGTGAGCGGCTCCTCGGCGCTGAACACGCCGAAGCGCCGGCCGCCCTTCTTGAGGATGGAGCCCTCCTCGTAGGCCGAGGGATCGAGCGTGTCGAGGAGGAGCACGGAGGCGGCCTTCTCCTCGTAGCTCGCCACGACGTCGGCGGGGTCGAGGGGCTCGGGGAGCTTCTCGGCGGGTGCCGCAGGGGCCGCGGGTTCGGCATCGTCCTCGTCGATCGGCTCGACGGGCGTCTGCTCGGTGCCGGCGTACACGATGGCCGTGTAGCCGTCCATGCTGCCGAACGTGTCGTCGATGTTCGAGGCCGCCACGTTCCAGGAATGGCCCGCGAACAGGTACCATCCCAGCCCGCACAGGCTCAGCACGATGAGGCCGGCGAACACCGCCAAAGCTATTTTCTCGCGAGATCGGGAAGACATAGTGCACGCATTATACCGCGCGCCCGCACGCTCAAGCCCCGCCCGCCCAAGCGACAGAATTTCGACAGGAAGCCGAAGGACCGCGTGCCATCCTGAGCGGAGCGAAGCCCCCTTGTCATCCTGAGCGGAGCGAAGCCCCCCTTGTCATCCTGAGCGAGCGAAGCCCCCCCCCTTGTCATCCTGAGCGAGCGAAGCGAGTCGAAGGATCCCCCGCGGCGCCAGCAGGAAGCGCCACGGCTGTCGCCGCGCGGGATCCTTCGACTCCGCGGCTTCGCCGCTCCGCTCAGGATGACAAGCGACACGGCCTTCGGCCTCCGCAACCCGATTGTGGGTCAAAAGGGGAATCAGCACAGATGTTTCACGTGAAACATTTGATGACTGGTAAGGTCATTGACGCTCTGAGCGGCAGCGCTTCAGACCAGCTTCTCGTAGGCGATGCGGTCGGGCGTGGCCTCCTCGGCGTGGGCGATGTAGATGGTGCCGCATTCCGTGTAGCCGCGCTTTTCCAGCAGCCGGCGCATGGGCGCGTTGCCGGGATGCGTGTCCACGCGCACGCTCGCCCGTCCGCGCTCCCGGGCGAGCTGCTCGGCGCGCTCGAGCAGAAGCGACGCCGCCCCGCGCCCGCGGCACGCCGAGGACACGGCCACGCGGTGCACCACGCCGTAGCGCGGGTCGTCCGAAGTCCCGGCGGTGAGCCAGGCGCCGCGCTCGATGCGGTCGTAGTCGCGCTCGCCGGAGAAGCCCACCATGGCGGTGGCCACGATGCGGCCCCCGTCGTCCTCGACGAGGTAGGAGTCGCCCGCGGCCACGTCGCCTTCGATCGCCTCGCGATGGGGGTAGCCCCCCTGCCACTGGTCGATGCCGAGCGCGCCGAGCGAGGCGCGCCCTTCGGCGAGCACGTCCATGACGCGGTCGATGTCCTTTTCGCTGGTTCTGCGGAATCGCACGGGTTCGGTTCGCTTTCTTCTCATGACGGACGATGGCGCCGGCGCGGCTACCAGGCGCGCTCGTACACGGCGCGCCGCTTCGCGCGGCCGAGGCTCGGCTTGATCTCGATGTCGCCGCAGAAGGCGTAGCCGTAGTCTTCGAGCAGCGCGCGGATGGGGGCGTTCTCCCTGTACACGTCGGCGCGGATGCTCTTGAGCCCCGCGTCGCGCGCGATGCGCTCGGCGGTGCCGAGGATGTAGCCGCCCACGCCGCGCCGCCGGGCGTCCTCGGCGACGGTCACCCAGTGCAGCGCCCCGTACGTCGGCTCGCCCTCAGGCGGCTCGGGCGACTCGGTGAGCCATCGCGCGCCGCTGGCCTGCGCATACGCAGGATCGCCCTGCGGGTTGAGCGCGAACATGCCGATGATGCGGCCCCTGTCCCGCTCCTCCGCCCCGTCGGCGTCGGCGCGATGGGACACCACGACGTAGGTCTTCCCCGCATCGATGGAGCGCATAAGGCGGCGCGCCGAGGGGTACTTCTTGACGCCCTCCCTGATGCCGAGCGCGGCCATGGCGCGGTGCCCGTCGGCGAGCAGCTCCTTGGCGCGCTTGAAATCCTCGCGCGTGGCGCGGCGGGCGCGATAGTACCCCAGCTCGGTGGCGCGGCCCTGGAAGGGCGGCAGGTCGCACGCCGCGCCGTCGTAGGCCGCGGCGCCGCGCGCGGGTTCCTCGCCGCGCTGGGTGACGAGGAACATCATGACGATGATCATGCCGATGCCCACGAGGTCCACCGGCCCCACCGGGGTGCCCAGCCACACGGCCGAGATGACCGTGGCCGACACCGGTTCCACGCAGCCCACGAGTCCCGCGCGCACGGGCCCCGCGTCGGTGATGCCCTGCAGGTAGAACAGGTACGCCGCGAACGTGCCCACGAGCACCATGGCGCCCATGACGAAGGCCAGGTCGGGCGTGAGGCTCACCGAGATCGTCCACGGCTGCACGGCCGCGGTGGCCACGACGCCGCCGATGAGCATGGCCAGCCCCGTCACGATGAAGCTGCCCCATTTCTCGAGCACCTTGCCGGGGATGAGCGTGTAGCACGCGAGCGCGAACGCCGAGACGAGGCCCCAGAACAGCCCCTCGGCCGGGATGGCGAGCGAGCTGAAGTTGCCCTTCGTGGCGATGAGCACCGTGCCCGCGATGGCCAGCACGAGCCCCGCCGCCTCGCGGACCTTCGGCAGGCGGCGCATGCGCACGCACACGAACAGCATGATGAGCACGAGGCCGAGGCGCTCGAGCACGGTGCCGGTGCCGGCGTTGGTGAAGGCGATGGCCGTGAGGTAGCTCACCTGCGTGAGCAGCACGCCTAGGAGCGAGAACGCCGCGATGCGGGCGAGCGAGCGCTTGTCGCGCAGGGCGGCCAGCAGGTTGCGCGGCTCGCGGATGACGCACACGACGAGGAAGATGACGGCCGCCAGAAGCAGGCGCACGCAGGTGATCCACGCCACCGGCACGCCGTATCCGCTGGTCATGAGCTGGGCGCACGTGCCCGAGAACCCCCAGCACACTCCGCCGAGCGCCGCGAACACGATGCCGCGCGCCACGTGCCCGCCCGGCGCCTTCGCGGGCGCGCCCTCCCCTGCCGGGGCCGTCCCCATCGCCTCCTGGGCCATGCCGTCCTCCTCTCGTTTCGCCTCGCGCGCCGCCCTCGGGACGCGCGCCTCTTACAGCGCATCAGGGAATTGTCGCACGTCCGACCGCGCCGGTAAAGGTGTTTCGGCCGGGTTTCGCCCAAGTTTTGCGCAGCCGCTCAAAACACCATGTCGTAAGGCGAGCGACGGGGGCCGGAAGCCCGCCTGCGAGCCGGGCCGCGCCGGCTAGGGGCGCAGCAGCCGCTCGTAGGCGGCGCGGCGCTTCTCGCGGCCGAGCACGTCCTTGAACGCCAGGGTGCCGCAGCGCTCGTAGCCGTGCTTCTCCAGCAGCTTCTGCATGGGGACGTTGTCCGGGTAGACGTCGGCGCGGATGCTGGCGCGCCCGCCCGCGCGCGCGATGTGGTCGGCCTTGTCGAGGATGAACATGCCCACGCCGCGCCGGCGGGCCGGGTAGTCAACCGCCACCCAGTGCAGCTCGGCGTAGGGCTGGGGCTGCGCGGCGGTGTCGGTGAGCCAGGCGCCGTCGAGGGGGCGCTCGTAGTTCTTGTCGGGCGAGAACGACACGGCGAACACCGCGATGGTTCGGCCGTGCGCGTCCTCGATGACGTGGGTGGTGCCGTTCTTGATGCTGTGCATGAGGCGGCGGGCCGACGGGTACTTCTTCGAGCGGCCCTCGTCGATGCCGAGCTCGGCGAACGTCTGGTGGCCCACGTCGAGCAGCGCGGACACGCGGTCGAAGTCCTCGCGCACGGCCGGGCGGCTCGTGTAGTAGCCGAGCACCGACGCGCGGCCGGCGAACAGCGGCGGGTCGTCGTAGTCGGAGGCGGGCAGCGCGCCCTCGGCGAGCTTGGGCTCGCGCTCGGTGACGAGGAAGATCATGGCCACGATGAGCGCGCAGCCCGCGAGGTCCCACACCGACACCGGCGTGTGCAGCCAGAAGAGCGCGAGCACCATGGCCGACACCGGCTCGACGCAGCACAGCAGGCTCGCCTTCACCGGGCCGGCGTCGTTCACGCCCTGGAGGTAGAGCATGTAGGCCCCGAGCGTCCCCACCAGCACGATGGCCACGAGCGTCGCGAGCCCGCCGGTGGACAGCTGCACGTCCATCGTCCACGGCTGCACCACCGCCGAGGCGGCCGAGCCGCCGAACAGCATGGCGAGGCCGGTGACCAGCATCGAGCCCCACTTCCCCAGCACGCGCACGGGCATGAGCGTGTAGAACGTGAGCGCCACGGCCGACACGAGCCCCCAGGCCAGGCCCTCGGGCGGGATGGCCAGCCGGCCGGGATCGCCCTGCGTGGCGATGACCACCATGCCGCCGAGCGCGAGCACCAGGCCCGCCGCCTCGCGCACGCGCGGCAGTCGGCGGTTGCGCAGGCACACGTAGAGCATGATGAGCACGAGGCCCACTTGCTCGATAGTGGTGCCCACGCCGGCGCTCGTGTAGGCGATGGCGTTGAGGTAGCTCAGCTGCGTGAGCAGCACGCCGAAGATGGCGAACGCCGCTATCTGGACGAGCGAGCGCCAGTCGCGGAACACCGCCACGAGGTCGCGCCAGTTGCGCATGGCCGTGAGCGCGAGGAAGAACACGGCCGCGATGACCATGCGCACGCAGGTTATCCAGGTAGCCGGAGCGCCGTAGTCGTCCATGAGCAGCTGCGCGCACGTGCCGGAGAACCCCCAGCAGATGCCGCCCGCGAGCGCGCACACCACGCCCCGCGCCACATGGCGGCCCCCGGCCGCCGCCACCGCTTCCGCCACTTGATCGAACCCTCTTCCCGCACCGTCTGCCAACAAAGCCGAAGCATTGTCGCACCTCGCGCCCCGAAGGTAAAGGGGGTTGCGGCAAGTTCCCGCCAAAGACCAGCTAGAGGCGGCCGTCCTCCAGCATGCGCTTCACGAACTGGCCGGTGTAGCTGGCCTCCACCTGGGCCACTTCCTCGGGGGTGCCCTGCGCCACGATCATGCCGCCGCGCTCGCCGCCCTCGGGGCCGAGGTCGACGATGCGGTCGGCGCACTTGATGACGTCCAGGTTGTGCTCGATGACGAGCACGGTGTTGCCGGCATCCACCAGGCGCTCGAGCACCTCCAGCAGCTGCCGCACGTCCTCGAAGTGCAGGCCGGTGGTGGGCTCGTCCAGGATGTAGAACGTCTTGCCGGTCTGGCGGCGCTGCAGCTCGCTCGACAGCTTCACGCGCTGCGCCTCGCCGCCGGAGAGCGTGGTGGCGGGCTGTCCCAGGCGGATGTAGCCCAGGCCCACGTCGAAGAGCGTCTGCAGCTTGCGGCGGATGCCGGGGATGTTCTCGAAGAACGCGAGCGCGTCCTCCACCGTCATGTCCAGCACCTCGGCGATGTTCTTGCCGCGGTAGGTGACCTGCAGCGTCTCGCGGTTGTAGCGCGCGCCGCCGCACACCTCGCAGGGCACGTAGATGTCGGGCAGGAAGTGCATCTCGATCTTGATCTGGCCGTCGCCCTTGCACGCCTCGCAGCGCCCGCCGTTCACGTTGAACGAGAAGCGCCCCGGCCCGTAGCCGCGCGCCTTCGACTCCTGCGTGCTGGCGAACAGCGCCCGGATGTCGTCCCACAGGCCGATGTAGGTGGCGGGGTTCGAGCGCGGCGTGCGCCCGATGGGGCTCTGGTCGATATTGATGACCTTGTCGATCTTGTCCAGGCCGGTGATCTTCTTGTACGCGCCCGTGCGGCGGTGCGCGTGGTTCACGCGGTTCGCGAGCGCCGGGGCCAGCGTGTCGGTGACCAGCGAGCTCTTGCCGCTGCCGGATACGCCCGTGACCACGGTGAGCGTGCCGAAGGGCACCTCGAGCGTGACGTTTCGCAGGTTGTTCTCCGTCGCGCCCGTCAGCTTGAGCGAGCCGCGGCGGGGCTTACGGCGCTTCTCGGGCACGGCGATCGAGCGCCGCCCGGACAGGTAGTCGGCCGTGAGCGAGCCCTCCGCGTTCACGATCTCCTCGGGCGTGCCGATGGCCACGATCTCTCCGCCGTGCTCGCCCGCGCCCGGGCCCATGTCCACCACGAAGTCGGCACTGCGGATGGTATCCTCGTCGTGCTCGACCACGATGACGGTGTTGCCCAAATCGCGCAGGCGCTCGAGCGTGGCGATGAGCCGCTCGTTGTCGCGCTGGTGCAGCCCGATGGAGGGCTCGTCCAGGATGTAGAGCACGCCCATGAGGCCCGCGCCGATCTGCGTGGCCAGGCGGATGCGCTGCGCCTCGCCGCCCGAGAGCGTGGCCGTGGCGCGCTCGAGCGTGAGGTAGTCGAGCCCCACGTCCACGAGGAACTTGAGGCGCGCCTTGATCTCCTTCACGATGGGACCGGCGATGTGCTCCTCCGCGCCGTGAAACTCGAGGCCGCTGAAGAATGCGAGCGAGTCCGCGGCGCTCATCTCGGTGACGTCGTGGATGGAGCGGCCGTCCACCGTGACTGCGAGGATCTCGGGCTTGAGGCGCTTGCCGCCGCAGGTGGCGCACGGCACAACAGCGAAGTAGCTGGCCAGCTTCTCGCGCTGCGAGTCGGACTGAGCCTCCTGGTAGCGGCGCTGCACCGCGGCGAGCGCGCCCTCCCACTCGATGTACCAGTAGGTCTCGCGCCCGTCCACGGTGACGTAGTCCACGCGCACCTTCTGATTCCCCAGGCCGTACAGCAGCGCGTCGGTGGCCTTCTTCGGCATGTCCTCCCACGGGGTGGTCTCGTCGGTGCCCATGTGCCGGGCCACGGCGCGCAGCACCTGCGGATAGTAGTTTCCGGTCTTGAACGGCGCGATCACGCCCTCGGCCAGCGTGAGCGAGGGGTCGGGCACCACGAGCGACGCGTCCACCTCCTCGCGGCTGCCGATGCCGAGGCAGTCCGGGCAGGCGCCGTAGGGCGCGTTGAACGAGAAATCGCGCGGCTGCAGCTCGTCCATGGAGTGGCCGTGCTCGGGGCACGCGAGCGCGAGCGAGAAGATATGCTCCCCCGCCCCCAGGCCGCCCTTCGCGCCGGAAGACTGCCCGCCCGCCTCGCCGAGCGGCTGGCCGTCGGGCCCAAGCACCTGCACGAGCACGCGCCCGTCGGCGAGCTTCGTCGCCAGCTCCACGGCCTCGGCGATGCGGCTCGTGGCGCTACCTTTAAGCTGCACGCGGTCCACCACCACGTCGATGAAGTGCTTGATCTTCTTGTTGAGGGTGCGCGGCTCGCCGTCCAGCTTCACGATCTCGCCGTCGATGCGCACGCGGCTGAAGCCCTCCTTCTGCAAGTCGGCGAAGAGCTTGGTGAACTCGCCCTTGCGCCCGGTGACCACCGGGGCCATGACGATGGCCTTCGCGTCCGGCGAGAGCGCGAGGATCTCGTCGGTCACCTGGTCGGTGGTCTGCTTCATGATGGGGCGCCCGCATTCCGGGCAGTGCGGAATGCCCACGCGCGCGAACAGAAGGCGCAGGTAGTCGTAGATCTCCGTGGTAGTGCCCACCGTGGAGCGCGGGTTCTTGGACGTGGTCTTCTGGTCGATGGACACGGCCGGCGACAGGCCGTCGATGCTGTCGAGGTCCGGCTTGCTCATCTGCCCCAGGAACATGCGCGCGTAGCTGGACAGGCTCTCCACGTAGCGGCGCTGGCCCTCGGCGTACATGGTGTCGAAGGCGAGCGAGGATTTGCCCGACCCCGACAGGCCCGTGAACACCACCAGCTGGTCGCGCGGGATGGTGAGGTCGATGTCCTTGAGGTTGTGCTCGCGGGCACCCTTGATGACGATGGCGTTCTGTCCCATGTGGCGTATGCTCTTTCTATCACGCGGCGGCCGCAGGTTTGGCTACCGGAGAACTATCATTTCCGTGCAATCGTTCATTCTAGCGCAGCCCGGCGAAAAGAGCGCGCGAAAACATCCGTTCGTGTCAAAGCGTTCAAACGATGCGCACAATTTGTTCGATGCGCGGCAGACCGAAGGATCCCGTCCGGCGTGGGTAAAGGATGTGTCGCCTTCCGCAGGTGGTAAACCCCTGACTTCGCCCGTCTCGCCAACCATGACCTCTGCGATTTGCTATCATATCGCTTCGGAATAGCGCGGTCTGCGGGCCGTGCCCGAGGACGGAGGCTCCGCATGACGTACTGGTCGCTCGCGGCTGAATGCATGGCGCTGCTGCTCATCGTGGTCATGGCGCTGTACGCGCACGGCAGCTTCAAGGTGGCGCCCACGCGGCGCGGGCACCTGTTCAACGCGGCGCTGCTTATGGCAGGCGCCTCCATCGTGCTCAACGCCGTCTGCACCATCCTCCTCGAGCGCCAAAGCGCGCCCCATTGGCTTTTGCTGGCGCTCAACAGCGCCTACTTCCTCGTCATCGTATGGACGGCCAGCCTCATCGCCCTCTACCTGTACGACCTCATGCTGGCGCACGTGCACCAGGGCTCCTGCCATCGACGGCTCACGGCCATCGTCGTCGCCCTCAACGTCGCGTTCGCCGCGCTGCTGATGGCGAACGTGTGGACGGGCGCGGTGTTCGCCATCGCCGCCGACGGCGCCTACGTGCGCGGCCCGCTGAACGCCACCGGCTACGCGATAGTGGCCGTCGAGGTGGTGCTCGCCCTCATGTGCTACGTGCGCAACCGCCGCAGCGTAGATGCGCGCGTGGTACGCGTGATGCGCACGCTGCCGGCCGTGGTGGTGGGCATGGGCGCGTTCCAGCTCATCTACCCGGAGCTGTACCTGAACGGCTCCATCGCGGCGTGTGCCCTCATCATCATCCTGCTGAACTTCCAGAGCAGCCGCCTGGGCACCGACAGCCTCACGCGGGCCCGCGACCGCATGAGCTTCTACGAAGAGCTGCGCCGGCGCTGCGACGACGGGCGGCCGTTCCAGATAGTGCTGGTGGCGCTGCACGACTTCGGCTCGGTGAACAACCGCCTGGGGCATCGCACGGCCGACGAGGCGCTGTACCTGACGGCCAGCTGGCTGCGCTCCTTCGACCGGAAGGGCGACGTGTTCCGCTACGGGAAGGTGTCGTTCGCCCTCGTGCGCCCCTATCGCGGCGAGGCCGATGCGAAGCGCGCGCTGGAAGCCGTGGCCGCGCGCTTCGACGAGCCGTGGGCGCTCCAGGGAACCGTCTGCGAACTGGCGTTCAGCTGCTGCTCGCTCGTGCGCGACGGGCAGGGCTGGGACCCCGAGCGCATCATCGTCTACCTGGACGCCCTCATCACCCGCGCCCGCGACGGCCGCCTGCGCACCGTGAGCTTCGACGAGGACTTCCAGCGCACGGTGGACCGCCGGACGTTCGTAGCCGAAGAACTCAAGCGCGCGCTGGCGGAGAAGTCGTTCACGGTGGTGTACCAGCCGGTGTTCTCGTGCGCGGAAGGGCGCTTCACGCAGGCCGAGGCGCTCGTACGCCTGTCCGACGCGGGCGGCACCCCCATCCCGCCCGACGAGTTCATCCCGCTGGCCGAGCAGATGGGACTCGTGGACGAAGTGGGCTGGTTCATGCTGGAGGAGGCGTGCCGCTTCCTGTCCGCGCGCCCCGATCTGCCGCTGAACGCCGTGACGGTGAACCTGTCCATGCCGCAGATGCTCGACCCCCATCTGGAGCGCCGCGTGGCCGAGCTGCTGGAACGCTACGGCGTGGAGCCCTCGCGCCTGAAGATCGAGATCACCGAGCGCGTGCTGGCCGAGAACGAGCGCACGGCCGCCGACACCATGGAGCGCCTCGCGCGCCTGGGCGTGGGATGCCATCTGGACGACTTCGGCACCGGTTTCTCGAACTTCGCACTGGTGATGAAGCTGCCGTTCGAGGGCGTGAAGGTGGATCGCAGCCTGCTGGCATACATCGCCGAAAGCGAGCGCGACCGCCAGGCCGTGGGCCGGCTCGTGGCGCTCTTCCACGCGCTGGGGCTGCCCGTGGTGGCTGAGGGCGTGGAGACCGAGGAGCAGGACGTCGCCGTGCGCGCGCTGGGCGCCGACCGCATCCAAGGCTACCGCTACGCCCGCCCCCTCGACGGCGACGCCCTGGCCGAGCTGCTGGCGACGGAGTAATGCGCCTATCGCCCGCAGGGGACTGTATCAAAAGTCCCGAAATTGAAGCTCATTATGGGAACGTTCCGCAGGCGGCCGCAAGGGCAAACCCCTGCCCTACGCTTAAACCCGCGAGAACCGACGAGGCAGGACTTATAATGCACCGACCTGTGACACACTCAGAGCAGTAATGCGCAAAACGTCGCAAAATGATTCATTTACTATTTATAAAACGTCGCACACTAAGCACTATTCTCTTCATAAAACGTAGTATACTGCGAGTGAACCTCTGCGGATACCCTGGAGCGAGGAACTGAAATGGCCTTGAAACGCAAAGCGCTTAAGCATCTTGAACGGTGGAAAAACAACCCCGACCATCGCGCCCTCCTCATAACCGGAGCACGCCAAGTAGGAAAAACCTACCTTGTCCGTGAGTTTGCCCGAAATCATTACGACACGTTTATTGAGATCAATTTCGTTCAAACACCCAGCGCTACCGCCATATTCGAAGGCGATCTGGATGCTCGCACCCTTATTGCCAATCTCACCGCCTTCAGCAGCAAGCCGCTCGTACCGGGAAGCACCTTGATCTTCCTCGACGAGATTCAAGAATGTCCCCGCGCTCGAACCGCCATAAAATTTCTAGTGGACGACGGACGGTTCGACTACATTGAATCGGGATCGCTTTTGGGCGTGCGCTACAAAGAAGTCCCCTCTTACCCGGTGGGATACGAAACCTATCTGCGCATGTATCCGCTCACTCTAGAAGAATTCTTCCACGCCAACGGAATCCAACCCGAGGTATTCGAGCATGTTCGGGCCTGCTTTTCTCACCGCACCCCTGTAGCTGAAGCCCTACACGAACGGTTGCTAAAGCTGTTCCGGCTCTACCTTGTTGTCGGCGGTATGCCGGCAGCTGTCCAGGAATTCGTCAACTCAAGCGACCTGGCGCGCGTACTCAAAATCCAAAGGGATATTCTCGCGCAGTATCGCCAAGATATTGCACGTTACGCGAGCGACAAGACACATGTTCATGCCATTTTCGACCACATACCGGCAGAGCTGGACAAGAAGAACAAGCGCTTCAAACTCTCCGACCTGGCAAAGACGGCTCGTATGGAGCGTTATGCAAGCGATTTCATGTGGCTTGCGGACGCTGGAGTCGCGCTTCCCTGTTACAACACCAGCGAACCTAAGGCCCCGCTCGCCATCAACGCGCAACACAGTCTTTTGAAGGTGTTCCTTTGCGATGTGGGACTTTTGGGCGCTGCACTTGGAGGAACCGTCCAGTTTGAACTCCTCCAAGGAAACATTGATGTGAACTGGGGCAGTTTGTTGGAAAATGCTATCGCTCAGCAGCTGGTCGCCCACGATTTCGATCTGTATTACTATGACAAGCAGAGAGTCGGCGAAGTGGACTTTCTTTTGCAGGACGGCAAGAGCATAGTGCCCCTTGAGGCGAAGTCGGGAAGAGACTTTCGTAAACACGCCGCGCTCGACAACCTGCTTGCCGTACAGGAATGGCGTCTCAGCAGCGCCTTCGTTGTCTGTTCTTGCAACATCGAGCAAAAAAGCAAGGTCACTTACCTCCCTTGGTACGCGCTCATCTGCATCGAAAAACCCGAACTGCCCGAGAGCTTTGTTGTAGATATGAACGAATTCATCTAGCGCACCTCAGCTTTGCTGCGTCCCACTCGAAGCGCCGGGGCGACCGTTTGAAGGGTCGCCCCTGGTGACCCTTCGCGTTGCATCAAGTCAGCGACGCACCTGGCGGCGCGCTGTTTTGGAAGGATCCTTCGGCGACGCTCCCTTGCGGCGCGCTGCTCAGGACAGCACGAGGCTTCAGCGGGACGCCTTCCAGCGGCGTTTGTCGTCGTACACGCTGCCTCCTATCCGATTGGAAGATGAACAGGACGACGCAAGCGTTCCTTTTAACCGGCGCTCGTCAGGTGGGGAAAACCACGGCGGTTCGCGAATTCGCCCGCAGAGAGTACGACATCTTGTCGGAGGTGAGCTTCTACGGGAACAGGGCCGCCATCGAAACCGTGTCACAAGCTGCAGATGCAAGCGACCTTCTTTTCCGGCTGTCCGTCCTCACGGGCAAGCGGCTGGAACCGGGCAAAACCCTGCTCTTCCTGGACGAGGTTCAGGAATGCCAAGATCTTCTGACGTGGGTGAAGTTCCTGGCCGAGCGTACCGGCCTCGATATCGTGCTGTCGGGTTCCCTTCTGGGGTTGGACGCGCTCGTCAACGTTCGCTCCCTACCTGTGGGCTTCCTCCAGGAACACATCATGTTCCCGCTTGACTTCGAGGAGTTCTGCTGGGCTGCCGGATTGGCTGACGGGGCATTCGACCGCTTGCGCGAGTGTTTCAGCAGCGTCTCTGAGGTACCAGGCTTCCTCCACGACAGGCTTATCGATCTTTTCTACAAGTATCTGCTCATCGGAGGGATGCCTGATGCCGTCCAGGCTTTCGCCTCGTCCTCTGAAATCGTCCCCGTTCGGAATTCCCAGCGCGCCATCTTCGACCTCTACGAAGATGACATGGCCAAATACGTCGACAGCAAGCTAGAAGCCCGCCAAATCAAGATGATCTACGAATCGATCCCCGGCCAATTGAACGCGCCAAGCAAGCGCTTCAAGTACGCGCGCCTGGAAAAGAACCTGCGCTTCGTCAATATGGAGACCGCGTTCGATTGGCTCGATGCAGCTGGCGTGGCGCTTTCCGCAACGCGCGTGGGCGAAACGAGCTTTCCCCTCGGACTCTCGGAAGACCGCAGCTCCTTCAAGCTTTTCATGAATGACGTGGGGCTTTTGACGTCTCGGCTCATGGGCAAGGCCGCCCTCGACATCGTCAACCGCACGTCGGGGGTGAACTACGGCTCGATCTTCGAGAACGCCGTAGCCCAAGAGCTGAAGGCCCACGGATTCAGGCTTCACTACTTCGCCTCGAAGAAATTCGGTGAGGTCGACTTCGTGGTGGAAGACCCCGACATGGGCACCGTTATACCTATCGAGGTGAAGTCGGGAAAGGACTACAAGCGCCATAGCGCCCTGAACAACCTGCTCAAGAACCCAAAGAGAGGCTTTGAGAAAGCAATGGTCCTCTGCGACGGCAACGTGGAAGAATCCGGCCCAATAACGTATCTGCCTATCTACATGGTAAGCCTCATCGGCCGATTGGACGCGTAGGCCCCTTCGCAGTGCATGAAAATTGCGTCTGTGCGAGGTGTTTCTGACGGCTAACTTAGATTTCCATCATTGCTGTGGACGTTTGCCCTGGTCGCGAAGAATCCTCCGTACACGGACACGAGTTAGCCATGTGCAACAGCTCGCACAGACGCAAATTCGGTGCATACGCCCGGCGCGCTGTTTGGGGAAGGATCCTTCGGCAGGCTCAGGATGACGCCTCCCCTCTCGTCATCCTGAGCGAGCGCAAGCGAGTCGAAGGATATTCTCCGTGAGCGGCGCTAGCCGCGCTTCCGCACCAGCACGAGCACGCCGGCGGCGAGGGCGGCCAAGGCCGCGGTGCCGCCGAGGGCGAGGCCGAGCGGGTCGCCGGTGGGCGCGAGCTTCTTGGCGTCGTCGCCGGTGGGCAGCGGCTTCGGCTCGGGCTTCGGCTGGGGCTCGGGGCCGGGCGCGCCCTCGATGGTGAACGTGGCCTTCGACGAGCCGTCGGCGAACGTCACGTCTAGCGTGTGCTCGCCCACGGCCAGGCCGGCCAGGTAGGCCGGGCGCAGCACGATGACCGTGCTGCCCTCGCTCGCGTCGTAGTCGCGGCCGGCCACGACGGCGTTGCCGTCCACCTTCACCTCGAGGAGCTTGTCCAGCAGCGCGTCAATCCTGAAGCGCATGCCGTTCTCGCCGCCCGGCTTCCATGTGCCCTTGTCGCCCTCGACCACCGGGTAGACCACCGGCTTCGGGGCCTCCTTCGCGCTCACCACGGCCTCGTTGCTGGTAAGCGTCGTGGACTCCAAGCCCCCCTTGGCGGCCGTCACCTGGCAGCGGTACGTGTCGCTCGCACCCGCGGCGGGCGCGACGGCCGAATACGCCCGCGCGTTGCCGCCCACGTTCTCCCACGCGCCGCCCGCAAGGCGCTGCCACTGGTACGCCAGCGTGACGCCCGCTTCCCCGTCGAGGTCGGTCGTCACGGCCAGCTGCACCGCCGCGCCCGCATCCACCGAGCTCGACTCCGGCGCCACAACCGCTGAGGTCAGCGGCACGAAGCCCTTGGTAGTGAATTCGGGGCCGTGCACGAGGTCGGACATCAGGCCGCCCTCGTACTTCGCCTTGACGCCCCACTCGTAGGCCGTCGCGGGCTCGAGGCCGCTCAGGGAGTACGACGTCTCGGCCGTGCTGCCGGCCACGGTCCACGAGCCGCTCCCCTTCACGGAATAGCTCACTTCGTAGCCGATCGCGTTCGTGGCGGCCGTCCACGTCAGCGCGGCGCCGCTCGACGTGATGTCGCTTGCCGCAAGGTTCGAGGGCAGTCCCTCCAGGATGACGGTGCCGGGAGCGCTCTCCACGGACGCCGTCGCGAAGCCCTCCTTCGAGGCGGTCACCACGCAGCGCAGGGTCCTCGCGGGCGTGCGATCATCCACGGAAACGCTCAAGGAGGCGCCCGTCTCGCCGGCAACGTCGGCCCACGCCCCGTTGACCGACTCCTGCCACTGGTACGTCAGCGCGAAGGTGCCGTCCACCTCGGCGTTCGGCGCAACCGTCAGCACCACCGTCTTCCCTGCCTCGGCCACCGTCTCTGCCGGCGTCACCGTCGCGGACTTGAGCGGGCTCTCGGAAAGCGTGGCGAACCCAGCGCCGTCCACCCAGTCGGACGCGAGGCCCTCGCCAAAGGTCGCGCGCACCTGCCACTCGTAGGTGGTGCCGGGAGCCAGCGACGCAAGCGCGCACGTCAGGTCGGCGCCTTTGTACGCGTCGATCCACGCCTCGGCCCCCTTCGCCCGGTAGTGCGCCTCGTAGCCGGCCGCGTTCGTCGCAGCCGTCCACGAGAGAACGGCGCCCCCCGTGGTCGCATCGCTTGCCACCGGGTTCGCGGGCAGTCCCATCAATGCGATGGTACCCTCCGAGCTCTCCACGGTCTTGCTCTCGTAACCCGACCGCTCGGCAGTCACCTTGCAGCGGAAAGTCCTGCTGGGAGCGCTCTCGTTCACAGAAACGCTCAAGGAAGCGGCCGTCTCGCCGGCAACGTCGGCCCACGCCCCGTCAACCGACTCCTGCCACTGGTACGTCAGCGTGAAGCTGCCGTCTACCTCGGCGTTCGGCGCAACCGCGAGCGTGGTCGCGACGCCCTCCCCGGCCATCGTCTTGGCCGGCGTCACTGTCGCAGACGTGAGCGGGCTTTTAAGGGAGAGCGTTGTGAACGGCTCCCCCTTCTCCCAGTCGGACGCGGGGCCCTTGTCAAAGGTCGCGCGCACCTGCCACTCGTAGGTGGTGCCGGGCTCCAAAGGCTCGCACGTAAACGATGTGCCGGAAACTTGCTTGGTGGAGGGCGACCCGCCCTGCTGCCCGTAGCTCACCTCGTAGCCGGTCGCGTTCGGGGCGGCCGTCCACGAAAGCACGGCGCTGTCCGTGCCGATGTCCGCCACCTTCAGGTCCGTAGGCTTGGGCAGCGCCTTGATGGTCACCGTGGCAGTGGCCGTAGCGCCGGCGTAGGACACGCCGTCCACCGTCTTTGCAGGCAGCGTGGCGGTCACGTCCCACGTGCCCGGCATTTTGGGAAGGCCGCCTATCCAGTTATCCTGGGTGCCCGCCTCGCGGAAGGTGAACTTCACGTCTGCCTTCGCGTCCGTCGCGCCGTACGAGGCCGCCTCCAGCACATCGCCCGTCGCGAGCTCGCTGCCGGTGTAGAACTTCTCCACGTTCTGCTTGAGCGTGAGCGTAGAGGACTTGGCGACGTAGAACGGGTACACGTCCTTATCGGAGGCCTTGTTCGCGCATACCTTGAAACCCTCCTGCGGCGTGATGCCGTACACCGTATTCGCGCTCTCGTCGCCCGCGCCGAAGTACCCGCCGGTGATCTCCGTGCCAACGGGGAAAGCCGGCGTGCCGGCAACCTCGAAGTAGCCCTTCCGAATGACGATGCCCGGAGCCGTACCACCCGAGCCCGCGCCGATGGCCGCCGCGCCCGCGCCGCCGGTCACCTTGAATTTGAGCTTGCCTTCGCCAAGCTTCATATCCGTCGCACTGCCGCCTGTGGCACCGCCGATGCCCGCGCAGCCCGCCGCACCCGTCACCTCGACGGCTTTGTCGATCTCGGTATCATCGGACAGGATGAGATTTCCAGCGTCCTTGCGGCCGTCGCCATCGGCTCCGCCGATGCCCGCGCCGCCGCCTGTGGATTTTATCTCGATCGCGTGGTAGTTGTCGACGACCTTAAGCTCGAGAGGGTTCGTGCCATGCTCGATGCCGGCCCCATTGGACGACTTGAGGAAAATAGTACCTATATCGGGAATCAAGGCCAGGTTGAGCGCGCCGCTCACCACGCGCAAGGCCGATCCGGTATCGGTGTTGATGTTGATGTCACCGAGTGTGATGTTCGCGGTCGTTCCCTCGCCGCAAGCCACCTCGATGCGGGCTTTCACCGAGTCCATAGTGTTCGACTTCGTGGTGCTCCACTTGCCCGAGATGGTCAGCGGCGTAGCGGTTTTGACGGTGAGCACGCTGTTGTCGGACGACCAGCTCCAATCCGTGCCTTCAACGCCGCCTTTTACCACAAGGTCACGGTCGGCCCTGCTGATCAACCAATTCGAGGCGCTGCTACCGAACGCCGTCGCCTTCCACGCCTCGAACTCGGAGACCTTACCGCTTTCGCAGATCAGTATGCCCTCAGAGCTTGCGCCGAAGGCCTCCTGACCTATCGTCGGCGGCGCGCCCAGGAAGGTCAGCTGGGTGAGCGAGTGGGGCCTGCCGTCCGAGTACGTTATGTCGAACGCGTGGGGCCCGATGGACGTCACCCCGGCGGGAAAGCACATCCGCTCCAAGCCCGTGCAGCCTTGGAAGGCGCCTTCGGGAACGCTCGTCACGCCATCGGGTAGACGGATTATATCGAGACTCGTGCACCCCTTGAACGCATACTCCCCGATGTTCTTCACGCTGTCAGGCACTTTGCTCGAAGAGAAGGCCTTACAGCCGGAGAACGCGTACTTCCCGATGGTTTCGACATGGTTGCCGAACCAGACGAAGTACAGTTTCGAGCAGTTCTGGAAGGCGTAGTTGCCGATGGTCGTGGGATGCGCGTCTTGAAAGGAGAAGCTTACCTCTATGAGTCTGGAGGGTACGGACGTGCTCCCGGAGGAGGTGAAGCCGACGCTTGCGATATTGGGCATGTTCGTGAAATAGAGGTCTTCGAGGGCGGCCCACTCGCTGTCTGCCGTGAAGCAGGTGCGGAGGGCCTCCCAGTTGCCGTCGGTTATGTCGGTCGCGGTTCCGGAGACATTGATGCGAGTGACGGTAGCTTTGTCCGGCGCGCCTGGCGCTGCAAGAGCGGCGTCGATGGCAGTGGTCATCGCACCTTCCGTATCGGCGTCGAACGTGACCGTGAGCTCCACGACGTCAGCCAACGCCGTCGCCGGCAAGAGCGCGCACAGGAGCACCGCTCCCGCTACGACCGTCCAGAACCCCAGCAGCAACCGTTTCGCCATCGCCATGCGAACCCTCTTTCGCCCGTGCCGCCCGCGCGGCCTCTCTGCACACTTTGGCGATATTTTCCCAAAGGCGCCCCCGCCCGTGGGCGTTTGCGCAGCATCGGTGCCGTTTTGCGCAAGATTGGATTGAGGGTTCCACCGGCGAGCGGCAGTGGGAAAAGGGCGACGCGCCTAGCGGCGCGCTCTTTTGGAAGGATCCTTCGACTCGCTTCACTCGCTCAGACGCGCATGATGCAGACCGCCTGACTGCCTGACCGCCAGGTTTCAAAGTCCCAAATTGATTCATTCCATACGATAAAGTAAAATCGTTACATTCTCTAAAATTAACGATGCGAATTAATCATATATATCTATTGTCACCTGAAGGGAAGATATTTTGGACACATATCTACCAAGGATCATCGACGAGACGTTGCGGAATAAGATGTCGTATATGGGCGCGGTCGAAGTGCAAGGCCCAAAATGGTGCGGCAAGACGGAAACGGCGAAGCAGATAGCCGAAAGCACCCTTTTCCTGCAAGATCCCGACACGTACGAGCGCAACATGGCTGCGGCAGAAACCATGCCGTCACTTCTTCTGAGAGGTGAAAAACCTCGACTCATCGACGAATGGCAGGAGGCTCCCCAACTATGGGACGCCGTGCGTTTCTCCATAGACCAAAATGGCGAGGCAGGCCAGTTCATATTGACAGGCTCGGCGGTTCCGAGCAAGAAAAAGCCCCGGCACACGGGAACCGGACGCTTCGGTTTTCTACGAATGCGTCCTATGAGCTTGTTTGAGTCGAAGGAATCGACAGGAGAAGTATCGCTCTCCTCGTTATTCGGCGGCGCGGAAGCTGCAGGGGTTTCCCGCATGTCGCTCGAAGATACGGCCTACGCCACCGCCCGAGGCGGATGGCCTCGAGCGGTCGTTCTGGGGCGCGAGGGTAGGCGACGGGAGTCCCTCTCGATTGTGAAAGAATATGTGAGCGCGGTCTGCGATAAGGATATCAGCAGGGTTGATGATGTGAGCCGCAATCCCGACAAAGCACGGATGCTGCTCAGAGCCTATGCGCGGAGCAGCGCCGCTCAGGTGCCGAACGCGACGCTTCAACAAGACATGGAGAAATCCGGACAGGAGCTGTCCGCACCAACATTGGCTGAATATCTAGGCGCGTTGAAGCAAATATTCGTGACGGATGAGCTGCACGCCTGGTCCCCGAAGCTGCGATCCAAATCGGCCATACGAACCTCGCCGACGCGTCATTTCGTCGACCCATCGATAGCTGTCGCCGCTTTGGGCGCTTCTCCCGACTCTCTTTTGGACGACATCCCCACCTTTGGACTTGTCTTCGAATCGCTTTGCGCACGTGACTTGCGTATATATGTCGAACGCTTAGGCGGAGCCGCATACCACTACCGCGACAACACCGGTTTGGAAGTCGATCTTATCCTCGTCCTTGACACCGGCGATTGGGCAGCCGTCGAAATCAAGCTGGGAGACGCCCGCGTCGAAGATGGGGCGAGATCTTTGCAGGCATTCGCCTCCAGGGTTGACCAGGAGCATATGCGGCCGCCTGCGTTTCTCGCTGTCGTGACGGCGGGAACCTATGCCTACACTCGCGATGACGGCGTGCACGTCATTGCGATCGGCTGCATGAAACCCTAGCCCGAGGCTCATTTTATGGCTTTTCCCCGTTGACGCCGATCTCCATATGCTTGGCGCCGCACGGAATCCTTCGACTACGCGGCGAAGCCGCTCCGCCGTCTTCCTGCATGGTGGTGTCCCGAGCGGGCCGCTTCCGCCTTCATCGCGCCGCGAATTCCCCTATGGTGTAAAGCGGCAAGTCGTACACCACGCCGTCGTGACGCGGAGGCAGCGTCGAAAACCGGTACGCGCTCTCGAAGCCGAAGCGGTTTATCGAGGCCTTGAGACTTTTTGCTTTCAGATTCCGACCCGCCTTCACTTCAAGGGGAGCGACGCACCCGTTATGCTGCAGGACGAAATCGAGTTCGGATGTCGCGTTTTTTGCCGCCCAATAGTACGGCACCTTGCCGGTGGCGAGCAGCTCCTGGCAGGCGAACTGCTCGGCGAGGGCCCCTTTCGCTGCGTTGAACACGGCGTCTCCCTCCAAAACGATTTCCGGCTCGATGCCGCCCATCGTCCTTAAAAGACCGACATCGCAGAGGTAGAGCTTGAACGCAGATAGGTCCTCATGCATTTTGAGCGGGTAGCGGGGGGTGCTCACGCGAGGCACTTTGAGTACGAGCGACGTGTCGACGAGCCACTGTATCGCAAGCTCGAAGTCGCGTCTCCTGCCGCCTTGCTTGACCAGACCGTAGACGAACTTCTTGTTCTCCTTCGCCAACTGCGAGGGAATCGAGTCCCATACCTGATTGAGGCGCAGGGTCAAGCCGCGAGGCGCCGACGACTCATGCTTCGAGAAATCGTCACGATAGCTCTCGACGATCTGCTTTTGAACGGAAGTGATCGCTTTGAAATCCACCCCGGGATACGTTTCCACGAACGTTTTGACCGCCTCCGGCATGCCGCCGACCACGAAGAAGTACTTCAACTCCTCCATGAGGCGATTGTGAAACAGGGTCATCATATCGGGATCCATGTTCGCCACGACGTCGGCGAGCCCCTGCTCGCCTCGTGCCATGAGAAACTCGCGAAAGCAAAACGGGTAAAGGCGCGCTGCTTCCACTTTTCCCACGGGAAAAGACGTGCCGGGGTGGAGGGCGATACCCAAAGACGACCCCGTGGCGATCACCGCGTACTCGGGAGCTTCCTCGTAAAAGTATTTGAGGGCGGTGAGCGCCCGGGGAACTTCCTGCACTTCGTCGAGCACGATAAGCGTCGTGCCGGATTCGATAGCGACGCCCGATTCCAGGGAAAGGGCTGGGATGAGGCGCTGCGGTTTGATGTCGCCGGAGAACAGCTGCTCCATCCTCTCGTTGTTCTGAAGGGATATGTAGGCCGTCCTGTCAAAGCTGCTCTTGCCGAACTCCCTGACCAGCCACGTCTTGCCAACCTGCCTGGCCCCTTCGAGCACCAACGGCTTGCGGTTCTTCCTGTCCTTCCACTCGGCAAGGAACCGCATGAACAAACGATCCATATTCCTCCCATCGATTAGTCGCCCTACTGTTCCCTGCAACAAGATATCATATTTTCAGAGGGAAAATGATACGATCAGAACACATTATATAAGGGAATATTGCCCATTACTCGCACTTTTTCTGAAGAGAAAATATCTGAAGTTGCACTAGTCAATGCACTAGTCTGCACGAATCCGTGCGCTTCAAATGGCAATCAACCCACATCGCTTGTAGGGTGTATTCTCCATTACGAGAAAGGTGTATTTTCCGTAACGGAAAGGGTGTAAAACACCGAACCGACGGGGTGTACGTCATCCTCGCCGCCACGCTCGCACCGTGAGAACAGAGGCAAGAGCGCCAATGCACATAAGACGAGCGTGCGCTTGGGCCATCAAAGCGCCTTTCTACTAATTGTTTGCGATGCCGATGCATTTTACACCATAGTGACGATACAAAATGCACGGCACGGGACCGGCAGGGCCGGCGCGCAATGCGCACAAAACCGCGTTGGAAGCGTACCTTGCGGCGCGCTGTTTTTAGGAGAATCCTCGACTACGCGCAGAATGGCGATTTGCGGGCGGTTTCATGCTCCGTTTCATATGACTTGCAGCATCATGGACAGAATCGAAGGCTATAGGAACGCCTTCGCGCGGCCGATTCGTCTCAGATATTCGCGACCTGGGGTTTCTTGCATTCGGACAGGAGAAACACCCCTCTGGCCCATCCCCTCGTTCCCACAGCCTTCATTTTTGTCCAGCAACACCTCGATGCAGGGCCATCAGCTGCCCAAGCGGTGCACGGAATCGGCGCTATTTTGCGCGGAATCGACGGGTGCGAACGGTGCGGACGGGGGCGCAGGGACACTACAATGGTGTGCAGAAGGTGTACTGCGCGGAAGATGCTGCGCAGAACCGGCGCGGTTATGCGAAAATCGGAAGATGCCCGCGCGGCGACCCCGCACCCACCGAAGGAGGAGGCCATGCCCAGCATCGCGCTTTGCGACGACGACCCCCGCGACCTCGAGCGCATCGCCGAGGCCGTCCGCGCCTGCCGCCCGGAAGGCGACGACGCGCTCATCGTCTCCCCGTTCGACTCCCCCCTCGCGCTGCTCGACCGCGTCGAGCGCCAAGGGCCGTTCGACGTGTATCTCCTCGACATCATCATGCCCGAGGCGCCCCTTCAGGGCATCGAGGCCGCGCGCCGCATCCGCGCGCTCGACGAGGACGCCTGCATCGTGTTCCTCACGGTGTCGCCCGAGTTCGCGCTGGACGCCTACGCGGCCCACCCCTTCGACTACCTGCTGAAGCCCGTCGACCCCATGCGGCTGTCCGACCTGCTGGAGAAGGCGCTCGCGCACAAAAAGCGGCGCTCGGCCTGCCCCACCATCGTGGCCAAGACGGCGTCGGGGCTCGTGCGCCTCTCCCTCGACGACATCGTGTTCGCCGAGACGGCGAAGCGCGCCGTGCGCTATCACCTGCGCGACGGCTCCACGGTGCTCACGCTCACCATCCGCACGTCGTTTAAGGACGCCATGGCGCCGCTTGTGGAGAGCGGACGGTTCGCCGCCACCTCGTCGTCGCATGTGGTGAGCCTCGGGCGCGTCGAGGCGATGGGCAAGACGACGCTGCGCCTGGAGGACGGCACCACGCTGCCCCTCACGCGCCTGCGGGCCGAGGCGGCGCGGCGGGCGTGGCTCGAGCAGTGGCTGCCGCGCGAGGATGCGGACGGCCGGGAAGGGGCCGGCGCCGAGGACGGCGACGGCGCGGCATGACGTTCGAGCTCGCGCGCATGGCCGTGTCGGCGGCCGTGCTCCCCCTGCTGTGCGCCGCCCTCGTGGTCTGGCGGAGGCCGCCGCGCACCACCGCGCTCGTGATGGCGGGCTTCTTCCTGGGCACGCTGGCCGTGAACGCCGCCGCGATGCTGGCGGTGGGCTACGAACGCTACGAGCGGTTCATCTGGGTGTTCAACACGGTGGCGCTGCTGGCCGAGTTCGCCGTGCTCTCACGTTACGGCGGGTGGCGGCTCGTGTTCGCCGTGCTCACGGGCATCGTGCTGTTCTGCGCGGGCATGGTGCTGGAGTCGCTTGTGGTGCACGCGGGCGCGGGCAGGCTCTGGGGGCTGGCGGCGCGCTTCGGGTTCATCGCCGCCGCGTTCGCGTGGGTGGTGGCGCGCCTACGGCCCATCCACCGCCAGGTCGCGGAGGAGCGGCGCAGCGTGTGGGCGTACCTGTGCCTGCTGCCCGCGCTGTTCATCGCGCTGTTTCTGAACCTCGTCTACTTTGCCGAGGGCGTGCCCGCGGGCGCCGCGGTGCTGTTCGCCGAGCTGGTGGCGCTGCTGGTGGCGGCCTACCAGCTGGTGTACGTGCTGTTCCTGCGCATCGACCAAGCGGCGCGCAGCGCCTCGGGCGCCCAGGCGCTGGCCGCCCGCGCCCGCGAGATCGAGCAGCGCATGGAGGCCGACCGGCGCGAGGAGCAGGCGCTGCTCGTCGAGCGCCACGACATGCGCCACCGGCTGGACGTGCTGGGCGGGCTTCTGGCCCAGGGGCGGGTGGACGAGGCCGCCGCCTTCATCGGCCGGGCAGACGGCGAGCTGGCCCGGCCCGCGCTCGAGCGGCTGTGCCGCGAGCCGGCCCTCGATGCGGTGGCGGGCGCCTACGCCGAGCGCGCGCGGGCGGCGGGCGTGGCGTTCACCTGCGAGCTCGGGCTGCCCGACGAGCTGCCGGCCGATGCGCTGGAGCTGGCCGTGGCGCTGGCGAACGCGTTGGAGAACGCGCTTGCCGCCTGCGAGGACGTTCCCGAGGGCGAGCGGCGCGTGACGTGCCGCAGCGTGGCAGAGCCCTTCCTCATCGTGGAGGTGGCCAATTCCTGCGCGCCCGGCTGCACGCTGGGGCCGGACGGGCGGCCGCGCACCGACGAGCCGGGGCACGGCTTCGGCACCCGCTCGCTCGCGGCCTTCGCCGAGCGCTACGGGGCGACCTGCGACTGGGACATCCGCGAAGCCCGCTGCACCCTGCGCCTGGCCTTCCCGCCGAGGATGGGGTGAGGGCAGCGCCGCGCTCGCCCAAGAGGACACGAAGACCGTCACCCTGAGCGCAGTCGAAGGGTCCTTCCAAAAGAGCGGCGTAGCCGCGACACTTACTCGCTGGCGCTGCGCGGGATCCTTCGACTGCGGCGGCTTCGCCGCCTCCGCTCAGGATGACGAATCGACCCGCGCGAGGTCAAGCATCTCGGGCAGCGGCAGAGCCGGCGCGTAGAGGTAGCCTTGGAAGCGGGAGCAGCCGAGCATCTTCAGCACGTCGCGCTGCTCGGCCGTCTCCACGTACTCGGCCAGCACGATGAAGCCCAGGTGCTCGGAGAGGTCGGCGATGGACGAGACGATCTCGGCGTAGCGCTCGTTCTCCATGACGCCCTTGGCGATGGCGCCGTCCAGCTTCACCACGGAGAACACGCTCGTCTCCAGGTACCGGAATGACGTGCGGCCCATGGAGAAGTCGTCGATGGCCAGCGGCATGCCCGCGTCGGCCACGCGGCGCAGCAGGTCGTGCGCGCCCGCGTCCCAGCGCAGCGCCTCGTGCTCGGTGGCCTCCACCACCACGCGGTCGACGTCGAGGCCGCGGGCGCGGAAAGCCTCCACGATGAAGCCCACGGCCTGCTCGTCCTGCAGCATCGAGGCCGTGGCGTTCACGCTCACGCTGAAATCCGCGGCCAGCTCGCCCGCGTGCGCGAGCGCCTCCACCGCCTGCGCGTCGTCGAGGGCCCTCTCGAACACGGCGCGCTCCAGCTGTCCGCACACGCCCGCCTCGCGCGCCAGCTCGATGACGAGCGGCGGGTAGAGCCAGCCGTACACGGGATGCTCCAGGCGCAGGAGCGCCTCCGCCCCCGCCGCGCGTCCGGCGGCGTCGAACTGCGGCTGGTAGCGCAGCTCGAAGGAGCGCTCGGCCACGGCACGGCGCACGTCCTCCGCCAGCGAGCGGGCCACGCCGCCGAGCACCCCGGGCGCCGCCACCAGCTCGGTCTCGCGGCCGGCGCGCTCGTCCTCCTGGAAGGCCGCCAGAAGCGAAGCGTACTCCACCCGCGCGCGGTCGTCGGCCAAGCGCTCGTAGCGGCGCAGAAACGGCAGGTAGAGCGCTGTGCCCAGGGCGATGCACACGAGCTGCAGCACCGCGCCGGCGGGCGAGCCCGTGGCCACCCAGCCGCCCACCAGCGGCGGCGTGGTCCACGACACGTCCACGACCACCGGCGGCACGAGGCCCAGGTCCATGGCCGCGAACGACACCGCCATGTTCGCCAGCGGCACCATGATGAACGGCACGAACAGCGCCGGGTTCCACACCACCGGCAGGCCGAACAGCATGATCTCGGAGATGTTGAAGCACATGGGCACCGCCGCGAACGACGAGAGCCTCCGCGCGCTCCTGCGGCGACCGAACAGCAGGATGGCCACGAGCAGCGACAAGAGCGCGCCCGCCCCGCCGATGGAGGCGAACACATCCATGAACGTCTTCGTCACGATCTGCACGGGCTCGCCGCCCGCCACGAGCGCCGCCGCGTTGGCCGCCGTGCCGGGCACGAACACGCTCTGCGCCACGCCGTCGAGCATGTTGCCGCCGTGGATGCCGAAGAACCACATGACGTTGTTCATGAGCAGGTACAGAAGCCCGCTGCCGAGCGTAGCCGTGGCTAGGGGGAACAGCGCGCTCACGCCCTGGAAGAACAGCTGCTCCACGCAGCTCGCATCCGAAAGCGCCGCCACGGCCGCGTTCACGGCGCCGAAGAGCGCGATGACGGCCGCGATGGGCACGAGGCCCGAGACGGCCTGGTTGAACACGTTGTCGATGCTGTCGCCGTAGAGCCGCCGCGCGCCCCGCCGGCGCACGAGCCGGCAGTACAGCACCGACGAGGCCAGCCCGCACACGATGGCGATGAACAGCGAGCGCGTGCTGAGCACCGCCGCATCGAAGCCCTCGGTGCCGAAGCCCACGCACATGAGGTAGGACGCCAGTGCGGCGAAAGGCGCGCCCTGCACGAAGAAGCCACTATGCCGCTCGGCGCAGGCGTTGGCGTAGCGCAGCGCCACGGCCACCGCCACGTAGAGCGAGAAGATGCCCATGGTGGCGTCGTATACGAGGTTGAGCAGGCCCTCGATGTGCGGCGCGCGGGCGAGCAGCTCCTGGTAGGGGTCGAGCGGCAGGTTCAGCAGGATGAGGCAGAACGAGCCCACCAGCAGCACGGGGATGGTGAGGATGAGCCCTTGGCGGAGGGCCTGGAACGCCATAACGTCCTCCAAGCGCGCGAACCGCGCATACACCTTGTCGAGCATGCCCGCCCTTCCATCAAGATCCTCCACCAATCGTTGAGGGTCATTGTACCCCGAACAGCAGATGCACACCACTCGCACGTGCGGAGCCTCGGCGGAACATCGCGCCCGCCTGCCCGCATGGCCGCCGGACGGGCGCACGGGGAAATCCCGCTCGTCAGGGAGCGATGGTTCTGCTAGCATGTTAGCCATGGATGACTCGCCGAAGACCGCCAAGCGCCGCGTGCGCGAGAAGCGCACCATCTCCCAGATGGTGGCGCTGTACTGCGCCGACAACCACGACGCCGCCGTCCGCACCGAAGTCGCCCACTGCGGCGAGGCCGTGTGCCCGGACTGCGCGCGCATCGACGCCTACGCCGTGCTGCGCACCGAGCGCTGCCGCAAGATGGAAGTCAAGACCTCCTGCGAGGAATGCGGCAACCACTGCTACGCCCCCGCCGCGCGCGAGGAGATCAAGCAGGTCATGCGCTACGCCGGCCCCCGCATGCTGAAAAAGCACCCCGTAGCCGCCGTGCGGCACCTCATGGGAAAGTAGCGCCCCAGGCCTCCCCCGCTGAGAGCGACGTCAAACGTCGAGAGCGTCCAGCTGCAGCGGCTCGGGCTCTCCGTCTTCGAGGGGCCAGCCTTCGGAGAAGACATCCGCCGGTCGGGCGGTGACGCCCTCCGTCGCCTTGAACCCGAGAGCCACGGTCGAAGCGGCGCCGTCCCCCACCACCTTAACCACCTGGTTTCCGGCCTCCAGGTCGAAGGTCCGCGTTCCTTCCCCCGTGCCCTCGCACACGGCTTCCACCTGTTTCGCGCCCTGCACGAGGACTATCTTGAAGTCGCCTTTGGAAACGGACACATCGTATTCGATGAGCAGCTTTCCGCCGCCTACAGGAACCGACACATCCAGCACCGAGCACGAACCTGTGAAGCCGTCGAAGCTCATCTCGTCCTGAACGGAGCCATTGAAGATGAGGGCGGTATAGGAATCGGCCTCCTGCGCAATGAGCCCCTCGTCGTCGTACATCGATGTCTGCACCCGGTTCGCCAAACCTGCGCACCCCGAAAGAGCCAGGCAAAGCGCCGCCATCGCCAGAATCTTGAAGCGCTTCCCTATCATGAGCCGGCCCCCTGTCTTGCGGGCGAATACGCACCTACGAGATTTAGCCATCATAGCAGCCCCCCCCCCCCGGCGCCGAGGCTCCTTCGTTGCCCAACCGTTACCGTTGGCTTCGCATGCTGGCTCACGCCAAGGGCGCGAAGCCTTCCTCAAGACGGCGGCGCAGCAGCAGCTTGTGGGAGGCGCGCACGGCGTCGGAGATGAGGGGGCGACCGTACGCCTCGGGCGGCACGTCGTCGATGAGCGCATCGATCGCATCCATGTCCACGGCCGCGAGGAAACGCCCGATAGCCGCGCTCAAGTCCGGGTTCACGGTTTCGGCCATGTAGGCGAAGGGGTGGATGGCCGCGCTCTTCCCGTCCAACGTGGGCAGGCGGTAGCACGACACGTTCGTGCCGAAGGCGTCCTGCTCGATGTCGGACTCGTCGCCCATCCTGCGTTCAGCCAGTGAGTCGCCGCGTTTGCTGAACAGCGAGCTTCCCAGGTCGTACACGGGCGCCAGCTCGTAGTTGAACGACGAATCCATGAGCACGCCCCAGTTGCCGTTGTTGCGGTCGGGGTTCTTGATGAACGCGTCAACCACGAACATGTCCCAGAAGCGTTCGCGCACACCCGGCACGCGCCTGAGCAGGCTAGACGTCTCGATAGTGGCCAGCACGTCGCCCAAGAACACGCTCTCGCCGTCGGAGGGGGCCGAGTCGAACCCGCCGTCGTCGTCAGACAGCGCGTTCTTGATATCCTTGAACTCGAAGAGGCGCTTGTCCGGGAACGTGAAATCCCTGCACGCGCACACGATCTTGCCGTTGCGGTAGCCGAGCATCGTCTCGTGCACGGGGACGCCGAGCGACGCGTAGATGTGCGCACCCAGGTACTCCGAAAGCGGACTCGACGTGTAAGGAGGCAGATGCTTTCCCTGGAGATCACGAGTCGTACGCGGATATTTCGCTATCCAGGGGGCACCGTCAACGAGGATGCCCTCTTTCTGGCCGGCGCGACCGCCGTAGAACAGGCCGCTCGCGGGGCACTCCCGCAAATCCGCTATCTCCATCGCCCCGCCTCTCCTTCGTCGTCATCAAAATCCTTCGCGCAATTGTACCACGCACGGGCGGCAGGGCTTCAGAGACGAGGGGAACCCGTCATCGCCCAGACGCGATGTGCGGTGTTTCACGTAAAACACTTGTCGCAATGTAGTGCGATATGAGAACAAATGTTTCACGTGAAACATGCGAGGCGTGCGGCGGGGGGGGGGGGCAGCCCGCCCCCCCCCCCCCCCCGTCTCTTTTTCACCTCTCCCAGCCCACCCGACCGACCCCCCTTCCCTGCGCCCTCTTTTTGTTTTCCCTTCCCTACCCGAGCAGCTTCTTGCCGAGCGAAGCGCGGATGATGCCTTTGCTGGTGAAGTACGTGACCAGCAGGTACGCGCCGTACACCACGAACACCAGCACGCCGGTCATGAGCGCGGGCTCGAAGATGGACACGCCCAGCTGCGAGATGATCGCGCCGTTGATCACGCCCACGGCGCACACGGTGTGGCACACCGCCAGCACGAGCGGCGCGAGGAAGTACACGAGCACCTGTGTGCGCAGCGATCCCAGGATCATGCGGCGGTCGCAGCCGATTTCCGCGAGCACCTGATAGCGCGGCAGCGAGTCGCTCGTCTCGGAGAGCTGCTGGATGGCGAGGATGGCCGCCGTGGCGATGAGGAACACGAAGCCGATGTAGAGCGCCAGATACGAGATCATGAGGTTCATGCCGCTCGACTGCACGAGCACTTCCTCGGCCGTGAACTTCAGCGTGACCGGCCACGGCTTCGGGCTGAACGTCCAGCCGGACGACGCCACCTCGTCGCTTGCGGGCGAGGCCGCGGCCAGCACCTCGTCGAGCATCCTGTCGCCCTCGGCGCGGCCCACCTTGTACATGATATCAAGGTAGCTCGCGGTGGGCTCCTCGCCCTGCGCGCGCAGCTCGTCGATCACCGCGTCGGGCACGATGAACTCCGTGCCGCTTGAGGGAAACGTGCTGTCCTCCATAGGCTGGCTGAGCATCTCGCCTGTGGAAGCGAGCGTGCGACCCGCCACCTCCAGCACCTCGCCTTCGCGAGAGGCGGCCTGGGAGAGCGCCTTCATGGCGTCGAGCGTGTTGTTCATGGCGAAGCCGTTCTCGCCCACATCCACCGTGGGCCGACCCGTCATCTCGGCCAGCGCGTTGAACTGCGACTGCCCCACCAGCGTGACGCCCTGGCCGTGCAGCGCCGCATTCTGCTGGTCGTTGCCCGTGTCTTGGCCGTAGCGATCCATGAGCGCGCCGTAGGTCACATCCTTGCTCACGAAGGCGTCCACCTGCGCGGATCGGTCCACCAGCTCGTCCCACACCGGCGAGGAATCAGCCAGCTTCGCGGCGATATCCCAGCCATAGGCCTCGCCGTCGGCGTCGATGGCGGCGGCCTTCTCGTCGGCCACCTTTTGGTACTCGCGATCCGCCTCGCTCATGCCCGCCAGCTTCTCGGCGTCGTCCGTGCCGCCCGTGTTCAGGTACACGTTCGCCGTCAGCGTGGCGTCGTAGAGCGTGCCGTTCTCGATGTTGCCCGAGAACGCGCGCGCCAGGCCCATGCCGGTGGAGAACACCGTGAGCGAGAAGAACAGCATGATGCACACCACCGAAAGCGACACGAACGCCGTGTTCACCTTGCTGGCGATCTGGCGCATGGTGAACATGGCCAGTCCCTTGAAGTACACGCCGCGCGTGCGCTCGATGGCGGCCAGCGCGAAGCCCGCCACCGACCAGAAGAACAGAAACGTGCCGATGACCATGAGCCACGTGGCGCGCCAGAACCCGTCATCGAAGTAGACGATCCCGTTCTGGATGAGCGTGACGTACGCCCACGCAAGCAGGCCCACCGCCACAACGAACCCGATAAGGCTCACCCACGGGCTGCGCACGCGGAAGCGCGCGTTCTTGGAGCGGGCCGACAGCAAATCGATGAGCTTGTAGCGCCGAAGCGACAGGGTGTTGAACACCGCCGTCACCGCGAAGATGAGCACGAAGCACCCAAGGGTGAGCAGAAACGCGCCCGGCGAGAAGATGAACTGGTACTTCACCATGGGGATGTTGAACAGGCCCGCCGTGACGAACGAGAGCCCCTGCGACACCGCGAAGCCAAGCGCCAGCCCCACGGCCAGCGACACGAGGCCCACCGCCGCCGTTTCCAGAAGCACGATGGCCGACACGCTGCCAGGGCGCATGCCCAGCATGAGGTAGGTGCCGAACTCGTGCTTGCGCCGCCGGATGAGGAACCCGTTGGCGTAGAGCACCAGAAAGCCCAGCACGCACGCGATGACCACGCTGAACATGCCGATGAACTGCCCCGTGAGCATGAACACGCCGGCCGAGGACTCGCTTTCCAGGTCGAAGAGGATGGATTGGCTGGTCACGGAGTTGAACGCGTAGAACACCGCCACGCCGAACACGAGCGTGACGAAGTACACGCCGTAGTCGCGCACCGAGCGGCGCACGTTGCGGAAAGCGAGTTTAGCTAGCATCGCGCACATCCCCGCCCAAGAACGTGACCACTTCCATGATGCGCCCGAAGAAGTCCTTGCGGGAGGTGTCGCCGCGGCGGATCTCGTTGAACAGCGCGCCGTCCTTGATGAACAGGATGCGGCTGGCGAACGACGCCGCGAACGAGTCGTGCGTGACCATCATGATGGTGGCGTGCAGATCGCGGTTCATCATGGTGAGGGTGTCGAGCATGGTCTGCGCGCTCTTGGAGTCGAGCGCGCCGGTGGGCTCGTCGGCCAGCACCAGCTTCGGGTCGCTCACGATGGCGCGCGCCGCGGCGATGCGCTGCCGCTGCCCGCCCGACATCTGGGAGGGGTGCTTGCCCAGCACCTCGGACACGCCGAGCGTGCGCGCGATGGCCTCCACCTTCGGTCTCACCTGGCCGGCGGGCTCGCCCTTGATGGTGAGCGCGAGCGCGATGTTCTCGAATCCCGTGAGGGTGTCGAGCAGGTTGGAGTCCTGGAAGACGAAGCCCAAGTCGTCGCGGCGGAATTTCGCCAGCGAGCGCGAACGCAGGCCCGTGATGTCGCGGCCGTCCACCAGGATGTGGCCGCTCGTCACGGTGTCGATGGTGGCCACGCAGTTCAGAAGCGTGGTCTTGCCGGAGCCCGACGGCCCCATGAGCCCTAAGAACTCGCCCGGCATCACGTCGAAGCTGATGTCGCGGATGGCCTGGGTCACCGAGTCGCGGTTGCCGTACATCTTCTCTATCTGGCGCACCGACAGGATCGGGCGCTCCCCCCGCAGGGTCGTCGCCGCCTGCGCGGGCGTGGCGTACACTTCGGCCATGGCATTGCTCCTTCTCTCGCACTCTCTTTGCTGGGAAGATACTACGGCCTTGCGCGCCGCGCCGCCATCGAAGTGGGTGACGCGAACCTTACGTATTTGAAAGGGAGGAGGAGTCCATGCGCCTTCGGTCGTGGGGGAAGGTGAGGAGCACGCGGGTGCCGGCGCCTTCCTCGGAGGCGACGGCTATCCCCAGGCCCATGCGCTCGCACATGAGGGCGGCCAGGTACAGGCCCATGCCGGTGGACGACCCGGTGCGCCGCCCGTTCTCGCCTGTGAAGCCGCGGTCGAAAACGCGCGGCACG
Source organism: Arabiibacter massiliensis (assembly GCF_900169505.1). Classification (NCBI taxonomy): domain Bacteria; kingdom Bacillati; phylum Actinomycetota; class Coriobacteriia; order Eggerthellales; family Eggerthellaceae; genus Arabiibacter; species Arabiibacter massiliensis. Next base: position 735,223 of record NZ_LT827021.1, read on the forward strand.
TCGGCGGCCGGAATGCCGCACCCGTCGTCGGCGATCTCGAGCACCGTGCGCCCGGCGGCGCCCTCCCCCTCCTCGCGCGCCGAGAAGCGCACCGTGTGTGCGCCGTACTTCGCCGCATTCGCCACCACCTGGCCCATCACGAAGGCGAGCCACTTGCCGTCGGCGAACACCTGGGCGCCCTCGTCCAGCTCGAAGGCGGGCGCGACGCCCTGCTCCACCAGGTAGCGCGCGTGCTTCTTGCACACCTCGCGCGCCGTGAGGGCAAGGCTCACCGGACGTATGGAGAAGTCCTGCGCAAGCGAGGTGGAGCGCGCGTAGTAGAGCGCCTGCTCCACGTAGCCCTCGATGCGGTCGAGCTCGCCTTTGAGCTTCGATGCCTCGGGCCCGTGCAGGCCCGCCGCCATGAGCCCGGCGGCCGCGATGGGTGTCTTGATCTCGTGGATCCACAGCTCTATGTAGTCGCGGTAGGCCTCGGCCTGCTGCTTGTGGGCGGCCACGTCGTCGGCGGCCGCCTTGCCCGCAGCCTCGAGCGCCTCGAAGGCGAGCCGCCCCTCGAGAAACGTCGGCTCCTCTAGAAGCGCGGCCACGTGGTACGTCTTGTCGAGCTCCTCCACGCAGCGCGCGAGCTCGCGGTAGAAGCGCCGCCGGCGCGCGTAGCCCACGGCCAGGGCGAGCGCGCCGCACCCCGCCACCAAAGCCGCGCCCGCGAGCGCCGCATCCCAGCCGTCGCCCAGAAGCGCCAGCATCGCGCCCACCCCCAGCGCAGCGAGCGCGACGAGGGCCACGTCGATCAGGCGGTCCTTGAGGTAGGCACCCGGCGTCACGGCTACACCAGGTAGCCCTGGCCGCGGCGCGTGACCAGGAAGTCGTCCGGCACGCCGATGGAGGCCAGGCTCTTGCGCAGGCGGTTGATGTTCACCGTGAGGGTGTTGTCGTCGATGAACGCGTCGGACTGCCACAGCTCCACCATAAGCTCCTGGCGCGAGATGATGGCGCCCTTGTTCGCCATGAGGAGTCGGAGCACCTTGAGCTCGTTTCGCGTGAGCTCCACCGTGCGCCCGCCGTGCTCAACCTGGGCGCGCGCCACGTCGAGCACGACGCCCTTGTGCTCCAGGCGCGTGGCGGGCTCAAGACGCTGCGAGCGCCGCAGCACCGACTGCACGCGCGCCAGCAGCACGGCGGGGTTGTAGGGCTTGGTCACGTAGTCGTCCGCGCCCAGGTTCATGCTCATGACCTCGTCGAACTCGCTGTCGGACGACGTGAGCATGATGACGGGCACGTCGCTTGCGCGCCGCAGGTCGCGGCAGACGGCATGCCCGCTCGTGCCGGGCAGCTTCAGGTCGAGGACCACGCAGTCGGGCGCAGCGGCCAGTATGTCGTCCACCACCCGGTCGAACCCCGTGCAGCCGAGGGGCTCGTGGCCCTGCAGCTCCAAAAGCCGCATGAGCTCGCCGCGCAGCGACGCGTCGTCCTCCACCACGAAGATGCGTGCCACCTCTGGCCCCCTCACCGCCGCCCGCAGGCGGCCACTCGTCTCCTACTTCATCGGCTCCATGGTACGCGAGCGTTTCCCCAGCGCGGGCAAGCCGTAACCGATTCGTTGACGCCGCCCGGCGGCCCGCAGCTGCGGCCCTCAGGAATCCTTCGGGTGGTGCGGGCGCGTCCTGGGCAGCACCGGGCATGCGGCCTTCGAGCTTTTGAAGTAGCGCAGCATGAAGCTCACGCCCGCCACGGCCAGCGCCAGGCCGAGCCCCGTGTAGAAGAACGCGACGAACCATTCCGGCGCGACCCCCGAGGCGCGCAGCGCGATGCCGCCGCCCATCATGACGGCCATCATGATGTAGCCCTTCTTGTCGAAGAACTTGAACACGTGCGTCTTGTCCTCGTCGTAGCCGCGGATGCGGTCGGCGTGCTTGCCCACCATCTTGGTGAACACGAAGATGTGGAACAGGGTGAAGATGACGAGCGTGCCCACGACGAGCACCCAGAAGATCCAGCCGGACTCGTCGAGGTAGGCCGCCAGGCCGATGTTCACGATGTTCGCCCCCGCGACGAACCACACGATGCCGGCCACGAGCAGAAGCTTGTCGGTCGTTATCTTCAACAGCTGCATGATGGCTCCTCCGTCCGGTCGCGGCCCTCCGCGCAAGCAAGGACGCCGCAGGTTCTGCGGCGTCCCGTCATTATAGGCCCCTCGGGGCCGTTGGCAAGGGGCGGGCCGCCTGCGGACGCGCCCGCCCACGCATTCGCTATTTCGCGCCCTGGGGGATTTGCGCGTCGTCGGCGTTCGTGCCGGCCGCGGCCACGTCCATGACCTCGACCGTCTCGGGCTTGAAGCTCGAGCCCTCGCCGGTGCCCTGCATCACCACGATGTCGTCGGCGGAAAGCTGCCGGCCGTCCGCTACCTGCACCTCGGTGACGTCGAACGTGATCTCGTCCTGGCCGGAGCTGAACGCCTTGGAGCCGTCGGCGGCATCGGCGAGCTCGCCCACCACGACGGTGGCCTGGTTGCCGTTCAGAGCCATGACCTGGCCGTACCGAACGTCTTCGCCCTGGACGCCCTGGCCGATGGAGCCCATGTCCTCGTTGCGCTGCTGCTCGTCGTAGGCGAGCTCCTGCTGGGCCTCGCCGTTCTGGCCTCCCGCGTCCTCGGCCGCCGCGCAGCCGCCCAGAAACGGCATGAACGCGAGCACCGTGGCGGTGGCGAAGGCGAAGGCGCGCATCTTCTTCTTCATAAAAGCCTCCCTTGGTCGATTCGCGCGTCGCGGTCGCGGCACGCTGCCGGTAACGGGGTCGATTGTGCCCGAAGGGAGGGACGCCGTCGCGGCGGCCCGCGCAAGCGTCAGAGAGCGGTCACGCCGCCGGAACCGCCGCGACAGGGTAGCCGCACGGCGTGACAAAGGGACGGGCCCGTCAGCCGCGGGGGTGGGCCCGGGCGTGCACCTCTTTGAGGCGTCCGGGCGTGAGATGGGTGTAGATCTGGGTGGTGGACAGGCTCGCGTGGCCGAGCATCTCCTGGACGCTGCGCAGGTCGGCCCCGCCTTCCAGGAGGTCGGTGGCGAAGGTGTGGCGCATGTCGTGGGGCGAGAGCGTCTCGTCGAGGCCCGCGCGGCGCACCGTGTCCTTGAACATCTTGCGGATGGCGTCGGTTCCCATGCGGTTGCCGCGCGTCGACACGAAGAAGAAGTCGCAGGAGCGCTCGCGCAGAAGCAGGGGGCGGCCGTCGCGCAGGTAGGCGCGCATCGAGGAGAGGGCCATGTCGTGGAGCGGCACGATGCGCTCCTTCGCGCCCTTGCCGAACACCTTCGCCTGGCCCAGCCCGAAGTCGACGTCGGCGGCCAGCAGCGCGCTTGCCTCGGACACGCGCGCGCCGCACGCGTAGAGGAACTCGAGGAGCGCCTGGTCGCGCAGGTCGGCCGGGCTCTGCTCGCGCGGGTTGCCGGAGGCGTCGCGCGGGCCGTGCACCGAAAGCAGGCGCGCCATGTCGGATGCGCGGATGACGTTCGGCAGGCTCTTCTGCTTGCGCGGGCCCGACAGCACGCTCGCCGGGTCCTCGTCGGAGGCGCCCGTCACGTTGAGCCAGCGGTAGAAGCTGCGCAGCGCGGACAGGCGGCGGTTCACCGTGGTGCGCGAGTATTGCGCGCGGTCGAGCTCGGCCAGGTAGAGGCGCAGCTGGCGGTGCGTGGCCGAGAGCACGTCCACGCGCTCGCGCCGCGCCCAGCGCAGGAAGTCCATGAGGTCGATGCGGTAGGCGCGCACCGTGTGGGCCGAGGCGTTGCGCTCGACGCGCATCGACTCGCAGAAGGCCTCCGCGAGCGCGGCGGCCTGCGGGTTGCAGTCGAGGGGGCCGCCGGCCGCGTCGTCAGCGGGCATCGTCGGCGCCTCCGTCGAGCGCGAGACCCGCCTCGGCGAGCGCCGCGCGGTAGGCTGCGAGCGCCTGCGCGCCGCGCTCGGCGTAGGCGCGGTAGCGGTCGCGCTTGTTGCGCACGGGAGCGTCGAGCGGCTCCATGATGCCGAAGTTCACGTGCATGGGCTGGTAGTCGGCCGTGGCGGGATCGGTCGCGTAGGCCAGAAGCGCGCCGAACGCCGTCTGCCGCGGCAGCGCGGGCGCGGGCGCGCCGGCAAGGAGCGCGGCGACGGAGAGCGCCGCGTGCAGACCCGAGCGGATCGCCTCGCAGTAGCCCTCGGTGCCCGCGATCTGGCCCGCCAGGAACACCGGCACGCCCAGCGCGTCGGCCCCCGGCGTCCGCAGGCGCAGGTCGGCGTCGAGCAGACGCGGCGCGTCCACGAACGTGTTGCGGTGCATCACGCCGAAGCGCGCGAACTCCGCGTTCTCGAGGCCGGGGATCATGCGGAACACGCGCCTCTGCTCGGGAAAGGTGAGGTTCGTCTGGAAGCCAACGAGGTTGTAGCTCTCGCCGTGCGCGTCCTCGGCGCGCAGCTGCAATGCCGCCCAGGGGCGCCGCCCCGTGCGCGGGTCGGTGAGCCCCACTGGCTTGAGCGTGCCGAAGCGCGGCGCGTCGTGGCCCTTGCGGGCGATCTCCTCGATGGGCTGGCAGGCCTGGAACAGCTCGCGCGTCTCGAAGTCGCGCCTGATCACGCGCTCGGCCGTGACGAGGGCCTCGATGAAGGCGTCGTACTCGGCGCGGTCGAAGGGGGCGTTGAGGTAGTCGCCCGCGCCGTCGGCGGCGTCCTCGTAGCGGCTTTGGCGGAAGAGCTTGGAGGAGTCGAGCGAGTCCGCCATCACGATGGGAGCGGCCGCGTCGTAGAACGCGAGGTGGGCCTCGCCCGTGAGCGCGGCGAGCGACTCGGCCAGCGCGTCGGAGGTGAGCGGGCCCGTCGCCACGATAAGCGCGTCGACGCCTCGGGCGGCCTGCCCGAGGTCGACGGCCTCCTCGCGCACGAGCTCGATGGCGGGGTGGCCCTCGACGAGCGCAGTGACGTCGCGGGCGAAGGCCGCGCGGTCCACGGCGAGCGCGCCGCCCGCCGCCACGGCATTGCGCCCGGCGGCGGCGTAGACGAACGAATCCAGCCCGCCGAGTTCGGCCTTCAGCATGCCGGCGGCGCTGTCGGGCTTCGTGCTTTTCAGCGAGTTGGAGCAGACGAGCTCGGCGCAGAGGCCCGTGTCGTGCACGGCGGTGCGCACGGCGGGGCGCATCTCGACGAGCCGCACGCGCACGCCGCGCGCGGCGAGCTGCAGGGCAGCCTCGCTGCCGGCGAGCCCGGCGCCCAGTATGGTGACGTATGATTCAGACATGCCGGGAAGCATACCAAATCCCGCGCCTAAGCGGCGCGCGAACCCGCAAACTCCCCCGCATCCCCGCGACTACCCCACCGGCTCGCTGCGCGATTCCCTTCCTCACTTGACGACCGGGCCCCAGCGGCCGTCGGGGTAGCGGGCGATAAGGCCCGCGCGCTCGGCCTCCACGAGGCGCTCCATGAGCCATGAACGCGGCTCGGCATCGCCGCAGCACGAGACGGCCAGCGCGTAGAGGTCCTCCATGCCGAGCGGCTGGGAGCGCAGCGCGGCCGCCACCGGGTCGGCCTCGCCCTTCGCGGCGCCGCCCGCGCCCGCCTCGAAGCGCTCCTGCTTGAGGCAGCCGAACAGCGAGAACAGCGCGTCCTCGAATGACTCATCGTCCACCACGGGGGTCGCTCCCTGGCAGAGCAGCCGGTTCGCCCCGCACGAGGAGGAGGCGGTAATGGCCCCCGGCACCACGAGCACGTCGCGGCCGGCCGCCAGCGCCTCGTCGGCGGTGGAGAACGTGCCCGACGGCAGCCCCGCCTCCACGATGAGCGTGGCGCGCGCGAGCCCTGCGATCAGGCGGTTGCGCGCGCGGAAGCGGTAGGGCAAGGGCGGCTCGTCCCAGGCGTGCTCGGATACGACGGCCCCGCCCGCGTCCACGATGCGCTGGAAGAGCCCCGCGTTCTCGGCCGGATAGGGCCTGTCGCAGCCGCCGCCGAGGAAGGCGACCGTGGGCCCGCCCGCCTCGAGCGCGGCGCGATGGGCCGCCGCGTCGCAGCCGCGCGCCCCTCCTGAGACGACGGCGATGCCGCGCTCGGCCGCCAGCCGGGCGAACCGGCGCGCGCAGCCGATGCCGTAGGGCGTCGCCTTGCGCGCGCCCACCACGGCGAGTCCCTCCGCGAGCGCCGTCGGATCGCCCGCCACGTAGAGCCGCTCCGGCGGCTGCGCGAGCCGCTCGAACGCCGAAGGATAGCCGGGGCCGCCCCGCTCGAGCACCGTGCGCGGCCCCTCCAGCACGCCCCCGCGCCCCCGCGGGTCCCGCGCGCTCACGACTCCTATGCGCCCCTGGTACGTCCTGATCTGGTGCACCGTGCACGTGCACGGCTCCTCGCCGTCGCCGAAGTACCCGCAGGGGCACGGGTTGGACGCCGCCACCAGCATGAAGCGCGCCGGGAACTCCACGTTGCCGTCGGCCCGCGTTATCACCACGCGCCCCGCCTCGAGCGGCTGGCGGATGCCCTGCAGCACGCTAGGCGCGAACTCGGCCACCTCGTCCAGGAACAGCACGCCATTGTGCGCGAGCGATATCTCGCCCGGCCGCAGAGGCGAGCCGCCTCCCACGAGCCCCGCGAGGCTCGCCGAATGGTGCGGGCTGCGGAAGGGCCGCACGCCGCCGAGCACGGAGTCCAACGGCTCGCCGGCAACCGAGTGCACCACCGCCGTCTCGAGGCGCTCGGCCTGCGACAGGGGCGGCAGGATGGAGGGCAGGCGCGAGGCGAGCATCGTCTTGCCGGAGCCCGGCGGCCCCATCATGAGCACCCCATGGCCGCCGGCGGCCGCCACCTGCAGCGCGCGCTTGGCCATGTCGTGCCCGGCGATGTCGCGGAAGTCCGGCGCGGACGACGCGCGCTCGCGGCGCATGGGCACGGCCGCGGGAAACGGCAGGTCGCGGAAGCCCGCGACGCTCTTCAGGCAGCGCAGGTCGAGGCCCTCCACCTGCATGAGGCCCTCGTCCACGGGCGCGCCCACCAGCGAGCAGCCCAGGTTGCGCGCGCAGAGCGCGTAGGCAAGAAGGCCCGCCACCGGGCGCACCGCCCCCTCCAGCGAGAGCTCGCCCACGAACAGCGCGCCCTCCACCGCGCGCGGGTCGATCTGCCCCGTGGCGCACAGGATGCCCGCCGCGATGGGCAGGTCGAACCCCGAGCCCGTCTTGCGCAGCGCGCCGGGCGCCAGGTTCACCACCACCTTGCTCGGCGGCACCGAGAACCCGCAGGAGCGCAGCGCCGCCCGCACGCGCTCGCGCGACTCCTGCACCGACGCGTCCGCCATCCCCACGATGGCGAAGCCCGGGATGCCCGGCCCCACCGACACCTCCACGTCCACCGGGACGGCCTGCACGCCGCGCAGCGTGGCGGCCCGAACCCTGCATTGCCCCTGCATGTCAGCCTGCGCAGAACGCGTCGAAGTGATGGCGTATCATGGCGCGGTCGGGCGCCGTCACCACGATCGACACGATGTCGAAGCGCAGCGGCACGTCCACCACGTCGTAGACGGCGAGGAAGCACGCGGCTATGCGCTCGTAGCGCTCGCGCTTGTCGGCGTTCACGGCCTCGGACGGCAGGCCGCGCTCGCAGTTCGACCTCGTCTTCACCTCCACGAACACGACCCATTCCCCGTCGCGGGCGATGATGTCGGCTTCGCCGGCCGCGCACGTCCAGTTCCGCGCGACGATCTCGTAGCCCCTCCGCTCGAGGAATCGCGCGGCCGCCTCCTCGCCCCGCCGGCCCAGCTCGGCGTTGCGCTCGCCCGCCGTGAGGCCGCTCTTCGCCGCGCCCTTCTTGCGGCGCGAGCCCGACGCCTTCTTGCGTTGCTTCGGGGCGGCCTTCTCGACCGCATCCGCCACTGCGCTTTCCACCATGTCTGCTCCCTTCTTCTCCGCCTTCCATGGTACAGGGCCGATCCAGCGGATCCATGGCGTGCGTCAAGCGCAAGCGCGCCCCGATCCATCGCGGATCCAGCGCGTATGGCGCGCATATCCAGCGCGGATCAAGCGCGTTTCAAGCGGAAATCCAGCAGGAATCAAGCGGAAATCAAGCACGGCGAAGCCGACCCTCCGTAACCCCAGGCCAGAAGCGTGCAAAGCCCGCAGGACGATCCTGCGGGCCGTTGTGGAGAAGCGGATAAACACGCGGTGGAAACGCGCGCGGCGGCGCTAGAACAGCGTCGGCTGCAGAAACGACGTGCAGAACGACGCGCGGTGCACCGGCGTGAGGCCGAAGCGCTTGATGGCCTCGATATGGGCGGGGCTCGCGTAGCCCTTGCACGACTCGAAGCCGTATTCGGGGTACTCCTCGGCCAGCCGGCACATGAGCGCGTCGCGCTCCACCTTGGCCACGATGGAGGCGGCGGCGATGGAGGCGCAGCGGCAGTCGCCCTTCACCACGTTCACCTCGCGCGGGTCCATGCGCAAAGGGTTGCCGTCGAGCAGCACCACGTCGGGGCGCACCCCGGCGGCCTCCACGCAGGCCACCGCGCGGCGAAACGCCGTGACGAGCGAGGCCGTCATGCCGCAGGCATCGATATCGCAGGCCTCCACGTACTCCACGGTCCACGCCACGGCCACGGCCTTCACCTGGGCGGCGATGCGCTCGCGATCCTCGGGGCGCACCTGCTTGGAGTCGTTCAAGCCCTCCACGACGGGCTCGAGAGGCAGCACGACCGCGCCCACCGCGAGCGGCCCGGCCAAGGGACCCCGCCCCACCTCGTCAAGCCCCACGACCACGCCGCCGCCCCGCCCGGCGGCAAGTTCGCGCTCGAAGGCGTAGAGCGCGGCGAGGCGCGCCCGCTCGGCCTCCTGCGCCTCGATGCGCCGGCGCGCCCGCTCCACCGCGTCGCGCACCCCCTTGCGCGCGTCGGCCACGAGCGAGCGCTCCAGCACGGCGAACTCGCGCGCGTCCGCCTCGCGCAGACGCCGCTCTATGTCGGCAACCGTCAGACCCATCGAAGCCTCCCCGTCTCTCTTCCCATCGCACCATGATAGCGCAAAAGGAAGCCCCCCGGCCTCCGGAGAGGGCGAGGGGCTTCTCGATCGCTCGCGTGCGGGAGCGGCCTAGCGGTAGGCCTTCTCCTTGATCTTCGCGGCCTTGCCGACCTTCTTGCGCAGGTAGTAGAGCTTGGCGCGGCGCACGTCGCCCTTGCGGACGACCTCGATCTTCTCGATCTTCGGGGAGTGCACGGGGAAGGTGCGCTCCACGCCGATGGAGAAGCTGATCTTGCGGACGGTGAACGTCTCGCGGTTCGAAGCGCCCTGACGGCGGATGACGTCGCCCTGGAACACCTGGATACGCTCGCGGTTGCCCTCGGTGATGCGGTAGTGCACCTTCACGTTGTCGCCCACGTTGAACTCGGGGAGGTCCTGCTTGATCTGCTGCTGCTCGATGGCGCGAATGATATCCATGGTCCGTTCCTTCTATATGTTCAATGAATCTCGTGCATGTCGTCTTGGAAAGACACGATTTGACAGTATACCGCCTGGCAACATCGCATGCAAGGGATATTCTCGGGCATCTTCCTCAAAATTCCCCTCCCTCCACGCGATGCGCAGAAAACCGGCCGCAGTCGGCTCCGCGCACAGTTCCCGCAGCAGGGTGCGATCTTCGCTCCGAAAACACGCCTCGTGCGCTGAGGCGTGTTTTCGGAGCGAAGATCGCGCTCACGGGGTGACGGCGACCGTCTCTATACCAGCGTGAGGAGCGCGTAGGCGGCCACTCCCGCGACGGCGCACCAGAGGAGCGACTTCGTCTTCCACGCCACGAGGGCCACCACGCCGGCGGCCACGAGGGGCGCGGCCGCGGGCCACACGCCGGCGTCGAACATGCCGGGCGTGAGCAGGTCGTTCGCCACCAGCGCGGCGAAGGCGGCGGGCGGGATGAACCCGAGCGCGCGCTCGACGTTCTCGGGAAGGTTGCGTCCCTTGAGCGCGAACAGCGGCGCCACGCGGCACACGAGCATGGTGCCCGCGCAGCACGCGAACACGATGAGGAAGTCGCCCCAGCCCATGGCCGCCATCAGCCCCGCCCCCTCGCCCAGCTGAACGCGAGCGCCGCGGCCACGCCGGCCACCGCGCCCACGAGGATGGCCGGGCCCGCAAGGCCGGCCGCCTTGCACAGGAACACGCCGAGCATGGCCACGCCTGCGGCCACGAGGTTCGCCGCCGAGGGCTTCTGCGTCACAAGCAGGCAGATGAAGATGGACGTCATGGCGAACGACGCGATGGAGAGCGGGATGCCCACGGCGTTGCCCACGAGCACGCCCGCCACGTTCGAGAGCGCCCAGGAGCTCTGCGACATGAGGTTCACCATCGTCGCGCGGCCTACCGACCAGTCCCCGGAGGCGAACTTCGACACGTTCACGCCGTAGCTCTCGTCGGTCACCGTGGCCGCGAACAAAAACGACAGGCGCTTTCGCACGCCCCTGCACGCCGGCGCGAAGGCCGCCGAGTACAGCATCTGGCGCGTGTTCACGAGCGACACGCTAGCGATGATGGAGGCCAGCGGCGAGCCCGCCAGCCACATGTTGGGGATCATGAACTGCCCCGCGCCCGAGTAGAACAGCGCCGAGAGCAGGAATACCTGCAAGCCGTTCAGCCCGATGGAGGCGCTGAGGATGCCGCAGGGAATGCCGATGGCGACGTAGCCCAGCATGATGGGCAGCGCCGCCTGGAACGATTGCCTGATGTGATCCCCTGAAACCATAGCAATCGATTATACAAGGTTTGTGCACCTGCGCAACAACGAAAAGCCGCGCGCCCGGTGCACGCAGGAGCCGGGAGCCGCGAAGGCCGCGCATTGCGGAAACCGGGTCCCGAATGCACGGTTTTGGCCGCTCTGAAGCGTTTCCGGCGCCCTACGGCCAGCTTCCGGCGGCACGCCGAAACGTTTGCGAGCGTTTGCCCAGTTCGGCAACGACGAGCCGTCGCCGCCGAGTCCGCGCGAGCTTCAGAGCGGCCAAAATGTGACTCGAAGGGCCCAAAAATCCGAAGGCGCCGCTTCCAAGCGTGGATGGCGTGTCGAAAGAGGGAGGATTCGACGCAAGGCCTGCGCACCTGCTCAAGGAAATGCCCTACAATCCGGGAAGCGAGATCCGAAGAGGAAGGCGCGGAATGGAGCAGCGGGAGACGGAGGCGGACGAGACGCTCGGGGAGGCGGATCCGGCGCGCATCGGGATAGCGCGCGCCCTCGGGCTCGGCGTCGCGGCGGCCGTGCTCGGCGCGGGCGTGGGATTCGCCATCTGGGCGCTGCTCAGCTCGGCGTACTGGCTCACCGACATCGTGTGGACGGGCGCGCGCGGCATGCTCGGCGAGCCCGCGTTCTCGCTGTTCCCCCTGATCGCGTGCACGACAGGCGGCCTCTTCATCGGCCTGTGGAACGCGCGGTTCAGAAGCGCCCCCAAGCCGCTCGACGAGGTGATGGCCGAGGTGCGCGCGAAAGGCGGCTACTCGGTGGGACGGATCGCCCCGAGCGCGGTATCGTTCTTGCTGCCCATCGCGTTCGGAGGCTCGGTGGGGCCGGAGGCGGGGCTCACCGGCCTCGTCGCGGCCGGCTGCACGTGGGTGGGCGCGAAGCTGCGCCGTCTGGCGGGCGTCGAGGGCGCCTTCTCCCTCAGGCAGAAGATCCCCCTGTACGCGCTCGGCGTTGCGGGCGGCGTCGCGGGCGTCGCGGCGTTCGGCGCGCTCCTCGGCGGCGGCATGCCCATCCCCCACTTCGACGCCGCGCCGCTTTCCTGGGAGGCGGCCGCCTGGTGCGTCCCGCTCGCCCTCGTCGGCTGGGCTATGGCGGTGCTTTACGGCCTGGCCGTGCGCGCATCGCGGCACCTCGCCGCGACTCTCGGCGACCGTCCGGTGCTCAAGCCGCTTTTGTGCGGCATCGCGTTAGGCGCGGTCGCGCTCGCGCTTCCCTACGTGCTGTTCCCGGGCACCCAGCAGGCGTCCGACCTCGCGGCCTCGTGGACGGGCATGGAAGCCGCAGGGCTCTTCGCAACCGGGCTTATCAAGCTCGCGTTCATCGCCTTGTGCCTCAACCTTGGGTGGAGCGGCGGGCCGTTCTTCCCGCTCATCTTCTGCGGCGTGAGCGTGGGGTTCGGCTTCGCCGCGACCCTCGGCGCGCCGGCCGAGCTGGCCGTAGCCGTGGTCACCTCCGCGCTCATCGGCGGCTTCACCCGCAAGCCCGCCATGACGGCGCTCATCATGCTCCTGTGCTTCCCCGTGCAGGACCTGCCCTGGCTGGCCGTCGCCATCGCGGTCGGCGCCTTCCTGCCCCAGCCGAGCACGCGGCTCTGAGTTTCCCCACGTCAGAGAGCACTCCCCGATTTTATGTGAGGCAATCCCCTCGTTTTATGGGATGAATTCCCCTCCGACTCCCGCCAAGATGCCAACCGTCATGAAGCGACGCGGCCCCATCTTGGGCGCTGCGCCGCTTAAGAAGGGGATGTGAAAGGAGATCATCATGGGTGAAGGCTTATCGCGGAGGGATTTTCTCAAGGGGGCCGCGATCGGGGCGACGGGAGCGGCCGCGACCGGGCTTCTGGCATCATGCGCCCCGCAAACAGGCGCTCCGCAGGCGAGCGGCGAGCCGGCGGGCGGAGCGCCGGCGGGCGGCACTGAGAACTGGGACGCGGAATACGACGTCGTGGTGCTGGGCTTCGGCGCCGCGGGGGCCAATGCGGCGGTGGCCGCGTGCGAGGAGGGCGCTTCCGTCCTGCTGACCGACAAGGCGCCGGAGGGCAGCGAAGGAGGCAACTCGGCGGCATCCGGCCAGTTCGTCATGGCCACCGACGACTCCGAGCAGCTCTACAACTACCTGACCACCCTGATGGGCAAGTTCAACAACTGGGACAACGAGGCGGTGCAGGCCTACTGCGACGGCTGCGCGGAGAACTTCGCCTGGATGACCGGGCCCATGGGCGGCGACCCGAACGTCATCGCCCCCACCGAGAAGCCGAGCTTCCCGATGGAGAGCTCGCCGGCCACCGCGAAGAACTGGATAGAGAAGGACGACGTGTGGGGCCTGGGGCGCAAGGGCTACGTGTACAACTGGCACGAGTTCCCCGAGCTGGAGTCCGGGCAGCACTGCCTGTGCCTGACGGCGACGGGAACCCGCTTCGACCGCGGCTACTACAACCTGTGCCACGCCGCCGTCGACGCGCGCGCGGGAAAGGGCATCGACGTCTGGCTCGGCGCCCCCGGAAAGAAGCTGATCGCGGACGGCGAGGGCAACGTGATCGGGTGCGTCATCGAGAAGGATGGCCAGGACGTCAGGGTCAAGGCCAACGGCGGCGTCGTGCTGTGCACCGGCGGCTTCGAGCATAACAAAGAGATGATCCAGAGCTACCTGCAGCAGCCTTACGTGCACCAGCGCGGCGGCCTGTACAACGACGGCGACGGCATCAAGATGGCCATGGGCATAGGCGCCGACCTCTGGCACATGTCGAACAGCGCGGGCTTCTCCTGGACCTACAAGAACCCCTCCCTCTCCACCGTCGGCCTGGCGGGGCCCAGCACGAAGATCGGCGTGATCGTCGGCCTGGGCGGCGGGCGCTTCATGAACGAGGTCGCGGAGAACCGCCACGGCCGCATCGACATCGGCGGGCGCTGGATCTCCACCCCCATGCCCCTGCCGTCCTACCTCGTCCACGACGCCGACCAGCTGGCCGTCAAGTTCATGAGCTCCTTCTCCGACAACTACGTCGACGAGATCGCGAAGGGCGAGGTCATCACCGGCGACACCTTGGAGGAGCTCGCCGAGAACATCCGGAAGTCGAACGACGGGAAGGACGCCCCCGCCTTCGACACCGACATCTTCGTGTCCGACGTCAACGCGTACAACATGCGCCTCGACGCCGGCGAGGACGCCGATTACGGCAGGCCCATCGACACGATGGTTCCCGTGAAGACGGGCCCCTTCTATGCGATCAAGATCGGCCCCACCTACTTCAACACCATGGGTGGACCACGCCGCAACAAGTACGGCCAGGTCATCAGCGTGGAAGGCTACCCCATCGGAGGACTTTTCTCCGCGGGCGAGCTCGGCTCGATCTTCTGCGACATGTACAACGGCAGCGGCAACCTCGGCGAGACCATGGTGTTCGGCCGCATTTCCGGCCAGAACGCCGCGCACCGGGCCAAGGGCGATTTCACCGGCGAGACCAAAGAGGCCATCACCTGGCAGGGCCCGCTTGAGGACGAGGCCGCGCTCACCATGGTCGAGGGCGCGTACAAGGACGGCACCTACGAAGGAGTGGGCACCGGCTTCAACGACAAGATCACCGTCGCGGTGACCATCTCCGGCGGCAAGATCGCCGAGGTGGAGGTGGTGGACTCGAAGGAGACCGCCGGCATCGGCGCGGCGGCGCTTCCCACCTACGTGGAGACCATCGTCGAGAAGCAGAGCTTCGACATCGACACGGTGAGCGGCGCCACCAACACCCTCCGCGGATTCGAAGAGGCCGTCAACGACGCCCTGACGAAGTCGAAGTAAGCGCAGGCAGGATAGGCGGATCCGAACGGAGCGCCCCTCGCGTCGCAGATGGCGCGGGGGGCGCTCCCAATCAGACGGCGTTCCACCTCTCCGCCAGATCGATCAGCTCGTCCTTCGAGTGGACATCCAGCTTCCGGTAGACGCTCTTGATATGCGATTGCGCGGTGCTCGGTGAGATCACCAGCATCGACGCGACCTTCTTCAGGCTTCTCCCCCGCATGAAGAGGTTGGCTATCTCGACCTCCCGGTTGGTGAGGCCGTAGCGCGCCGCGAGCTCTTCGGAGATCTCCGCGCGCCGGACGTCCCCTTGGCCCGAAGGAGCTTTCGCATCGGCCTGCCTCCTCACGATCGAGCTGAAGATGAGCGTCACCGAGGAGAAGAGGACGAACACGACCGCGAGGCCGATGCTGTTCTGCAGCGGCAGGCCCTCCCCCGTCAGATAGAGCAGGATGGGGATCACGACGTAGCTCAAGCACCAGGAGAGCGCCTCTACGAACAGGCTGCACGCCACGAACAGAAGGACGGGCGATATCTTCTTGTGGAAGGCCAGGTTGCACAGAAGGACCCAGAGGAAGAGGTCCAGAAACGAGCGGGCGATGACCACCACGTGGCCGCCGAAGCCTCGGTAGGGCGCGACCAGGCTGACGAACAGGCCGAAGAGGAAGAGGAATACGAGGACCACCCAGCTTTTGAATACCGCCTTCTCGACGGATCCGAAAGCGCCTGCGGAGGGCGCCTTCGAGGTGCCGGCGAAGGGGTTCGGCTTTCCGCAGTAGTACCAGAACAGCGCACAGATCAGCGCCCCTATCGCGATTGAGAGCCCCGTGCGGGAGCCTCCGCCGCCCGCCACATCGACGATGCCCCGCATCGCGCTCCCGGCGATCAGAAAGACGATGAAAAGCGGGACGTACAGGCCTATCGACTTCAAAGCCGAGCCGCTCTGGTCGAACTCCGGATTCTCAGACCGAGGAGAGAGAAGCCAGGCGGCGCCGGAGACGAGCGGAGTGAGGAGGACCAGCGTGCGGTCGACGTCGATGACCAGGCCGAGGGCCGGGATGAAAGCGAGGCTCGCCAGATAGGACGCGACCAGGATGCAGACCTCCCTCGCGCCGAAATCAGCGGAGAAGTACGTCGCCCACGCAAGGCAGTTCGCGGCGAAGCCGACCGCGATGAGGAGGGAGGCCGGCCACAGCAGCGCGGCCGGGGCCCCTCCCTGCGACAGCGAGAGCATGGCAAGGGCGCCGATCGAGCCGACCGCCGCGCAGGCGAAGACGAGCGGCCGGCGAAGGCGCATCATCCGGTCGATCTGCCTTCGCGCCGCTATGCAGGCCAGGCCCACGACCACCAGCTCGACGATGAAAACCAATGAGACGTTGAGCGGGATGCCGAAGAGCTCGTAAGAGAAGGTAGGCGGGTACAGCACCCCGAAGAACCTCTGGAAGCGGAAATAGCACCAGAAGAAGGCCATTCCCGCCATCGGAATCAAAAAACGGCTCACCGTACGCACAATCATTTCCCTCCACAGCGTCGTCCCCACGCAATTCTACCCATTGATGAGCCTCGCGGTGAAAAATAATCGACCGGCAGGGCAGATTGAAGCTCCGGTTGATTTCTTTCGGACGCGCGGGGGCGCGGGGGCGGACCGCCGGCGCGCCGAACCCTCCGCTCCCTTCGGCGGACGCGGACCTTGCGCGTTTCCCTCCCTAGTAGTGCAGCGAGTGCGGGATGAAGAGCTGCTGGTAGAGGCTCTTGGCGTAGCGGTCAGTCATGCCGGCGATGAAGTCGGTGACGGCGCGCAGGTCGTCGCCCTCGGAGATGTCGCGGTACTCCTCGGGCACCTCGTCCACGTGCTCGACGTAGTGGTCGAACAGGTCTTCGATGAGGTGCGTCGCCTTCGCCACCTCGGCCATCACCACGTCGGAGGTGTACACGCGATCGAACAAAAACGCGCGCAGCTCCATCATGGCGCCCCACACCTCGCCGCTCATGCGGATATCGTCTGCGGCGGCGGACGTCTCCACCATGTCGAGCACGAGCGTCTCGATGCGCGAGGAGTGGTCCGGGCCGAGCACGGCGTGCGTCGAAGCCGGCAGGTCGGCCTCGCGCAGGATGCCCGCGCGGATGGCGTCGTCGATGTCGTGGTTCACGTAGGCGATGCGGTCGGCCGTGCCCACGATGCGGCCCTCGAGCGTCTCGGCGCGCAGATCGCCCGTG
Source organism: Arabiibacter massiliensis (assembly GCF_900169505.1). NCBI lineage: Bacteria > Bacillati > Actinomycetota > Coriobacteriia > Eggerthellales > Eggerthellaceae > Arabiibacter > Arabiibacter massiliensis. The sequence continues at coordinate 751,936 of NZ_LT827021.1, forward strand.
TGGCAGAGGATGCCGTCGCGCACCTCGGGCGTGAGGTTGAGGCCCTTGCCGCCGTTCTCGATGCGCTCCACAACGCGCAGGCTCTGCTCGTTGTGGCGGTAGAGCGCCTCGGCCTCGGGAGACGCGGGATCGATGCCGGCGCACCGCGCGAGCGAGCGGGCGAGCGCCTCCTCGCCGGTGTGGCCGAAGGGCGTGTGCCCCAGGTCGTGGCCGAGCGAGATGGCCTCGGTGAGGTCCTCGTTCAGCCCGAGGGCGCGCGCGATGGTGCGCGCGATCTGGGCGACTTCGAGGGTGTGCGTGAGGCGCGTGCGGAAGTGGTCGCCCTCGGCGGCCAGGAACACCTGCGTCTTGTGCGACAGGCGGCGGAACGACTTCGTGTGCAGGATCTTGTCGCGGTCGCGCTGGTAGTCGGTGCGCAGGATGTCGGGCTCGGCCGAGCGGGCGCGGCCCTCGCTCTCGTCGGCGAACGACGCGTCGTCGGAAAGCGCGACGTGCTCGCGCAGCTCCTGGTCCTCGCGATGGATGATGCGCATGGGAACCTCCTAGCGACGTGCCTGCGGTGAGGCCATTGTAGCAGAAAGGGGGTTCGGGCGACCCGCCTTGGTGCCTCCGCTGCACGCGAAATCGGGCTGCTCGACACAAAAATCCCCGACGTGAAAGGCTCGGCGCGGCGAAATGGCGGGCATCGGCTCCCCTAAGCGGCGTCGCCGCCACGTTCCCCCAGGTCGCGAAAATCCAGCGCTTGCACGGCCCGCCGGGATCCTTTCACGTCGAGGATTTTCGTGCAAGCACAGCCGATTTCGCGTGCAGCACGTCCCTTCCAATTGCATCGCGCGAGAAACAAGCGAGGCCGCCCGGGAGTTTGTCGCGTATAATGCGGCCTAGGCGAGGTTCGACGGCGGAGCAGACAGGAGGTGTCCCATGCTCGACGAAGTGCTTTTCATGGAAGCGCGCCTCTTCCGCATGTTCAGAGAGCAGACGGGGCTCAGCCCGAAGGATTCGAACCGCCTGTTCGAGGAGCAGGGCATCTGGCGCTTCATCGAAGAGTGCTACGACGCCCTCCATCTCGAAAGCGACGAAGCCGCTCTCCAGGACATCCGCACGAAGCTCGCCGCCCAAGGAGTCTCGCTATGAGCCTGTCGGACGGAATGACCCTCTACCATGGCAGCTATGCCCCCGTTGAGGACATCGACCTCAAGAAATGCTCGACGGGAAAAGATTTCGGGAAGGGATTCTATCTGACCTCGGACGAGGATCAGGCCAGAAGGTTCATCCGAACGTCCCTGCTGAAAGCGCAAAGCCTCGGCCAAGTTGATGCCGGCCAACGCTCCGGCTACGTTTCCGCGTTCCGATTTCGCACGCCCGCAACGTCCCTGAGCGTTTTCGAATTCCCCACTGCGGACGAGCACTGGCTGCGGTTCGTCTCACTGAACCGCAGAAGCGCTTTGGCAGTCAAGTTGCGCGACAAAGTGGATCCGGGTTTGACCTGCGCCGACGTCATCATTGGAAAGGTGGCTAACGACACCACAAACCCTGTCATAACCACCTACCTCAACGGGCTTTACGGCCCCCTCGACGACCCGAAATCCGCGAGCACGGCCATCGGCCTTCTCCTGCCCGACCGGCTCAAGGACCAGTTCTGCTTTGCCACTCAACGAGCCGTCGCATGCCTGGAACCCATGAAGGTGACGCGCTATGAACTATGAGATCATGGCCCAATGCGCCGACCTGATCTTCGCCGACGCCGTGCAGGACATAGCCGCGCGCACAGGGCTGCCGACGGAGCAGGTGCGCCGCAAAGTGATCGAGTCCCCCGCTTACGCCGCGCTCTACGATTTCGAGACGGGGCTGTGGCAAGAAGGTCCCGACTATTTCGTCGGATTGCTCGCCTTGGGCGGGAAGGACGGCTAGACGTCAACGCGCCGTCATGGCGGCGCGGGCGGCATCGGGCGGGGCGAAGGCGCCGTGCTCGGTGACGATGCGGGTGATGAGGGCGGCGGGCGTCACGTCGAAGGCGGGGTTCCACACGTCCACGCCAGGGATGGGCGCGGGCAGCACCTCGGCGGGGTCGCGCTCCTCGATGGGGATGTCCGCGCCGGTCGTGCACGCGGGGTCGATGGTGGAGGCGGGCGCGGCCACGTAGAACGGGATGCCGTGGTGGCGCGCGAGGACGGCCACGCCGTAGGTGCCAATCTTGTTGGCCACGTCCCCGTTGGCGGCGATACGGTCGGCACCCACCACGACGGCGTCCACCTCCCCTTTCGCCATGAGGCTCGCGGCCATGTCGTCGCAGATGAGCGTCACGGGCACGCCCGCGCGCGCAAGCTCCCAGGCGGTGAGGCGCGCGCCCTGGCCCACCGGGCGCGTCTCATCGGCGTACACGCGCGCCACCTTGCCCTCGGCGGCGGCCGCGTACACCACGCCGAGCGCGGTTCCGTAGAAGGCCGTGGCGAGACTCCCGGCGTTGCAGTGCGTGAGGATGCGCGCGCCCTGAGGCAGCAGCGCCGAGCCGTGCGCGCCGATGGCGCGGTTGGCGGCCTCGTCCTCGGCCTCCATGCGGCGCGCCTCGGCGAAGAGCTCGTCGGCGATGGCGTGGGGCGCAGCGCCCTCGTCGGCGCAGACGCGCGCGAGCCGCTCGAGGCGGCGCACGCCCCACGCCAGGTTGACGGCGGTGGGACGCGCGTCGGCCACCTCGTCGGCCACGCGGGCGAGGGCGTCGAGGAAGCGCGGACCGGCCTGCGCGCACCCGCCCGCCGCCGCGTCGGCCGCGCCCTCGTTGCAGGCCCAGAGCGCCACTGCCGCCGCGCCCGCCACCCCGATGGCCGGCGCGCCGCGCACCGCGAGCGTCTTGACTGCGTCGACGACCGCGCGCCAGTCGCCCGTGCGGACGATCCGCAGCTCGCCGGGCAGCAGGCGCTGGTCGACGTAGGCGAGCTCGGCGCGCCCGTCGCCGTCGCGCCCGAGTTCGATGGTACGCGGCAGGTTATCCAGGTTGAGCGTTGCGGCCATGGGGCGTCCTTTCTGTCCGATGGCGACATTCTACCGTACCCCCACGGCCGAGGGGACGGCCTTGGTCAGCGGCAGCACCTGATCTTCGCTCCGAAAACACGCCTCGTGCGCTGAGGCGTGTTTTCGGAGCGAAGATCGGCCCTTAGGTTGCCGGTTCGTGACGGTTCGGGGCATATGCGCCCGGCGCGCTTATCATGGTAGGGAAAACCGCACGCGCGACGGAGGATACGACCCATGACGAACCAACTTGCTGCTGCGACGGCCCCGGGCGCGAAGCCCGCAGCCCTGCGCCCCTGGCATGCGATGCCCCTGGAGGAGGTGCTCGCGGAGCTGAACGCCTCGCCCGAGGGGCTCTCCGAGCTCGCGGCGCGCGAGCGCCTGGCCGAGGTGGGTCCCAACGAGCTCAACGCCAAGCCGCCGCGCACGCTCGCCCAGATGGTGCGCGAGCAGATCGGCGACCCGATGGTGCTCATCCTGCTGGTGGCGGCCGCCCTCTCGGCGCTTCTGCAGGAGTGGGCCGAGGCGGGCATCATCTTCGCCATCGTGGTGGCCAACGCGCTCATCGGCATCGTGCAGGAGAGGAAGGCGCAGACCTCCCTCGAGGCGCTGCGCAACATGAGCGCGCCCACCGCGCGCGTCATCCGCGATGGCGCGGAGACGGTGGTGCCCGCCCGCGAGCTGGTGCCGGGCGACGTGGTGGTCTTGGGCGACGGCAGCATGGCCCCCGCCGACCTGCGGCTGCTCTCGGCGGCGGGGCTGCGCATGCAGGAGGCCGCGCTCACAGGCGAGTCCGTGCCCGTGGAGAAGGACGCCCGGGCCGCGGTGGTTCCCGGCGCGCTCGTGGGCGACCGCGCGGACATGGCCTTTGCCACCGCCATCGTGACCGGCGGGCGCGGCACGGGCGTGGTGGTGGGCACCGGCATGGACACCGAGGTCGGGCGCATCGCGGGCCTTCTGGAGGGCGACGAGGAGCTGGACACGCCGCTCAAGCGCAAGCTGGCCTCGTTCGGCAAGATGCTCACCGTGGTGGGCGTGGCCGCCGCGCTCGTGGTGCTGGCGGTCGGCATGGCGTACGGGCGTCCCTTCGCGCCGCTGCTGCTTCTGGCCATATCGCTGGCCATCTCGGTGATCCCCGAGGGGCTGCCGGCCACGGCCACCATCGTGATGGCGCTCGGCGTGCAGCGCATGGCCAAGCACCAGGCGCTCGTGCGGCGGCTGCCCGCCGTGGAGACGCTCGGCGGTGCCACGGTCATCTGCACGGACAAGACGGGCACCTTGACCGAGAACCGCATGAACGTCGTGCGCGTGGCGCTCGGGCCCGACCTCGACCGCGGCGAGGCCGCGCCCCCGGCCCGCGCGATCGAGGAGAGCCCCGAGCTCTTCGGCTACCTGGCCTTCACGGCCGTGCTCTGCAACGACGCGAGCTTCGCCGAGGCGCAGGGCGAAGGCGCGTCGGCGGGCGCCCCCGCGAGCCCCGACACCGTGATCGGCGACCCCACCGAGGGCGCGCTGCTGGTGATGGCCCGCGACGGCGGCATCGACCCGGCGGCTCTGCGCGAGGCCTATCCGCGCCTGGCCGAGCGGCCCTTCGACTCCGACCGCAAGCGCATGGCCACCGTGCACGAGCGCGACGGCGAGACGGTGGCGGCCGTCAAGGGCGCGCTCGACGGTCTTCTGCCGCTGTGCGACTTCGTGATGGACGCGGACGGCCCGCGCCCGATCAGCGACGAGGACCGCGCCCATGCGCTCGAAGTGGCTCAGCACCTCTCCGACGAGGCGCTGCGCGTGCTCGCCTTCGCCACGCGAGCCCTGCCCGGCGTGCCCGCCGACGGAGAGGACATCGAGCGCGGCCTCACCTTCATCGGCCTCGTGGGCATGATGGATCCGCCGCGCGCCGACGTGCGCGAGGCCGTGGACACCTGCCGCACCGCCGGCGTGCGCACCGTCATGATCACGGGCGACCACGCCGCCACCGCGCGCGCCATCGGGCGCGAGCTGGACATCTGGCGCGAGGGCGACCTCGTGGTATCGGGCGAGGAGCTCGACGGGATGGACGACCGCCAGCTGGATGCGGCCATCGAGCGCACGAGCGTGTTCGCGCGGGTGTCGCCCTTCCACAAGCTGCGCATCGTGCGCGCGCTCAAGGCCGACGGCGAGATCGTGGCCATGACCGGCGACGGCGTGAACGACGCGCCCGCCCTCAAGGCCGCCGACATCGGCGTGGCCATGGGCATCACCGGCACCGACGTGGCGAAGGACGCCTCGGATATGATCCTGCTCGACGACCGCTTCACCACCATCGTCTACGCCGTGCGCGAGGGGCGGCGCGTGTACCGCAACATCCAGAAGGTGGTGGCCTTCCTCGTGGCCGACAACCTGGCCGAGATCCTCGTGCTGCTCACCGCCGTGGCGCTCAACTGGAACGCCCCGCTCACGGCCGTGATGATCCTCTGGGTGAACCTGGCCACGGCCACCCTTCCCGCGCTGGCGCTGGGCGTGGAGCCGGCGAGCCGCCACATCATGGAGCATCCGCCCCTGCGCTCGGGGACGCTGCTGGAACCGAAGCTCGCGCGGCGCGTTGTCTTCCAAGGCGTGTTCGTGGCCGCGTTCGCGCTGTTCGCGTTCATGGTGGGCCGCGAGGCGGGCGGCGACGCCACAGGATCGTCGATGGCCTTCGCCGTGCTCGCGTTCTCGCAGGTGCTGCGCGCCGTGAACCAGCGCTCCACCGTCGATCCCGTATGGAACCGCGGCGGCGGACGCAACCCGTGGCTGTGGGGCGCGGTGGCCGTATCGACCGTGCTCATGCTGGTCGTGCTGCTGGTGCCGCCGGTCACCGCCGCGTTCGGCGGCGCGCCCATGAACGGGTGGCAGTGGGCCGTGGCGCTCGGCCTGGCCGCGCTCTCGCTCGCGCAGACCGAGGTCGCGAAGGCCATCGGCCGCCTGCGGGCGTCGCGGCGCTAGGCCCAAGGGCCCTGCTGGGCGCGCTTCCGGCGAAGGGCGACGATGCCGAGCGCCATGCCGCAGACGGAGCAGGCGAGCGTTGCGGCGGGCCACGCGGTGGGCTCGATCACATGGGAGGCCACGAGCACCACCCACGGGCCCAGCGCGTCCACCATGGCGCCGACGGCGAGCGAGTCGACGACGCGCACCAGCACGATCCACGCGAGCGAGAGCGTCGCCGCGCACGAGCAGGAGGCGACGAGCAGCACGTAGCGTGCCCTCGCGCCCGCGGCGAGGGCGATCGCGGCGGCCGCCAGCAACGCGACCAGCAGGCACCAGAGCGCCTGCGCGAGCACGAGCAGGATCCCTATCAGGCCGATGTCCATCTCAACCCCTCTCGTCGAGGACGTCCGACACGCGCTCGGCCGCGTCCTGGGCCCGCTCGACGATCTGCGCCGCGCGGTCGGCGACGGCGCGGGCCTTCTCGACCAGGTCCGCGAGCGACTGGGCGCGGTCGACGAGCACCTGCCCCGTCGCCAGCACGTCGGGCACCGAGTAGGAGACGTCGCGGTCGATGAGATCGGCCACGCTCACCCGGACCCAGGGCGCGGCCATGGCGAGCGCGGCGACGAGGCACAGGGTCGCCAGCAGGCGGTCGGGCGTGACGGCGGCCCGGATGCGGCGCAGGAGGGCGCGCGGGCGCGGCTCCCCGTTCATGAGCCGCTCCGCACGGCGTCGCGCTCCGCGAGCATCCGCCGGCGCGCGCCTGCGGCGAGGGACAGGGCCGCCCCCGCGGCAGCGGCGAGAACCAGCGGGTGCGGGGCGCCGTCGCCGGTGGAAGCGAGCGGCGTGCCGGGCGCGGCGGCCTCGGATCCGCCGCCCGCAGCCGGCGGCTCGGCCTCGGGTTCGGGCGCAGGCGGCGGCGCGACGGGCCGGTACGTCGCGTCGATCGCGGCGTTCATCAGGCGTGCGATGAGCGCGTGGCCGTCGTGGTTCGGGTGAGAGTCGACGCCGAAGACGATGGAGCCGTCCTCCGCGCGCCCGATCTGCACGTTCGTGAGGCCCGGGTTGTTGAACGGCTCGTAGAGGTCCACGGCCGTGCAGCCCTCCGTATTCTTGTCGAACGCCTCGTTCATGAGCTCGATGTAGCGCGCGCCCGCGCCGCTCAGGTCGATGGACAGGACCACGTCGTCGCCGACGAGTCCCGCCAGGTTGGGGAACAGCGCGCGCAGGTCGAGCACCTGGCCGTAGAACGGGTTGTAGAGCGTGGTCCAGCACACCTGCGCATGCGGGGCGCGCGCGTGCAGCTCGGCGAGGATGGACGGTTGGTTCACCTGGGCGAACGTCTCGCAGGCGGCGAGCAGCTGCGGGTCGGCCTCGATGGCCTCGTTGATCTGGGCAATGGCGGCGGCGATCTTCTCCACGAGGTCCCGGACCGGCGAGGGGCGCTTCCTCGCGAGCCCATCCTCCCCAGGGTCCGCCTCGAGCGCGGACGGATCGGCTTCAGCCTCGGCCGCGAGCGCCTGCACCTCCTCCGCGCTCAAGTCGTCGATGCCCGCAAGCGCCTCCGCGATGATCTCGATGAAGCGGCCTAGAAGGTCGTTCGAGCCGATGGTCACGCTCACCAGCGTGGCGTCGGCCAGCGCGGCGTCGTAGGCGCCGGCGGAGAGCGCGTCCAAGAGCTGCTGGCTCGTCCAGCCCGACGCCGCCAGGTTGTCCGTGGCCGCAGGGCCGTACGCGTCCGCCAGATGCGCCCCCACCAGCGTCGCGAACGCGTCGGAGGGCGTGGGCATCTGGTCGTAGAGCGGGTCGGAGTTGTCGTACTCCTGCAGCGCGTAGCCCGCCGCGATGCTGTCGCCGAACACGACGTACTTCGTGAGCAGCGGCTCGCAGGCTATGCGCGCAGGCGCGATGCCGGCGGCCTCGAGCCGCTCGACCATGGCCTGGTCGCGCACCGTGAACGCCGTCGCCTCCGAAAGCCCCGAGAACGCCGCCGGGTCGACGTCGATCACGCCCTCGATGTCGATGCGCTCGACGGCGCCCGACGAGGCGGCCGCGCCCGAGAACGCGCCCGCCGCGATGCCCGCCACCGCGTAGGTGGCGGGCTGCTCCCAATCCTCCATGACCATGATGGATGCGGGGATCGCGACGGTGCCGGCCGCGTCGTCCGCGATGCCGGACAGCACGGCGCTCCCCTGCCCGGGCCCCGCCTCGGCCGTCACCGTGTACTCGATGTCCGTGCCCGTCTTCTTGTGGACGACTGCGTCGCCCGCCGCCGCGAGCGCCCGCGCCGGGCAGAGCGCCGTCGCGAGGACGACGGCCAGCGCAACCGCCGCCCCTCTGCGCAACCTTCCGGACGATCCCTTCGAACCCCGCATCCCGCATCGCCTCGCTTTCGCCACGTGCCGCCGCGACCCCGGCGGTCGGCCTCCTCCGGCCGGCGCGCCGCTCCTGCTATTTTGTCGCAGTCGGCCTTCCCTGTGGCGCGTTGCGCGCATTCGGCCCCGTTTTGCGCGCAAGTGGATCGGGGCGGACGCGCCGTCAGCAGAGGATCGACGGCTCGCTCAGAAGGCCCGCGAGCGCGCTCGCGGGGATGGCGAACTCCGGCATGCCCGCGCGGCCCGGGGCCACCTCGTACTCGTCGAACACGATGACCAGACGGTTCGCGTCGTCGATATAGAAGTGCTGGTCGGCCGCGATGCTCTGGAAGCACTCGTCGGGCCGCCAGATGCCGCCGGGGATGAAGTAGTCGGCCGTGCCGGCGTCCACCTGCTCGGCCATCTGGCGCAGCACCTCGGCGCTCACGGCCCCCACGTAGTCGGCACCGGGCGCGAACAGGTCGGCCAGCTCCAGGAAGCATCCCGTGCGCTTGTCCAGCGTGAACGTGCGCGCGTACTCGCCCGAGCCGCCGGCGTTGAGCGTGCCGACGAACCGGATGGCCAGCAGCGCGTCGTCGTCGCGCACTACGTCGTAGGCCACGTCCATGCCCACGTAGCCGTTGTACTTGCGCGCGGCGTACCAGAGGAACTTCTCGCGCATCTGCTCGACGTAGGCCTCCATCTGCCGGTTGATCTCGTCCACGCCCTCCGCGAGGGCGGGCGGCGGGTCGGCGGCGCCGTCGCCTTCGTCCGGGCTGGCGGGGGCAACCGGGATGGTCACCTCCGGGACGCTCGGCAGGGGCGCGGGCGCGCCGTCGTCCCTGGAGCCGCTCTCCCATGAGAGCGTGCCGGATGCCGGCGGCTCGACGGGCTCGGGCGCGGCGGGGAGTTCGGGTTCGGGGCGGCTCGACGGGCTCGGGCGCGGCGGGGAGTTCGGGTTCGGGGGCCGGGGCGGCGGCCTGCGGCTCATCGGGCGCTTCCTCTGCGGGCGCCTCTTCCTGCTGCGCGCCCGCATCGGCCGGCGCGAGCGCCTCCACCCGCGGCACGGCCGCCTGGAAGGACGTGGCGCCCCAGCGGAAGCCCTCGACCCGCGTCTGCGCCACCTCGAGCAATCTGCCGTCCGAGGCGCGCGCTGCCGCCGGCAGGCACCCCGCCGCGAGGAGCAGCGCGCAGCCGAGCGCGAGCGTTCCTTGGGCCGGACGGCGCAAGAGCCCCGGCCGCCTCTTCGGCTCGGCCTCCTCGGCGGGCGCGCAGAGCACCGCCTGCAGGCGGAACCTTCCCTCCTCGCACGAGCAGCGCAAAAGGCCGTCGTACTTGTCCACCACGGCGCGGATGCTCCTAAGGCCGATGCCGTGTCCCTCGCGCTCCTGCCCCAAGGGAAGGCCGGCCGCGTCGAGGCGGATCGGCTCGGCGCAGGGGTTCTCCACGCTCACCGCCAGGTTCCGCCCGCGCTCGAGCTCGACGGTCGCCTCGATCGCGCGCGGCCCCTCGCCCTCGACGGCGCGGCAGGCGTTGACGGCGTTCTCCAGGGCGTTCGCCAGCAGCACGCATACGTCCAGATCGTCGAAGGGCACGTCGGCCGGGACGGACGCCCTCACCGTCGCCGCGCACCCCTCCTCGCGCGCCTGCGCGACGCAGGAGGCCAGCACGGCGTTCACCGAGGCGTTCTCGCAGAAGCGCTCAGGCTCCGTTTCGCGCAGACGCGCGCCGAGGCCCTCGAGGTAGCTTGCGAGCTCCTCGCTGGCATCCTCGCCGGCAAGCTCTTCGAGCACCATGAGGTGGTGGCGCATGTCGTGGCGATAGGCGCGGCCGGCCTCCAGCTTGCTCAGCAGGCCGGCATACTCGCCCCGCTGGATCTCCAGCTGGGCGGCAGCCTCCTGCTGCGCCCGACGCGCCTCCTGGGCGCGCGAGGCTGCGAGGATCGCGCGCGCCATGACGGCGTACACGGACAGCGCGACGAGGAAGATGAGCGCCGTCACCAGCAGGTCGACCGGGCTGTTGCCGAAGTAGGACAGCAGCAGGAACACCGAGGCCGAGCACAGGCTGAGCGGCAGCCAGCCGGCGTCGCCGCGCGGGACGTGCGTGCGGAACGGCCCGCGCAGCCAGCGCCACGCCATGAGCGCGAGCACGAGCGCCACGGCGAGCACGCACCCCGTCTCCGCGAGGCCGCCGCGCAGGGCAGCGCCTCCCAGTACGCCCGTGACCAGCAGCTTCTGTAGGAAGATGAGGACGAAGGCCGCCATGCCCGCAACCATCCAGACGGCCGCGGTCTGCAAGAAGCCGTTGCGTGACAGCGCGTGGACGCCGATAACCGCCGGGAGGTAGGCGGTTAGCGGCAGCAGCGTGAGGACGAGCATGTCGTCGGCACCGGACAGGACCAGGCCCGCCTGCAGCGCCGCGATGGCGGCGAGGAGGCCCGACGCCGCGAGGAGCGTCCCTTTTTTGCCGAGCCGGCTGTCCAGGAGCATGCCGCATACGGAGGCGAACAGGAGGAAGTCCAACGCGGCCCACGGGTAGTGCTGCCAGGCGAAAGCGTCCATGCCCCTTCTCCTTCCCCGTTCGAACGCGGCGATCCGATGCACTGCCAAGTATGAACGCCCCGCGCCCGAAGCGCAACCGCCGTGCGAGCGGGCGCTGCACGGCTGAAACCACCGATGTTTCACGTGAAACATTTGATGATCCCGGTGCTGTTGAGGTGGAAATTCGGAATGATTGCAAAGCAATCTTTATAAGTTGACAAGCTTGCTTTATAAGCGAGAGAGGCTGAGAGCAAGAGATGGCGGGTCCCCGCGCTGCTCAACCTGAGAGGCTGATGGCGCTCTCGTGGGGTTTCGGCGACCGGGTTTCTCACGCGGTATAATATCGTTTCATCAATGAACGAATACGAGGCGCGAGGAGGTCGGATGAGCGAGGGGGATGCGGGGCGCGACCTGGCGCTCGACTCGACGTTCTTCGTGGCCTTCGACCTGACGCACCGCGCGCTCAAGAGCGGGCTCGCGGCGGCGAGCGGGCTCAACGTCACCCAGTACCGCATGCTCGTGAAGCTTCTGGCCGCAGGCGCGGAGGGCGTCGCGCAATCCGACTTAGGGCGCCTCCTCGACCTCAAGCCCAACGTAGTGACGCAGACCCTGAACGCGCTCGAGGAGGCCGGGCTCGCGGTGCGCCTACGCGACGAGGGGGCCGACGGCCGCACGCGCACCGCCCGCGTCACCGAGACCGGCGAGGCCCATGTGGCCCGGTCGAACGCCTCCATCGTCGAGCGCCTCTACGCGCTCTTCCCCACCGAGGACGCCGACCACCGTGCCATCCTGGAGGCGGCCATCGCGGCCGGCGCGAGCATCGACCCACCGCTTTCCGGCGATGTCGCCTCGCGCTTCGCCGCCTCGCGCGCCCTCGTGTCGCTCGAGCTGGTGAAGCGCGCAATGGAGGGGGCCCTGCGCCGCGCGGTGGGAGCGCCGCTTGCCGAGTGCCGGGTGCTCCAGCGCCTCGGCGAGGTGGGCGAGCCCCTGCGCGTGGGAGACGTCGCCACGCAGCTGCAGATGAGCCCCGTGGCCGTGGCGCGCGCCGTGGACGGCCTGGTCGGTCGCGGATGGGCGCTGCGCCTCGCCAGCCCGAGCGACCGCAAGGCCGTGTTCGCAGCCGCCACCGAGGAAGGCAGGCGCAGGCAGAAGGCCATCGCACGCGCCGTGGACGTGCTCGCGCGCACGCACCTGTGGGCGAATCTCGACGCCAAGCAGCGCCGAGCCCTCGCCCGCACCTGGCGCATCGTCATCGCCGACGCCCAAGCGCGCAAGGAGGCCGAGCGCAAAGCCGCGCTCGGCCTCCTGCAGCCCATCGAGTGATGTCCCAAATGGGGACAGTCCCCATTTGGGACGTTTTGGCATAGAAGGGGACTGTCCCCTTCTATGCCATTTTGCGCGCGGCGAAGAGGATGATCAGGTTCACGGCGATGTCGGCGGCGAACCAGCCTCCCACGGCGGGCAGGCTGATGCTCGCGGTATTGATGGCCGCGAACGTGCCCACGGTGAGGACCATGACCACGAGGCCGCACGCGAGGGCCGCCACGACGAGCGCGCGGCCGGGGCGCTTGCGGGAGAGGCACGCGCACACCGTCATGGAGGCCGCGCCCAGCAGCGTTCCCAGGAACGCCGCGAACACGACGAGCGCCACCACGAGCACCGGCATGCTCGGCAGCTTCGAGCTCATCGACGCCACCTGCACGGCGGAGAGTATCCCACTCACCGTGATCAGCAGGCACAGAACAGCCACGAGCGCCGTCGCCCAGCCCCACAGAAACGCCGTCGCGGGCTTGCCGACGCCGGTCTCGCCGCGCCAAACCAGGAAGCCGTAGAGCGCGACCCCCGCCGTGGACACCACCATGGCGAGCGCCGCCGCGTACATGAACGCCACCAGCGCCGACCCGGTGAGGATGGAGCACACGATGTCCAGTATGGGCACGTCGGCCGCCGAGATGTAGTCGTAGGAGAGCGTTCCGGTCAAATCCATCACGGCCAGCCCCACGCGCCCCACGAGCGCCACCGCGAGCGCGATCAGAAACAGCGTCCCGAACGGCCGGGCCATGGCCTTCATCTGCTCTTTCATGCTACTCCCCTCCCTTCATCTCGTTCTCGACCGCGAACGTGCCGCACAGATACCCTCCGCAGAACGCCAGGCTCACGTCGCCCAGCAGCGAGCCCAAAATGGGGTCGCCGATGTAGCTGTTCTCGCCGCACGCGCCGCCGGCGGTGTGCCACCCGGCGTACAATCCCGGAATGGGCCGCCCCTTCGTCGAGATCACCTGCATCTCGTCGTTGATCAGAAGGCCCGCCTTCGTGCCGTAGAGGTTGCCGCCGATGCGGCAGCCGTAGAACGGCGGGTCCTTGATGGCGTGCAGCCACTCGGGCGGCATCGGATACATGAAGTCGTCCTCGCCGCGCTCGCACGTCGCGTTCCACTTCTCCACGGCCTCCACGAGCACGCCGGGCTCGAACCCCAGGTCGCGCTCCAGCTCCTCGAGCGAGTCGCGCCTCTTCAGCACGTCGGCCTCGATGGCGTCGTCCACGCCGTGGTGCCAGTCGCGGTAGTGCTCGGGCACCTTGTCGATCTGCTCGAGGTCCGGCGTGATGAGCTTGCGGCAGTGCTCCTGCGCGAAGCCCGCCAGATGATCCTCGTAGTGCGCGTCGAAGATGATGTAGGAGCGATGCCCCGGCGGCGTCATCTGGATGGTGGCCAGATCTCCCAGCGCGTAGATGGCGTTCGCGCCGTCCTCGCCCACGCGGCTGTCCATATAGCGCAGGCGGTTGCCGCAGCGGTCGATGGTGAACCACGGCTGGCGCGACAGCTGCGTCATGCCGTCGTAGAGGAAGCGCGCCCACTGGCCGCCCTCGGCCTCCCAGTCCACGCCGCCGTCGAAGCTCGCGGAGCTGTTGAAGCCCGACACGTCCGCGCTCACGCCGAGCCCCATGCGGAAGCACTCGCCCGTCTCGCCCGCCGTGAGGTAGCTGCTCGCGCAGCCCATGGCCGCCGTAGGGATGTACTGCTTCAGCAGGGCCTTGTTGTTGCAGAACCCGCCCGCCGTGAGGATGACCGCGCGCGTGGCGTGGATGTACTTCTCCTGCGCATAGTCCTCGCGCACCACCACGCCCACGATACGGCCGTCGCCGTCCTGCACGAGCGCCTCGGCCGGGCTCTGGAACAGGTACTGCACCCCGTTGCGCTGCCCGAACGCGAACATGGCGTCGGTGGCGTCCTTCATCTTCAGCACGTGGTGGTCGAGCGTAGAGTTCTTCGGCGCCACGTACACCGGCACCTCGCCCAGGCGCCAGCGCACGCCGCAGTCAGCCATCCAGTCGATGCAGTGGCCGCCTTCCTCGGCGATGCGGTGGATGAGGTGCGGGTCGCACGCGTAGTGGTACTCGTCGATGGCCCAGTCGGCCAGCTTCTTCGCATCGAAGGGATAGCTGGGGAAGGCGAAGCGCTTGGACTCCTGGAGCTTCGAGCCGCCGAGGATGGCGCACATGCCGGCCTCCTGCGCGTTGCCGCCGTGCAGCCCCATGGCCTCCACGCAGATCGTCTGCGCACCCAGCTCGGCCGCGCGCGCCGCCGCGTTCAGGCCGCCGCCGCCCGCGCCCACCACGCAGATCTCGCATTCGTAGTCCCACGTCGCGGGCACGGAACGCGGCGGGATGGGACTCGCGTCGTTCGCCGGGAAGGCAGCGCCGTTGTGCTCGCGGTAGGTGCCGTCTGAGCCGGAGGCGTTTCCCTCGGCGCTTTCGGGCACGGCCACGTCCTTGCTGCCGTCGGCCGCCCAGTCGCCGATGATGCCGGGCTCCTCGGCGAAGGCCGCCACCGGCGCGACCGCCGCCGCAGCAGCCGTTCCGCCGAGCGCCACCGCCGCGCCGGCCAAAAAGTCGCGCCGGGTGAGCCCCCGCGCTCCCTGCTTCACGTTCCCGCTCATTTCGCCTCCCCTCCCTCGGTTGCCGCCGCGCCGCCCGCAGCGGCCGCCTCGGCCTGCGCAAGCGCGTCCTCCACGGCCTGCTTCACGCCCGCCGTGGTGATGGTGGCGCCGCTCACCGCATCGATGTCGGCGCCTTGCGCGGCCTCGATCATGGCGGCGAACTTGCCATCGCGGATGGCCTCGTAGCCCCCGCGGCTCTGGCTCTCGCCCTCCTGCGTGGTTTCCAGGCACGAGATGCGGTTGTCCTGCACCATCAGCGTCACCGTGATGGGACCCTCCATGCCCTTGCCGGTGCCGGTGTACACGCCGTCGGCGAGCACGCCCTCGGCTTTCGCCTGCCCGTCGGCCGCCACCTCCTGCGCCCACGGATCGTCCGCGCGCAGAGCAAGCTGCTCGGCGCTTGCGGCGTCCTTCGACCCCGACCCCTCGAAGCCCGCGCCGCAGCCCGACATGCCCATCGCGAGCACGGCGGCGCCGCATACGGCCGCTGCCCTCTTCTTCATCGATCAGTCCTCCTCTTCGCTTCCCTCATCGCGGGTTCGCCCAGCCCTCGGGCAGCTCGTAGTCGTGGCAGGTGTTGCAGTACATCTGCGACGACCCGTGAACGCCGTGGCAGTTGCTGCAGTCGATGGCCTCGCCCTGATGGGACTCATGCGGGTTCACGCCCGCCTCGCCGCCCCAGTCCTCGGTGGCCGCCACCACGTCGGCCCACTCGTGGCAGCCGCTCTTCGCGCACATCTTCTTGTCGGCCGTCACGCCCGTGCGCACGATGTCTCCCGCCTCGTCGGTCTCGAAATCGCCCGACGCCCAGGCCAGGCCCTCTGCCACCTGCTCATCGATCTTGGGCTCGTGGCACTGGAGGCACGTCGTGCCCTGCTGCTCGTGCGCGTTCGCCAGAAGCGTCGCGTCGTTGAAGTAGCCCTCCACGTAGTTGTCCATCGGATCGTGGCAGATGGCGTTGCAGAAACTCGGCTGCTCGTGCCACACCCAGAACCCGGCGCCCGCGGCCACCAGCACCACGGCCACCACGCCCACTGCGATGGGCCACTTCCGCCTTCCCGCGCGTTTGCCGCTCGGTCGCGTCTCTCCCATAGGTCCCCTCCTCGCTCGATCGTTCCCTTTAGTTCATACTTGTTTCGTTTTTATTTCGTTAGTGAACTTGTTAGCCCGCATGCTAGCATCTTCGGAATGCGAAGGAAAGCCGCTGTTGACGCCCCCTGACAACCCGTCAACGACCGGATGACGCAGCGGATGACGCAGGACGGGGGTAATGTCATCACAGCCAAGGTTATCGGATTTGATGACATTACCCCCGTCCTGCGTCATCAGCCGGTCCCCGCAAGGCACCCCTCCCCGTTGACGGATTGTCAAAAGTGTCTATTGACGCTTCGTCAATCAGGAGCGTATGCTGCGCTCATCAGGGGTTCGGCTCATCGAAGCCGAGGGAACGCGACCGCAGGCGCAAGGGGGTGCCGACATGACGGAGACCAGACGCGAAGGCGCTGCCCGCCGCGACGACATCGTGGCCGCCGCCCGCGAGCTGTACGAGGAGCAGGGGCTCTCGAAGACCTCCGTGCAGGACATCACGAACCGCGTGGGCGTCACCCGCTCGCTCTTCTACCACTACTTCCCCGACAAGGACGCCGTCACCTCGGCGGTGCTCGACGACTACGTGGCCGACTTCATCGAGGCCACGCACTATTGGAACGCCCAGCGCCGCCGCGGCGACATCGAGAGCGCGCTCACCAGCGTGGTGAAGCTCATGCGCCTGGGCGTGTTCGAGCACGACGCGTTCCGCCGTTCGCTCGCCTCGCGCGAGAACGCGGCGCTCTACATCGACTTCATCAACCGCGTGGCCGACCGCGTGGCCTCCTACATCGTGGACACCACCGTGCGCGACTACGGCGAGCTGCACGAGATACGCATCGAGCACGTCTACGAGACGTTCTACGTGCTCATCCTCGGCATCGTGGGCTACCTGCGCACGCATCCGGATGCCGATGACGAGGTGCTGAAGGACCTCATCGCCCAGACGCTGCACATGGACCGCGGAACCACCGCCCCGCCCGGCGGCTAGGCGCCGCAGCACCGCACCACCCATATCACCAGCGGAAACAGCAGGCCGGAAGGCGGCCTGTGCGAAGCATACCCAAACTGAAGGAGGGTTCCACATGTTGTTCCAAGTCTACGGGGAGAACGCCCTGTACCAGTGGCTCGGCTGGGCCATGGTGTTCATCGGCCTCATCCTGGTCAACGAGATCGCCCGTCGCACGAAGATCGGCGGCACCATCTGCTTCATCGGCATCCCGGTGGCGCTCACGGCCTACTTCGTGGCCATCTACATGGGCGCGGCGGCCGGCGCCGACTGGGCGCTCAACAACCCCACGTACGTGCACATGAACAGCTGGTTCCACTACGCGAAGCTCTACGCGGCCACCATCGGCTGCATCGGCTTCATGGCGCTCAAGTACAAGTGGGGCCGCCTCGGCAAAGCCGAGTGGTTCAAGTGCTTCCCGTTCGTCATCGTTGCCATCAACATCCTCATCGCCGTGGTGAGCGACTTCGAGAGCGCGTTCCGCGCCTGGGGCACCACCTGGGTGTCGAGCGAGGGCGTCACGCTCTACGGCGGCTGGCACAACGTGTTCAACGGCCTGGCCGGCATCATCAACATCGCGTGCATGACCGGCTGGTTCGGCATCTACGTGTCCAAGAAGAAGCAGGACATGCTCTGGCCCGACATGACGTGGGTGTTCATCATCGCGTATGACCTGTGGAACTTCTGCTACACCTACAACTGCCTGCCCTCGCACGCGTTCTACTGCGGCCTGGCGCTGCTGCTGGCTCCCACCGTGGCGGCGATGCTCTGGAACAAGGGCGGCTGGATCCAGAACCGCGCGTTCACGCTGG
The DNA here is from genome assembly GCF_900169505.1 of Arabiibacter massiliensis. Taxonomy (NCBI): domain Bacteria; kingdom Bacillati; phylum Actinomycetota; class Coriobacteriia; order Eggerthellales; family Eggerthellaceae; genus Arabiibacter; species Arabiibacter massiliensis. The sequence continues at coordinate 769,627 of NZ_LT827021.1, forward strand.
CCATCTGGTGCATGTTCGCGCAGGTGTTCCCCGCGTTCCAGGACTACAGCGTGTTCAGCACGCAGTCGGTGAACAACCCGGACGTGAACCTGGTGGTGTCGGTGATAGCGCTGCTGGCCAACGTGGCCGCGTTCGCCTACATCATGTACCGCGCGAAGAAGCTGGGGAAGAATCCGTACATGAACGAGGTGTTCGTGGGCACGCGCGACTACGACCAGGCCATGGCCCGTCGCGAGGATGCGCCGTCGCTGCCGGCCGACCCCAAGGGCGACCTGGACGACGCCGCCCCGCAGGGAGCATAGGCGCCGCGCGCAACCCGCACTCCCCCTTCGAGAGCCCGCCTCCCCCCGGCGGGCTCTTTTCTGGGCAGGGGAACCCGATTGTCGACCGAAACACACGCCACAGGCGCCCCATGCGTTCGTTTCGGTCGACAATCGGGTTCCCCTGCCTATCACTCAAAGCCGCAGATTACAACTTCTCAAAGAAATTGAGAAGTTTCTTGCATGACTTCTCAATTTTGCTGAGAAGTTGGTATCATAGTCGATCATCGGCGAAAGGAGAGATCATGGCGGCGAACCCCTTGGGCATCTATCCGAGCCTGGTGCGCGAATACATGGAGTTCATGCCGCCCCGCCTCGTGGCCCGCAACGACATCGTCCGCAGCCTCCCCGAACCGGCGCCCTTCAACCTCGTCCACATCATCACGGGCGTACGCCGCTGCGGCAAAACCTTCTACCTGTTCCAGCTGATGAAAAACCTAATGGAAAACGGCGTTTCCCGATCAGATATTTTCTACTTCAATTTCGCCGACGACCGCTTGAAGCCGCTTTCCGCAACCGTTTTGGACGATACGGTCTCCGAATACTTCCGCCAAGTGCCCGCGGCGCGCAGCGAGGGCGCCTACCTGTTCCTCGACGAGGTGCAGGAAGCCGAGAACTGGCAGGGCTTCTGCCAACGCATGGCCGAGCTGGAGAATGTGACGCTGGTGATCACCGGATCGTCGTCGAAGCTCTCATCCGAGGAGATCGCCACAAGCTTCCGCGGCCGTTCGCATGCGCACGAGATGGCGCCCCTGTCCTTCAGGGAGTTCTGCGAGTTCAACGGCGTGCCCGCCCCAGGCAACGGCAGCGAGTCGGTATCCCCACGCACCGAGACCTCCCTTGAGTCCGCGTTCGACCGCTTTCTCGTATGTGGGGGGTTCCCCGGCGTGCAGACGCTCGAGCAGGAGGATCGCATCGAGATCCTTCAAAGCTACGTACGCGACGTGGTGGCGCGCGACGTGGCCGAGCGGTTCGGGCGCGAGGACATCGCCCTTGCGAACCAGCTGGCCTTGTTCGGGCTGCGAAACACCGCCTGCGAGTTCTCGGTCAACAACATGGTGGAGCAGCTGCAGGATGCAGGGTACAAGGTGTACTGGGAGAAGGTCAACCGACTCTTCGACCTGCTTAAGCAGGCTTTTATGCTCCATGAGCTCGCCGAGTACTCGACCGCCCTCAAATCCGACACGACAGCCGTCCCCAAAGTCTACGCCGTCGACCCCGGCATAGTCTACGCGGTGTCGAGGGCGAACCAGCAGGACATCGGCAAGCGCCTCGAAACCGCCGTCTACCTCGAATTGCGCAGACGAATGGCGGGGAGGCGCACCGAGACGGTCACCTCGCTCACCCTCGGCTCGCCGCAACGCGCGAAGGTGGACTTCCTCGTGGGCGACGCGCTCGCTGCCGAGCCGTACGCGCTCTACCAAGTGACGGCGTCGATGGAGTCGGAGAAGACGCGGAACCGCGAGATCCACGCGCTTGACGAGGCGATGGCTCGGCTCGGGCTCGAAAACGGAACCATCGTCACCTTGCGCGAGGAGGGAACCGTCGCGGCAGAGCACGGAACCATCCGTATGATCCCGGCATGGAAGTGGGCTTTGGGCTGAGCACCGCAGGTTCATGCGTCAGCTCCCTTGGAAACCCAGGATGCGGCATGTCGCGAAGGGCTTCGACCTGCTAGAATAGGATGGTTGGGCGTTTCGCGCCCCGCGCCGACGGCAGAACCCTCCCGGGAAGGATCCCATGCAGCAGCTGCCCCAGCTCATAACCGACCTCGCCCTCATCCTCGCCGTGGCGGCGGTGGTCACCATCGTGTGCCGCCGCTTCCGGCTGCCGCTCGTGGTGGGCTACGTGCTGGCGGGCTTCCTCGTGGGGCCGGCCATCCACTGGATCCCCACCGTGGTGGACACGGCCAGCGTCACCGCGTGGTCCGACATCGGCGTGATCTTCCTGATGTTCGGCCTGGGGCTCGAGTTCAGCGTGCTCAAGCTCGCCACCGTGGGCCGCCCCGCCGTGGTGACCGCCGCCTTCGAGATGACGCTCATGATGGCCACGGGCCTGATGGTGGGCACGCTTCTGGGCTGGTCGTTCACCATGAGCCTGTTCCTGGGCGGGATGCTGGCCATCTCATCGTCGTCCATCATCGTGAAGACGTTCAACGACCTGGGGGTCAAGGGGCAGGGCTTCACCGAGCTCGTGTTCGGCGTGCTGGTCATCGAGGATATCGCGGCGGTGTTCTTGCTCGCGGCGCTCTCCACCGCCGGCGCGGGCGCCGATGCGGACGCCGCGGCCGCCGCGCTCAAGATCGGCCGGATGGCGCTCTACCTCATCGTATGGTTCGCGCTCAGCGTCATCGTGGTGCCGAGCGCCCTCAAGCGCATCCGCGACGCCGTGAACGACGAGATCCTGCTCGTCACGTCGCTCGCGCTGTGCTTCGGGATGGCGGCGCTGGCCGTGGGCATCGGGTTCTCCTCGGCGCTCGGCGCGTTTTTGGCCGGGTCGATACTGGCGGGCACCGTGCAGGCCCCGCGCGTCGCGGCCCTGTTCAAACCGCTGAAAGACCTGTTCGGAGCCGTGTTCTTCGTGTCGGTGGGCATGCTGGTCACGCCGCATGCCATCATCGAGAACGCGGGCGCGGTGGCGCTTATCGCCGTCGTGGCCGTGGTCGGGCGCTCGCTTTTCTGCTGCGCGGGCGCGCTTCTGGCGGGCCAGTCGCTCAGGACGGCGGTGAAGGCGGGCCTGAGCCTCGCGCAGATCGGCGAGTTCTCGTTCATCATCGCGGCGCTCGGCGCATCCCTCGGCGTGACCGCGGGCTTCCTCTACCCCGTCATCGTCACGGTTTCGGTGATCACCTCGCTCGCCTCGCCCCTGCTCGTGCGCAACTCCGAGCGCGCCTACCGCGTGCTCGTGCGCCTTCTGCCCGCGAGCGCGCTCGCCTTCCTCGAGCGGCGCGAGAAAGCCGCCGAGGACGGCTCCGACGACGAGGGCGAGACCCTCTGGCGCGACTACCTGAAGCGCTGGTTCCTCAAGGCGGGCATGGTGGTGCTCTGCGCCGCGGCCTCGGTGGAGCTGCTCGTGCGGATCGCGCCGCGCCTCCTGCGCGGGCTCGCCCCCGAGCCGTTCCTGACCGGCGCGCTGGCCGCCCTCGGCATCCTGGCCACGGGACTGTTCATGGCCAACCTCTTCTACACCGGCCGCAAGAACGAATTCGGCGCGCTGTGGATGCGCCGCCGCCGCAACCGCCCCGCCCTCGCGGCGCTCTCGGCCGCGGGGCTCGCCATCTCGTTCGGATCGGTGCTGTTCATCGCCTACGCCGCCGGCGCGGACAACCTTCTATGGATGGTCGTTCTGGCCGCCGTCTGCACGGCCGCGCTCGGCCGGTCGCGGACGCTGCACTCGCTGTTCCTCAAGCTGGAGACGAGCTTCGCCGGCAACCTCAGCCAGAGCGTGCTCGCCGAGCGCCGGGCCAGCCTGGGCGACGAGGAGCACGCGAACTGGGTGGAGAAGCACCTGTACGTGGTGGAGGTGGAGGCCTCGCGCACCCTCAAGCTGCTGGGCGCGCGGCGACCGGCCGACGTGATGTTCGGCATCGCGCACAACCTGGACCTCATGGCCATCGTGCGCGACGGCCGCCGCGTGGGGGCCGACGAGATCGCGCGCCTGTCGAAGGAGGAGATCGCGCGGCGCATCAACGATCCGGACGACCCGCTCGGCGTGCGCGAGGGCGACGTGCTGGCGTTTCTGGGCACGGAGGCGGAGGTGGACGCGTATCTGCAGAGCATGGTCAAGGACGGCTCGCTCGAGGAGGACGAGGCCGAGAGCGCCATGCTCGACACCTACCTCTCCCGCGGCCCGGCGCGCTTCGACGCGGCCTGCTTCGCCGTGGACGTGGAGGCGGCGGGCTCGCCCTTCGCCGGCAAGACCATCGCCTCCATCGACTTCAAGGGCGCCTACAGGAGCCTGGTGGTAGCGCACGAGCACGACGCGCTCGTGCGCATGAAGCCGAGCCGCAACACGCGCCTGTTCCCCGGCGACCGCGTCTGGCTCGTCGGCGACCCCGCCCGCGCCGCCGCCCTCATCGAGCAAGCAGCCCCCCTGTCATCCTGAGCGGAGCGACCGAAGGGAGCGTAGTCGAAAAATCCCGTGCGGCGCCAGCTGAAAGCGTCACGGTCGACGTAGCGAGGCTGAAGCGGGAAAACGGGGCTCCCAGCGAAATTTTTGCGCGCAATGGACGAATCCGCAGGGCGAAACGCCGCTTTGAGGACGTCCTCCACGGAGACGCGCAAGGGAAACCCCAGGTCGAAATGCCACCCCAGCGGCATCAATCCGTCCATTGCGCGCATTTTTTTCGCAGGAGGCTCCGAAACCGCGCTCGTGGCCCCTGCGGGGAACTGACACCTCAGCCAAGTGGCGAGATTTTTCGGCTGTGGCACGGATCGGGCGGGTTTCGGGCGGCGCGGGCGACCAGCCGCCGACGTTTCCCCAGGTCGCAAATTTCGCGAACGCGCCGCGCGTGCCATAGCCGCAAATTCCTGCCACAACCGGGAAGCGCTCATGCTGGCACCGCAGGGGATCCTTCGACTCCGCTCCCTTCGGTCGCTCCGCTCAGGATGACAGGGGGGCATCTTCACGCTCCGCTCAGGATGACAAAGGGCGTTCTCTACCTCGCGTTCTTCTTCGCGTACATGCGGGCGTCGGCCAGGCGCAGCAGGTCGTCCACGCTGCCGGCCTCCGAGTAGCGCGCGCCGCCGATGTCGATGCCGATGGACAGCCCGCAGACGATGGCCCCGCCGTCGATGGCCGCGACGGCCGCGTCCATGCGCGCGGCCAGCTCCGCGTGGTCCGCACCTCCGAGCACCACGAACTCGTCACCCGCGTAACGCACGACCTCCTCGCCCGCAGCGCACGCCCCCTTGAGCGCATTGGCCACCGCCATGAGCGCGGCGTCGCCCACCGCGTGGCCGAACGTGTCGTTCACCTGCTTGAAGCCGGCCACATCCATGAACAGAAGCGAGAAGTCCCCTTCGCCCGCCGCGAACGCGCGCACCCGCTCGTCGAGCAGGTCCTCGAGGCGGCGGCGGTTCGACGCGCCGGTCATGGGGTCGTGGTAGGCCATGTACTCCAGCTCGTCGCGCGCCTCCTTGAGCTCGCTCACGTCGGCGAGGTGCACGAGCAGAAGGTCGAACTGGCCGCTGCGCACCTTCGCCCGGTTCACGGAGCACATGGCGGGGATGCCGCTCGCCATGGCCAGGTCGCCCCGGAACAGCCGCACGTCCTCATCTTCCGCGCCCCGCTCAACCTGCGGGCGCTCGTCCGGCGCGACGAAGGACGCGAAGGGCTTTCCCTCCGGCGCCTCGTCGCCCAGGATGCGGCGCGCCTCGGCGTTCGCGTACAGCACGAGCCGCTCCTCATCGGTGACCACGAGGCCGTCGATGCTGTGCTCATAGACGTAGGTGGGGATGAGCGCCAGCTCCACGAACTCGAAGTCGTAGTCGCGCAGACGCGTCCAGTACCCCAGGCCGAACACCATGGTGGCCACGAACCCGAGCGGCGGGAGGTACGTGGTGAACTGGGGCACCACGAACAGCGACACTAACCCCACCGCGACGGCGGCCAGGTCGACCACGATGTAGCCGCGCGCCAGATCGCGCGCGGCGCGGTTCGCCGCCTCGCGCCGCCAGCGCACCAGACACCACATCCCCGCGCCGAAGTACACGACGAGGTAGGCGAGCAGCAGGTAGGGCCACACGGTGCCGAAGCCCTGCACGTACGTCCAGCCCAGGCCGCTGCCGCTCTCCACCAGCCCGTCGGCGATGCCGCTCGGCGCGAAGGCCATGAACCGCACGACGAGCACGGCCGGCACGATCCAGAAGGCGGCCTTCGCCGCGCGCCCCATGCGCCTATCGCGCCCCGTCATCACGATGAAGTAGTAGGACGTGAGCGCGATGAACCCGCACCAGCCGGGCGCGCCCATCCGATGCCAGAACCACGCCGTCTCCTCCGTGGGCGCGCTGTAGAAGAACGCGTCGCACAGGCACCACCAGCCCAGGCTGAGCAGCACGAGCACGGCCATGAGGTTCTGCCGGCTCTGGCGGCCGTCGGTCACCCGCTGGTAGGCGATCATGACGAAGTACGTGGCCGAAGCCGTCGCCAGAAAAGACAGGATGTTCAAGCGGCCACCTCCTCCGGGTGCGGGCCGACGCCGTCGTTGGAGCGGCCATTGTACCATGCGACACCCCAGGCCAAGGCGGGGTCGCAACTTCAACCTGGCATGAAAGCGCGCCCGTCGGCAAGCTGCAACGCCGCCGCAATCGAGCCGTCGAACGGCAGGGAAACCGCGGCGAGGGGCCGAGGAGGCGCGGAGTCGAAGGATGACAAGACGCGCCATAGAACAGGGCGCCCCCGAAGGAGCGCCCCGTCGAAACGCCATGCGGATGCGCGGCCCTGCTTACTTGTCGCGGTGGTCGCCCATCTTCTCCGCCAGCGCGGCCTGGCCGGCGGCGAGGCGCGCGAGCGGCACGCGGTAGGGCGAGCAGCTCACGTAGTCGAGCCCGATCTGGTGGAACGTCTTCACCGAGTCGGGGTCGCCGCCGTGCTCGCCGCAGACGCCGCACACGATGCCCGGGTTGCCCTCATGCCCCAGCTCCACGCCCATCTTCACGAGCTTCGCGACGCCCGGATCGATGGTGGCGAAGGGGTTGAACGGCAGCAGGCGCTCGGCCAGGTACTGCGGGACGAACTCGGCCTCCACGTCGTCGCGGCTGAAGCCGAACGTCGTCTGCGTGAGGTCGTTCGTGCCGAAGCTGAAGAAGTCGGCCTGCGTGGCGATCTCGTCTGCGGTGACGGCCGCACGCGGCAGCTCGATCATCGTGCCCACGGGGATGTCCAGCTCCACGCCCTGCTCGGCGGCCACCTCGGCGATGGTCTTCTCGGCCACGGCGCGCAGCTTCTCGAGCTCGGCCACCACGGACACGAGCGGGATCATGATCTCGGGCTTGGGGTCGAGGCCCTGCTTCTTGAGCTCGGCGCAGGCGGTGGCGATGGCGCGCACCTGCATGACCGGCAGGATCGGGTACACGATGCCCAGGCGGCAGCCGCGCAGGCCGAGCATCGGGTTGGCCTCGCTCATGCCGTCGATCTGCTCCATGAGCTGGCGCTTCTGCGCGATGGCCTCGCGGTCGCCGCCCGTGGCCTCCAATCGCGCGATCTCCACGTCCAGCGCGCGCGGGCTCTCCAGGAACTCATGCAGCGGCGGGTCGAGCAGACGCACGATCACCGGCAGGCCGTCCATCTCCTTGAACATGCCAAGGAAGTCGCCCGTCTGCGCGGCGAGGAGCTCCTGCACGGCCTTCTCGCGCACGGCCTCGTCCTCGTTCAGGATGAACGTCTGGATGATCTGCTTGCGGTCGCCCAGGAACATGTGCTCGGTGCGGCACAGTCCGATGCCCTCGGCGCCGAAGTTGCGCGAAAGCTCGGCGTCCTCGGGGTTGTCGGCGTTGGCGCGCACGCCGAGCGTGCGGAACTCGTCGGCCCACTCGAGGATGGTGTCCAGATCGCCCGTCATCTCGGGCAGCACGAGCTCGACCGCGCCGAGCACCACGGAGCCGGTGGTGCCGTCGATGGAGACCATGTCGCCTTCCTTGATGACGATGTCGGTGCCGGACACGGCGGCCTGCTTCTTCTCGGCGTCGATGCGCAGGGCCTCCACGCCGCAGACGCACGGCGCGCCCATGCCGCGGGCGATGACGGCCGCGTGGCTCGTCTTGCCGCCGTGCGACGTGAGGATGCCCTCGGCGGCGATCATGCCGGCCAGGTCGTCGGGGTTCGTCTCCCAGCGCACGAGCACGCACTTGCGGCCGGCCTCGGTGACGGCCACGGCGTCGGCGGCCGAGAACACGGCCTCGCCCACGGCGGCGCCGGGGCTGGCGTTGAGGCCCTTGGCCACCACGTCGTACTTCGCGTTCTTGTCGAACTGCGGGTGCAGCAGCTGGTCGAGCTGCTCGGGGTCGACGCGCATGACGGCCTCCTCCTTGGAGATGAGGCCCTCCTTCTCCATCTCGATGGCGATGTGCAGCGCGGCGGCGGCGGTGCGCTTGCCCACGCGGGTCTGCAGCATCCAGAGCTTGCCCTGCTCGATGGTGAACTCGATGTCGCACATGTCGCGGAAGTGGTTCTCCAGCGTGACGAACACTTCCTCGAGCTCGCGGCCGGCCTCTTCCAGGCCCTCCACGTTCTTGAGGTCGGCGATGGGGCTCGTGTTGCGGATGCCGGCCACCACGTCCTCGCCCTGGGCGTTCACCAGGTAGTCGCCGTAGAACTCCTTCTCGCCGTTGGCGGGGTTGCGCGTGAACGCCACGCCAGTGGCGCTGGTGTTGCCCTTGTTGCCGAACACCATGGACTGCACGTTGACGGCCGTGCCCAGGTCGTCGGCGATCTTGTTCTGCTTGCGGTAGAGGACCGCGCGCGGGTTGTTCCAGCTGCCGAACACGGCCTCGATGGCCAGCTGCAGCTGCACGTTCGGGTCCTGCGGGAACTGCACGCGGCCGTCCACGACGAGCGTCGGGTAGGCCTCGGCGGACACGTTCTCGGTGAAGATCTGCTTGAACTCGGCCACGAGCTGCGTGAGGTCCTCAGCGGAGAGGTCGGTGTCGGAGGCGGCGTTGCGGGCGTTCTTCATGGCCGTGATGGCGTTCTCGAACAGATCGCCGTCCAGGCCCATGACCACGCCGGAGAACATCTGGATGAAGCGGCGGTAGGAATCCCAGGCGAAGCGCGGATTCTCGGTCTGGGCGATGAGGCCGTTGATGGACTCGTCGTTCAGGCCGAGGTTGAGCACCGTGTCCATCATGCCCGGCATGGACATGGGCGCGCCGGAGCGCACGGACACGAGCAGCGGGTCGGCCGCGTCGCCGATCTTCTTGCCCATGCGGGCCTCGAGGTCCTCGCGGTAGGCCTGGATGGTATCGAGCGCGCCTTCCGGCCAGGTGTTGTCCGCGTTGGCGTACTCCATGCAGGTCTGGCACGTGATGGTGAATCCCGGAGGCACGGGCAGCCCGATGTTGGCCATCTCGGCGAGGTTCGCGCCCTTGCCGCCGAGGATCGCCTTCATGGAGGTGTTGCCTTCGGTTACGTTGTTCCCCTGGGCGTCTTTGCCGAATGCGTAGACTCGCTTGACTTCTTCAGTCACTTTTTCTCCTTAACCCGACGTACCTATCAGCCTGGACCTTGGTTCACAGGTCTTGACCATCTTATCAGCCAAGGGCTGATGGGCACCTATCCTAACGCAAAATTCACTGAGCGGTTTCCTCAACGGCGTTTTTTTCGGCGTAAGCGCCCCGCTTCGCAGCGAGTAGAACAGGGAGCAGACCTCCGCGACTCGCCCGCCGGGCGGAATCGCGAGGGTGGGGGCTTGCGTGCTCTTCGTCACCCTGCGGGCGTGGGGGCCGCGTCCATCCCCCCAGCGCCCCCACGCCCGCCGGGCGGAATCGCGAGGGCGGGGGCTTGCGTGCTCTTCGTCACCCTGCGGGCGTGGGGGCGCTGGGGGGATGGACGCGCTCGTAGTAGCGCAGGATCTCCTGGGCGGTCTCCTCCACGGCGCGGTTCTCGGTGTGCACGACGATGCAGCCCAGCTTCCGCATGAGCGCGCGCGCCTGCTCGAGGTCGCGATACACGTACTCCGGATCGGCGTACTTCGTGGCCACCGCCGCCGCGCGCCCCAGACGGCGCTGCCGGATGGGCAGCAGCACCTCGGCCGTGGTCATGAGCCCGAACAGGCGCGTGCGATCAACCTTCTCCAGCTCCACCGGCGGCTTGGTGCTGGGGTCGAGCGGGATGTTCGCCACCTTGTAGCCCTGCTGCGACAGATAGATGGACGTGGGCGTCTTCGACGAGCGCGACACGCCCAGAAGCACGATGTCGGCCCGCTCGAGGTCCTGCGGGTTGCGCCCGTCGTCGTGGGCGATGGTGAACTCCATGGCCTCGATGCGGTGGAAGTAGTTCTGGTCGGCGACGTGGATGGCGCCCGGCTTCGTCGAGGGCTTGCGGCCCGTCATGTGGACGATGGCGTTGACGGGGGCCGTCATGAGGTCGACGGCCACCAGGTCTTCGCACTCCTCGGCGTAGGCGGCCAGCTCGCGCGACAGGGCGGCATCGGCGAACGTGTAGAACACGAGCATGCGCCCGTCGCCCTTGCTCTGCCGATGCACCGCGCCGTGCGCCTCGATGAACTCCCTGACCTCCTTGAACGTGCGCACGCCCGGCAGGACCTCGATGGCGGGGTTCGTCACGCCGAACTGGGCGGCGGCCGCGCGGGCCACCGCCTGCGCGGTGAGGCCCACCGAATCGCTGATCACATGGAACGTGGGCAGCGAGACGGGGTCGGCGTTCGGCGGGCCGTAGGAGATGAACTCGGTCACGGCGCTACTTGCCGCCCTTCGCCATCTTGCCGAAGTCCGCCACATGGGCGAACACGGCCACGAAGCGGTTGAGCAGGCGCAGGCGGTTGCCGCGCAGGGCGGCGTCCTCGTCCATGATGAGCACGTCTTCGAAGAACGCGTCGATGGGCGCGCGCAGGGCGGCCAGGGCCTCGAGGGCCGCCGCGTAGTCGTCTGCGGCGAGCGCGGCCTCCACCTGGGAAGACGCCTTGTCGGCGGCGGCGGCCAGGGTGCGCTCGGCCTCGCCCATGAGCGCCTCGTCAACCTCCTCGCCCAGGCCCGCGTCGCGCAGGTTGTTCGCGCGGGCGTAGGCCGTGGCCAGATCGTCGAACGTCTCCGGCGCGTGGGTGCGGGCGGCTTCCAGCGCGCGGGTGCGGGCGATGATCTGCGCCGGCTCCTCCACGCCGCAGGCCAGCACCGCGTCCACCGCGTCGGGCGCGCAGCCGCCGTCGCGCAGCATCACCTTCGTGCGCGTGACGAAGAACTCGGCCACCTCGGCGCGCACGGCATCGCGGTCGAACTCCACGCCGGCGGCCTCGTAGGTGGCGAGCGACGCGTCGATGGCGGCGGAAAGCGACACGGGCAGCCCCGCCTCCAGCATGGCCGTGATGCCGATGGCGCTGCGGCGCAGCGCGAAGGGGTCCGACGAGCCCGTGGGCCCCTGCCCCACCGCGAACAGGCCGCAGATGGTGTCCAGCTTATCGGCAGCGGCCACGATGCGGCCCACGACCGACGCGGGCGGCTCGTCGCCGGAGAAGCGCGGGCGGTAGTGGTCGGCGATGGCGCGCGCCACCTGGTCGTTCTCGCCCGAGGCGACGGCGTAGTACGAGCCCATGACGCCCTGGACGCTCGTGAACTCCACCACGGCGTTCGTCACGAGGTCGGCCTTCGCCAGAAGCGCGGCGCGCGCGACGTCCGCCGCGTCGGCGGCGGAGAGCCCCGCGTCGGCGGCCAGATGGTTCGCCAGCGCCACGATGCGCTCCACCTTCGCCCGCATGGTGCCGAGCGTCTCCTGGAACACCACCTCGTCCAGGCGCTCCACGTAGGCCTCGAGCGGGCGCTTCAGGTCCTCCTCGTAGAAGAACTTCGCGTCGGAGAGGCGGGCGCGCACCACGCGCTCGTTGCCGTCTATGATGGTGTCGGCGTGCGCCGGGTCGCCGTTGCTCACCACGATGAAGTGGTTCGTCAGCTTGCCGGCCTCGTCGTAGAGCGGGAAGTAGCGCTGGTGCATGAGCATCGCGTCCACGATGATCTCCTCGGGCACGCGCAAGAACTCCTCGTCGAACGTGCCCACGAGCACGGTGGGCTGCTCGCAGAGGTTCGTCACCTCCAGAAGCGTCTTCTCGGGCAGCTCGGCGCGGGCGCCGGTGGCGCGCTCGGCCTCGGCCACGCCGGCGCGGATAGCCTCTTCGCGGGCGGCCTCGCTCGTCACCACGTGCGCGGCCTCCACCACGGAAAGCAGGTCGGCGGCCGTGGCCACCTCGTGCGGGCCGGGCGCCAGGAAGCGATGCCCGCGCGTGAGGTTGCCGGCGGTGAGGCCCGCGAACGTCACGGGGATCACGCGCTCGTCGAGCATCGCCAGAAGCCAGCGCACCGGACGCGAGAAATACTCGCTCGTGGTGCCCCAGCGGCACGACTTCGGCCACGAGATGCCCGTGATGACGCCCTCCAGCACGCCGGGCAGGAGCTCGGCCACGTCGCGGGCGGCCACGCTCTTCGTGGCGAACACGTACTCCACGCCGTTCTCCTCGCGGCGCTCGAGCGCGTCCACGTCCACGCCCTTGCCGCGCGCGAAGCCGGTTGCGGCCTTCGTGGGGTTGCCCTCCGCGTCGAAGGCGATCTTGGCGGCCGGGCCGCGGAACACCTCTTCGAGCGCCTCGGTAGCCTCGGCCACGTCCGCCACGAGCGCGATGAGGCGCCGCGGCGTGGTGTGGATGGCCACCTCGCCGTGCGGGATGCGCACCTGATCGAGCGCCTCGGGCACGAGCTTCTCCAGCTGGGCAGTCGCTTTGTGCAGGTCGAACGCCGGGATCTCCTCGGTGCCTATCTCGAACGCGAGCGTGTGCAGGCTAGCCACGGTCGGCCTCCTCCCCTTCCTCGGCGGGCTTGACGCCCACCACGTGCTCCATGTAGCTCGCGCACACGGCCTTGGCGATGGTGCGCACGCGCAGGATGTAGGCCATACGCTCGGTGGCGGAAATCACGCCGCGCGCATCGAGCAGGTTGAACGCGTGGCAGCACTTGAGCACGCTGTCGTAGGCCGGCAGCGGCAGCCCCGCCTCGAGCGTGCGCAAACACTCGGCCTCGCGGTCGTTGAACTCCTGGAACAGGAAGTCGGTGTCGGCCACCTCGAAGTTGTAGCGCGAGTACTGGCGCTCGTTTTCCAGGTACACGTCGCCGTAGGTGAACTCCACGCCGTCGGCGCCGCGGCTCCACACGATGTCGAACATGGAGTCCACGCCCTGCACGAACATGGTGAGGCGCTCCAGGCCGTAGGCGATCTCCACGGGCACGGGGCTGCACTCGAAGCCGCCCACCTGCTGGAAGTAGGTGAACTGCGTCACCTCCATGCCGTCGATCCACACCTCCCAGCCAAGGCCCCACGCGCCGAGCGTCGGGCTCTCCCAGTCGTCCTCTACGAAGCGCACGTCATGCGCGTCCACGTCGATGCCGATGGCGCGCAGGCTGCCCAGGTACATCTCCTGGATGTCGTCGGGCGAGGGCTTCATGAGCACCTGGAACTGGAAGTAGTGCTGCGTGCGGTTGGGGTTCTCGCCGTAGCGGCCGTCGGTGGGACGGCGGCTGCCCTGCACGTAGCAGGTGCGCCACGTGTCGGGTCCCAGCGAGCGCAGCGTGGTGGACGGAGCGTTCGTGCCGGCGCCCACCTCGTTGTCGTAGGGCTGCAGCACGACGCAGCCCGCATCGCCCCAGTAGCGCTGCAGGTTCATGATGACGTCCTGGAACGTCGGCGGCAGCTGGACGGCTGCCTGAGCGCGCTCCCCGTGCGCGGATGCGGTTTCGGTTGGCATGGTTCTCCTTGTCTTGATCGATCAGTCGAGCAGGCTGAAATCGTTGAGCGGCCAGTACACGAGCGCCCCCCGCCCCGTCACGGACGAGATGGGGATGGCGCCGAAGAAGCGGGAGTCCTGCGAGTTCGTGCGGTTGTCGCCCATCATCCACAGATACCCCTCGGGCACCGTGTAGGGGTACTCCACGTCGCTTTGCAGCCGGTAGGACGGCTGTCCGTCGGTGTAAGGCTCGTCCTGCGGCACGCCGTCCACGTAGACGAGGCCGTCCTCGTCGTTGATGTCGACGGTCTGCCCGCCCACGGCGATGCAGCGCTTGATGAGGATGCGTCCGGAGATCTCCGGGTCCTGGAACGTCACGATGTCGCCGGGCTTCGGGTCGCGCAGGTAGTAGCTCACCTTCTCGGCGAACACCATGTCGCCGGTCATGATGGTCTCCTCCATGGAGCCCGAGGGAATCTCGTAAGCCTGGAACACGAACGTGCGCAGCACCCACGACAGCCCGAACACGAAGGCGACCATGACGAGCAGGCCGACGAACGTCCTGAGAATGCCCGGGCTCTGGCGAACGGCGTGCTGACCGGAATCCATGAGGTATGTCTATCCTTTCCGAACGGGCGCGATGCGCCCGGATGAAGTCGCAAGCCCATATGATAGCGCGTCGCGACAGCGCGCCCGGCGCGTTCGACAAAGTTTGCAGAAATTTCCCGATCATCGGGGGAAAGGATGCGGTACGCCGGGGGTCAAGAGGCTGCGCGGCGCGGTCCCGTGCACGAGATTGACGTTCGTGCGAGGTGTTCGCCATGGCTAACTGTATTTTTTGGACAAGGCTCAAGCGTTTTGCCTGGTCGGATAAAGTGGGGCGGGCCTCACGTCAAGTTAGCTTTGTGAAACAGCTCGCACGAACGCGATTCTCGTGCAAGACTCCCGGGCCCTCCGCTGTTCTTGGTGGATTGCCGAGGAGCCGCTGGCGCTGGACGGCGCGGCCGGCGTTTCCAGCACGGATGTTCCACGTAAAACACGTGGGACGCGCCCGGCGCCCCTGGCCGCCGGGCGAGACTAGCGGCGGCGCAAGGGGAAGGTGATGGCGCCAGCGGGGCAGTTGACGGCGCAGTCGCGGCACTTGGAGCACTCGTGCATGCCCTCGGCGACGTGCGGGTCGAGCCCTTCGGGGCACGCGTCGGCGCAGATGCGGCAGTCAACGCCCTTGCCGCGCAGGCACTTCTTCGCATCCACCCGGGGACGCAGCAGGCGGTTCGGCAGGCTGGCAAGCGACATGAGCGCGCCCAGGGGGCAGAACCTGCCGCACCATTTGCGCAACACGGTGAGTTCCAGTACCAGGATGAGCGGGAACAGCACCGCGCCCCACGACAGCGTCTGCAGCCCGAACAGCTGCACGAGCGCGATGATGCTGGCGAACGTGAGCCCGATGGGGCACACCAGGCAGAACACCGGGAAGCCGAACACGGCGGCGCTCAGAAGCGACCCGCCCAGCACCAGGTGCCGGGAGTCCAGGCGCGCGCAAAGCTCCCGCGGGCCGCACGCCGCGCACGAGGAGCAGGAGGAGGCGCAGGCCCCGTCGCCGCCTGCGGCTTTCGCGAGCGCGCGCTTCTCACGGCGGGTGAGGGGACGCACCACCTTGAACTCGGCCGTCTCGGCGCCGTCCTCCCCCTTCGCCTTTCCCGTCGCTATGCGGGGGCTTCGGTGGGCGAGGGCGTCGATGAGGGAGCGCACGCCGGGCACCGGGCACACCCACGAGCAGAACACCTTCCCCAGCACCGCCCCCACCGCCACCACCAGCAGCAAAAACACGAGCGCCCGCGGGATGAACAGCTTGCCCGCCAGCATGGTTTCCAAACCGCCCAGCGGGCAGATGGCGGCAAGCGACTCCCATCCGAACGACGAGATGGTGCCCACGCCCAGATTGAACACGATGCCCGCGCACGCGGCCAGGAACACGCCCGCGACCACGAGGCGGCGCACGAGCGGCTTCTTGAGGGGCCGCTCCCCCGCCACCGCGGCATGCTCGCCGGAGGCCGCATCGCAGGACGGCGCCTTCCCGTTCGGCTCGGGCGCGGTATCCATCGAATCATCGAGGGCGGTAGTGGTGGTAGACATGGCGAAGTCCCGTTCCTCTCAGGTTTACGCTTCGGCTGCTTGGTCTTGGACGACGATGTTTATCCCGCGCGGCAGCACGCCCGTGCGGCGGTAGAACGAAAGCGAGGCGGCGTAGTCGGCGTTGCCGGCCGCGGCGCGCTCCTCCAGAGCGCCCACTCCCACCAGCGCGCGGTACGAGGCGCTGGGGCACACCACCTCGCACTTGCCGCAGCCGTTGCATTTGTCGGGAACCACCTGGGGCCGCTGCTCGTCGTTCATCACGATGGCCTCGTAGGGGCACGCGTCCACGCACAGGCGGCACCCCGTGGGCGTCTGCCCCAGCTGCGGGAAGTTGATGCAGTACACCGGGTCGATCACCGCCGTACCGATGCGCTCGTAACTCTCGTCGAAGGCCGCCAGCGCGCCGGTGGGGCAGGCGGCGACGCACTTCTTCACCTGGCCGCCCGCGCCCTCCGCGTCGCAGAAGTTGCAGTAGCCCGCGTCCACCTCGTGGTACTCCGTGGTGCCCAGCGTGCGGGCGAGCGCGTGCGTGCGGAAGTTCAGCTTGGGCGTGCGCACGTTCAGCAGCCCCTCCTCCACGCCGGCGCTCTCGATGGCGTGCAAAGGGCACGCCTGACGGCACCGGTCGCAGCGGATGCACAGGGACAGCAGCCGCTCCTCGTCCTGCCCGCCCGGCGGGCGCAGAAGCTCGCGCTCGGTGGCCCACGCGTACTTCACTCCCCCGCCCAGCCCCAAAAGCGCGGCGATGCCGATGCTGCCGGCTATGAGCGAGCGGCGCGAGATAACCGGGCCGTTCATGCCGCCTGCACCCCGAAGCGCACCTCGGCTTCCACGTCGGCGAGCGTCTGCACGTCGAGCTCCAGGTAGCCCTGCGTGATCTTGAGGACCCCCTTGTAGAACCTCGTCTTCAGCATGAGCAGGGCGAGCTCGGAAAGCTGCGGGAACCACGTGAGGATGTGCCCCTGGATGAACTCTTGCGACACGTCGATCTTCTCCAGCGCCGCTTCCAGCTCGCCCGCGCGCAGATGCGCGGCTATCTCGCCGGAGAGCACCGAGAGAAACTCCAGCTCGAAGCACAGATGGCTCTCGGGCATGCCGGCATCGTCGTGCAGGCGCAGCCGCTGCCCGGCGAAGATGCGGCTCACCTCGTTGCGCGGCCGGCCGTAGGTGAGGCCGGACTTGTCCAAAAACAGCGACGCGTTGGGCACGCAGTAGCGCCCCTTGTAGGCCTCGGCGCCGCCGAAGGTGCTGGTCCATTCCGTGGCCAGGATGCACCGGGTGCCCGTGTGCCGCTTGCGCAGGGCGCGGCGGATGTCGTCGAAGCCCTCGTCCAGAAGCGACTCGTCGGCGTGGGCCGCGTACTGCGAATAGTCCTGCGCGGCCATGTGGTCGATCTGGTCCTGCGTGAGCGGCTTGTAGTAGAAGCCCGCCAGGGTGAGGTAGAACTCGGCGCGGTCCTCCAGCACCTCGCACAGCTGCGCGAGCGTATCCGGCGCGAGGGCCGCGGCGGTCGTGGCGTTTGACATGATTGCCTTCCTTCCTTTACGCGTGGACGGGGGTCATGGCTTTCGCGTTCGCGGCGCGGCCGGCCTCGGCCGACAGCTGCGCGAGCGCGGCGCGGCCGGCCTCGGTGGCCTGCCAGCCGCCGTCGTAGATGATCACACCGGCGCGCTCCAGCTTATCCACGAACACCGAGGGCTGCACGCCCCCGTCGCCCGCCTGGCGGGCGAGTTCCGCTACGTTGCAGCCGCGTAGGAACCCGTCCACCTGGGCGAACGAATGCGCCTCCTGCAAGAACTCCAGCAGGGCCAGGTAGGCGTCGCGCCGGTGCGGCTCGGCCTCCAGCAGATCGGCCAGGCGACGCGCCGGGTCCATCCGCGCCGCCACCTCGAGGCCCGCCTCGGTGGTGCGGTAGGCGTACCCTGCCACCAGGTCGTCCACCTCGTTTTCCGTGAGGCCCGCCTTATCGGCCTCGCCCACGGGGTTGCCCGCCTCGTCAAGCTCGAAGAACTCCAGGCCATGATGGTGCACCAGCTCGGTGATGAGCGAGTACTGGTCGCGCGTGGCGGCCTTGAACTCCGGCAGCGATGCGAGGTGCTCCTCGATGTCAGACAGGCCCTTGCGCTCGGTGCAGTACAGAAGCACCTGGTAGTCCAGCTCCCTGATGAGCGGCTCGAAATGGATGAACCTCATCAGGCCGTTCACCTTCTCGTCGAACGTGGGCTCGCATGCCGCCTTCCGGTCGGCCAGATCTTTGTTCGCAGGAACGTCTGCTTGGGCGATGTCTGACATGAGGAGACTGCCTTTCTCTTGACTAGAACAGGAGCAGGCCGCGGTTCGCTGCCGCTTCCCAGATGAAATTGAACCCGTACGACGCGACCACCCACATGAGCGCGCGCACCGCGATGGAGGCGGCGAGCGCCGCCACGGCGGCCGCGACGACCAGCGGCAGGGAACGCTTCTTGAAGGCGAACCACGTCCCCAGCCCCGCAGCCGCCAGCTCGCACACGACAGTGAGCACGGCCACGACCAGCGCCGCGTTCGCCAGCAGCCCGGCCGCGCCGAGCGATGCGGCGTAGGCGATGCACGACAGCGCCGCCAAGGCCGCCAGCGCTACGGCCAGGATGCCCGTCAGGCGCAGGGCCGCCTCGTCGTCCTTCCTGAAGGCGGCCACGGCCACGTAGATGAGCGCGCCAGCCGCCAGCGACGTGAACAGATAGCCGAACGTAAGCGCCAGGGAGTGCCAACCCGGCTGGGCCGCCACCTCGAAGTACGCGTAGCCCTGCAGGAACGCGGCCACCACGCCCACCGCGATGGAGCACGCCGCCATGACCTTCTCGCCCGCCTTGTTGCCCGTGGATGCGAACACCAGGAACAGGAAGGCGACCACCACGCCCACCGCCAGGCTGATGAGCTCGAGGGCGATGCCCGAAAACGACAGCAGGTTGGCGATGGCGCCCATGAAGCGCTCGGGGTGCGCCAGGTGGAACACGCTCATCAAGCCGCCCACCACCAGCAGCGCCAGAACCACGATGAGGGCCGTCTTGCGGGTGGCTTCGTTCTGCCTATTCGCCAGGCGGGCGACGCCGGCAGTTGCCATCGCGCCGTAGCCCGCGCCCGCGATGACGGTGAACAGCACCAAGGGCCATTGGATTCCTACTTCCATGAGTCAAGCTCCTTCCACTGCGCCACGGAGGGGTTCAAGATGTAGCGCACCGTGGGCTTGGCGCCCGAGGGGTCGCTTATCGTATGCACGTTCTCGGAGCCCTCGCCGCCGGCGGCCGCCAGAGCCTTCGACGCGGCGGAGTTCGGGTCGTCCAAGTCGCCGTAGTAGCGCGCGCCGCAGCAGCAGTTGTGCACGCAGGGCGGCACGGCATGCTCCTCGTCGAAGCTGTCGTTGATGTTCTCGATGCCGTCCGACTTCGCCGTCAGGTGGTTGCACAGCGTGCACTTCTCCACCACGCCCTCGGCCTCGTTGAACTGGCGCACGCCGTAGGGGCAGGCGTACATGCAGTACTGGCAGCCGATGCACAGCTCCTTGTTCACCATCACCACGTTGTTCTCCGGGTCGCGGTACGACGCGCCCGTGGGGCACACGCCCACGCAGGGGGAGTTCTCGCACTGCTGGCACTGCATAGGAAGCCAGTACATCTCGATGTTGGGGTACTCGCCTGTGGGTCCCACGGCCAGCACGCGGTTCCAGAATGAGCCCAGCTGGATGTTGTTCTCGTACTTGCAGGCCACCGTGCACGAGTCGCAGCCCGAGCAGCGGTTCAGGTCGATGACCAAAGTCCGTCTTGCCATTGCGTATCCCTCCTAATGCTTGAATGTCTCGTTGGAGAACGTGTGCGCCTCGTCGAAGGTGACCACCGGGGTCCAGCTTGCCGACGGGTCGGCCAGTGTCTCTTCGAAGGGGTTCACGTCGACGTACTGGTTCTTGTGGGTGTACATGAGCGGCTCGAACTCCTGGGGCTCCACCCACACGCGCGGCGGCTTCTCGGCCTTCTCCACCTTCACGCAGAAGCCGCGGTTGGTGTAGGAGCCGTACACCTCGTTGAACGGCGCCGTGTTCTTGGTGAGGATGTTCACGTTGCATTCCTGCCAGCCGCCGGTCTTCGTCTCCTGCGAGGAGTCGAAGCACTCGGGGTTCCAGAAGCGCTCCATCCACACCACGTTCTCGTGCATGCCGTCGGTGATGTACACGCGGGCATGCGTGGAGCCGCGCCGCGAGGTCACCTTCACCCAGTCCAGGTGCGCCAGCCCGTACTTCTCGGCCGTCTTGCTGTTCATGCGCAGATCGGGCGCCGGCCATATCTCGCGCATGTAGGGCGCCTGGCGCTGCGTGCCGTGGTGCGTGTAGTACACGCGGCCGCTCGTGAGCGAGAGCGGGTACTCGGGGTCGTAGCCCTCGGTGCCTTCGAGCGGGCTCTCGGCCGGCTCGATGTGCTGGCAGATGGGGGCGTAGGTGCCCTCGTAGGCTCCCTGGCCGATGGAGGGGTCCACGTCCACCTGAGCGCGCGGGTAGCAGCAGGGGAAACCGGTCTTGGCCAGCTGCACGAGCATCTGCGCGTACACCTCGAACTTGCGGCTCTCGGTGCCGAACCCGGCTTTCAAGCCGTCGGTGGCAATCATCTCGTGCTGGTCGTACACCCAGAACTCGTCCTGAGGGCTCCACCAGTGGTGCGTGCCGTCGGGCCAGAGCTTGCCGCCGCCCTCGCCCGCCACGGGCGTCTGGTACTGCTCGGGATTCTCATGCAGCGCCTCCATGTCCGGCGCGCCGAAGCGCTCCGCGAAGGACTGCTGGATGCGCTCGTCGGATTCCTCGCCGAACATGACGCCGGGGGGCAGCGGGAAGCGCAGGTTGAACTTCGAGCGGTCGACGTCGTGCAGATACGACGCGCCCTTCGACGTGGACAGGAAGCCGTCGTTTGCCGTGGTGGGCTCCTCCATGTAGGTGCGCCCCGTGGCCTGGCCCACCGCGCCCAGCACGATGTCCTGGCCGGCCTCCAGCTTGGCGTTCAAGATCTCGGCCACCTTGCCGGTCACCTTCTTGGGCGCCACGAAGTTGGACACCGTCTCGCCCAGGTGCAGGATGGGGAACATGCCGAACTTGAAGTTCAGCTGGCCCGTGTCGGTGGTGTCGGGCGAGGGGTCCTTGATCTCGCCCTCCGTGGTGATGTCGCGGCCGTCGTGGCTGGTCACCTCGAGCCACTCCTCGATGGGGAAGATGAGGTCGGCCACCTCGGCCTGGAACGACGTGATCATGGGATGCTGGCAGATGCAGAAGTCGATCTCCGGGAACACGTCGTACCACGACTTCGCGTTGCCCAGCATCGCCAGCTTGTTGCCCGACATGTCGAACCACACGCGCGGCTTGTACGGCTCGCCGGTGCGGATGGCCTCCAGCACCGAGGGGATGTGGCTGTGCTCCCAGTGGTACAGGCCCTTGTGGTTCTTCATGCCCAGACGGTCGAGGCGCAGCTGGTTGGTGATGTAGAGCAGCTCGGCCGTGCGCGGGTTCGGGAACCCGTCGGGGTCGGGCTTGAAGCCCTCCAGGCGCGCGGCGTTCTCCTCGGGCGAGTTGCCCACGATGTAGCCCACACCGCAGTCGTGCACGATGTCCACGTTGCGGTACTGGAAGATGGTGGTGGGACGCGCCACATGGCCGTTCTCGTCGGTCTTGGGCTTGGAGTTCTGCGTGAGCGTGCAGCCGGGCTTGTTCACGTAGCCCATGATGGCGTCCAGGCCGCACAGGCCCACCGGCAGCTGGTGGGCGATCTGCTCCATGTCGGAAGACACGCCATGGCAGATGCCGCCGCACTTGCCCTCCTTGAGCGGCGCGGTGTACAAAAGGATGGCCTTCTCGTTCTCGGCCGCGGGCACCCAGGTTATCTCCTCGGTCTTCTCCAGCGTCCACTCGGCGGCGGCTTCCTTGTAGATCTGGCCGGCGCTGCGGGCGGCCACCCCGCCCAGCTCGTCGATGGCGCCGCTCCAGAAAATCTGCGGGTCCACCGATTCGTCCTGGTACTCGAAGGGGGCCAGCTTGCCGGTGTTGGCGTCGAAGCACACGTAGGCCGGCGTGTCGGCCGGGGTGCTCTGCTTGAAGTCCGGCCAGATGTCGGTGGCGCGGTAGGGCAGCTTCGTGTCCTCGTTGATGATGAAGGGCAGGTTCGTCCACTGCTTGGTGAACTCCTCGTTGTACAGCTCGTGCTCGAGGATGTAGTTCCACCACGACAGCGCCAGCGCGCCGTCGGCGCCGGGGCGCACGCGCAGCCATACGTCGGCCTTCACGGCGTCGGGGCTCATGTTGGGGTCCACCACCACCGTCTTGCAGCCGGCCTCGCGCAGCTCGGCCATGCCGCGGCCCGACTGCGCCGTCTGTGACACCGAGGGCTGCGCGCCCCAGATGACGATCGTGTTCGTATCGATCTGGTCGGCGTAGCCCTTCTTGTTCTCGTCGTCTATCTGGTCCCACACGCCCATCTTCTCGTACCAGCGGCGCGCGATGCCCTTGAAGGGCTCCTGCGCGGCCGCGTCGGCGATGGACTGGTCGGCGCCGCCGTACATGAACAGCGCCACCGAGTAGCGCGGCAGGTAGCACTGCGCGCAGCCCGGCTCGAACACCGTGGGCGAGCCCAGCGAGTGGCTCATGGTGATGGCCTGGCGCATGGCGTAGGAGCCGCCGCCGCCCACCGACGTGAAGAACGAATAGGTGCCGTACTTCTCGATGGCGTCGGCGATCTTGGTGGCCGCCAGCTCGATGGCCTCGTCCCAGCTGATGCGCTCCCAGGCCATCTCCTCGGCACCGCGCGGACCCGAGCGCTTGAGCGGGTAGAGCACGCGCCGCGGGCTGTAGCAGTTGTTTATCTGGTTGAGGCCCTTCATGCACAGCGACCCCAGCGACGTGGGCGCGTAGGGATGGCCCTCGATCTTCACCACGATGCCGTTTTCCACGTACACGCGGGCGGGACAGGCCTGGATGCAACCGCGGCACGTGGTCACGTACGTCTTGCGCTGGCTGGTGGACTCCCCCGCGGCCCACGCCTGCTCGGTCTTCTGCAACTTCCCGCCGTACAGGGTGCCGAGTGCAGCCGCGGCACCTGCCAGGGACGTCGCCTTGACGAACGAGCGTCTGGTCAAGCCTTCACGCTTCATAGATCATCCTTTCTTCGGCGAATGGCATAACGCTACATTCAGCAGCATGGCCGGTCGCGAAGGGGCGGACAATCCTCCCGTAGGATGAAGTTTACGCAGGTGAGGGCATATCACCCACTGGGTGATGCCGGGTGAGGGGGATTCTAGAGCTTCTGGATGACGTCGATGAAATCCTGGCGGCGGTGGACGCCGAACTTGGCGTAGATGTTGCGGATGTGCGTCTTGGCGGTGTTGCGCGACACGCACAGGCTGTTGGCGATGTACTCCGAGTCGCGCCCGGCCCGCATGAGCGCGAACACCTCCAGCTCGCGCGGCGAGAGGTGCACGTCGCCCAACTGGTCGGCCTCCACGGGCGCGGCGGCCGCATCGGCCTTTGCGGGGTGGCTGTCGGAGCGCTTCTCCGCGGCGTCCTGCACCAGGATGGAGGAGATGTCCACCTGGCGGATGGCCACCGCGCACAGCAGCAGGATGCCTATCATCACCACGACGATCACCGGCAGCGCGCGCACCAGGTCAACCTGCGGAAGCACGTACACCCCCAGAAGGCAGCCCAGAAGCGACCCGCCCGCGTAGGCGCTGCGCCCGTAGCCGAACACCTGCACGGGCGAGAAGTAGCGGCTGTGCCCCAGGTAGGACATGAACACCCAGATGTAGGACGAGAACAAACAGTACACCAGGAACGTGCCGCCGATGGCCACGGGGTTGCCGAAGTCCAGCAGGTAGGCCACGGCCACGAACGCGATGAGGCAGAAGATGATGGGGCGGTACAGCGTCTCGAACTGGACCTTCTGCACGATGGCGAAGAACACTGCCAGCGCGAACGACACCATGACCAGAAGGCTCACGCCCAGCGTAAGGCCGCTGTCCAAGCTCGCCTGCGAGAACCAGGAGTTGCCCAGGCCGTTCTGCAGAAACGCCACCGCGCCGATGAGGAACACCACCACCAGAAAGCGCAGAAACGACTTGCGCGACAGCGCGCCTGCGGTGGCCGTGCCGATATCCACCGCTCCCCCGTCGCCCGAGGGCGTGGTGATGACTATCATCACCGCCGAGAGCAGGGGCAGGGCCGCAGCTATGAACAGGCACACGATGGGCCAGGTGCCGATGCAGAAGAAGAATATGAGCCCCGCGGCCACGTCGCTTAGAAGCGTGCCGATGACCGCCGTGTTCACCCGCACCGAGGCGTATATCTGCCCCGCGCGGATGGCGATGGGCGCCGTGCAGATGCCCGTGAGGCCGCTTCCCAGCCAGAACAGCCAGCTTCCCGGATCGTGCCACAGCATGAGGGCGGCGAACTCCATGACTACGCCCGCGCTCGCGCCCGCCCCGAACGCCACCATGGCGCCCTTGAGCGAGAAGAGCTCCACCGTCTTGGCATGGAGCACCGAGAGGATCACGGAGGCCGCGACGAAGCACACGGTGGACAGGTAGTACATCTGCAGGCCCGGGTTCACGCCCTCGGGCACCACGAAGGAGAGCCACACAGGAGAGGAGTACATGACCAGGAACCATGCCCGCCAAAAGGCGTAGGACAGGTACTTCGCCGCCGACCAGCTGGTGATATAGGTTCTCTCGCTCGAATGGCCCTGCATGCTTCCCCTCCGAAAGTCTCTTCGCCAACGCCATTCTAGCACGACCGGGCGAAAGCGCATCGCCCATCCCGCCGCTTATATTTCAGATGAGGCCTTTACAGCAGGCCGATGTCGTCGAGGGGCCACAGCACGAACAGGCTGCGCGCCTCGGCCGTGGAGGCGGGCACCGCGCCGAAGTAGCGCGAGTCCTGCGAGTTGCCTCGGTTGTCGCCCATCATCCACATGCATCCCTCGGGCACCGTGTAGGGGTAGTCGACGCCTTCGTCGAGGCGGTAGGTAGGCTGGCCGGCCGTGTAGGGCTCGTCGAGGGGCCGGCCGTCCACGTAGACGAGGCCGTCCTCGCCGTTGATGTCCACGGTCTGCCCGCCCACGGCGATGCAGCGCTTGAGCAGCAGCCGGCCCGGGATCTCCGGATCCTGGAACATCACGATGTCGCCCGGCTCGGGGTCGCGCAGGTAGTAGCTCACCTTCTCGCCGAACACGCGGTCGCCCGTCATGATGGTGCCCTCCATGGAGCCCGACGGCACCGCGTAGGCGTGCCCCACGTAGGCGAACATCAGCCACGACATCAGGCCGACGAAGCCCACCCACGCAAGCAGGTTGAAGAAGCGGCGCAAGATGCCGGGAGGCTGGCTGGCTGCATGCTGGCCGGAGTTCACGGGGCACCATCCTTTCGTGGCTGCGCGGGACGCTGCCCCCATGATAGCGCAGCAGGAGAGCCGTAAGCAACGCGCGCTCCCTTCTGTCATCCTGAGCGGAGCGAAGCCCCCCCTTTTGTCATCCTGAGCGGAGCGAACGCAGTGAGCGGAGTCGAAGGATCCCGCGCGGCGTTAGCCGGAAGTCTCACTGCTGGCGCCGCGGGGGATCCTTCGACTCCGCGCTGCGCGCTCCGCTCAGGATGACAAGGGAGGCCGCCTTCGGCCTTCGCTCAGGATGACAAGGGAGGCCGCCTTCGACCTTCGCTCAGGATGCCAAGAGGGGGGCTTCGCCGCTGCGCTCAGGAAGACGATCCGGTGAGGAACTTCCGGTCGGCGTCGGAGAGGTCCACGCGCTCGAGGAGGTCGGGGCGCAGGCGGGCGGTGCGCTCGAGCGACTGCTCGCGGCGCCAGCGGGCGACGGCGGCGTGGTTGCCCGACAGGAGCACCGGCGGCACGTCCATGCCGCGAAACGACGCCGGGCGCGTGTACTGGGGGTATTCCAGCAACCCGTCGGCGAAGCTCTCGCCGAGCGCCCCCGTCTCGGCCCCCAGCACGCCGGGCAGCTTGCGCACCACGGCGTCGATGACCACCATGGAGGCCAGCTCGCCGCTCGTGAGCACGTAGTCGCCGAGCGAGATCACGCGGTCGGCCAGCGAGTAGGCGCGCTCGTCGATGCCCTCGTAATGGCCGCACACGAACAGCAGGCGCTTCTCGCGCGCCAGCTCGCAGGCGAGCGCGTCATCGAAGGGCTCGCCGCAGGGCGCGAGGAAGACGGTGCAGGGCCTGGGACCTGCGGCCGCGATGTCGTCGAAAGCCTCGAAGATGGGCTCGCACTTCATCACCAGGCCGTCGCCGCCGCCGTAGGGGTCGTCGTCGGTGGTGCGGTGGCGGTCGTGCGTCCAGTCGCGCAGGTCGTGCGCCGTGAAGCGGAGGATGCCCTTCTCCTGGGCGATGCGCATCATGGACGCCCCCATGACGGAGTCGTACATGCCGGGGAACGTCGAGAGCGTTTCGATGATCACAAGAGGTCCTTTCGCGTGCGCGGCGGGGGCGCGCTACAGGTCGAGCAGGCCCTCCGGCAGGTTCATGTCGATGCGGCGCGCGCCCTCGTCGATGCCTTCGACGAGCGCGTCCACGAGGGGCACGAGCACCATGCGCCCGCCGTCGCCCCGGTCGACGGACAGGAGCGTCTGCCCCGGGTTCTCCACCACCTCGGCGACGACGCCCACGAGGCCCGCGGAGGCATCGTGCACCTCGAAGCCCTCGAGGCCCTCCGCCTCCCCGGCCAGCGCGGCCTCGGGGACGTCGGCGCGGCGCACGAGGCAGCGGCAGCCCGCCAGCCGCTCGGCCACGTCGATGGAGTCGACGCCCTCAAACGTCACCAGGTAGGCCCCCCGGCCCGCGTCCTGCACGGAGGCCACCCGCGCCCGGCGCGGCGCGTCGATCTGCGGGGGCACGAAGGCCACTTCCAGGCCCTCATGCAGCAAAAAGGGAAGACCCGGCGCGCTGCGCGCGACGAGCCCTCCCGTCAGGTTCTTCGGTTTGGCCAGCTCGGCCACGTTCGCCCATGCGCGCATCTAGTCGAGAAGCTCCACTTCGACGTGGGTGTTCGTGCGCGAGGCGGCGGCGCGGGCCAGCGTGCGGATCGCCTTGATGACCCTCCCCTGGCGGCCGATGACCTTGCCGGCGTCCTCTTCGTTCACGCGGACTTCGACGAGGATCGAGCCGTCCTCGGCATCGGACGCCGTGATCTCGAGCTCGTCGGGAAACTCGACGAGGGGACGCACGACGGACTCGACGAGGCCGACGATGTCTTCGGTCTGCTCGGCCATGGCGCGCTACGCGTTCTCGCGAGCGTTCTTGAGCAGGCGGACGACCGTGTCGGTGGGCTGGGCGCCGTTCTTGATCCACTGGTCGACCTTCTCCATGTCGAACTGCACCATGGCAGGCTCGGCGCAGGGGTTGTAGCGGCCGACCTCGTCGATGAACTTGCCGTCGCGCGGGGCGCGCGAGTCGGCGACGACGATGCGGTAGTACGGGCGCTTCTTCGCGCCGTGACGGGAGAGGCGAATTTTGACTGCCATGAAGGTGAACTCCTTTTTTGCTTCTTGCGTTCGATTCGATGCTCAACGCCGCGATGCGCGCGACGTAGCGAAAACAGCAATTGCTTATGATACGGCGAAAACGACCGTTTGACAAGCGGATTACCAAGCCGAATTGTAGCGAAACGCGCGAAGCCGGCCAACGCCGACCCCGCGCGTCCTCGAAAAGCCCATGTTTGGGCGGGAACGGAGCCCCTTCGCGCCCCTCGTGCCGCCCGACCGGGCGGCGGATGCTAGCCTCAACAGGAGCGCTGGGCGGGCAGCGTGCTCTTGTAGTAGATGTGCATGTCCTCGTAGGCGCCCATGAAGTTCACGAAGCCGCCCGGGATGGTGCCCACGCGCGTGAAGCCCATGTCCTCGTAGAGATGGATGGCGCCGGCGTTGCCGGCCACGACCGCGTTGAACTGCAGGCCGCGGAAGCCCTTGCGCGCCGCCTGGGCGAGCGAGTCCTCCACGAGCGCCCGGCCGAGGCCGACCCCGCGGGCGCTCGACGCCACGGCGTAGCTCGCGTTGGCCACGTGAGCGCAGCGGCCCACGTTGTTCGGATGCAGGATGTACAGGCCGAACAGCCGCGTGCCGATCACCGCCACCACGGAAAGCGTCTGCTCGGCGAAGAACTCGCGCGCCGTCTCCAGCGTAAGCGGCTCTATCTGCGGGAACGCCTCGCCGCCTTCCACGACCTCGTTCCACACCTTCATCATGCCCGCAAGGTCCTCCTCGCGGTACGGGCGTATCTCAAGCGCCATGGCGCATCCTTTCACGCGCAGCCTTCAATGCGAGCGCCAGTATAGCAGAGGAAGCGGGCGTGCGGGTTTACGCCAGGTTGACGTGCCGTTTGAGGCACCAGACGCAGACAGCGTAGCTGGCGGCGGCGAGCGCGAGCATGGTCAGCTGCCCGATGGCGCGGGACACGGGGCCGTACGGGTCGAAATGCGCAGACCAGAGCCCCGGCGCGAACGTCGAGATGGCCATGAAGGCCGCGGCGTTCAACAGGGCCGAGGCGATGCCCACGGCCATCCCTATGAGCAGAAACGCTCCCACGGCGGCCGCCACCTTGTGGCGCGCGGCAGCCGAGCCCACGCAGAGCGCCGCGTACGCCGCGAGCATCCACGCTATCGCCTGGAGGCACGTGTTCGCGAAGTTCGCCCACTCGCCCGCGCTCGGCAGCTGCGGGCCGCCTCCGAACGAGTAGCTCTGGGAGAGCATCGAAGAGAACGCGTCCATCCCGAACATCACCGCGGTTATGCATACGCCCACCACCAAAAAGTCGATGAGCAGCCAAAGCGCGCCCGAGAGCGTCTTGGACAGCACGATCTGGTTGGCCGTGACGGGCAGCGTGAACGTGAGGTAGCCCTCGTCGGTGAAGAGGTTGCGGTAGAACCGGTGCGCGACGACGAAGAACGTCGCCAGCGTGAGCGTGCACAGAAGGAACAGGCTGAAGCCGAACGCGACGTACGCGAAACCCGCGAACAGGCTGAGCATCTCGCCGCCGACGCCCGTGGCCTGCCGCGCCGCCTCGCCCAGGCCGTTGCCCGCCAGCCCGCACACGGCCGCGAGCACGGCCACGCCCAGCGCCGCTAGATGCAACGGCACGAGCACGCGCGAGAGGGCGGCCATGTCGTGCTTGAACAGCTTCCCTAGCATCGAAACGCCCCCCTGAAGTAGTCGTCCACGCTCATGCCGAACGTCTCGCGCACGTAGGCCACCGGCGCGTGGAGCACCATGGTGCCGTACTGGAGGAAGATGAAGTCGTCCAGCACGCGCTCCACGTCGGCCACCAGGTGCGTGGAAAGGAGGATGGTGGCCTCGCGGCGGTACGCGCCGATGATGGTGTCCAGGATGTAGTCGCGCGTGGCCGGGTCCACCCCGCCGATGGGCTCGTCAAGCAGGTAGAGCGCCGCGCGGCGGGCCATCACCAGCACCAGCTGCACCTTCTCCTTCGTGCCCTTCGAGAGCGAGCCCATGTGCGCGCCGAGGGGCACCTGCAAGCGCGCGAGCATGTCCTCGGCCAGGGGGCGGTCGAAGTCTGCGTAGAAATCCGCGAAGAAGTCGAGCGTGCGGGCCACCTTCATGCCGGGTGAGAAGTACGGGCGCTCGGGCAGGTAGGACACGAGGGCCTTCGTCTGCGGACCGGGCTCCATCCCCGCTACCAGCACCGTGCCCGCCGTGGGCGTGAGCAGCCCGGCCGCCAGCTTGATGAGCGTGGTCTTGCCGCTGCCGTTGGGGCCGAGCAAGCCCACCACGCGCCCGCGCGGCACCGAGAACGACACGCTGTTGAGCGCCGCCATGGACCCGAACGCCTTGATCAGCCCCGCGCACTGCAGCACCGGCGGCTCGGCGGCGACGGGCGCCTCCTGCCCTGGATACGTCGCATCCACCATGCCCGCCCCTTCCGACGACGCGTCTTTGACCTCGTTTGTCATCCTGAGCGGAGCGCCGCAGGCGCGGAGTCGAAGGATCCCGCGCGGCGTTAGCAGTGGCGCCTCCACTCAGGATGACATCGTGTTCGGACTATTATACGCCATCGAGCCGGCCGTCCCAGCTTCTTGCAAAGTCCTCGAGTTCTGCACCCTTGCGTTATCGAAAAGCCCCAGAAAATGCAATGTGCTCGAGTTATGCACCTTTTCCGGACGGTGCGCGGGCCATTCGCCGCACACGTTGAAAACGCGACCAGGGGTTTCGCGCAGACGAACAGCCACGTCCGCGCGAAACCCGCCCTCTTCTGTCTGCGCGGAGGTGCATAACTCGACGACGTTGCAAAAAGGAGGGCCTCCCACGTGCGGAAGGCCCCCGAATCGCCTATTGCCCCATCATGTCCTGGAGCTTCTTGAGGTCGGCCATGTTCATGCCGCCGGGCAGGCCGGGCATGCGGCGCTTACGGCCCTTCCTGCCCTTCTTCCCCCGCTTGCCCTGAGCCTCCTCCATGGCCGGCATCATCTTCTTCATCATCTTCTTCGTCTCGTTGAACTTCTTGATCAGCTGGTTCACGTCCGAGACGGTCACGCCGGCGCCGGCCGCGATGCGCGCGCGGCGCGAGCCGTTCAGCAGGTCGGGCTTCTCGCGCTCGGCCTTGGTCATGGAGCTGATGATGACCTCCATGTGGTCGAGCGCCCCCTCGTCCACCTGGCCCTGCGACATGGCCTTGTCGCCGCCGGGCAGCGCGCTGATCAGCTTCGATATGCCGCCCATCTTGCGGATCTGGCGGTTCATGTCCACGAAGTCGTTGAGCGTGAGGTTCGCGCGCATCATGCGCTCGGCCTGCTCCTGCTCCACCTCTTCCTGCTGCACCTTCACGGCGCTCTCGATGAGGCTGACCACGTCGCCCATGCCCAGGATGCGCTTGGCCATGCGGTCGGGGTGGAACTCCTCGAGCGAGTCGGGCTTCTCGCCGGACGAGATGAACTTGATGGGCTTGCCGGTGACCTGCTTGATGGACAGCGCCCCGCCGCCGCGGGCGTCGCCGTCCATCTTC
Organism: Arabiibacter massiliensis; assembly: GCF_900169505.1. Lineage (NCBI taxonomy): Bacteria > Bacillati > Actinomycetota > Coriobacteriia > Eggerthellales > Eggerthellaceae > Arabiibacter > Arabiibacter massiliensis. Next base: position 800,540 of record NZ_LT827021.1, read on the forward strand.
GACATGATCACGCCGTCGAAGTCCACGCGCTCGGCGAAGGCGGCCGCCACGTTCACCACGTCCTGGCCGGTCATGGCGTCCACCACCATGAGGATCTGGTCGGGCTTGACCGCGCGCTTGATGGCCTCGGCCTCGTCCATCATCTCGTCGTCCACGTGCAGGCGGCCCGCCGTATCCACGATGACCACGTCGCGCAGGTTGTCGATGGCGTCCTGGATGCCCTCGGTGGCGATGCGCACCGGGTCCTGACCGTCGCCGCGGTACACGCGCACGCCGATCTCGCCGCCGAGGGTTTGCAGCTGGTCGGCTGCGGCGGGGCGGTACACGTCGCAGGCCACGAGCAGCGGCGAATGGTTCTCCTGCTTCAGGCGGTAGGCCAGCTTGGCCGCGGCGGTCGTCTTGCCAGAGCCCTGCAGGCCCACGAGCATGATGACGTTGGGGATGCGGCTGGAAAGGACCAGCTTGGAGTCCGTGCGGCCCAACAGCTCGGTGAGCTCGTCGAGCACGATCTTCACCACGTTCTGCGCCGGCGTGAGCGAGTCGAGCACCTCGGCGCCCAGGCAACGCTCCTTCGTGCGCGCGATGAACCCCTTCACCACCTTGAAGTTCACGTCGGCTTCCAGAAGCGCCATGCGGATCTCGCGCATCGCGCCGTTGATGTCGTCCTCGGTCAGGCGGCCCTTGCCGCGCAGCCCGCTGAATATGCCCTGAAGGCGTTCGGAGAGGTTCTCGAGCATGGTTGGTGAGCTCCTTGCCAGCGTCGCTTGCTTGTTGACCATGCATTATACGTCAGCTAGCCAGGCGGCGGACGCAAACACACAAGCCGTTTAGAATCCCTTCCATGGCTTGGCGCAAAAAACCTTACCGCGCTTTGATTCGCCATCGGCTATATACGCTTCCTTTGATGACTTACTTTAGCAAGTCATCAAAGGAAGCGTAGCACCTACCCTGAATCCATGAAAAGCGATGGACGCAGAATCAAGCTGGGCCAAACCATTAGGCGATTGCGAGAAGAGCAGCACCTCTCGCAACGCAAGTTCGCGCTCATGGTCGACACCAACCAGACTCATCTTTGGCAAATCGAGACAGGCCAGGTGAGCGTGGGGATCGACCTGCTCTGCCGCATCGCCGACGGGCTCGGCGCCGACGTGAAAGACCTCATCGACTTTTAGCTCCCAGGTCAACAAGCGTCGAATCAGGATCGCCCTTCTTTGAGCGCCGCATGCAAGATCACAGCCGCCAAAGCCGACGGTATCGCGGATAACGCCACTCCCATGACAACGCTCACGCCTATCATTGGAAGCAGGCTCGACGCCGTATGCTCTTCTATGATCCAGAAACTCGTGAAATACGTTAGGCTCGCCACGACGGTCGACGTCAAGAAGCACGCAGCGAACACATCTGATCCAGGTCTTTGCCGCAATGCGGACACTTATGGGCGGCATCTGAAACAACGTTGTTGCAATCAGGGCAGGCGACGAACGGCATAATCATCTTCCAATCGAAACAGTGATCGCTTGATATCTGTTGACTTGCTTTATCAAGTCAACAGAACTATACCACACTCACGAAAACACAGGGTGGTTTGATGCGCCCAAATTGACCGGTTGTCATATTTTAAACTTTCATTTTTGTATTGAATATGACATCCATGCTATACTGCCCATTGAAAGGAGGCAGCCGTATGGCGGACATCAACGTTGTCGTGGGGGCGAACGTCAAGCGCATGCGCAAGCTTCGCGGGCTCACGCAGGAGCACATGGCGCGGTACCTCGGGATTGACCAGACGCTCGTGAGCAAGGTGGAGAGCGGGCAGCGATCGCTCGGGGTAGCCTCGCTCGAAAAGCTGTGCGATCTGTTCTTCTGCTCGCTCGACGACCTGATCGGCGAGAGCAGCCAGGCACCTGTGGGAAAGGCGGTGGCGTTCCGCGCGGACGGGCTCGCCGGCGACGACCTTCACGCCCTCGCCGCCATCGGGCGCATCGTGCGCAACCTTGAGGGCATGGCAGCGCTCGAAAAGGCGGCGGGCGATGAGGCGTAGGGACGAGGCGGCGCGCCAGGCCGAGGAGCTGCGCGCCGACTTCGGCAAGGACAACCTCTCCCCCATCGACGTGCTCGCCTGCGCGCGCGAGGTTCCGCGGCTCACCACGGTGGCCTACCCGCTGGGCGACTCCATCAGCGGCATGTGCGTCAAGCACGACGACTTCTCGCTCATCGCGTACAACTCCGCCCAGACGCTCGGCCGGCAGCGCTTCACGCTCGCCCACGAGCTGTACCACCTGTTCTTCGACGACGCGGCCGCCACGACCGTCTGCCCGAAGAGTACGAAGCGCTACGACGAGGCAGAGTGGGCGGCCGATACGTTCGCCTCGCATTTCCTGCTGCCCTACCACGCCCTGCGAAACGAGCTGCGGGCACAGGGGCTCGCCCCGGACGCAGCGGTAAACGACGAGCGATTGCTCGCATCCGTCGTGGCCATCGAGCAGAAGTTCGGCATCTCGCGCCTGGCCCTTCTCGTGCGCCTGCAGGACGAGGGGATCGTGAACGCTGCGCAGAAAGACGCGCTCGGCCGCAACGTGAAGGCGGGCGCCCGCAGGCTCGGCTACCCGACGGCCCTGTATGAGCCGCTCCGCGGGAGCAGGGCGCGCATGGCCGACGGCGACTACATCGATCGCATAGCGGACCTCTTCGGCGAGGGCGTCCTGTCGCAAGGCAAGGCGGAGGAGCTCTTGGCCGACGGGTTCCGCGACGACATCTTCATCGAGACCTTCGAGGACGGCGAGCTCGTTGACTGAGCCGCTCTTCTTCGACACCGACTGCCTGTCGGCCTTCCTCTGGACCGATCAGGGAAGCATCGTCACGCGGCTCTATCCCGGGCGCGTCGTCGTGCCCCAGTCGGTGCTCGACGAGCTCTCGCGCGTCACCGCGCCCGCCTTCAAAGAGCGTGTGGCAGCGCTGACTGCGAGCACGGACGTCGAGGTTCGCGACATCGACCTCTCCTCGCCGGCCTTCCCGCTGTATCGCCAGATGACAAGCCGACCGAAGCCGGGCTTCAAGGTGGTTGGCCGCGGCGAGGCGGCGGCCATGGCGCTCGCCGTCGTCCATCAGGGCGTCGTGGCCAGCAACAACTTCCGTGACACCGCCGCCTACATCCGCGCCTTCAACTTGAAGTACAAGACGACGGGGAGCATCCTCGTGGAGGCATACGAGAACGGCTTGGTTTCGGAGGCGGAGGCGAACGCGATCTGGGCCGACATGCTCTCCGAAGGCCGCTGGATCGGCGCGCGCAGCTTCACTGAATTCCTCGCCAAGCCCATCGATCCGCTGGCCGGCCTCTAGCTTGCCTTCTCACTGAAAACCCCCTTGCCCGCCATGGTAGAATGGCCCCATGGACGAAGCGCGGACATACCGGTTGAAGCTTTTCGACGTCGACGTGGCGTGGTTCACGCTTGCGCGCGATGCACGCACGGGAGCGCGTTGCATGAACGCCGAGGTGGATGAAGGCAAGCGCCACCTGCTTCCCTTCCGCATGACAGGCGAGCCCGCCTCGGTGGAGCGTTGGATTCGCGCGCGCACCATCTCGAAGAACCGGACGTACGCCTCGCGCATCGTGCGGCAATACGGGATTCATCTCGACGACCCCATCCAGATACTCGACGCCTGCAACGCGCTCTCCCTGAACGATGCCTACTGGGTTGTTCCCGAGGGATCGAACGCGATGTTCGCCGAGAAGAACCTCTACGAGAACGATTTCGACGACCTCGTCGCAACCGTGGCCTTTTCGGGTATCGTCGACTCATCCCGAACGCCGACCGGCCCTTCCGGCGAGCTCACCACCAGCGGCCAGTTCCCCAAGGCCTGGCGCATCCACGAAGGGAAACGCTTCCTCTACAAGGCGGGCTCCCTCAACACGAACGGGCTGGAGCCGTTCGCGGAGCTTTTCGCCGCCCAGCTGTCCGTTGCTCTCGGGATCTATCATACCACTTACGACCTGGCTGAATGGCACGGATCGCTCTGCAGCGCCTGTCCGCTGTTCACCAGTCGCGAAACAGGCTTCACGTCCTTTGCGGCCACGTTCGGCGTCCTGCCCTTCGAAGAGGCCGCAGCCGTGTATTTCGGGTTAGGCGAGGAGGCGTTCAGCCTATTCGCAGGCATGTCGGTGCTCGATGCGCTCACGGCCAACGATGATAGACATCTGAACAACTTCGGTTTCCTCTTCGACAACGCCTCGCGGCGCATAACCGGCGCGGCGCCGGTGTTCGACAACAACCTGGCGCTGTTCATGCGCGACATCGATTCGGGCTTGACCGCCGCCGACCTCGCATCCACGGCGGCGTGTTACCGTGGCCAGATGGACGTGACGCTGGACTACCAGGCAGAGTACCTGATGACCGCCGACATGAAGGATCGCCTCGCGCTTTTGCGCAAATTCGAACTCACGCCGCATCCCGTGCGCGCCCTTGCAGACGAATACGTCGACCTTCTCAACGAGTACATCCAACTGCGAATGGAGCATCTGCTTGCCTTGCCGACGGTGGATGCGGCCGATCTCCGCCGTAAGCTGCATCGCATGGCAGAGGCACGCACTACGGATCCCTTCGCACCCGAACGGTGATGCCCCTCTTCCTGCCGCTCCCTACGCCGCGGGGGCGATGGTGCCGCCGTAGATGGCGTAGCCCTGCTGGGCGCTCGTGACGTAGATGCTCTCCACGTGGAGCGCCGCCTTCAGGTCGTCGATGAGGCCGAGCACCTCCTGCTCGCCCGCATGGATGCCCGTGTACACCAGCGTGCCGTTCTCCACCAGGTTGCCCGCGTCGTCGGTGAAGCCGCCTTGCGCCTCGATCACGGTGTAGCCGCCGCCCACGGCCGATACCAGCGGCGTGGCCAGGGCCTTCGCCTCGTCGAACGAGAGCTCCTGCGCGCCCGTATCCGCATCGGCCAGCCCCACGTACAGCGTGAACGCGACGCCCTCCTGCGTGGTGACCTCGTTCACGAGGCCGATGCTCGGTCCTGACGCCGGCTCGGTTGCGGCGCATCCTGCCAGCGCGCCGCCTCCGAAAGCCGCAGCCGCCAGCACCATCGCGAGCAAGCCCGCCTTCGCCTTCGCGTTCATCGCCGCTCCTTTCGCGCGCCCTTTCGGGAGATTCGCCTTTCGCGCAATGGTAGGGGCTGCCGGGCTGCCGTGCAAGCGAAGCGCATAATCAGACGCGATATGCGCGAAACAGGCTCTCTCAGAAGTACCGGCGCACGCCCGCCTCGCCCTCCTCGCGGCGCACGAGGCCGCGGTCGGCCAGGTGATCGAGGATCACGAGGCCCTCCATGAGGATGCACCAGCGCTGCACGAACGAGATGTCCTCCCACGCGTCGTGCGGCACGTTCCACTTGATGCGGCGGACGACCTGCTCGCCGGTCAGGCCCGGATGGGCGGCCACGATGCCCGCGGCCTCCTCCAGGCGCTCGCGATGGTGCGCCTCGAGCCAGTCGATGCGCTCGGCGAAGTCGTCGCGCGGCTCGCCATGCGACACGAACAGCCGCGAGCAGCCGAGCGCGCGCACCTTCGCCAGGCTGTCGAGGTAGGCTTGCAGGGAGTCCGCGCCGTCGGGCGAGGGCGCGATGCCCGGCGAGATGACGAACAGCACGTGGTCGCCGCCGAACAGGATGCCCGAGTCGGGCTCGAACAGCGCGAGGTGCCCCGGCGTATGGCCCGGCACCTCGATCACTTGGAAGCGGAAGCGGCCGACGGGCACCTCGTCGCCCTCCGAGACGAACGTCGCGCGCACCCGCTCGGGGTCGAACAGCGGCGGCTCCACGGCATAGCGCGCGTAGCCCGAGGCGTCCGAAGCGCCCACGCCCTCCGCCACGAGCCGGCGGCGCGAGGCGTCGTAGGCCGTCGAGGCCCTCGAGGCGCGCACCGCGTCGAAGTCGACGGCGCTCATCAGCAGCGGCGCGCCCTCGGGCACGACGCGGTCGACGAGCCCCGCATGGTCGAGGTGCAGGTGCGTGAGGAAGAACGTCGCCCGCGCGCGGTCTACCCCCAGCTCGTCGAGGGCGGCGTCGAGCACGCCCGCCCCCTCGTCGGTGGGCGCGCCCGTGTCCACCACGAGCGCCTCGCCGCCGTCCATCACGACGAAGCAGTTCGTGGCGCTCGTGCTCACGTTGGCGAAGGGAACCTTGATCTCGAACACATCGGGATTTGCATTGACCTGGGTGTATGACATGGAGTCGGCCCTACCCGCGCTCGTCGAAGTCGCCGACGAGGGCGCGGGCGAAGTCGTGGGCGTCGAAGTCCTTGAGGTCGTCGAGGCCCTCGCCCACGCCTATCTTGAGCACCGGCAGCTCCAGCTCGTGGCTCACGGCCAACGCGATGCCGCCCTTCGCCGTGCCGTCGAGCTTCGTGATGATCACGCCGTCCAGGTCGAGCGCTCGGTCGAACTCGCGCGCCTGCTGCAGGCCGTTCTGCCCGGTGGTGGCGTCGATCACGAGCACGGTGAACACGGGCAGCTGCGAGCGCTTGCGCACCACGTTCACCACCTTCTCGAGCTCGCGCATGAGGTCGGCCGACGTGTGGAGGCGCCCCGCCGTGTCGATGAGCACGAGGTCGGTGCCTTGCGTCTCGGCGCGCTCGAGGGTGTCGTAGCACACGCTCGCCGGGTCGCTGCCGCGCTCGCGCGTGACCACCTCCACGCCGGCGCGGCGCGCCCACACCTCGAGCTGCTCGATAGCCGCCGCGCGGAACGTGTCGGCGCTGCCGAGGAGCACCGTGCGGCCCGCGTCCGTGGCCTCCTTGGCGAGCTTGCCCACCGTGGTGGTCTTGCCCGTGCCGTTGATGCCCACGAACAGCACCACAGCCGGCTCGCCGCCGAGCACATCCTCGCCGCCCGGCGTGAACGTGGCCGCTATCTGGTCGTTCAGCAGATCGAGCACCGCGTACGCGTCGGGAAGCGCGCGGCGCGTGGCCTGGTCGCGCAGGTTCTCCACGATCTCCGAGGCCGCCGCTCCCCCGATATCGGCCAGGATGAGCGTCTCCTCCAGGCCGTCCCAGAAGTCCTCGTCCAAGTCCGGCCCGCGGTCAAGCAGGACGTTCATCTGCTCCTTGAACTTGTCGCGCGAGCGGGACAGCCCCTCGCTGATCCTATCGAAAAATCCCATGCGGGCTCCTTTCTCAACAACCTGGAACAGTGTAGCGCAACGAAAGACCCGCGTCAGCGGCAGGGCGAGCCGAAACCGCAGCGTTCCCGCAAGTTCGAGAATGTCCCAAATGGGGACTGTCCCCGTTTGGGACATCGGCGTCAGCGGCGCGGGTCGGCCTCCTGCTCGGCGCGGATCTTGCGTAAGGTGCGCGTGTACCCGACGAAAGGCAGGAACGAGAACACGAAGCCGGCGGCGAAGGCGATGCACGCCACGAGGCACGCCCACGATAAGAGCCCGTCGCCCCGAGCCGAGAACCGCGCCTCGAGCGCGAGGAGCGCCGCCGCGGCCAGCGCGCAGAGAAGCGCGGTCCACCCGAGGCCCTTGCGGCTCGCGGCGAGCGTCTCCGTCTGCGCGTCCTCGTCGGTGTACAACGGGACGGTACCAGCCTCCGCGCGCACGATCTGCCAGCCGGGGCCCACGGCCACGCTCCGCCAGCCCCCGAGGCGGAAGATCTCCTCGGCCTCGGGCGAGAAGTCGCGCTGGTAGTCCACCGCGTAGTCGTAATCGTGCGGCTCTCCCTGCTCGAAGCGGTACAGGAGCGCCCGGTTGATCCCCGTCACGTGCCAGCCCTTCGCGCTCATCCGCTTGAGCATCGCCATGTCGTGGCCCGGCATGAGCACGAGGCCCCCGCACATCCTATAGGTCGTCTTCGCCATGGCCCTCCCCGTCCGTCTCGCCCAGCCGCGCCTGCGCAAAAGCGACCAGCCGCTTGCGCCGCTCGAAGTCGCGCTCGAGGACCGCGCGCCCTTCGGCGGTGGCCGCGTAGAGGATGCGCTTCTCGTCCTCGGCGGTCTCCGCGATCCAGCCCGCGGCCTTGAGCTTCTTGAGCGTCGTGTACATGGTGGCCGGACCCACCTTCACCGCGCCGTCCGTGGACTCCTCGATGCTCTGCATGATCCGATAGCCGTGCACAGGCTCAAGCGTGGCCAGCAGGATCAGGAAGATGCTGTCGGACAGCTCCCCTGTCTCATACGGGCTTGGCTTCGCCATTTCGCTCCTTCTAGTATATCAATAATGGATACTATGCTACAATCATCCTGCTTGCAAGCGGACACAATTTCAACTTCCCCACTATACTCTATCTGGAAATGGAGCGTCTCATCATGGCTAAAGAGCATTTGGAAGCGCCTGCAAGCGGGCAGGAGAAAGGCTGGTTCGAGCAGAGGAAAGACCCTGAGCTGAGGAAACGGCAGGACGCGAGCTTCTTCCGGGTGATCACGTTGGTCATGCTGCCACTGACGTGGGCGGGTTTCTTTTACGCGCTGGTCATGGGCAACGAGGGCAACATGAACAGCTACTCGCTCATGATCCTCTTCTTCTCGCTGCTGAACGCGGACGTGCTGGTCAAAGGCGAGAAGCTGTCAAACAAGGCGCTCGACGTGCTGGCGAAGGCCAACTGCGTGCTGTTCTTCATCTGGGCGCTGGCCAACATCGTCTACCTGCTGGTGAAGTAAGCGAGCCATCTTCGGTGGCGGGGAGCGCGACGCAACCCCGCCACCAGCCTTCTCAGCACAAATGTTCTGACTCCCCTTTGACGCACAAGAGCGGCGACCGTTTCCTCTTGCACGCGAATCGGACCTCTCATGTACAAAAAACCTCCGACGTGAAAGGCTCGGAGGCGCAAAAGGGCGGCCTTCGGCTCCCCGGAGCAGCAGCCCTCGGCGTTTTCCCAGGTCGCAAAACCCCGGCACGCGCACGGATCGCCGAGACCCTTTCACGTCGAGGATTTTCGTGTCGAGAGGGCTCGACCCGCTGTTAAACCAAGATTGACACGCCGCATCTTGTCATCCTGAGCGATGTCAATCTTGGTTTAACAGCGGCGGGCTCGATTCGCGTGCATCCGCCCCCCGAAGCGCTTGATTGTGCGTCAAAGGAAGAATCAGCACGGATGTTTCACGTGAGGGCCAGAGTATACCGCTGGGCTAGAGCTGTGGCGCTTTCGGCTGGCGCCGCACGGGATCCTTCGACTCCGGCGACTTCGTCGCCTCCGCTCAGGATGACAAGACGCGCAGGTTGAACCCTCCCCCTCCTGCTAGGGAGAAGCTCGAGCCCGGGCACGCCGAGCCGCCGTCCCGCAGGTCGAACCGCTATTCCGCGTGCCGCAAAGCGTGCTCGAGCTTCTGGCTGACCACCTTCGTCACGCCGTCGGACTGCATGGACACGCCGAACAGCACGTCGGCCATCTCCATCGTGCGCCGCTGGTGCGTGATCATGATGAGCTGCGTGGTATCGCGCAGCGTCTGCAGGTAGCCCGTGAGGCGCCGCAGGTTCGAGTCGTCGAGCGCGGCCTCCACCTCGTCGAGGATGTAGAACGGCGTCGTGCGGATGCGGTAGACCGCGAACAGGAGCGCGAGCGCCGTGAGCGACTTCTCGCCGCCGGACATGAGCATCATCTTCGTGATGCGCTTGCCGCGGGGCTGCGCCGTCACCTCCACGCCCGTGTTCTCCAGATCGTCGGGATCGGACAGCGAGAGCTCGGCCGAGCCGCCCGGGAACAGCACGGCGAAGATCTCGCGGAAGTTCGCGTCAACGGCCTCGTAGGTGCGGATGAAATCGTCCTTCATGCGCGCGTCGATGACGTGCACGATCTTCGAGAGCGCCCGTCGCGCGCCGTCGAGGTCGGCCAGCTGCGAGGCCAGGTAGTCGTAGCGCGCCTTGAGCGACTCGTACTCCTCGGCGGCGTCGGGGTTGATGGTGCCCATGTTGGCGATGCGGCGGCGCAGCTTGAAGGCGGCGTCCTCCGTTGCCCCGCGGTCCTCCAGCTCGGGGAGCTCGAGGGCGCGCTCGAGCGGAGCGCCGCACTCGTGCACGATGGCGTTCACCGCGGCGTCCACCTGCACCTCGAGGCGGCCCTTGTCCACGCGGGCCGTCGACAGGCGGGCGTTCGCGTCGTCGTAGGCATCGTGGGCCGCGCGCGCGGCGGCGCGGGCCTCGTTCACGGCGCCGTGCAGCCCCGCCGAGGAGTCCTGCGCGGCCGTGGCCGCCTCCTCCAGGTCGCGCGTCCACTTCCGGGCGCTGGCCACGAGCTCCTCGAAGAGCGCGAGCAGAGGCTCGATGCGCTCTTGCGCCACCGTCTTCCGGGCGAGCGCCTCGCGCGCCTCGGCATCGCTCGCGTCCACCGCCGCCAGGTCGCGGGCGCGGGCGTCCACGACGCGGGCGGTGTACGTCTCGCGCTCGGCGAGCGTGGCCGCCTTGAGCTTGGCCTCGGCCAGCGCGTCGCGCAGGCGCGCGGCCTCCTTGCGCAGCGGAACCACCGCCGCCTGCGCCTCCTCGAAGCGCGCGGCGCCCTGCTCGAGCGAGCCCTTGAGCTCCGCGAGCCGCGCCTCGAGCGCCTCCACCGACGGGCGGGCCTCGGCCACGGTGCGCTCGGCCTCGCCGCGCTGGCGCTCGATGTCCTCGAACTCGCGGCGCACGCTGGCGAGCTTCTCCTCGGCGCGGCGCGCCTCGGCGCGGGCGGAGTCGGTCTTGCCGCGCGCCTCGGCCAGCTCCTGCGACAGGCGCAGGCTCTCGCCCTGGGCGGCGCGCAGGGCCTCCTCGGCAGCCGCCGCAGCCTCCTCGGCAGCCGCGCGCGCCCCCTCGGCAGCATGCAGGCGCACCCGCAGGTCGTCGAGACGGCGGGCGCGGGCGAGCACGCCCTCGTCGCTCTCGGCCGCAGCGGCCCCCAGGACCGCCTTGCCGCTCGGCCATACGACGCAGCCCGAGCGCGTGACGAAGCGCGCGTCGACGCCGCCCCGCGCATGCGCCGCGAACGCCGCGTCCGCGTCGTCGCACACCACCACGTCGCCGAGCAGGGCCTCAACAGCGGCGGCGTCCTCTTCGGCATACGAAAGCTCGTCCACGAGCGCCCGCCCCAACCCGGCCTCCGCGGCCGCGCGCGCAGGGCAGCCGCGCGAAGGCTCGCCCGCGCGGGGCACGAGCACCACCTCGCCCTGCTCGTCGCGCGCCGCGAGCGCCGCCGCGACGGCGTTCGCGCGGGCCGCGTCGTCCACGAGCAGCGCCGACACGTCGGCCCCCAGCAGGCGCTCCACCAGCTCCTCGAACCCTTCGGAAGCGCGCACCGCATGCGCGATGGGCGCGAGGCGCACGTCCAGCTCCCCGGCGTTGTCCAAAAGCCACGCGCGCGCCGGCCCCGCCGCCGCGCCGGCCCGCTCGCGCTCCTCGAGCCCCTTGATCTCCGACGCCAGAAGCGAGGCCGCGTCGCGCGCCTCGTCGAGCGTCCCTCGCGCGGACTCCCGCGCCCCGAGCGCCTCGCCCACGCGCTCGCGCGCGGCGCCCTCGGCCTCCGCAAGCGTCCCGAGCGCCGCCTCGGCACCCGCCGCCGCCTCGGCGAGCGAGGCCGCCTCGGCCTGCGCGCGCGAGAGCTGCAGCTCCAGCTCCTTGCCATGGCCCTCGATGAGCTTCACGTGCGCGAGCCCGCTCGCGAGCGCCTCCTGCGTGCTCGCCAGCTCGCGCCGCGCCGTCTCCTGCTCGCGCTCCCCCGACCGCTTCGCGCGCTCCAGCTCCTCCGCCTCGCGCTCGAGCGCGCGCCGGGCCTGGGAGTTCTCGGCCTGCTCGGCACTCAGGCGCTCAACGGCCGCATCCGCCCCCTCGCGGTCGCGCCGCACCTCGGTAAGCTGCGCGGCCGCCTGCGCTCGATCGGCCTCGGCCTGGGTGCGCTTGGCCTTGTTCGACTCCAGCGTCACGCGCAGCTCAGCCTCGTAGCCCTGCGCCGCGCGGCGCTTCTCGTGCAGAAGCAGCGTCGCGCCGTCGAAGCGCTCCACCGCCGAGGACGCGCGCCGATGCTGCCGCGCGAGCTCCCCCGCGTCCACGCTCTCGCGGCGGATCTTCTCCTGCAGCTCCTCGGCCGCCGCCTCCGCCTTCGCGATGGCCGCGCGCCGCTCCTCGAGCTCCGCCAGAAGCGCCTGCTCGCGCGCCGACGCCTCGTCCCAGCCGCGCCGCAACGTGCGCAGGTCGTCCACCGCGAGCGTCAGGTTCAAATCCGCGAGCTCGGCGGCGAGGCCCTGGTAGGCCCGCGCGCGCTTCGCCTTGCGCTCGAGCGGCCCCAGCTGCCGCTCCACCTCGGCGGCCACGTCCTTCACGCGCGCCAGGTGCGCGTCCATCGCGGCCAGCTTGCGCTCGCTCTTCGCCTTGCGCTGCTTGTGCTTGAGCACGCCCGCGGCCTCCTCGATGAGCGCGCGGCGGTCTTCCGGCTTCGATTGCAGGATGGAGTCGAGCGACCCCTGCCCGATGATGGAGTGCGTGCCGGTGCCCAGCCCCGAGTCGTGCAGGATGTCCAGCACGTCCATGCGGCGCGCGAGCGTGCCGTTGATCAGGTACTCGCTCTCGCCCGAGCGGTACATGCGCCGGGTGATGGCCACCTCGTCGTACTCCACCGGCAGCGTGCCGTCGGAGTTGTCCAGCACCAGGTCCACCTCGGCGATGCCCACGCTCTTGCGCGCGGACGACCCCGCGAAGATGACGTCCTCCATGGCCTGGCCGCGCAGGTTCTTCGCATTGCGCTCGCCGAGCACCCACAGGACGGCGTCGGAGATGTTCGACTTGCCCGAGCCGTTCGGCCCCACCACGGCGGTGATGCCGGGCTCGAGCGTGAGCACGCTGCGGTCGGCGAACGACTTGAACCCCTTGAGGATGAGCGATTTCAGGTACATCGGCGGCTATCCCTGCCTGTTGCGTTGCTTCGCGCGTTCGCGCTCGGACTTCTTGCGGGCCTTCTCCTCGGCGCGCGCGGCGGCCTTCTCGGCCTTCGCGAGCTTGGCGGCCTCGGCCTTCTCGGCGCGGGCCTCGCCGTCCACGCCCAGGCCGAAGAACTCGCCGAGGCGCGCGAGCGTGCTCTTGGCGGCCTGGCTCTCGGCCTCCTTCTTCGTGCGGCCCGTCCCGCGCGCGAGCCCCTGGCTGCCGGCGAACACCTGCGCCACGAACGTACGGTCGTGCGGCGGGCCCTGCGTCTCCACCAGCTTGTACGTGGGCGTGATGCCGTCCTCCTGCAGCTTCTCCTGCAGCGCGCTCTTGGGGTTCTCGGGCTCGCGCGCCATGTCCACGGACATGCGCGGGATCAGCGTCTCGCGCACGAACGCCGCGGCCGCCTCGATGCCGCCGTCCAGGTAGAGCGCGGCCACCACGGCCTCGTAGACGTTCTCGAGCGCCGAGTGCAGCCCGCGCCGACCCGTGCCCGTCTCCGACGAGCCGAACACGATGACGTCGGTGAACCCGAGCTTGTCGGCCACATCGGAGAGGCTCGCGCCCGACACGAGCGCCACCTTGATGCGCGTGAGGCCGCCCTCGTCCAGGTCGTGGAAGCGGTCGAAGGCGATGGAGGCCACGATGGCCCCGAGGATGCTGTCGCCCAGGAACTCGAGGCGCTCGTAGGAGTACTTGACCGACTTGCCCTCGGTGGCCGAGGGGTGCGTGATGGCCGAGAGCAGCAGCTGCTCATGGGTGAAGCGATGGCCGAGGATCTCCTGGGCGCGGTCGAGCTTGCGCCGCTGCTCGTCGGTGAACGCCTCCTGCTCGGGGAACCGCGCGCTCAGCTCGCTCGTCATGCCGCGCCGCCTTCCCCAACGCCCGCGCCTGGCGCAGGGGCCGCCTCGGCCTTGCCCGCCGCGGTGCGCGCGATGATGCCGGCCACGTCGGCGCGCACGATGCCCGCCGTGGTGAGCACGCCGTTCTTGATGGCGAGCGCGCCCGACGATCCGTGCCCCACGAGCAGCGCCCCCTTCACGCCCAGAAGCGGCGCGCCGCCGTAGGTGTCGGGGCTCACCTGCGCCATGAGCTCTTTGAGGCCGCCCTTGATGGCGAGCGCGCCCAGCTTGGTGGCGAGGCTCTTCATCATGACGCCCTTGAGCGTCTTGAACAGCGTCTTGGAGGTGCCCTCGATGGTCTTCAGGCACACGTTGCCCGTGAACCCGTCCGTCACGATGACGTCGAACGTGGCGGGCAGGATGTCGCCGCCCTCGGCGTTGCCGGCGAAGTTGGGCAGGCGCTCGGCGAGCAGGCGGTGGGCCTCCTGGGCGAATTGCGAGCCCTTCTCGTCCTCCTCGCCGATGTTGAGCAGCGCCGCGCGCGGGCTCTCGATGCCCACCACCTTCTCGGCGTACACCGATGCCATCTGGGCGAACTGCACGAGGTACTCCGGCTTGCAGTCGGCGTTCGCGCCGATGTCGCACATGACGACGGGACGCACGGGAGAGGGGATGACCGTGGCGAGCGCCGGGCGCGCGATGCCCTTGATGCGGCCCATGACCAGCGTGCCCGCCGCGAGGCAGGCGCCCGTTGAGCCGGCGGAGAAGAAGCCCTGCGCCGCGCCCTCCTTCACGAGGCGGCAGCCCACCACGATGGAGGAGTCCTTCTTCTTGCGCACGGCGTTGGCCGGATGCTCGGCCATGGCGATGGCCTCGGAGCACGCGCGCGCCTCGCAGCGGGCGTGCGCGGCGGCGAACGGCTCGACCACCTCGGCCGGGCCGCACAGGATGACGGTCAGGTCCTCGTCGGCCGAAAGCGCGTCGGCGACGCCTTCGAGCACGACGCCGGGGGCGTCGTCGCCCCCCATGGCGTCGACGGTGATGATGACCTTCTGGGGCATGATGTCCTCGCATTCCTCTCGGGGCCGCGTGGACGCATGCGTCCGACCGCTCGCGGCGGGCCCGGATCGGGGCGGCCGGCCGCTGGCGAGCAGGCGCATGCGCGCAACGCATGGTTCTCCACCGTATTATAGACGAACATGCAAAAAGCCTCCCGGCGCTTCGCGCGAAAAGCGCGATGTGCGGGGAGGCTTGTCAACGCGCGGCGCACCGTGTCGACGCGCAAGCGCGAACCGTGCTACTCGGTCTCGATGACTTCGCGGTTCTTGTAGAAGCCGCAGTTCGGGCACACGCGATGCGGGAGCTTCGCCTCGCCGCACTGCGGGCACACGGAACGCGAGGGGGCCGCGATCTTGTCGTTGGAGCTGCGACGGGCGTGGGTGCGGGCACGGCCCATTTTGCGCTTAGGTACAGCCATGGTTCTCTATCTCCTTCAGGTAAGCCGAGCAGCGTCCGCTCGCTCGTTTTCGCTTGGTAAACACGCGAACCGATATACTATCAAAGCGAAGTCCGCGCCGCAAGGGGTCGTTTCCCACATTTTCCCAAACCGCACGCAGGTTTCACAAGCGAGGCCCCCTGTCATCCTGAGCGGAACGAACGAAGTGAGAGCAGTCGAAGGATCCCGCGCGGCGCTAGCCGTGACGCTTTCGGCTGGCGCCGCGCGGGATCCTTCGACTGCGCGCTACGCGCTCCGCTCAGGATGACAAGATGCTCGCTCAGGATGGCGAAGGCTCCCTCGGGCCGAACTGCATCTCGTAGTACCTTGCGTACGTGCCGCCGAGGGCGAGCAGCTCGTCGTGGGTGCCGCGCTCCACGACGCGGCCGCCCTCCACCACGGCTATGAGGTCGGCACCGCGGATGGTGGACAGGCGGTGCGCGATCACGAGCGTGGTGCGCCCGGCCGAGAGCTCCCCGAGCGACTTCTGGATGGCGCGCTCGCTCTCGTTGTCGAGCGCGCTCGTGGCCTCGTCGAGGATGAGGATGCGCGGATCCTTCAAAAACACGCGCGCGATGGCGATGCGCTGCTTCTGCCCGCCGGACAGGCGCGCCCCGCGCTCGCCCACGAACGTGTCGTAGCCCTCCGGCAGCCCCATGACGAACTCGTGGATGTTCGCGCGGCGCGCGGCCTCCATGATCTCGGGCGTCGTCGCGTCGGCGCGGCCGTAGGCGATGTTCTCGCGGATGGTGCCGCCGAACAGGTACACGTCCTGCTGAACGATGCCGATGGCGTCGCGCAGCGACTCCACGGTGAGGGCGCGCACGTCGATGCCGTCGATCTCCACGCTGCCCGCGTCCGGGTCGTAGAAGCGCGGCAGCAGCGAGCAGGTGGTGGTCTTGCCGCCGCCCGAGGGCCCCACGAGCGCCACCGTCGCGCCGGCCGGCACGGACAGGTCGAGCCCGCGCAGCACCTCGTGGATGCCGTCGTAGCTGAAATGCACGTCGCGGTAGCGCACCGCCCCGGCCACGAACCCCTCCGCTCCCCCGCAGCGGGCGCGCTCGGCAGCGGCGAGGTCCACCGCGTCGGGCGCGTCGGCGATATCGGGGCGCACGGCCAGCGCCTCCATGAAGCGGCGGAAGCCCGCGTAGCCCTTCTGGAACTGCTCGGTGAAGTTGATGAGCTGCTCGATGGGCGAGATGAAGATGCCGATGTAGAGGGCGTAGATGGCCAGATCCGCCACGTCCAGGCCGCCCGTGGCCACGAAGTAGCCGCCGCCCACGATGGTGACCGTATACAGCACCCCGATGAACAGCGAGTTCACCGCATGGAACGACCCCATGAACCGGTACGAGCTCTCCTTAGTGGCCACGAAGCGGTCGTTCGCGCGGTCGAACTTCCCTATCTCCACCGCCTCGTTGCCGAACGACTTCACCACGCGGATGCCGCCGAGCGAGTCCTGCAGCCGCGCGTTGATGTCGGCCATCTTGCGGCGGTTCTCGGTGAAGATGACGCGCTTCTGGTAGTTGCGCCAGAACGCGTAGGCGGCCAAAAGCGCCGTGGCCAGCAGCATGATGGCGGTGAGCGGCACGTTGATGAGGAACAGCAGCGCGAACGAGCCCGCGATCTTAAGGATGCAGATGAACAGGTTCTCCGGCCCGTGGTGCGCGAGCTCCGAGATGTCGAAGAGGTCGGTGACCAGCTTGCTCATCATCTCGCCGGTGTTGTTGCGGTCGTAGTAGCTGAAAGAGAGGCGCTGGTACTGCTCGAACAGGTCGCGGCGCATGTCGGCCTCCATGCGCGCGCCCATGATGTGGCCCCAGCTGGTGATGAAGTACTGGCAGGCCGTGCGCACGCCGTAGAGCGCCGCGAACAGAAGCGCGATCCATCCGAGCGATGCGAGGATGGCCTCGGGCGCGCTGAGGAAGAAGTCCTTCGTGAAGAAGCCGAGGAACTGCGGGAACGCGAGGTCGACGGCCGCGAGCACCGTGGCGCACAGAAGGTCGAGGATGAAGAGCCCCTTGTAGGGCCCGTAGTAACTTGCGAAGCGCGCGAGCACCTGGCGCGCCGAGACGGCGGGCGCGTCGGAGGCTTCGGGGTTTGCGCAGGCTCCGGGGTTTGCGGGGGTTCGTTTCGTTTCCATAAGGCTATTGTAGCGCTTACCTTTCCTTTTCGCTCCCGCGATCCTTGACGCGACGGCTCGTGATCCCGCGGCCGAACATGCCCACGTCCGCGCTGCCCAGGTACGCGGGCAGGACGGCGAGGGCGGCCCACGGCGCGGCGGCCCACCCGAAGGCCTCGGCTGCCAGCAGCACCGCCGCGAGCGGGCAGCGCGCGGCGGCCGCGAGAAACGCCGTCGCGCCCATGGCCGCCGCGAACAGGGGCGCACCCCCGATGAGGCCCGCGCAGCTCGCGCCGAGGAGCGCGCCCACCGAAAGCGCGGGCATCACCTCGCCGCCTTTGAAACCGAAGCCGAGCGTGACCACGGTGAGCAGCGCCTTCACGGCGAAGTCGAAGGGCGCGGCGCCGCCGGCGAAGGCATCCGCGAGAAGCGCGAGGCCCGAGCCTTCGAAGCGCTGCCAACCGAACGCGAGCACGAGCGCGCAGACGAGCGCCCCACCCACAGCGGCCACGAGGGCCGGATGGGCGCGCGCCCGCCCGAAGCCGCGCCTGAGCGCGCGCAGCGACCAGCCGAACACCGTGCCGACAGCGGCGCAGGCCAGCCCCACGAGCAGGCAGAGGGCGGCGGCCTTCCACGAGGGGCCGGGCGGCGCCATGGCGGGCAGCGCGTAGCCGCCGGGCAAGAGCAGGGAAGCCGCCCAGGCCGTCAGGGACGCGGCGAGCACGGCCGGCAGGTGGCGCACGACCGCGCCGTCGAAGCGGACGAGCTCGAGCGCGAACGCGGCGCCGGCGAGCGGCGCGCCGAACAGGGCCGCGAACGCGGCCGCCATCCCGCAGGCCGCCGTCCAGCCGCGGCGGGGCGTCCGCGCGCCGGAGGCGGCCAAGGGCTCCACGCGCGCGAGCCGGCCGAGTCCCGACGCGGCCGAGGACGCCATGGCGAGCGAGGTGGCCGTCGCCCCCGCCGAGCCGCCGCCGGCCACCGTGAGCAGCGTGCCGGCGAGGGCGGCGGGCGCGAGGGCGGGCGGCACGCGGTCGTTCTCGCGCACGTCCTCCACCACCGAGCCCGGCTGCGCGCCGAGCGGCAGGCCCAGCAGCCGGAAGAGCCCGATGGAGGCCGCCCCGAGCGCCGGCAGCGCGAGCAGGAGCCAGGGGAAGCGCGCGGAGAGCGCCGAGGCCGCGTCGAGCGCGAGGGTGGCGAGCGCCGCCGCGAGCGCCCCGGTCGCGCCGGCAACCAGCGCGAACGCGGCGTGGCGCGCCAGTTGGACGGGAAGGCGGCGGGCCGGGCGCGTCATGGCTCAGCGGCCTTCCCGGCGGCGGGCGTCCTCCCGCTGGCGGGCCCGAGCGCGCAGACGCGCGAGCGCGCTTGCGGTGCCGCGGCCGAACACGCCCACGTCGCGGCTGCCCGCGTAGGCCACGGCCACCGCGAGCGCGAGGTAGGGCGCTGCGGCCAGGCCGAATATCTCCGCGCCCATGAGGAGCGCCGCCAGCGGGCAGCGGCTCACTGCCCCGAAGAACGCCGCCAGCCCGAGCGCGGCCGAGAACGGCGCCGCCGCCCCCGTGAGGCCCCCGAGGGCGCAGCCCAGAAGCGCGCCCACCGTGAACATGGGCATGATCTCGCCGCCCTTGAGGCCGAACCCGAGCGCGAGCACCGTGAGGCCCGCCTTCACGGCGAAGTCCATGCCTCCCGCGTGCCCCGCGAGCGCCCCCCGCAGCAGCGGCATGCCCGTGCCCTCGAAGCCCTGCCAGCCGAAGGCCAGCACAACGCCCGCGAATAAAAGGCCGCCCGCGACGGCGGCTATCAGGGGCCGACCGACGCGTCGGCGCACGACGCGGCGCGCGAGGCGCAGCCCCGTGCCGAACACGGTGCCCGCCGCCCCGCACGCGAGGCCCACGAGCACGCACTGCGCGACGAGCGGCCACGAGAGGGCGGGCACGGCGACGCCCGGGATGACATCGCCGATGCCGGTGAGGCGCGCGATGCCGAACGCCGCGAACGACGCGAGCAGAAGCGTGGGCACATGGCGCGCCACGGTCCGATCGAAGCGGGCGAGCTCCAGCACGAACATCGTGGAGCCGAGCGGCGCGAAGAAGAGCGCTCCGAAGCACGCCGCCATGCCGACGGCTGCGGCGTAGCCCTGCGGGATGGCCGGCGCGCCCCGGCGCACGGGCGCGAGCTTGAAGGGGCGGCCCACGAGCGCGCCGAGCGACGCGCCCATCTGCAGCGCGGCGGCCTCCTTGCCCACCGACCCGCCGCCGAGCACCGTGAGGAACGTGCCCGCGAGGATGCCCGGGGCAAGGGCGGGCGGCACGGGGTCGTTGCGGCGCAGGCGGTCGACCAGCGTGTCCGTGGCCAGGTGATCGGGCAGCTTGAGCGCGCGGTAGAGCACGACCGACGCCGCGCCGAGCGCCGGCAGCGCGAGGAGCAGCCACGGGAAGCGGGCAGAGAGCTTCGCGGCGAAGTCGACGGCGAGCGAGAGCGCGATGGACGCCGCCGCGCCCACGACCCCTGCGGCAAGAGCGAACAGGAAGTGCCGCGCGACCTGCGAGGGATCGATGCCGCCGTCCCGCGCTGCCCGCTTCGCCATGCTCGCCTCCCCGCCTCGTCGCCATGATGGATGCCTATCCCGCTCATGGTAGGCGAGGCGCGGCGGACGGCGGACCCGAAGGCGGCGCCGTCAACGAGCCGCCATCCCGCGTGCATCCTCCGGTTGCCTCAAGCCCACCTCTTTTGAAGAAAAGGGAGGCTCTCGACAAGGAGTCGGTTCACTTCACCTTCTCCACCGCTCCCGATCGTGCATCCACGGAAAAAGCAGCCTCGGCCGAACCCGAAGGCGACTCCCCGTCCGTTGCAGCGAGAGCCTCGCCGTCGGCATCCGGCATGTTGATTTCAACATACCACTTCATAGTGCCCGCCGACGGATCCTCGTTCTCGGCAATATGGGTGAGCAGGTACACATAACAGTTCTCCGCTGCCTCCTCCCCGCCCCATGCATCCAGCGCGAGCGAAAGCGCCTGATCAGCGTCCACGCCCACCTCGTCCGCGGGGGGTATCGACGCCCATTCCTCGTCGTCGATCTCATAGACGCCCAAATAGGCGGGGTACGCCTTTCCCTCGCTCGTGAAAGCGGTGTAGGCGCACCCTTCGCCTTCGGAGCCGAACAGGTAAGACCACGAGCACCGCGTCTCCGGCTCCACCACAGTCGACGTGCGCACCGCCAAAAGAACGGCGTCGGGAGCCTCCTGCCTCATGGCGTCCATCACCGTTTGAAAGCCCTCTCCGAACGCAGGCTCAACGACCAAAGCCTCGCTCGATGCCGCTTCTTTCTGATCTTGGTCGCACCCCGCAAGGGGGAAAGCGCACAAGAGGACGGCAACCGAGGCGAGTTTCATGAACGTCCTTCGTTTCATATCGCTTCCCAGCATCATGCTCCTCCTATCTTCTCATCCGACGCCGCCGACGTTACCGGAGCTCTTGAGAACAGGCGACCCACAGACTTATCCAAACGCCGTCAAAACGTCCCGAAGACCTCACCAATTTTTATGTAGGCCCTGGTGTTCGAACGCCAGCGCTTTGCATAATTCTGCGCGATGACCGACACCTTCAGTTCCTTCTATGCTCGACGAGGTCGGTCCGCGCGAGAGGGGAAGGAGGAACAGACGCCTGGACGACGATCAACGCCAAGCGAGAAACGAGGTGAAACATGAAAGGAACGAAAGAGGAACCCGCCGCAACGCGCTCAAAGACGGCGAAAGCATTCCTCGCAACAGCGGCAGCAGTACTCGTCGTGGGCGCGTTCCTCCTTGCAGGATGCCAGCCGCAAGCGGCGGGGCAGGACGGAGGGGGGACGGAGGACAAAGCGAAGTCAAGCGCTCCCGCCATCACGACGACGACCGGGGCGAACTTCCAGAACGTCGACACGGGAGACCTGCCGGACATCTATCAAAACCAGCTTCAAAACACGGGGAATCGCGGCTGCAACTCATGCCACGAAGATCTGATAGACGTGCTTCAGACCACCAACCCCAAGCACATCATCGACTATGCAGGCTACGACAAGGCCATGACCTACGCGGACTGCCAGCCCTGCCATGACTTCCGCTGGGGTCGCGCCGGCATCTACTTCGGCGACTCCATCCATGCGTCCCATTATGCGAACCCGATGTTCACTGACGAGCAGAACGGCAACTGCTGGAGCTGCCACGCAACGCTCAACGGCGAGGACAAGGAAGTCACATGGGAGCTGTGGGACGAGGTCAAGTACGACTCCCTCTACGCCGGCTACGACGACCCCACCGACGTCAACACGCTGTACTGGGTGCAGTCGCGCGGCATCGCCGACAGCGGCTACATCTCCGGCGTGAACGTGGCTGCGAGCCCGAACGTCGACGTGAGGTTCAGTCAACCCGTCACCGACGAGAAAGACTGCATGGAGATCAACAACTGGCAGAGCATCGACATCAACGGCACGCAATGGCATCTCGAAGACTACGATTACAGCGATTGGAAGCTTGAGATCAAGGGCGTCAACAACCCGCGCTCCTTCACGCTCGACGAGCTGAAGGGCATGCCGCAAACCGAGTACACCGTCACCCAATGCTGCGAGACCACCGGCCTCGGCTGCACGACGGTCATGAACATCCCCGTCAAGGGCGTGCTCATGGCGGACATCATCGAGGCATGCGGCGGCCTTGCCGCCGACGAAGCCACGGTTCAGATGTTCCCCGTCAGCGCAGACACGTGGACAGGCGAGGGATACGACGGCATGTCGATCAGCTCCATCTTGGCAGCCGACGGCATGGTCGCGCTCGAGTTCTACGGACATGAGCTGAACGACAACCAGGGAGCGCCCGCCTGCGTCGTGACCCCCGGCACGCCGGGCGCGGCTTGGGTCAAGCATGTGGCGAGCCTTGACTTCCGCGCCATGGACGATCCCGAGAAGGTGTTCAACCCCTACGACAGGAACAAGTTCATCGAGGCCATCTACCCGGTCAACTCCGCCTTCTTCCAGGAGGACGGCACGACGTTCAAGAAGGGCGAGCCGGTGCAGTTGACGGGTTTCTCGTTCTCGTGGGCATCGTCCATGGGAGCCATCAACAAGGTGAGCTTCAGCCTGGACTACGGTGACACCTGGGTGGACTTCGCCCCTCCCGCAGACCTCGACCCCACTCAGTGGACCTATTGGGATTTCTCGTGGACTCCCGAGGAAGCGGGCACCTACGTCGTGAAAGTGCTGGCCGAAAGCGAGGACGGATCAGTGCAGACCGCACCGGCCAACATCATCGTGACGGTGGAAAAATAGGACGGAGGAAAGATGAACAACAAGAGCGCAAAAGTGCTGAGCGCCCTCATGGGAACGACCATGGTGGCGGGCATGGGCATGGCGTACGCCGCGCCGGCCTTGGCTGACGAGGCAGAAGGCATGCAAGCCACCGGCCAGGAGGCCCGAGGCGAAACCTCCGCAACGGCCCAATCCCTGGTGAGCGTCGCCGACGTCCAAGGGGAGTTCGCGTTCAGCCAAGACGAGATCACTCCGAACGAGACGATTCGCGGAATGTTCCAGAAGGCCGTCACGGCCGTGTGCAGCCAGCTGCCCCGCTATGCGGCTGGCGACCCCGACAGCTGGACCATCGAGGTGAAGGGAGACGTGAGCAACGCCTTCGTGGCCACCTTGGGCGAGCTCTCCGAGGGCGACGATGTGGAGACCAAGGTGATGACCTGCGCATGCTCGGCGAACCAAGCCGGCGGTGGAGCCATCGCAAATGCAGAGGTCACTGGAGTGCCCGTCCGCGAGCTTATCGTGCGGGCCGGCATCGACGCCGACGTGAACACCGTCACGTTCGAGTCGGCTGACGGGACGAGGTCGAGCCTGCCCCTCACCTACGTGCTCTCGCACGGAGCCGTCATCGCCTTCGAGATCAACGGCGAGGAGCTCGCGGCTTCCGTGGGCGGAACCAACCAGCTTTGGCTTTCAGGCTCTGCCGGTGCCCACTTCACGCGCGACGTCGTGAACGTCGAGTTTTCATGCCAGGACGAGCCGCCCGCCGAGCCCGACTTGTCCGAGTCCGGCATGATGTACACGAACCGGCCGAACGTGTCCGCTTCGGTCGCACGCTAGGAAGGAGATCCTCATGGTCGGAGAGGCCTCCGTGGGGGAGCCCATCGTGTTCGAAGGGTACGCCGACGACTACGACCACGCCATCAAGGCCGTCGAGTTCTCGATGGACGGCGGAGCAACCTGGACGGGCTTCTCGACGAAAGGGGCGCAAGCGGGTCGCTGGGTGAGGTGGCGGTTCGTCTATACGCCAAAATCCCCTGGTGAATACCAGCTCAAAGTCCGATCGGTCAACGACCAGGGCAAGGCGAGCCCGCTCGCGGCCGTGGTGAGCTTCAGCGTGGACTGAGAGAGGCTCGCAGTACGCAGCATTAGAAAGGGCCCGGCTTTCGAGTCGGGCCCTTTCTGTTTCACCGGTCAAACGGCCTCGCAACCTTCCTCCTCGAAGAGCTTCACAAGCTCGATCTGGGAATGGCAGCCCGTCTTCGCGTAAATGCGAGCGGTGTGCGACCGCACCGTCTCGGGAGAGATGAACAGCGACTCGGCAATGAGCTTCGGACGCTTCTGTTCAACAAGCTCGCCGAGGATCTCCGTTTCGCGCGGCGTGAGGCCGTACAAGTCAGCAAACGCCTCGAGGCGCTTTCCTCGCCGTGCCGCTATCTGCTCGAGCGCGCGGGCGGGCCTCTTCTGCATCCCCCAGAACGTCGATATGTTGCGATCCGTCATGATGTTCATAGCCGTGGCGATCACGATCATCACGGCCACGGTCACGATGACGGAAAGCGCCGTCTGAGACACGTCGGGCACGACCGCCCCCACAGCGATGCCAAGCGCCATCCCCGCAGCGATGCCGAACGTGTCGGCCGACTGTCCCTGGGCGTTCACCGTCAGAGGCCGCGCCGCCAGCTCCCGCGCCATTCGGATGTAAATGGTCATCATCACCAGATCAAGATACTCGTATCCAGTCCAGAGGAACGCCTTGGACACGTACGGGTTCAGCCCTCCTACCACCAGAAGGGACATGAGGCTCAACACCACGAAGGGAACCATGGCCCAGCGCATGGACAATATCTTCTCGGGCTCCTCCACGAAACGCCGAGCGAATGCAAGGAAGATGACCGCCCCGAGCGCGGCCCCGGCTATTTCCAAAGCAAGAGAGAGGTGCGTGGCGGAATGATCGGGCGTGAGGTTGGGAGCGAAATTCAACACGAAGCCGAACGTCGCCCCGAAGACGATGAGCGCGGCCATGAGCTTCGCAGGGAAGCGCAGAGGAGGCTTTGCAAGCGCCTCGTCGAACGACGTCGAGAACGAGGGGCGGAAGTCCCGAACGTTCTTAAGCAGCATCGCACAGGAGGCGACCGGTGCGGCGGAATGCACGAGGATGATGATCCAAGTCGGAAGGAACAAGTGCGCCACCAGGGCCGTCAGAAGCAGGACTATGTCCAAAAGCAGGCAAATGGGAAGAAGGGTGGGCGATTGCGGCACGGCGTCCAGGCTGTAGAACTCGAACCAGGCAAAGAACAGCGGTGCACCCGCCATGCCGATGACCAGCGGAAGCGCAAGAGGTGCCGGACGCGCGACGCTCACGACCGGCAGATAGAACAGAACCATACAGCCGATGATGATCGCAACCGATGCAATGAGCAATTTCGGACGAAGGCAAACGAGGCCGATCCGCTTGCCGAAACGCCACATGAGGAAGAATCCGACGTTGCATCCGACCGCGAGCATAAGTCGACCGAGATCGGTGTCGTAGCCGACGCCGTCAGGCAGGAGGTGGGAGTCCGAGATCCTGAACATGTCCCACCATACCCACCAGAAAGCGAAGCCGAGCAGAAAGAGAGAGCGAGAGCCCTTCTTGTCCGACCCAGTGTCCAAACGCATCTAGCCCCGCTCCCCTTCGGCACCCCTGTTTATCCCATCAAGTATACCACCGAAGAAGCTTGACGCACGAACCGGCCTAAGTTGAACAGTCCCGGTCAGCGTACCTCGATGCGGCGGACGGCGGTCCAGGCGATGAGCACGCCGAGGGCCGCAACGACGGCGAACGTGATGAACGGGTTCGCAAGGCTCGCCCCTGCGCCGAAGCCGAACGCCGCCTGCGTCGCATCCGAAAGGGCCAGCCAGAAAGCTATGGACGACGGCAGGACGGCAGAAAGAACCCAGGGAACCACCACGAAGATCGCGATGAGGGAGAGCACGACGCGGCGCGTGCCGAAGCGCATCTGCAGGGCCGCGAACGCGAGCGCCGCGCCCGAGGCCGCGGCGCAGCCCAGGAACATGAACAGGAAGTCGAGCACGGGGCCGTTCTCCACCCCGTACGTCA
This sequence comes from Arabiibacter massiliensis, assembly GCF_900169505.1. Classification (NCBI taxonomy): domain Bacteria; kingdom Bacillati; phylum Actinomycetota; class Coriobacteriia; order Eggerthellales; family Eggerthellaceae; genus Arabiibacter; species Arabiibacter massiliensis. Next base: position 826,244 of record NZ_LT827021.1, read on the forward strand.
TCAGGAACAGCGACTGCCCGCTTGGCCAGAACGCCGGGAATACGACGGAGCATACCGCCTCGACGACGCCCAGGAACAGGCAGACCGCTCCCAGCGACGCCGCCGTGCTCGCGATCATCTGGGGCCGCGTGAGCCCCATCTGCATGAGGAACCGTATGTCGCCAGGCAGCGTGGACAGGGCGAGCAAGGCCATGAGCGCATAGGGCAGCGCGCCCATGGCCGGCAGCGCCACCTGCCCGCTACCCGAGAGCATCATCACGAAGAGAACAGCAAGGATAGCGCCGATGATCAGGCAGAACACCGCTGCGCTCTGCACGAGTTCCACGGCTTGGTAACGGAAGGCTGCCTTGAGCTTCATAAGGTCACTCCCCCTTCTCGGTCAGTTTCACGAACAGCTTCTGCAGGTTCATGGGCGCCGTATCCAGCCCATCGGCCAGGCGCGCGGGGTCGGGCTTGCCCAGCAGGTACGCCACCGCCACGCCGCCCAGCTCGTCGATGCCGAGCACGTCGAGCCCCTCGCAGTACGCCCGCACGTCCCCGGTGCGGCCCGACACGCTGTAGCCGCTCGCGCGCAGCTCGTCGGCCGAGGCCTGCATGAGCACGCGCCCCTCGTCGATGATGGTGACGCGCTCCACGAGGTTCGCCACCTCCTCGATGAGGTGCGTGGCGATGACCACCGTGCGCTGCCGCTCCAGGTAGTCCTCCATCAGCAGCTTGTAGAACAGCTCGCGGTGGTTCGCGTCCAGGCCCAGCACCGGCTCGTCCAGCAGCAGGTAGTCCGCGTCCAGCGAGAGCGCCAGCACCAGCTGGCAGATGGTGCGGAAGCCCGTGGAGAGCGCGCCCGTCTTCGCCTTCACGTCGAGGTCGAACGCCTTCGCCAGCCGCAGGGCCCGCTTCGCATCGAACCCCTCGTGGAAGCGGCCCATCCATTCGATGAGGTCATCCACGTACATGGAGCCGGGGATCATCTGCACGTCGCCCGTGCAGAACACCTTCGCGAGAGAGCGCGGGTTGTCCGTGACGGGCTCGCCGTCCACCAGGATGCGGCCCTCCGTGGGCACGAGGCGGTTGGACGCGATGCCCAGAAGCGTCGTCTTGCCCGCGCCGTTGCGACCCAGAAGCGCGTGGATCTTGCCGTATTCCAAGGACAGCGTCACGTCGTCGAGCGCCGTCGTCTTTCCGAACCGCTTCGTCAGATGCTCGGCACGCAGCTCACGCATGGTCGTATCCCTTCTCGATGAGGTCGATGACCTGCTCCTTCGTGAATCCCAGCTTCTTCGCCTCGGCCACGAGGGCCGCTACGTAGCGCTCGTCGAAGGCGCTCTTGCGCTTCGCGCGCACCTTGTCGCGCGCGCCGTCCTGCACGTACATGCCCATACCCCTCCGTTTATAGATGATGCCCTCGTCCACGAGGATGTTCATGCCCTTGAGCACGGTGTGCGGGTTGATGCCCAGAAGCGCCGCCAGCTCGTTGGTGGAGGGCACGCGATCGCCCTCGGCGAAGGCGCCGGTGAAGACATCGTCTTCTATCTGCTCGGCGATCTGCACGAACAGGGGCACGTCGCTGCCCGGATCGATGTTCACGCCGCCTCCCTTCCCTTCCTTGTCAGTTAGTTACTCAAGTAACTAACTGACAGTCTAAGGGGAGACCGGCGGGATGTCAAGCGGAAAAAGGGAGGCGCGTCGAATCGTCCGATCCCAACACGCCTCCCCCATGTTCGCATTACCGATGTTTCACGTGAAACATCTGGCGACTTAGCACGAATGTTTCACGTGAAACATAGTGACCGCGCGCTTCTCAGAGCGCGCCTTGGAACACCGTGCCCGTGTCGCGGCAGAGGTGCTGGACGGCGGTGCGGGCGGTCTGGGCCGCGGTGGGCAGGCCGCCCGGAGGCGTGATGCGTTGGCCGGCGAAGTAGACGCCCGCGATGCCCTCGGGCTTCGAGGGATAGCTGCCCATCTTCCCGCCCGGCGCCATGTTCGACATCCACGAGCCCTTGTACGAATGCAGGTAGCGCTCGTAGGTGAGCGGCGTGGCCACGTCCCATACCTCCACCTTGCCCTCCACCTGCGGGTACTTCCTCGACACCGCAGCGATCACCGCTTCAGCCAGCTTCTCCTTCTCCTGCGCGTAGGTGCCGTCGGCCCGTCTCGCGGCCCACCAGTCGTAGGTGTCGCCGCTCATGAACAGCGTCACGGCCGTGCAGCCCGCGGGCGCGTAGCCCTCGTAGGCGGCGTAGTTGTTGACGCCCAGCACGTCGTGGCGCTGCCCGCCGCAGAAGACGGACTCGCCCACGGAGAAGCTCACGCATTCGGGCACGTCCGAGAGGTCGGCGCGGATGCCGAGGCTCACGAACGTGTCGAGGATGGGCGAGACGTTCTCCCGCAGGTCGTCCGCCCACCCCTCCGCGAGCGGCGGGTCGAACAGCTCGTCGACGGCCATGCGCAGATCCTGCGTCACGATCACGGCGTCGAACGCCCGCTCCTCGCCGCCCACGACTACGCCCGTCGCGCGGCCGTCCCTCACCGCCACGCGCTCAACCGGCGTGCGGTACTCGATCCGGCCGCCCAGCCTCTCCAGCGTCTGCGCGACGTGCCGCGCCATGGCGAGCGAGCCGCCCAGCGGGTAGCCGCCGTCGCCCGAGGCCAGCGTCGCAAGCGTGAAGGCAAGGCCCATCGCGCTCATGTCCTCGCCCACCATGCTCGTGAACAGGGTGCGCAGCAGCGGGTTCGAGAAGCGCTCCGAGAACGTGCGGGAAGTCTGGCCCGCGTAGAAGGGCATGCGCGCCATCGCCGGCAGCATCGGCAGCATCGTCCCCAGGCCCACCGTGCGTGGCGCGGCCGCCTTCACGCCCTTGAGATCGGTGACGGGCATGTCCATCTTCGCGAACTTCCGCACGTCCTTCACCAGGCGGCGGATCTCGCGCCCGTCCTCGGGGGCCACGTCCAGCAGATGCGCCTCAAGGCGGTCGAGGTCGCGGTAGAGACAGACCGTCCGCCCCTCGAACTCGTAGACGAGAAAGGGGTCGCGCACGTAGACGGGCACGTCCGGGTTGAGCGCGCCGATCTCCGTCCACACCGCGTTGAGCGCCGTCTTCGGCGACGACCCCGTGAGCCAGTGCATGCCGCCCTCGAACAGGTAGCCTTTGCGGCTCCAGCTGGTCGACGCGCCGCCGGGAATGGCGTGCGCCTCGAAGACGATGACGTCGAAGCCGCTCTGGCGCGCGTACACCCCCGCCGCGAGCCCCGCGATGCCCGCTCCCACGACGGCCACGCGCTTGCGGCCCATTGTTTCACGTGAAACATCCGTTCGCCCCATGCTCATCCCCTACCTCTTCCTCACGATGTCGACGATCCATTCCGGCTCCGGGCACGGCATGCTCGGGTCGAACGCCAGCTCCTCGGCGATGCCCTGGATGGCGGCCCAGAACGCGATGGACAGCGCCACGGGGTCGCCCTCGCGGATGGTGCCCTCGCGCTGGCCGCGGCGCACCACCTCGGCCGTGGGCGTGTTCACGTCGAAGCCCGCGAGCAGCTCCTTCGCGTGCCGCGGGATCGCGTCGTCCATGAGCGCGTTGCCCATGAGCACGAACATGTCGGCCATGAACGGCTCCTCGCGCAGGAAGCCCAGGATGCTCGCGGCGGCCCCCTCGAAGAACGCGAGCGCGTCGGCGCCGGTGCCGCCGTCCATCATCGCCATCGGCCTTTCCACGCCGAAGGCGATCAACTCCCCGAAGAGCGCCTCCTTCGAGTCGAAGTAATGGAACATGAGCCCCGTGCTCATGCCCACCGCCTCCGCGATGTCGCCCACCTTCGTGCCCGCGTACCCCTTGCGCACGAACAGGCGCAGCGCCGCCCGGAGGATCTCCTCGCGCCGCCGCTCCCGCTGCTCCTGCCTCGTCACCATTTGTTGAACTTCCTTTCATTGAATAAATATTCAATATTGTAGCACGAGGCGCAGGGATTGTCATCCTGGGCGCAGACTTCGAAGGATGTCATTCAGAACGGATGTCCCGACTCTTTTTTGACGCACAAGTGCGGCGACCGCTTCCTCCTGCACGCGAATCGGGCCCTCTCGACACGAAAACCCTCGACGTGAAAGACTCGGAGGCGGAAAAGGGCGGCCGTCGGCTCCCCGGAGCAATAGCCCTCGGCGTTTTCCCAGGTCGCGAAACCCTGGCACGCGGATGTATCGCCGAGATCCTTTCACGTCGAGGGTTTTCGTGTTGAGAGGGCCCGATTCGCGTGCACCACTCCCCCGAGGCGCTCGATTGTGCGTCAAGAGGGGGTTCCAGAACGGATGTTTCACGTGAAACATCGCGGCTGCGAAGGGCCGGCGCGGCGGGGCGGGCACGTGAGGCGAGCTGGCGTGGTACGGGACGAATGCGACGGGACGGGCGTATGCGACGACTCGCGTCCCTACCCGGCGAGGAAGGGGGCGGGGTCGCCGCGGTGCAGGAGGGTTATGCGGTGGAGGGCGCGGGTGACGGCGACGTAGAGGAGGTTGCGGCCCAGCTCGCCGGAGAAGAAACGCGCGTCGGCGTCGAGCACCACCACCTCGTCGAACTCGAGGCCCTTCGCCATCCTGACGGAGGCCACCGACACGCCCTCACCGAACGTCGCGGACTCCTCGGTCAGAAGGCGCGCATCCACGTCGCGGCTGATCAGCTCGAAGTAGCGCGCAGCCAACTCGTCGGAGGCGTGCAGGATGCCGAGCGTCGTAAGCCCGCCCGCGCGGAACGCCTCGACGGCCTCCAGCACCCGCGCGAGCACCTCCGCCGTGTCCGCGCAGCCGACGATGCGGGGCTCCTCGCCGTGCCGCTCCACGGCCTCGAGCGCGGCCGCGGGCTTCACGCGGTTCGCGAGCGCCACGATCTCGCTCGTGGAGCGGTAGCTGCGCGTGAGCCGCACGGCGCGCGCGGCCCCGTACGCCTCGGCGATGTCGTCGAGCGTCGCGCCGGAGCCCTGGTCGATCGCCTGGCAGCAGTCGCCGAGCACGGTTCGGTCGCAGCGGAACAGGCGCGCCACGAGCGCGTGCTGCACGGGCGAGAGATCCTGCATCTCGTCCACCACCAGGTGCTTCACGCCGTCGTAGGCCTCGAAGCCCGAGAACGCGCCCTGGAGCAGCGCGAGCGGCGCGGCGTCCTCCCACTCCACCGTGCGCTTCGGCCCCACCTTGAGGGCGTCCTCCCAGCCCTGCTCGGCCATGAACAGGCGGTACAGCGAAAGCGCGTCCTTCGCCCGCAGCATGTCGGCCAGGCGGCGGCGCGCCTCGCGCCTCGTGGGCACGGCGTGGCGGTCGCGCCCCACGCTCGTCGATTCCAGCTCGTACACGGCGCTCGCCGCCACGAGGTCGAGCCGCTCGTCGAGCGGAAGCCCCCCGTGCGCGCGGAACCGCGCCTCCACCCACGCCGCGTCGAGCGTGCGCTGGCCGAACGCCAGGTCCTCGGCCGCGAACGCCGCCTCCGGCGCGCGCTCCAAGAACGCGAGCAGGGCGCGGGCGAACGCAACCGTCCCCTTCAGCCGCGCGCGCTCGAGCCGCGCGCCGTCGACCCCCGGAAGCGCGGGCGCGACGCGCGCCGTTCCTCCGAGCACCCGCTCCATGATTCCCCGCAGGTCGATCGACGCGATGGGCTCCTCGCCGAGTTCCGGCAGCACCCCGGCGATGTAGTCGGCGAACACGCTGTTCGGCGACAGGATGGCCACCTCGCGCGACGACAGCTCGCCGCGCCGGCGGTAGAGCATATACGCCACGCGGTGCAGCGCGATGGACGTCTTGCCCGAGCCCGCGACGCCTTGGATGACCATCGTGCCCGGCTCCTCGTCGCGGATGATGCGGTTCTGCTCGGCCTGGATGGACGCGACGATGGCGCGCATGCCCGCATCGGTCGAGCGCCCCAGCTCGCGCGCGAGCACCTCGTCGCGCGCGCCCGAGGCGCCGTCCGCCACGTACACGAGCTCGCCGCGCTCCACGCCCAGCTGGCGCTTGAGCGAGAGGACGCCCTCCACCCGTCCCCCAGGCGCGTCGTAGGCCGCGGGCCCCGTCTCGTCGTGCTCGTAGAACAGCCCCGCCACCGGCGAGCGCCAGTCGGACACGACGGTGCGCCCCTCGGCCGAGAACGAGAAGCGCCCCAGATAGAACGCCTCCGGCACCCCCTCCCCCGCCGCCGCGAAGTCCACGCGCGCGAAGTACGGCGCGTCGAGCATCTTCCGCAGCCGCTCGGCCGCCGTGCGCGCCTCGGCCGCCCGGCGATCGACCTCGGCCAGGGCGAGCTCGTTCTGGAACCCCTCGGCCGGGTCGATCTCGCCGCGGTACTCCACCATGTAGCGCTTCTGCTCGCGGTACGCGCCGTCCACGCGTTCGTGCAGCCCCTCGGCCTCCTCGAGCGCCGCATGCAGGAGGCCGAGCGTCTCGGCCAGGCGGCGGCGCTCCTCGCCCGTCGCGTCCCCGCGCCCGCCCTCCGCGCGCAGCACGAGCCGCTGCACGGGGTATCCCAGCTCCCAAGCCTCCTCCGCCTCCTCGAACCCCAGGTCGAAGAGCATCCGCCGCCAGCCGGTGTCGGCCTTGTCGCCCGCGCGGAACGTGGTGGTTGACACGTCGCGCTCCGGCAGCTCCACCGCGCGCACGGCGTCCACGAGCGCGCGGGCCACCTCGAGCCGGCGCTGCCCGGGGCGCACCGCCAAAACATCGATGCGCGCCGCCTCCGGATCGAACGCGAGGGCGCCCGCGAGGACGTCGCCGTCCCGCACGACGAGCGCGCGGCCCTCCGCGATGCAAGCCGCCGCCCACGCCCCGTGCCCGGCCTCGTCGAGGTGCGGGAACCCGTCCACCGCCGCGCGCATGAGCTCCATCCACGCGACCTCGTCGCCCGGCTCGGCGCACTCGACCTCCCAGCCGCCTTCCGCGTCCGGCGCGCCCGCGCCCTCGCCCAGCTCGAACGGAAGCTGGAGCGCGTAGAACTCCCCTTGCTCGCGGAACCGCGCAGGCGAGGTCTTGTACAGCGCCGCGAACGCCGAGGAGAACGCCTGCTGGCTCTCGTAGCCGAACGCGAGCGCCACCTCGACGAGCGGGGCGTCCGCCGCCGCAAGGGCGCGCGCGGCCTCGGTGATGCGGCGGCGCTTCGCGTAGTCGCACACGGCGAAGCCCGTCGCCTCGGCGAACAGCCGATGCAGATGGTATTTGGAGTAGCCGGCCTCCTCGGCCAGCGCGTCGAGGTCGATCCGCTCGGAAAGGCGCTCCTCGACGCATTCGAGCACGCGCCCCACCGCACGCTCCTGCTCCCGATCCATGGGCTCCTCCCTTCGTCCGCCGCGTCGAACCATCCATTCAACCAGAAAAGCGCGCCCTCGTCTTCATCGATCTTGCGCTTCCGACGGTGCAGACGAAAAACGCCCGCCGGAGGGGGCGGGCGCATCGCTATCGAAAGGCGGTCGGCCTACTTCTCGTCGAACGGGAAGTCCTTGAGCACCGAGAACGGGTTCGGCGGCGCGTCGTCGCCCGCGTCCTCGGCCGGCGCGCAGCCGCAGGGGCCTTCGTTGAGGTTCGCGCCGCACGTGGCGCACAGGCCCTTGCAGTCGTCGTCGCACAGCGGCACGAGCGGGAACTCCAGCATGAGCGCCGCGGTGATGAGCGGCTCGAGGTCGATCACGCGGTCCTCGGGCAGCACGTCGAACTCGTCGTCGTCCATGTCCTCGGGCGCATCCTTCTCCCCGTCGAGCAGGAAGTACCCCTCTATCTCGCCGGTCACCTCGAACGAGAACTCGTCGAGGCAGCGGGCGCACGCCGTCTTGGCCTCGCCCTCCACCGTGCCGGTGACCAGCAGCGCGTCGCCCGTGTTCGAGATGTCCACCTGCCAGGCCAGCGGCCCCTCGAAATCGTAGAGGTCGGGGCCGGCCTTCATGACGGGGATGTTCGTCCACCCCTCGAAATGCGAGCTCTCCGCCGGGGCGAAGAGCTCGTTGGGAACCAGGATGCGCGTTTCCATTTAGCGCCCTGCGGCCAGCGAGTTCGCGTTGAGGCGGTCGCGGCAGCGGCGCACGTTGCCGAGCAGCGTGTCGAGGCTCTGCTCCACGTGGCCGAACACCTCGTCGGCGTAGTCCTCGGCGCCGGCGCGCGTCTGGCGCTCCAGCTCGCGGGCGTCGGCGAGCACCTGGTCGGCCTGCTGCTGGGAGATGCGGACGATCTCCTGCTCGCTGGCGATGGTCATGGCCTGGCTGCGCGCGTCCTCGATCATGCGGTTGGCTTCGGCCTCGGCGTCGTCGAGCAGGCTCTGACGCTCGCGAACGATCTGCCGGGCCTGGGCGAACTCGCTCGGGAACGTGTCGCGGATCTCGTCCATTATCTCGAACGCCGCGGCGATGTCCACCTGGCGCATGTTGTTCTTGCCGAACACCGGCTTAGAGTCCTCAAGCAGAATCGAGAGCTCTTCCAAAAGCCCCAAGACTCCTGTTTCGTCCATTATCGTCCTTCCACCCAGGCGTGCTGCGTTTCATCTGCGTGAGCGCGCGCGGGTACCTGGCGCGCATACATCCCCACATTCTAGCATGGAAGCGGGGAATGCCAAGCTCCACTGCACAAAGCGTGCACATCTTACCCGGTCGGGGCGCTGTCGGGGCGCTGTCGGGGCGCTGTCGGGGCGTAGCGGGCGTGACGCCGTCCCCCTGTCACGCCCCCGTCCCGCTTAGGCGAACTTCCCTTTCAAAGCCTCGGCCACGCAGGGGGGGACGAACTGGTCCACGTCGCCGCCGAGGCTCGCGATCTCGCGCACGATGGACGACGACAGGTACATGTACTGCGGCGGTGACATGATGAACAGCGTCTCGAGCTCCTGGTTCAACTGGTAGTTCAAAGCCGTCATCTGGAACTCGTACTCGAAGTCGGTGATGGCGCGCAGGCCCTTCACCACCACGGTGGCGTCCATCTTCGCGGCGAAGTCCACCAGCAGGTCGTTGAAGGGCTCCACGCGCACGTTGGGCAGGTGGCTCGTGGCCTCGCGCACGAGCCCCGCGCGCTCCTCGAGCGTGAACAGGGGCTGCTTCTTCGGGGAGGCGGCCACCGCCACCACCACCTCGTCGACCAGCTGGGCCGCCCGGGTGATGACGTCGAGGTGCCCGCTCGTGATGGGATCGAACGTGCCGGGCGTCAATGCTCGCTTCATAGTAGGCTGTGCTCCTTCGGTTTCATGATGTCCACGACAGTATCGCCGTACTTCTTGCGTTGCGCAAGGGACAAACCCGCCCCCGCGGCCGCGTCGTCGGCCTCCGCGCACGTCGCCGCCCCGTGCTCGTACACCACGAGCGCATCGTCCGCGAGCGCGCCGTCCTCGGCGAGCGCCCGCACGACCCCGAGCGCCTCGGCCGCCGACAGCGCGTAGGGCGGGTCGAGGAACACCAGGTCGAAGGGCGCCCGCGCACGCGTCGGCGGGCTCTTCAGCACGTCGGCGCGGCAGACGCGCGCGCGGCGCGGATCGAGGCCGAGCGCCTTCACATTGCCGCCGAGCGCCCGCAGAGCCTCGCCCGCCCGCTCGTAGAACCACGCGCTCGCCGCCCCCCGGCTGAGCGCCTCCAGCCCGAGCGCGCCCGATCCCGCGAACGCGTCGAGCACCGCGGCCCCGTCGAAGCCGCCGCGGGCGCTCGCCACCACGCTCATCATGGACTCGCGCACGCGATCGGTGGTGGGGCGCGTGCCGTCGCCCTTGGGGGCCTTGAGCGGCCGGCCCCGGAACTCCCCTGCGATGATCCTCATGTCCTCGTCAGCCTCCTTGCACGGCGCTCTCGTCGGGGAAGGCGCGGCGCACCTCGCGCGCGAGCACCCGGTGGGCGGGCTGCTCGAGGCGCGGATCCTCTTCAAGGATGGCCGCCGCGTCGGCATGCGCGGCCTCGATGATCTTGCCGTCGCGCACCACGTTCACCAGCTTGAGCCCGCTCGCCCCGTGCTGGCGGTTGCCTAGGATGTCGCCCTCGCGGCGCAGCGACAGGTCGAAGGCGGCCAGCTCGAAGCCGTCGTCAGTGCGCTCCATGGCGGCCAGGCGCGTGAGGGCGGCGTCGGACTTCGAGGCCGACACGAGGTGCACCTGCGCGTCCTTCTCGCCGCGGCCCACGCGCCCGCGCAGCTGGTGGAGCTGCGAGAGGCCGAAGCGATCGGCGTCCTCCACGATCATGACCGTGGCGTTGGGCACGTCCACGCCCACCTCGATGACCGTGGTGGCCACGAGCACGTGCGTCTCGCCGTCGCGGAAGCGCTGCATGACGTCCTGCTTCTCCGTGTTTCCCATGCGCCCGTGCAGAAGCTCCACGCGCCAGTCGGCGAACACGGTGGATTGCAGGTAGGCGGCCTCCTTCGAGGCGGCGGCCACGTCGTCGCCCGCGAGGTCGGCGTCGTCCTCGATGCTGATGGCGGCGAACTCATAGGCCTCCTCGTCGGCCTCGCGCCGGCGCGCGCCCGCGGCCTTGGCGTCGCGCTCCTCGCCGTCCTTGCCGATGAGCGGGCACACCACGTACACCTGCTCGCCGCGCGCGAGCGCCTCCCGGGCGGCGTCGTAGGCCCGGCCCCGGTCGGCCTTCTGGTGCACGAACGTGGCCCGGCGCGCGACATCGTGCGGGCGCCGCTTCAGATACGAGAGCGTGAGGCTGCCGTAGAGCGCGAGCGCGAGCGTGCGCGGGATGGGCGTGGCCGTGAGGTAGAGCGCGTCGGGCGCGTCGCCCTTGGCCAGGAGCCTCGCGCGCTGCTCCACGCCGAAGCGCTGCTGCTCGTCGATCACCACGAGGGAAAGGCGGCGCGGGCGCACGTCGTCCTCGAGCAGCGCGTGCGTGCCGATGAGCACGTCCACCGTGCCGGCCGCGAAGCGCTCGAGGATGGCCTCGCGCTCGATGGCGGAGGTCGAGCCGGTGAGCACCTCCCAGGTGACGCCCGCGGCGTCGAAGAGCGGCCCCAGGCTCTTGCCGTGCTGGCGCGCGAGCACCTCGGTGGGCGCCATGAGCAGCGCCTGAGCGCCCGTGTCCGACGCGGCCGCCAGGGCGAACGCGGCGACGACCGTCTTGCCGGTGCCCACGTCGCCCAACAGCATGTGGTTCGCGGTGCGCGGCGCGGCCAGCTCGGCGAGGATGGCGCGCCGAGCCTCCTTTTGCACATCGGTCAGCTCGAACGGAAGCGCCGCCGCCAGGGCGGCCACGCGCGGGCCGTCCGTCACGTGGCGCACGGGCTCGCGGCCGTCGGTGCGCTCGCGCTCCTCGCGCATGAGCATGAGCTCGAGCAGCAGCACCTCCTCGTACGCGAGCCGCCGACGCGCCTCGGCCGCCTCGGCCATCGCGTGCGGGAAGTGGATGCACGAGAGCGCCGATGCGCGGCTCATCAGGCGGTACTTCGCCCGCAGCTCGAGGGGCAGCGGGTCGTAGAGGCCGCGCGACGCTTCCAGCGCGTTGCCCACGAGCCGCCGCATCCACGCCGCCGACACCTTCTCGCACGCCGGGTGCACGGGGATCACCATGCCCTCGGCCCCGCCGCCCTGCCCCTCGTCGAGCGCCTCGAGGTAGGGGTTCGTCATGCGCTTGAAGCCGTAGTTGAACTCCAGCTTGCCGGCCACGGCCACGCGCATGCCGGGTTTCAGCTGGTCGGCGAGCCACGGCTGGCGGAAGCACGTCACCAGCAGCACGCCCGTCTCGTCCACGAGCGAGATCTCCACGAGCGACAGGCGCGGCTTGGGGCGCTTGAGCTTCACCTCGTGCACCGCGCCCTCGATGGTGCACGACTGGCCGATGACGGCCGAGGCCACCGTCTCCTTGGCCGACAGGTCCACGTAGCGGCGCGGGAAGTGGGTGAGAAGGTCGCGCACCGTGCGGATGCCGAGCCCCTCGAGCGCGCGGGCCCGCCCCGGGCTCACCAAACGGACGCGCCCGACGGGTTCGTCGAGCGCGAGCGTGGCCGCCAGGCGGTCGGGCGTGTTCGTGTCAGGCGCTTTCGGCAAAATTCAACTTCCTCGTCGCTAGCCTCTTGTCATCCTGAGCGGAGGCGGCGAAGCCGCCGGAGTCGAAGGATCCCGTGTGGCGCCAGCTGCGGCGCTTTCGGCTATCGCCGCGCGGGATCCTTCGACTCCGCGCTGCGCGCTCCGCTCAGGATGACAAGAGGGGGGGGCGCTGCTCCGCCCGTTCGGGATGACAGACGCGGCGCTTCGCTCGCTCAGGATGACAAAATACGCTCTACTCCACGGACATCACGATGGGGTACAGGGGCTGGTCGCCGCGGTGGGCGTCCACCTCCAGCTCGTCGTAGGCCTCCTCGATGCGCGCCACGAGCGCCTCGAACGCCTCGTCGGAGAGGTCCTCGCCCGCCAAGATGGTGAGCGTGTCGGCGTCGGCGGCCTCCATCGTGTCCAGAAGCGACATGACCACGTCCTCGGTCGTGGAGCCCACGGCCTCGATGGCCCCGTCGGCGATGCCGATGACGTCGCCCTCCTTGATGGGGTTGTCGTGCGCGTCCTTGGAGTCCTTGATAGCCGTGGTGACCTCGCCGGTCTTCACCTCGGCGTAGGCCTCGGTCATCGACTCGACGTTCTCCTCGAGGCTCGCGGACTCGTCGAAGCCGAACAGCGCGGCGAACGCCTCGGGCACGCTGCGCGTGGGCACGACCGCGCATGGCGACTCGGACAGCTCGCAGGCGCTCTGGGCGGCCATGATGATGTTCTTGTTGTTCGGCAGGATGATGACGGCGTCGGCGTTCACCTTGCCGGCCGCGTCGAGCAGATCCTTCGTCGAGGGGTTCATGGTCTGCCCGCCGGACACCACCACGTCCACGCCCAGGCTCTTGAGGATCTTCGCGTTGCCCTCGCCCGCGGCCACGGCCACGAACCCGAGCGGCTTGCGCTCGGCGGCCTCTTCCGAGGCCAGGGAGTCGGTGCGCGCGGCGCTCTGCAGCTGCATGTTGTGGATGTGCACCTCGGAGATCTGCGCGCCGTGGTTCAAGAACCAGCCGAGCACCTCGTCGGGGCGGTTCGAGTGCACGTGCACCTTGAAGTTGGGATGCATGCCCACCATGAGGTCGCAGTCGCCCATCGTGGGCAGGAAGTCCTTGGCCGCGTCCTCGTCGATGTCGTCGGAGTGCACGAGGAACTCGGTGCAGTAGCGGAACTCCGAGCCCTCCCAGTCGTTGATCTGCTCGATCTCCACCTTGCCCGCGCCGCCGCGCGCGAACGCCAGCTCGTCGCGCAGCGGGCCCGTCTTGCCGGTGAGCGCCGAGGCGAACGCGTCGAAGAAGATGGCCAGGCCGAAGCCGCCCGCATCCACCACGCCGTTCTCCTTGAGCACGGGCAGAAGCTCGGGCGTGCGCCCCACCGACGCGTAGGCCTCCTCCACCACGGCCTCCAGGGCCTCCTCGGGCGCGAGCTTCTTCTTGCGCGCGCGCTTGGCGGCGGCGGCGCTGTCGCGCAGCACGGTGAGGATGGTGCCCTCCACCGGCTTGCGCACGGCCTGGAACGCGACGTCCACGGCCGATGAGAACGCCGCGTCGATGCCGACGGCGTCCAGCTCGTGGCCCACGCTGCCCTCGCACAGGCCGCGCAAAATTTGCGAGGTGATCACGCCGGAGTTGCCGCGCGCTCCCATGAGGGCGCCGGTCGTGATCGCCTTGCGAATTTCCGCGCCCTCCGCCCCGATGGGCAGCCGGGCCAGGTTCTCGACGACGGTCTCGAGCGTGAGCGACATGTTCGTGCCCGTGTCGCCGTCGGGCACCGGGAAGACGTTGAGGCGGTTGATCTCGTCCTTGCGCTCGCTTAAGGTCTTGCTCGCGGCGGCGATGGCGTTGAGCAGGTCGTTCGCGGTATAGGATTCTGACATTGCTTATCTATTCTCCTTTTAGCGTACACGCCGCGGCGCGCCGCCCCTCTCTCCAAGGCAGCCGCGCGGCTCGTCGAAGGCGGTGGCGCTACTTGCGCACCTTGACGCCCTGCACGTGCACCTCGACGCCGTCGAGGGGGACGCGGGCGTACTCGGTGAGCGCGAACGAGACCTGGTCGATGAGGTTCTGGGACACCGTGTTGATGTTCGTGCCGTACTCGATGACCACGTAGAGCTCCACGTGCACGCCGGCCTCGGTGGTGGTCACCACCACGCCGCGGCGTAGCCGGGAGGCCGGGAGGATCTTCGCGATGCCGTCGACCGCGTTAGGGGCGGCCATGCCGACGACGCCGTAGCATTCGAGCGCGGCGTTGCCGACCATGTCGGCCAGAACATCGTTGGCAACGTGGAGGTTGCCTGGTATCGTATCGCTCATGGCATTCCTTTCACGGCGCGGACCGAGGGCCGCGCACGACGAAAACCTGTTCAAGCAGTATAACGCATGGCCTCGCGGTCGTGCGACGCGCCTGATCGGGACGGAAAGTATAATACACGAAAAATTCTTGTGACCTCTTCAGTTTATGTGCTATAGTATGAGGGCTTTTTTGTCAACAACGGCCGAGAGCCGACGAGCAACCAAACGTCAATGGAGTGAGAACTATGTCGAAGGTCTGTGAAATTTGCGGTAAGGCGCCGGTCGCGGGGCGCAGCATCAGCCACTCGCATCGCGTGTCGAACCGCTGGTTCCGTCCCAACATCCAGAAGGTCACCATCAAGGATGCCAAGGGCCGCGTCCGCAAGGCCAACATCTGCACGAAGTGCATGAAGGCCGGCAAGGTGGAGCGCGCCTAAAGCGCAATCTCCCAGGTCGAACCCGAAAAGCCCGCTCGCGCGGGCTTTTTTGCGTTGGGGGGGGGTTGCCATTCGCCCGCCCCATTCGCCTTGGCGAAGCCCCTCCCTGGTCTATGCCAACCCTGGTTTGACGGCGAAATCGGATTTGGTGGCAGTTTTTGACGGAAATCTGCGATTCGATTATGGCCGCTCAAAGCGGGTTTGCGGAGGGTAAGACGGTGAACAGGTGAAACGCTAGCAGCTTGGCAGCGCGCCTGCGCGGCGCGTCACTTCCGGGGCGATCCGACGGCGGATTTCCGTCAAAAACTGCCACGAAATCGGATTTTCCGTGCACGCAAAGGCGTTGCGGGCAGCGCGTGTTCGGACCGCCAGTCCTCCGGCTTCAGGTCGCCCTCGCGGATGAGGGTAGCTTTGCGCATGGCGGCTAGTGAGACAAAGGAGCGGGGTAATCGTCTCATTCGCTCTGATCAATCGGGCGCTTGCGCATCTTCCCTACGGATCAACCCATGAGAAACGACCAGGCAGAACTTTTGCGTTCAACAAGTAAGATGTCGCGGGTTGGCGGCAAGGGCAGAGCCCTTGCCCTACGAAGCGAGTCAAGCTGCGCTTTCAATGGCAAAGCGCACCTGTCGGAATGAGACGACCCCGGAACCTACTCCAGGATCAGCAGGCGGCCGCAGTGGGGGCAGGGGGCCAGGTTGCCGGCGCGGCGCATGTCGATGAGGCGGCCGCCCTCGATGGCCATGCGGCACACGCCGCAGCTCTCGCCCTGCAGGCGGCCCACCGCGACGCCGCCGGTGCGGGCGGCCGTCTTCTCGTAGGCGTCGAGGAGCTCCTTGGGAAGCGACGAGGACAGCATCGCGCGCTCGGCCTCGGCGCGCGCGATCGAGTCCTTGAGCGCGCCGCCCTCCTTCACGAACGATTCGGTGGCCTTCTGCTCCTCGGCGTCGAGCCCGGAGAGCATCTGGCCCACCTGGGCGATCACGCCCTCGATCTTCGACAGCTCCTCGCCCACGGCCGTAAGCTCGGCCTCCAGCGTGTTGCGGCGCTTCGCGAAGCCGTTGAGCTCCTTGGTGCGCGCCTCCACTCCGCGGTAGTCGCCGCGCGCCGCGTCTATCTCCTCCTGCGCGCGCCGCTGCTTGTCGGCGAGCGCCGCGTCCTCGTCGCCGATGACCGAGAGCTTGCGCTCGGCCTCGGCGCGCAGCGCGTCCAGCTGGTCGCGTTTCTGCCCGACCGCCTTCTTCTTGGAGCGGGCGTCGAGGATGGCCTTGCGCTGCGGAAGCGCTTCGAGCTTCTTCCGGGCGCGCAGCACCTCGAGATCGATGTGCTGCATCTGGAGCAGCGTGGCGAGGTCGTCGGTGTCTATGCGCATGCAAGTCCTTTGTTCGCGTCGGAGCGCCGTGCGTGCGGCGCTGTCCCCATTATACCCGCACCGTCTCCGGGTAGGTCCAGGTATCCCGCTCGGCGAGCGCCCTCACATAATCGGCGGGAACGCCCACGGCCTCCACGGCGCTCGCGAGCACGCTCACGAGGGGCAGCTCGCTCGTGTCGTGGCCGAGGTCGATCACCGCGAGGCCCGCCTGCGAAAGCTCCAGCGCCTCGTGGTACTTGATCTCGCCGCACACGAGGCAGTCCGCCTGGACGTCCAGGCACCTGCGGCCCAAATCGCCCGCCGAACCCGTGCACGTGACCACGCGGTCGAGGTCGCGCGCGAAGTCGCCCCACACGCGCGGGGCGCGCGCGAACACCGACGTGCAGCGCGCCGCCAGCTGGCCGAGCGTGAGGCCGTCGTCCTCGCCGAGGGAGCACACCTGGCCGTAGCCCTTCTCGCTCGAGCCGGGCAGGGGCGAGAGCACGCGCTCGAAGACGAGGCTCAGCATGCCGGGCAGCACCCGCTGGGCGCGGGCGCTCACGTCGAGGGAGGTATGGAAGGCCATGAGGGACACGCCGCGCTCGATGGCGCGCCACACGCCCGCGCCGGGGTTCGCCGCCGCGGACGAGGCCGGCCTGAACGAGTCGGGCGGCGCGAGGAACGCCGGGTGGTGCGTGATGAGCACGTTCGCTCCCGCGTCGGCCGCGGCGTCGATGGCGGCCACCGTGGGGTCGAGCGCCACCGCCACGCCCTCGACGAGGCGCGCCGGGTCGCCCACCGCCATGCCCGTGCGGTCCCACGCCTCGGCATCGGCCGCGGGGAACTCCGCGAGCAGCGCCCGCTCGAGCGCGCCCGTGGTGATCGCCGTCGTCGGCTTTGCCAACGTGCCCGACGCGCGCTGCGCGAGGCCCCGCTCGCCCTGCGCGCCCTTCTGCTCCTTCTTCGCTGCAACCATGCTCATCAGTCCTTTCGGCTTCGGCCCTCATCCCGCGGCATGCAAGCCGTCGGAACCTACAGGTCGATGATAATCTCGCGGCGCCCGCCATCGGCTGTCGGCACCGTTACCGTTCGATAACCCGCTCGCGCCATCAGGCGGTAGCCCTCCTCGATATCGCGCGCCACATGCTCGGGCTTGTGCGCGTCGGTGCCCACCGTGCACGGCACGCCCGCGCGGCAGAAGGCCTCCAGGAGCGCCGGCGCGGGGAACATCTCCTTGCAGGCGTAATAGGAGCCCGACGTGTTCACCTCCACCATGCGACCGGCCGACGCGACCGCCTCGGCCGCCTCCTCGTAGAGGGGACGGGGGTCGAAGCTGGGATAGAAATTGAACTTCTTGGCGAGGTCGGGGTGCGACATCACCTGGAACGGGCCGTCGGAGGCCGCGGCCTCGCACCATACCTCGAAGTAGCGCCGCCAGATGGCGTCGGCGCCCACCTCGTCCCAGCGGCCGCGCTGCGCGGGATCGTCGAAGGGCCAGCGGTCGACGAAGTGCACCGAGCCCAGCACCAGGCCGAACGGCTCGAAGTCCTCAGGGCTCAGGTCGCGGTCCTCGTCGTCGCCGAGCCAGTCCAGCTCGCAGCCCGCGATGACCTCGATCTCGGGGTGCGCCGCGCGCGCGGCCTCGATGGCGGCCAGGTACTCCCCCGTCCGGCCCGCGTCCATGGCCAGGTAGTGGCGCGCGTCGAACGCGTCGGTGAGGGGATAGTGCTCCGTCACGGCGATGGTGGTTATGCCGGCGGCCGCGGCGGCGGAGACGAGCTCTTCAACCGTGCCCTCGCCGTGGTTCGTGAAGCAGGTGTGCGTGTGGGTGGTGACCAGTTCCATGGCGTGCGGGCTCCTATCGGTTCCAGGCGAGGCTCGCCTCGAGCGCCTCGGCGAAGGCGTCGACGTCCTCGCGCGTCGTGTAGCGTCCCATCGAGACGCGCAGGGCGCCGTGCGCGCGGTCGGCGTCGATGCCGAGGGCGCGCAGCACATGGCTCGGCTCGAGGGAGTGCGACGAGCAGGCCGAGCCCCCCGACACGCCGAAGCCCTGCATGTCGAGGCGCAGGATGAGCGTCTCGCTCTCCAGGCCGTCGCCGAGCACATGCACGATGTTGGGCAGGAAGCCGGCGCTGCCGGGATCGACGCGCACGGTGGCCTCGACGCCCGGGAGGGCCGCGAGCCGCGCGTAGAGCGCGTCGCGAAGCGCGCGCAGGCGAGGGGCCTCTTCGTCGAGCATGCCCGTGACCGCGTGCGCGGCGGCGGCGAACCCGACGGCTCCGGCCACGTTCTGCGTGCCGCTGCGCCGGCCGTCCTCCTGGCCGCCGCCCACCGCCTGGGGCTCGAAGGGCGTGCGCGCCTTGAGGTAGAGCGCGCCCATGCCCTTGGGGCCGCCCACCTTGTGGGCCGAGAGCGACGCGGCGTCCACGCCGAGCGCGCCCAGATCGAGCGGGGCCTTGCCGAGCGCCTGCACGGCGTCGGTATGGAAGAGGGCGCCGGCGGCGTGCGCCGCGCGGGCGAGCTCGGCAATGGGCTGGATGCTGCCCACCTCGGAGTTCGCGGCCTGCACCGACACGAGCACCGTATCGGCGTCGAGCGCGGCCTCGAGCGCGGCGGGCTCCACGAAGCCCTGGCGGTTCGGCGCGAGGCGCGTGACGCGGAAGCCCTCGGCCTCCAGGCGCTTGGCGGGCGCGAGCACCGCGTCGTGCTCCACGGCGGTGGTGACGAAATGCGGGACGAAGCCGGCCCCCGCGCCCCGGCGGCGTCGCTCGGCCGCGGCGGCCCGGGCGATGCCGAGCACGGCCGCGTCGTCGGCTTCGGTGGCACCGGAGGTGAGCACGATCTCGGAGGGGCGGCTCGCGCCCAGGTCGCGCGCGAGCGAGCGGCGCGCCGCCTCGAGCGCCTCGAAGGCCGCGCGGCCGGGGCCGTGCAGCGAGTTGGCGTTGCCGCCCACGGACAGGTTCGCGCGGCCGGGAACCTGGTAGGGCGCCATGGCGGCCGCGGCCTCCTCGCACAAGGGCGCGGTGGCGGCGTAATCGAGGTAGACGTAGGTTTCCGGGTCGAAGGCCATCTAGCGCGCCTCCCCAGCGGATGCGGCCAGGGCCGCCAGGCGCGCCTCGTCGGCTGCGGTGGCCACGGCTGCGAGCGCAGCGGCCGGGTCGTCGGCGGCGAACACGGCGTTGCCGCACACCAGCACGTCGGCCCCCGCGGCCGCCACGAGCGGCGCCGTGGACACGCCGATGCCCCCGTCCACCTGGATGAGGGGCGCGGCACCCAAGGCGCGGGCCATCTCCGCGATGCGCGCCACCTTGCCCTCGCTGCCCTCGATGTAGCTCTGGCCCGAGAAGCCGGGCTCCACGCTCATGACGAGCACCATGTCGAGGTCCGCGAGCACCGGCGCGAGCGCGCCGACCGACGTGCGGGGCTTCACGCTGACGGCGGCCTTGGCCCCGGCCGCGTGGATGGCCTCCACGGCGCGCGCGAGCCCGTCGGCGTCGAGCGCCTCGGCATGCACGGTGACGGAATCGGCTCCCGCGTCGAGGAACCAGGGCAGCTGCTCGAGCGGGTTGGATATCATGAGGTGCACGTCGAGCGGCAGCGACGTGGCGCGCTTGAGCTGCTTCACCACCGGCACGCCCATGGTGAGGTTCGGCACGAAGTGCCCGTCCATCACATCGACGTGCACGTATCCCGCGCCCGCGCGCTCGATGAGCGCGATGTCGCGCCCCAGGTCCATGAAGTCGGCTGACAAGATGGACGGCGCGATCTTCACCGGTTCGAACATTTCCTGCGCTCCTCCCGTTGTTTTCGTCCCATTCTAACGCAGAGGCCCGCCTGCGCGCACAGGAGCGCAGGCGGGCGGCATAGGAAAACGACACTCTGGGGCGCTATCATTCCCCATCTCGACGCTACCCGAGATTTAGCCTCCGACGCAAAAAGCTCCCTCATGCGAAAGCGACGGATCCCTGAGAGGCCATTCGCTCCCTTAGACGCAAAGAAGGATGGGCGTTTTCCCAGGTCACGAAAATCCCGCTCTACGGGGACGTTCGCACGAGGGACGTTTTCGTGTTGAAACGGTCGAATTCGCTGCACAACCGCCACCATCTCGCTGCACGCGAATCGGGTCATCTCCGCGCAAAAAACCTCGACGTGAAAGAATTCCGACGAGCTGCGCGGGCTTCTGATTCTCGCGACCTGGGGTAACGCCGAGGGGCCTCCGCTCCGGGGAACCGACGCGCGCCCTTTTCCGCCTCCAGGCCTTTCACGTCGAGGTTTTTCGTGTCTGCCGGCCCGGTTTTTCGTGCAGCGAGGAGCGCGGCGGCCGAAACGTCGATCCGCGGGCGCGCGGGCTCGAACTGCGTTTGTCGAGATTTGATTGCGGGGGCGGCGGAGAGGCCCGCATCCATCGGAGCGGCGGGCGGCACTGCTATAATGAACCCGACCCGACTGGAAGAAGGTGCCCGCATGCACGCCCCCTGCCCTACGCACTTCGTCTACCAGACTCCGCTCGGCCGGCTCACCATCGCCTCGGACGGCGCCGCCATCACGGCCATCGCCTTCGGCGAGGAGGAGCTTCCCGGCGAGCGGCACGCCACCGAGCTCACGAACCGCGCCGCCAACCAGCTGCAGGAGTACCTGGCCGGCAAGCGCCGCGCCTTCGACCTGCCGCTCGCGCCGGCGGGCACCGAGTTCCAGAAGAAGGTGTGGGCGGCGCTCGCCGACATCCCCTACGGCGAGACGCGCTCCTACAGCGACATCGCCGCAGCCATCGGCAGCCCCCGCGCCTGCCGGGCCGTGGGCGGCGCCAACAACAGAAACCCGCTGCCCATCGTGGTGCCCTGCCACCGCGTCGTCGGCGCGAACGGCTCGCTCGTCGGCTACGCGAGCGGCACCAAGATCAAGGCGTTTTTGCTCGACCTCGAGCGGCGCGCCGTCGCGGGCGACGCCGGCTGATCGACGCCCGCATCCCCGCACCCCGTCCGTCCCGATCCGAAAGGCCCCGCCCCCCGCCATGAACGTCTACGTGTCCAACATCGTCTTCGCCGCCGTCTCCTTCCCGCTGATCGCCTTCGTCATCACGCTGCCCTACCTCATCTACCAGTTCCGTAAGTTCGGCTCGGTGCCGTGGCTGCGCACGCTCATCGTGTACTCGTTCGTGTTCTACCTTCTGTGCGCGTACTTCCTCGTGCTGCTGCCCCTGCCCGAGGACCGCATGGCCGTGGTGCCCTACGCCCAGACGCCCCAGCTCGTGCCGTTCAACTTCCTGCGCGAGTTTTTGGCCGAGACGACGTTCTCCATCGGCGACCCCTCCACCTGGCTGGCCACGCTGCGCGATCCCTACGTCTACGAGGCCCTGTTCAACGTGCTGCTGCTCGTGCCGCTGGGCATGTATTTGCGCTACTACTTCCGGCGCAGGTGGTGGCAGACGCTCGCGATCGGCCTTCTGGTCACGCTGTCCTTCGAGCTCACGCAGCTCACGGGCCTGTGGGGCGTCTACGCGCATCCGTATCGGCTGTTCGACGTGGACGACCTCATCATGAACGCGCTCGGCGCCATGGTGGGCTTCTGGATGGTGGGGCCCGCGATGCGCGTGCTGCCCGACATCCGCCTCGTGAACGAGGAGGCGCGCGAGGCCGGCGTGCGCGCGAGCGTCACGCAGCGCGGGGTGTCGTTCCTCATCGACGTCATCTGCGTGTTCGCCGTCTCATGCCTGCTGGTGTTCGGCGTGGCCGGATCGGGGATCGCCGACAAGCTGGTGGCGCAGGAGGGCGTTTGGAACGTCGCGGCGTACGGGCTCGACCTGCTCGTCTTAGGGACGTTCTTCGTCATCGTGCCCGCGCTCACCCGCGGGCAGACGCTCGGGCAGAAGCTTCTGCACCTGCGCATCGTGCGCTCGGACGCGTCGCCGGCCCGCTGGTACCAGTACCTTGCGCGCTACGGCCTGCTGTACCTGATGATCTGGGGGCCCTTCGCCGTCTTGAGCGGCCTGATGGGCCTCGACTCGTCGAGGTCCGGCGAGATGAACGCGGTCGCGGCCTTCGCCGCCCAGAACCAGCAGGCCCTCTTCTGGGTCTGGGTCGCGGTCATGGCCGCGTGGGCCGTCACCCTCGTCGTGCGCGCCGTGCGGGCCGCGATGGCGAAGCGGCCGTTCGTCATGCTCAACGGGCTTCTGTCCAACACGCGCGTGATGA
This sequence comes from Arabiibacter massiliensis, assembly GCF_900169505.1. Lineage (NCBI taxonomy): Bacteria > Bacillati > Actinomycetota > Coriobacteriia > Eggerthellales > Eggerthellaceae > Arabiibacter > Arabiibacter massiliensis. The sequence continues at coordinate 848,465 of NZ_LT827021.1, forward strand.
CCGTGAAGGGCGTCGAGCTCGAGCGCGACCGGCGGCGCGTGTACGATGTGGCCGAGGTGGCCGCCATCGAGCGGCGCATCGCCGAGGCGGGCACGCCGCTCTACGACCTCATGGAGCGCGCCGGCGCAGCGACGGCCGACGCGGTGCGCACGCACGTGCCCGACCCCGCGCCCGTGGTGGTGCTCGCCGGCGCGGGCAACAACGGCGGCGACGGCTGGGTGTGCGCGCACGCGCTCGCCGAGGCGGGCTACCCCGTGAAGCTCGTGACGCCCGATCTGGCCGAGCGCATCAAGGCCGAGCCGGCGCGCTCGGCCGCGCTCGACGCGTTCGCCGACGCCTCGGCGCGCAAGCTGCCCCTGAGCGTGCTCGTGGCGCCCGACGCCGACGTGCTCGCCGAGGCCGTGGACGGGGCGGAGGCCGTCGTGGACGCGCTTCTGGGCACGGGGTTCAACGGCAGCGAGGTGCGCGAGCCTCTCTCCTCGTGGATCGAGGCCGCCAACCGCCGCCGCTTCGAGGGGTCGCGCGGGAAGGGCCGCGGAAGGCACCGCCGACGCGTGAACGACCGGGGCGACCACGTGCGCGGGATGCGCCGCGCGCTGCCCGAGCGCGCGAAGGACGCGCCCTTCGCCGTGGCCGTGGACGTGCCGAGCGGGCTGTCGGCCCAGACCGGCGTCGCGGCCCGGCCCTGCTTCGCCGCCGATCTCACGGTGACCATGCTCGCGTACAAGCCGGGGCTCGTGGCTCCGGTCGCCCGGCGCTGGACGGGCGCGGTGCGGCTCGCGAAGCTCGGAGTGGACGCGGCGGCGTACGCCGACGAGGGCGTCCTGATCGAGGGAGAGGATGCGTAAGGGAGCTCCCCCGCAAAAAAGGAGCGCCTCCGGGATGGGGGGGGTCCCGGAGGCGCTCGTGCAGTGCGCACTGAGGAGAAGGGGAAGGTGCGCATGCTCATGGCCCGTCGGAGGTTTTGAGAGAGTGAGAGAGAGGGGGGTTCACACGAGAGACGAGACGACGGGCACTCGGATAGGTTGTCAATGCCGCGCTTCCGCTTGGCGAAGACTAAGATACCCGTGCCCGCCCATCGGCGCAACACGCCCGCGCCTTCGGTGAACCCCCGGTCAACGCCTTGTTGCCACGCCGTGGATTGCGCTGCTTGTCATCCCGAGCGAGCAAAGCGCCCTGCCTGTCATCCTGAGCGAGCGGAGCGAGTCGAAGGATCCCGTGCGGTGCCAACCGTGACGCTTCCTGCTGGCGCCGCACGGGATCCTTCGACTCCGGCGGCTTCGCCGCCTCCGCTCAGGATGACAAAGGGGCCGGCTTCGCCGCCTCCGCTCAGGATGGCAAAGGGGCTGGCTTCGCCGCCTCCGCTCGGGCTACAGGCCGTAGAACTCCGTCGTCAAGGGGCGGCTCGTGAGGGTCTTGGCCACCTCGCGGGGGTCGGCACCCTCCCATACCACGCTGCGCACGACATCGGTGATGGGCAGCTCCACCTCGTAGGCATCGGCCAGCGTCTCGAGCGTCTTGCACGCGAGCGCGCCCTCCACCACCATGTGCGTGCGCTCGGTGAACTCCTCGAGCGTGCCCCCCTCGGCCACGAGCTTGCCGAAGCGGCGGTTGCGCGAGTGCTCGGAGGTGCACGTGGCCACGAGGTCGCCCGTACCCGCGAGCCCCATGCACGTGATGGCCTGCCCGCCGCAGCGCACCACGAGCCGGCTCATCTCGGCGATGCCGCGCGTCATGAGCATGGCGGCCGTGTTGTCGCCGAACCCGATGCCGTAGGACACGCCCACCGCGATGGCGATGACGTTCTTGAACGCGGCGCACAGCTCCACGCCGATGACGTCGTCGCTCGCATACGTGCGGAAGGTGTCGCTCGCGAACAGCTCCTGGAAGAACGTCGCCGTGCCCGCGTCGGGGCTCGCCACCACGGTGCCCGTCGGGATGCACCGGATCACCTCGGAGGCGAAGTTCGGGCCCGAGAGCACCGCGAGCCGCGCCGCGTTGCCCATCTCGGCCTCGAACACCTCCACGGGCAATAGACCGCTGCCCTCCTCGACGCCCTTCGAGCAGATGATGACGGGGAACTCCGAGTCCACCACGTCGGCGAGCGCGCGGGCCACGCCGCGCATAAGGTTCGACGGCGTGACGATGACGGCGGCCTTCGCGCGCAAAAGCGCGTCTTTGTACGAGAGCGTGGCCACGATGTTCTCAGACAGCTCGACGTCGCTCAGATAGCGCGGGTTGCGATGCTCGGCGTTGATGGCGTTCACCACTTCGGGCTTGCGGGCCCACAGCCCCACGTTGCACCCGTTGCCCGCCAAAACCTGCGCAAGGGCGGTGCCCCACGACCCCGCCCCTATCACGGCAACCTTCACGTCAGCCCTCCTGCGATTTCTTCTTGTCGCCCACGCGGCTCTCGGTGCCCTCGCGCAGACGCTTGATGTTGCCGCGATGCGCCCACACCACGGTGAGGCCCGCCAGCGTGCACATGGCGAAGGCGATCCAGTCGCCCCAGAAGTAGTACAGCGAGAAGAACGGGCATGCCACGGCCGCCGCGATCGACCCCACCGATACATGGCGGGTGACCAGCACCAGCACGATGAAGATGGCCAGCTCCAGGCACGCGCCCACCCAGCCGAACGTCACGAACAGGCAGCCCACGGCCACGGCGATGCCCTTGCCGCCCTTGAAGCCGAGCCACGGGCAGAAGATGTGGCCCCACACGCAGCCGAGGAACGCCACGGCCAGCATGGTGTCGTAGCTCACGAGCGCGCCGGGCACGAGGCCGCCCCCCGGCAGGAAGTTCCAGGCGAACGCCCACGCGAGGAAGCCCGACAGCAGGCCCTTGCCGAAGTCGAGCACGAACACGGCGTAGCCGCCCACCTTGCCCATGGTGCGGATGGCGTTGGTGGTGCCGATGTTGCCCGAGCCGTGCTCGCGCAGGTCGGTGTGGTAGAACACCTTCGAGATGACAAGCCCCCAGGGGATCGACCCCAGAAGGAACGCCGCGACGAACAGCGCGGCCGCAACCAGCAGATCCTGCATTTCGCCCCTTAGTCCTTCTTCTTGAACTTCAACGTGATCGGCGTGCCCACGAGGTCGAAGCCCTCGCGCAGCCGGTTCTCGAGGAACCGCTCGTAGTTGTCGTTCACGAGGTCGGGCCGGTTCACGAAGAACGTGAAGCGCGGCGGGCGCGTGGCCGTCTGCGTCACGTACTTCATGCGCAGCACCGCCTTGCCGCTGCTCACCGTGTGGCCGCCCTCGCGGATGGTGCCGAGCCAGGTGTTGAGCTGGTTGGTGGGGATGGTCTGGCTGAAGTTCTCATAGGCGAGGTCGATGGCGTCCCAGATGCGGTCCACCTTCTTGCCGGTGAGCGCCGAGATGGCGATGACCGGCGCGTAGCCCACGAACGTGAGGCGGTCGGCGATGCGCTCGCGGATCTCGGCCTTGGCCTCGGGTCCCTCCACGAGGTCCCACTTGTTCAGCACGATGACCATGGCGCACCCGCGCTCGGCGGCGAACCCGGCCACGCGCTGGTCCTGGTCGGTGAGGCCGAGCGTGGAGTCGATGACCAAGAGCGCCACGTCGGCGCGGTCGATGGCGCGCATGGCGCGCACGAAGCCGTAGTACTCCACGTCCTCGTCGATCTGGCTCTTGCGGCGCAAACCGGCGGTGTCGACGATGGTGTAGCGGCGGCCGTCGTGTTCCACGTGCGTGTCGATGGCGTCGCGCGTGGTGCCGGCCACGTCGGAGACGATGGAGCGCTCGTTTGCCGTCATCTTGTTCGTGAGCGAGGACTTGCCGGCGTTCGGGCGACCGATGATGGCCACGTTGATGCCGGGCTCGTCGTCCTCCCCGCCGGGCAGCTCCGCGCGCTTGAGCTCCTCGACGACCGCATCGAGCAAATCTCCCGTGCCGTGGCCGTGCATCGACGAGACGGGCCACGGATCCCCCAGGCCCAGCTGGTAGAACTCCCACAGCTCGTCTTCGCGGTTCGGCGTGTCCATCTTGTTCACGACGAGGAACACCGGCTTGTTCGTCTTGCGCAAGATGCGCGCGACGGCCTCGTCGTCGGCGTTGATGCCGGTCTTGCCGTCCACGAGGAAGATGACGACGTCGGCCTCGTTCGCGCCGGCGATGGCCTGCGCGCGGATGGAGCCTTGGAAGGCGTCGTCGTCGCCCATCTCGATGCCGCCGGTGTCGACGAGCTTGAACTCGACGCCGTTCCAGTCGGCCTCATGGTAAGAGCGGTCGCGTGTGACGCCGCGCATCTCGTGGACGATGGCCTCGTCGGCCTGGACTATGCGGTTGACGAAGGTGGATTTGCCGACGTTCGGCCGTCCCACCACCGCCACTAGGGGCAAAGGCATGATGCTTCCTCACAGGTTGGTTCGGTCAGGGGCCGCCGTGCGTTCGCGCGCGGCCAGATCGACGATCTCCCGCAGGAAATCGGACGCGTTACAGGATACCACGGACATGCGCGCCCCGGCCGCGTTTTCCATATCCTCCAAAGTCATGTCATCGAGCGTCACCATATCGTCGTTGAACATGACGCGCGGAAGGAGGTAAAGAGAGCGTGCGCGCGACGTCTGGGCTCCCTCGTTGTCATCCTGAGCGGAGGCTCGCCTCTTGTCATCCTGGGCGGAGGCTCGCCTCTTGTCATCCTGAGCGAGCGAAGCGAGTCGAAGGATCCCGTGCGGCGACAGCCCCGGATCTTCCTGTTGGCACCGCGCGGGATCCTTCGACTCCGCGGCTATGCCGCTCCGCTCAGGATGACAGGCCCTCACCGCCGCCGCGATGTCGCAGCCGCAGAGGAGGCCGGTCACGTCCACGTTGCCGCCGAAGAACTCGTTCTTCACGTACAGCGGCTCGAACAGGCCCGCGAGCGGGCTTTCCTCCACCAGCGGCCCGAGGAAGTGGCGCGTGGCGCAGCCGGCCACGAAGCGCACGCGTAGGCCCGCGTCGCGCAGCGCGGCGGCGGCCTGCTCCGACAGTCCCGCGCGCTCGGCCTCGCGCCAATCGTCGACGAACGAGCGGATGATGCCCACGCCGTCCTCGAACATGGCGAAGTCGCCGTACTGCGCGGCCGGCGGCAGGTTCTCCAAGAGCGCAGGGCCATACGCGTTGTGGTAGAACTCATCGGCCGCGAAGGCCCACATCGTCCCCCGCTCGGCGAGCGCGCGCTCCTGGAAGGGCACGATGCGCTCCATGGCGGCGCGCGCGGCAGCCGGGTCGTTGAAGCTGCGCGTGAAGCGCGTCTGGTGCTTCGTGAACCCCAGCGGCACGATGCACACGTCCAGGATGCCTGGGCGCGCGTAAGCCCAGGCCAGCGTCTCGACCAGAGCGTCGCCGTCGTTCTCGTCGGGCATGAGCACGATCTGCGCGTGGAACTCGATGCCCGCGGCCAGCAGCCGGTCGAGCGCGTCCAGGCCGTGCTGTGCGTGGCGGCCGATGATGCGGCGGCGCACCTCGGGGTTCGAGGCATGCAGCGACACGCGCAGGGGCGAGATGCGCTGCTCCAGGATGCGCGCCTCATCGGCGGCCGTGAGGTTCGTGAACGTGACGAACGTGCCCGCGAGGAAGCTCAGGCGGAAGTCGTCGTCGCGCAGCGTGAGCGAGGGCCGCATATCATCGGGCAGCTGCCGCATGAAGCAGAACGTGCAGGCGTTGCGGCACTGCTTCACGCCGTCGAACACCACGCCCTCGAACTCGAAACCCCAGTCCTCGCCGGGCTCGCGCTCGAGCTCCACCACTCCCGCGTCGCCGTCGAGGTCGATGTAGCCGAGTTCGATCACATCGTCGGACGCGAGCCACCGCCAGTCGATGAGGTCGCGCACCGGACGTCCGTCCACGCTGGTCACGTAGCAGCCGGGCTCGAACCCCGCATCGTCAGCCGGGCTCTGGGACGCGACCGCCCGCACGAGCGCCCGCGGCGCCTCGGGCTCGCCGACCCGCGCCGCGCGTTCAATGTCCTTGGAGGGATAGGTGCTCATGAAAAGGCCTTCGCTCTGTCGAGAAGATTCTCCGGATCGTGCCCCGTCGATACTCGCTTCAAGAACCGATACAATGCAAAACGCCCGAGGCAGGTACAATGCATACCGTTCGGGCGCTTGATGTTTTCTACTATAGGCCAGCATCTTACTTTGTGTCAACGACACCGCTGTGGCGATTCACGAAAAGCACGTGGGCAGGTTGCTCGCCGCAGGTCGACCGAAGTCACAAGGCATGGCGCGATGCGCATGCGCGTCGTCTTGAGGGCAGATGTTTTCAGGGCTTCGTGACAGGTGATGACCGAAATTCATCATTCGAAGCTGTTGAATTTCGCTCTCGGAAGCAGCTTCGATTTCTTAAACCGCGTTTCGCCAGAAGAGTGTATGAGATTCGACGATTTTTGAGCAAAAAATTCGTTATAGGACGCTTCGAGCCCTCTTCCCCGCTCAAAAACCGAGTTGGCACAAGGAATGGTCATCCCCCTCATTCCCTTGACCAGCGCAAATACACTGCCGCCCTCAAGCACATATGAATTATCGCTCTTTTTATCGCAATTTCTGCTCAAAAAATCGTGAATCAGGTGCACTGAGTATCATCATGAGATCGCACTTGCATCCGTATTGGGCGTGAATGTAAACCACGGCCATGCCTATGAGCACGCTGTTCACACCGGCTCCGATGCATTGCGCGCATCTCCTCGTCCATCATTTGCGAGCACGCCCCCTCCCCGCTTCCCGCAATGCCTTGAGGGTGGTTTCTTTCGATCGCGTCCATCCCACCGGTCGAACTCGGCGCAGGTTGCGGCGTTCCAGGGCCGGATCTTCCGTAGCTCGGGGCCCAGCTTGCGACGCGCCATCTCGGTGTCGTAGGCAGCTTGGGCTCGGAGCCAATAGCCGTCGGACAGACCGAAGAAGCGGCAGAGGCGCAGGTCGGTGTCGGCGGTGACGGCACGGCGGTTCAGCACGATCTGGCCGATGCGCTGGGCCGGCACCCCGATCTCCTTCGCCAAGCGACACTGCGAGATGCCCAACGGCTCCAAGAACTCCTCTTTGAGAAGCTCGCCGGGAGAAACAGGGTCGATGATGTCGTTTTCGCTCGCGATGCGCCTCGCTTCCCGTCTATCGTGATGCCTCGCGACGGCATAGAAAGATAGTATCATGCCTCCTCGAACCGCACGACCAGCAGGCCGTCCTCGTGGCGGGCGCCGACGACGGCGCAGCCGCGCAGGTGGGCGGGCAGCGGGATGCGGCGGCGCTGGTTGGCGAGCGACACCACGAGGGCGTCGCCGTCCTGCACGAGGTCGAGGTCGCGCTTGTCGAAGAACGGCGCGGGCACGACCAGCTCGCAGCCACCCTCGCGCGCGCCCGCCGCCTCGACGGGCGTCAGCAGGGCCGCCGGGTCCCCGTCGCCGAAGAGCTCGCGCGCCGCCGCGCGCAGGCCGTCCACGCCGCGCAGCTCGCCGTGGCGCAGCATGAGGCGCAGCACCGCCGTGCCCGAAAATGAGCGCTCTATCTCCTCGAGCGACGTGCGCTGCAGCTCCGTCCAGCCGTCGAAGTAGCCCGCGAGCGCATCCTCCGGATACAGCCGGTTCACCACCACGGCGTCCACGTGGTAGCCGTACAGGCCGAGCCACGCGAACGCCCGCTTCGCCTCCTTCACCACGATGCGTTCGGCCGTGGTGACCACGCGTAGGCTCACGCGACTCGTGTCGGTGAGCAGCTCGCGCAGGCGCTCCAAGCGACTCACCAGCGCGGACAGCTCGTCGAACAGGGAGTCGTCGGGCATGGGCATCTTCATCACGCGCTCGATGAGCGGCCCGCCCACCTTGAGCGCCTTGCGCTTCAGGGGCAGCGCCCGCTCGATGAAGTCGCCGAAGCGCTCGGGGTACTTGAGCAGCGAGAGCGTCTCGCCGGTGGGCGCGCAGTCCACCACCAGAACGTCGTAGGCGCCCGCGTCGTCGATGTCGAGCAGCGCGCCCAGCGAGAGCAGCTCCTCCAGGCCGGGGAACATGAACAGCTCCTCGGCCTCGATGCCCGCCTCCGCGCCGTCCGCGTGGCTCGTCATGACCGCGCGCAGGTAGCCCTGCAGCTGGCCCCAGGCGGCGCGGCCGGCCACGACGGGGTCGATCTCGAGCGCGTCCAGGTTGGGCGCGATGGAAGCGGGCTCGCTTCCAAGGGGGCAGTCGAACGCGTCGCCCAGGCTGTGGGCCACGTCGGTGCTGGCCACGAGCACGCGCCGACCCGTCTCGGCCAGGCGCAGCGCCGTCGCGGCAGCCACGCAGGTCTTGCCCGCGCCGCCCTTTCCGGTATACAGGATGATCCTCATGTTTCGCCTCTCCCCTTCTAGCCGATGTCAATGGGGCGCGCAACACAGCCCCGCCCTGCGTCCCGGGGCCGTCCGCCGGGTGACTCGAGCACGTCCAGGGCCGCCTCGGAGAGCGCCCGCACCGCGCATGCCGCCGCGCGGCGCGCCTCCGGCGGCACGAGCGCAGCCACAGCCTCGGCCTCGAGGCGCTTGGCCTTTAGCATCTTCCCTACGAACTCAGCGTTCATCATCTACTCCTTTCGCGAACTCAACCCGCAGCACGCCGTCGTCCAGCTTGGCGGCGGCTACGTCGAAGCCGGCCAGCGCGTTCGGCAGCGGGATGCAGCGCGTCATGGCACCCACGCGCACCACCAGGTCGCTACCGGCCTGGTAGAGCTCCATCGCACGCTTGTCGGCGAGCGGCAGCGCCAGCAGAAGCGCCCAGCCCGCGTCCGTCCTCTCGTAGCGCTCGTGCTCCACAGGCGGCGCGGCGGCGAACACGGCGTCGTCGGGCAGCTCGGCCGCGAGTCGCCTCACGCCCTCCATCCCGCAGATGTCGGTGCCGTACCAGGGAACCTGCGCGCGCGGCAGGCCGGCGAACACCTGCGAGAGCTCGGCCATGCACCGCGCCTGCACGTCGGCCCATTCGGCGAAGAAGCCGCCGCGCGCCTCGGGCGGCAGCACGCGGTTCACCACCAGGCCGTCCACCCGGTAGCCGAACAGGTTCAGGTAGAGGAAGTTGCGCTTCGTCTCCTCCACCACCATCTTCTCGGGCAGCGCCACGATGCGCACCGACGTGCGCTCCGGATCCTTCAGCAGCTGCTGCAGCTCGATGAGCCGCGCGTAGAGGCGTTCGATGTCGGACATCGCGCGCCTGTCGGGCAGCTCCACCTTGAGCAGCTTCTTCGACAGAGGCGAGAGCACGCGCAGGGCCACCTTTCCCACCGGTAGCCATTTCTCCAGATACCAGCCGAACAGCTCGGGGAACTTGAGCAGCGAGAGCGTCTCGCCGGTGGGCGCGCAGTCAACCACGATGAAGTCGTAGGCGCCGCCCTCGGCGAAGTCGATGAGCTTGAGCAGGGCGAACAGGCCGTCCATGCCCGGCATCGCGGGAAGGTCCCCGTCGTCGCCCCCGCCCATGCTGGACGCCATTGAAAGAGCCGACGTCACGAGCGCGCCGTAGCCCTCCTCCATGATGCGGTCGGCATCGAGCTCCACGGCGTCGAGGTTCTCCGCCACGTTCACCACGTCGGGGCCGATGCGCATATCCAGCACGTCGCCCACGCTGTGCGCCGCATCGGTGCTGGCCAGAAGCGTACGCTGGCCCTCGACCGCGAGCTTGAGCGCGCTCGCCGCCGCGACGCTCGTCTTGCCGACGCCGCCTTTCCCTGTGAACACCCGTATGAGCGCCATACCCTCGTCCTTCCTTCTGGTTGCGAATTATTCATCAGTCGAAGTATTAGTCCGAAAAGAGCGGCCCGCCGGCCGCATCCTTCGCATTCCCGCGCCTCACTCGATGGCGATGCGCTTCATGCCGCCCTTGCCGTGCGCCGCGCCCTCGCGTTCGCCCGCCTCCTGCGCGAGCAGCGCGGGCAGCCGGCCGACCACCTTGAGCAGAACGCGGCGCTCCTCGTCGTCGAGTCCCTCGAAGACGCGCCCCAGCGTCGAGCCCACGGCCTCCAGCACGGAGGCAACCTGCGCGCTCCCCTGCTCGGTGATGCGCACCACCATGACGCGCTTGTCCTGCTCGCTGCGCCAGCGCTGCACGAGTCCGCGCTTCTCCAGGCGGTTCACGATGCCCGTGGCCGTGTTGAGCGGGACGCCCACGTACTCGGCCAGGCGCGACATGGATGTCTCGCCCGCGCGGTACACGTGCACGAGCGCGAGCATCTCGTTCTTCGAGCAGTCCATGAGCGCGTTCTGCCACCAGCCGGCCGCGAACGCGTCCTTCGCCGCATCGAGGAACTCCCAGTACGCCCCCTCGAACTCCGCTCCGGGGACTACGCGCTTCGCCATCAATACTTCCTTTCTCGAAGTATTTTCATTCTGCCACCGAAGTAATGCGCTGTCAAGAGAATACTCAATCTTTACGACGCGCAAGATCGTGAACAGCCTTTTCGGTACGAATGTTTCACGTGAAACATTGCACACCCGTAACGTGAAATCGCTCAAAGCGACCCACTGCCCCAAACAGGGACGCCCCCGTTTAGGACATCACAACGCCTCCAGGCGCTCCACTACGGCGGCTATCTGGTCCTCGGGGGTACTGGCGCCGGCGGTGACGCCCACGGTTTCGCAGTCGGCGAACCAGGCGGGGTCGATCTCGTCGGCGGACTCCACGTGGTGGGTGCGCGGGCAGGCGGCGGCGCAGATGTCGGCGAGGCGCGTGGTGTTCGACGAGTTGCGCCCCCCGATGACCACGAGGGCGTCCACCTCGCCCGCGAGCGCGGCGGCCGACTCCTGGCGCTGGCGCGTGGCGAAGCAGATGGTGTTCTTCACCTCGGGCTCGATGCCGCGCGCGGAGAGGGCGGCCGTCACCGCATCGAGCGCCTCGCGCGTCTGCGTGGTCTGCACGACGATGCCCACCGGTGCCTCAAGGGCATCGGGCAGATCGGCTGGCTCGGCCACCACGGCCACCTGGCCGCCCGCCTCGCGCGCGCACGCCACCAGGCCCTCCACCTCGGGATGGCCCGCCTCCCCCACCACCACCACGCGCCCGCAGCGCCGGGCGAGGTCGGCCGCCGCCCTCTGCGCGCGGGCGACATGCGGGCAAGTGGCATCCAGGATGGGCAGCCCGCGCTCCTCGACGCTGCGGCGCACCGCCGGCGTCACACCGTGGCTGCGGATGATGACCGTGCCGCGCTCCACGTCCTCAGGACCGCCGACGGCATGCACGCCGCGCTCGGCGAGGTCGGCCACCACCTGCGGGTTGTGGATGAGCGGCCCCAGCGTGGACGCGCCCTCCCCTCCCTCGGAGGCCTCGATGGCCATGTCGAGCGCGCGCTGCACGCCGTAGCACGCGCCCGCGTATTCGGCGCGGACCACCCTCATGAGGCGCTCCCGTCGGGAGAAGAGGGTGACGCGCCTTCGGCGCTTTCTTGAGAGGATCCTTCGACTGCGCGCTGCGCGCTCCGCTCAGGATGACGGGGGGTGGGCTGCTCCGCTCGCTCAGGATGACAGAGGGAGGCCACGACTTCCTCGGAGGTGTGCTCGGGGATGGGATGCTCGGCGAAGGCGGCGGTGAAGTCCTTGCCGCCCGGGAACAGGGCGGGCATGTCCACCTGCTCGCGCGGAACGCGCAGCGACAGGGCGAAGCACTCGCGCATGGCGTACCACGTGCAGCCGTCGAGGCGGTCCTCCTTCGGCAGGAAGTCGAAGTCCTCCACCAGCACCGGGTTGCCGTACTCGATGGATATCTTCGGGAAATGCAGCCGCTCGCCCTTGCGCTTGACGTTCTCGGCGTTGCGCACGGTCATGGGCAGGATGGGCACCTTCCCCATCTTCGCGATGAACGCGGCACCGGAGTGCAGCTCGGGCGTGCGATCGCTCTTGCCGCGCCGGGTGCCCTCGGGCATGATGCCGACGATCTCGCCGTTCTTCAGCATGCGCGTGGCGCGCTTGATGGCGGTGCGGTCGGCGGCGTCGCGCTTGATGGGGAACGCCCCCACGCGCGAGAGGATCTGCCCCACCAGACCGTGCGCGTTGCCGAACAGGTTCTCGCGGCCCATGAAGCGGATCCACTGCTTCGGGCGCGTGACCAGGTACATGATGGCCACGTCCAGAAACGAGGTGTGGTTCGCGATGACCACGAGGCCGCTCTTGCCCGCGAACGCGCGGATGCGCTCGCGGTGCTCCACCTTGTAGCGGAAGCAGATCTTGAACACGAACGCGAGGAAGCCCCAGATGAGGTTGCCCGACCAGTGGGGCGCCTGCTTCTCGTCGGACGTGCCGCCGAAGGGCATGTCCCACATCTTCTCGTAGGGAAGGAAAAGGCTCACGTACTCTCTCCTTATCGTGCGTTTACCTGCTGTCGCCGCGCGGGATCCTTCGACTCCGCGCTGCGCGCTGCGCTCAGGATGACAAATGGTTCCGCTGCGCGCTCCGCTCAGGATGACAAATGGGGCCGCTACGCTGCGCTCAGGATGACAGTTGCTTCTCGCGGGCGAGGGCCACGATGTCGTCGATCACATCCTCGATGTAGCGGCCGGTGGAGTCGAGGCGCACCGCGTCGTCGGCGGGCTTCAGGGGCGAGGCGGCGCGCGAGGAGTCGAGGTCGTCGCGGCGGCGGATGTCGGCGAGCACCACGTCGTAGTCGATGGAGCCCACGCCGCGGTCGACGTTCTGGCGCACGCGGCGGTGCGCGCGCTCCTCGGCCGACGCCGTCAGGAACACCTTGACCGGCGCCTCGGGGAACACCACCGTGCCGATGTCGCGGCCCTCCACCACGTAGTCGCCCGAGCGGCCGATGCGCTGCTGCTGCTCCACGAGCGCCGCGCGCACCGCGGGCACGGCCGACACGGGGCTCACGGCGCGGTCGATCTCGGCCGTGCGGATGGCGCTGCTCACGTCGACGCCGCCGATGGTGACGCCCTTGGGCATGGGGTCGCCCGGCTCGTGCAGAAACGCGATCTCGCACTCGCGCGCGACGCGGCCGAGGCCCTCGGCGTCGTCGAGCGCGACGCCGTCCTCGAGCGCGCGCCACGCCACGGCGCGATACATCGCGCCCGTGTCCAGGCAGGAGAAGCCGAGCTCGCGGGCCGCGGCCTTCGCGACCGTGGACTTTCCGGCCCCGCTCGGGCCGTCTATGGCGATGATCATCGTGCCAACCTTTCGATGTCGGAGAGGAATTGGGGATAGCTGATCTTGACGGAGTCGAAGTTGGCCACCTGCACGGGCGCGGTGCCGCAGAGGCCAGCGAGCGCCCAGGTCATGGCCAGGCGGTGGTCCATCTTCGAGTCGAACACGGCCCCGGCGGGCGTGCGCAGGCCGGGCTGGCCCTCCACGTACAGGTCGTTGCCGTCGATCCACGCCTCCACGCCGAGCGCCTCGAGGCCCTCCACGATGGCGGCCAGGCGGTCGGTTTCCTTGACGCGCAGCTCGCTCACCTCGCGAAACACCGTCACGCCGCGCGCGTGGGCCGCGACGAGCGCGAGCACGGGCACCTCGTCGACGATGGTGGCTATCTTCTCGGCCGGCACCTCGCAGCCGTGCAGCGCCGGGGTGTGGCACGCCGAGATGATGCCGAAGGGCTCCTTGCCCGCCGCGCCCGCGTGGCGCACGCTCACCTCGGCGCCCATGCGCTCGAGCGTGCGCGTGAAGCCGATGCGCGCGGTGTTCAGGCTCACGTTCTCCACCTGGATGGAGCTGCCGGGCTTGAGCACGGCGGCGCACACGAGGAAGGCGGCTGACGACGGATCGCCCGGCACGCGCACCTCGCAGGCAGCGAGCGCAGCGGGACCCGTCACGCTGGCCGTGCGGTCGGCGGCCGTGGTGGTCACGCCGAACTCGGGCAGCATGAGCTCGGTGTGGTTGCGCGAAGGAGCGGGCTCGTTCAAGGTGGTAGTGCCGTCGGCATAGACGCCAGCCAGCAGCACGGCGGTCTTGAGCTGGGCCGATGCCATAGGCGCGTCGTAGGTGATGGCGCGCAGCCGCGACGAGCCGCACACCGTGAGCGGCAGCGTCTCGCGCCCCTCGGGCAAGAAGCGCGCGCCCATCTTCATGAGCGGCGCGGTGATGCGGCGCATGGGCCGGCGCTTGAGCGACTCGTCGCCCGTGAGCTCCACCTGCACGTCCCACGGCGCGAGCACGCCCATGAGCAGGCGCGCGGTGGTGCCGGAGTTGCCGCAGTCGATCGCCTCGCCGGGCCGCTTCGGGCCGCGCGCGCCCCAACCGGTGATGCCGCCGGCCAGGCTGCCGTCGGGCCGCTTCTCAAGCGACACCTCGGCACCCAGCTGGCTCACGGCCTTGATGGACGAGCGCACGTCGTCGGAGTCGAGCACGCCCGAGAGCCGCGAGGTGCCCTCGGCCATGGCCGCGAACAGCACCGCGCGGTGCGAGATGGACTTGTCGCCGGGCACCGCGGTCGATCCGCGCAGGGGCGCGGGCAGGGGGTTCACGACGGTGAGGCTTGCTTCATGCGACATGGGTGTGCTCCTTTGCCGTCAGCGGGCTGAACGATACCGAGAAGCCCGCATTGATGAGCTGGGCGGATAGCTGGCCGATGTCGCCCTCGTCGGTGAGCACGAGGCTGAGCACGGCGCTGTCCTCCGTAACGTGATCGATCTCGATGGACTGGATATTGCAGCCCACCGAGCTGGTGACGGTGGTGACCTCGGCCACCACGCCGGGACGGTCCTCCATGGGGATGCGCACCTCCAGCAGGCGCTCCGTGGAGGGCACCCACGCCGCGGGCAGCGCCCGGCGCGCTTCGGCGGCCTCGGCCAGAAGCGCGGTCATACGCGCCCTATCGCCTGCGGAAAGCGCGTCGGCGAACGAGGCGATGATGCCCTGGATCTCGGCGAGCCCCGCCCCCAAGGCCTCGCGGTTGTCGAACGCGATGCCGCACCACAGCTCGGGCGAGCCGGCCGCGATGCGCGTGGAGTCCTTGAAGCCGCCGGCGGCCAGCCGCATGAGCGCCTGCTGATCGTCGGCATGGCGGCTGGCCAGCTGCATGAGCGAGGACGCCATGAGGTGCGGCACGTGGCTCACCACGGCCACCGCCGCGTCGTGGTCCTCGCGCGGCAGCGCGATGACGCGCGCGCCGAGCGAGGTGACCAGCTCGTGGAGGCGCGGGAAGTGCTCAGCCGGCGTGTCGGCGTCCGGGCAGAGGATCCAGTGCGCGCCCTTGAACAGGTCGGGCCGCGCGCCGTCGATGCCGTTCTTCTCGGAACCCGCCATGGGATGGCCCGGCACGAAGTTCTCGGGATGCGGCAGGATGCGCGCCGCGGCCTCGGCGATGCGGGCTTTCGTGGAAGCGGTGTCGGTGACGATGCCGCGGTAGTCCCAGGCAGCGAGGCGCTCGAAGTGCCCCTCCACCACGTCAACGGGCGCGGCGAGCACCACGAGGTCGCAGCCGTCGCGCACGAAGCGCTCGAACGCGGGGTCGTCGGGCAGGACGCCCTCGGCGGCCCAGCCGCGCCGGACGGCCTCCTCGAGCGTGCGCGCGTCCACATCGACGGCGAGCACCTCCGTGTCCGGATGGACGGAGCGGACGGCGGCGGCGAACGACGCGCCCACCAGGCCAAAGCCCACGACGGCGATGCGCTCGAAGCCCGCCCCTCCTGTCTGCACCTGCTTGTGCGCCATATCGTGCGGCACCTCTCCCTCTCTCACGTGCTTCCCATCTCGAGTTCCGCCATCCTGGGCGGAGCGCGCAGCGCATACCTTTTGTCATCCTGAGCGGAGCGCGCAGCGCATACCTTTTGTCATCCTGAGCGGAGCGCGCAGCGCGGAGTCGAAGGATCCCGGCGGCACCAGCAGGAACGTTTTCAGCTGGCCGCGCGGGATCCTTCGACTCCGTCGGCTTCGCCGCCTCCGCTCAGACAACCTCGATACCGATCTTGGTTCAATAGAGAACCGGCATCATTCTAGCATTAATCGCGGCCCTCGGCCGCCGCATGCAGCGCCGCCACCTCGTCTGCGGAAAGCTCGCGCCACTCCCCGCGTGCAAGGCCCCCCAGCTCGAGCGGCCCGAACGAGTCGCGGTGCAGCGCCACCACCGGGTGACCGATGGCCCCCAGCATGCGCTTGACCTGGCGCTTCCTTCCTTCGTGCAGGCAGATGCGCACGAAGGAGCGCGCGTCGACCCGGCCCCGGCACACGTCGGCGTACTCGCGCGAGGAACGCGGCGGCACCGCGGGCGGCACGTCGAGCACCCGTCCCGCGCGCGCGGCCTGCCCTCCTTCGAGCAGGCGCGCGTCGGCCGGCAGGGCGGGCCCGTCGTCGAGCTCGATGCCGCTTCGCAGCTGCTCGAGCTCGCGCTCCGTCGGCCGGCCCTCCACGCAGGCCAGGTAGCGCTTCACCACATGGCGCTTCGGGTGCAGCAGGCCGTTTCCCAGCTCGCCGTCGGTGGAGAACAGCAGAAGCCCCGTCGTGTCGGCGTCGAGCCGGCCCACCGGGAAGAGCCCCGGGTAGGCATCCGTCGGCACGAGCTCGGCCACGGTCGGTCGGCCCTGCGGGTCCGACATCGTGGTCACGTAGCCGGCGGGCTTGTGCAGCATGAGCGTGACCGGCCCGTCCGCGAGCCGCACCACGCGCCCGTCCACCGCCACCTCGTCCACGAGCGGGTCCACCTTGCTCCCGAGCTCGGTCACCACCTGCCCGTTCACGGTGACGCGCCCCGCCGTCATGAGGTTCTCCGACCCCCGCCGGCTCGCCGCCCCCGCCCGCGCGAGGAACTTCTGCAACCGCATAGGCACGATGCGGTCGTCCGATCCGGGATTCTGCCCCAGCTCGCTCATCGCCCACCTTCGATCTTCGCAAAATGTCCTCCGAAACCGCAACGGAAGCAGTGCGGCGGCTGCGACGGGCCAAGGCGATGCCCACCAAGCGAGTTCCGCAGCGCAGCGAGGACTGTTTGAGCGACTGGGCATCGCCTTGGCCCATCGCAGCCGCAAGGGGAGCTATTCGTCATCGGTCTCGAACGTCAGGTTGTCGAAGTCGATCTTCTCCACCAGGCCGAACCCGCTCGCCATGGCCTCGGCGAGCATCCGCTGGGCGGCGTCCGCGGCGGCCTCCTCGCGGGGGCTCTCCATGCTCACGACCGCCGCGTCGTCGTCGAGATCGAACTCCACGCCGTCGAGCGGGTCGCCCCCCTCCCCGTCCAGGCGCGCGCCCTCGGCGATGCGCACGTCCTCGCGCGTGGCCGAGAGGCGCTCGCGGATGAACGCGCGCGTGTCGTCATCGGGCGCGAACTGGTCCAGATCCGGCAGGTCGGCGGTGGAGCGCAGGCCGAACTTCTCCAAGAACGCGCGCGTCGTGGCGTAGAGCACGGGATTGCCCGGCGAGTCGGCCGTGCCCGCCTCGCGCACGAGCCCCTTCTCCACGAGCGAGTTGATGGAGCTGTCGGAGTTCACGCCGCGCACGCTGGCCACGCCGCTGCGCGTGACCGGCTGCAGGTACGCCACGATGGCGAGCGTCTCCATGGCCGCCTGCGAGAGCTTGCGCGTGTCCCACGAGAGCACGTAGCGCTCGATGAGCTCGTGGTACGCGGGATGGGTGTACAGCCGCCATCCGCCGGCCACCTCGCGCAGCTGGATGCCGCGGTCCTCCTCGGCCAGCTGCTCGCGCAGCTCCACGAGCGCGCGCTCCGCCTCGGCGGGCTCCACCTCCAGCATGTCGGCGAGCGCGATGGTGCCCACCGGCTCGTCGGTTACGAACAGCAGGGCCTCCACGGCCCCTTTGAGCTGGCTTTCCTGCAATCCTTGGAACATGCGGGACTACCCTTCCTCCCCGACGGACGTGAGGGCGTCGTCCCCGTCGAGCAGAAGCTCGCCCGAGCCCTCGATGTAGCGTATGTCGATGTCGCCGAACTGCTCGACCTGCTCGATCCGCACCATGCCGCGCTTGTACAGCTCGAGGATGGCGAGGAACGTCACCACCACGACGGGCGTCGGCGTGCGCACGTCCACGAGCTCGGAAAAGCTCAGGCGCTTCTTGTTGCGGATGCGCTGGTGGATGGCGCGCACGTGCACCTCCACGGGGATAGGCTTCGCGGCGATGTGCTCGGATTCCAAAAGGAACACGTCGCGGCGCGCGAGGGCCCGGGCGGCCAGGAGCGCCAGGCCGTCGAGCGTGACGTCCTTCAGATAGTCGGGCATGAGGTTCAAGAAGCACGCGTCGGGGCCGAAGGGGCGCGGGTGCATGCGGCCCTCGGACACGAAGCGCATGTGCAGCGCGCTGGCCGCGTTCTTGTACTGCTTGTACGCGAGCAGGCGCTCCACCAGGATGTCGCGCGCTTCGCTGGGGGCGAGCTCGGCGATGTCGTCGTCCACCGCGTCGCGCTCGCGCGGCAGCAGGCTCTCGGCCTTGATCTCCAGCAGCGTCGAGGCCACCAGCAGGAAGTCGCTCGCCACGTCGAGGTCGAGCGTGTCCATGCGGCTGACCTCGGCCAGGTACTGGTCGGCGATCTGCGTGATCGATATCGCTCCGATGTCCACCTTCTGGCGGCTGACCAGGTACAGCAGAAGATCGAACGGCCCCTCGAAACTGTCTATGCGAACCTTGTACGACACGGCTGCGCCCCGCTATCCGCCGAACGAGAACAGCAGGTCGAACACGTTGCCGGCCGTGAAGTCCAGGTAGATGCCGATGGGGTTGAAATGCAGCACGTAGGGCACGAGCAGCACCACGATGAGGAACACGGGCATCGCGTAGCGCTGCACCTTGTAGTACTGCGGCAGGTACTTCGGCGGCAGGAAGAACGCGAAGATGGACGAGCCGTCCAGCGGCGGTATGGGCAGCAGGTTGAAGAACATCAGGTACAGGTTGATCAGCGAGAACATGGGCAAAAACAGCGTGAGGAAGTAATAGAACACCTCGTTCTGCACGAGCGCGCCCACCGGCAGCACGAACATGAGCAGCGTGTACACGAGCGCGCCGAGGATGGCGAGCGCCAGGTTGGCGGCCGGGCCCGCGAGCCCCACGATGAGGTCGCCCTTGCGCGGGTCCTTGAAGTACGCGGGGTTGTACGGCACCGGCTTCGCGTAGCCGAACACGGGCATGTTCATGGCCATGAGCAGAAGCGGCATGATGACGGTTCCGAAGGGGTCGATGTGCTTGAGCGGGTTGAACGACAGCCGCCCCGCGCGCTTGGCCGTGGGGTCGCCTAACCTGTAGGCCGCGAAGCCGTGGCAGGCCTCGTGGCACACGATGGCGGGGACGAAGCTCAAGATGGAGCAGATGAGATAGGGTATCGATATCATAGTGCCGACAAGTCTAGCGCAACCGCGCCCCGCGACAGGCTGACGGGGCGAAACTTCACAAGTAAACGAGCGCGGCGGGCCCCGCCGCCGAGGGGCGCGTCACAGCCTTTCGCGCGAAGGGAGCGCGTACTAGGCCCCTTCCGTCTTTTGTCTGAGCGGAGCGCGCCAGCTTCCTTTTGCCATCCTGAAGTGGAGCGCGCCAGCTTCCCTTTGTCATCCTGAGCGGAGCGCGCCAGCTTCCCTTTGTCATCCTGAGCGAGCGTAGCGAGTCGAAGGATCCCGCGCGGTGTCAACTGGAAGACTTTCAGCTGGCGCCGCACGGGATCCTTCGACTCCGCGGCTTCGCCGCTTCGCTCAGGATGACAAACTGAAAGCGCCCGCCGGTTTCGGCGGGCGCTTTCCGCGCGCCCTTACGCGTTCTCCTCCTCGAACTTCTTCATGAAGGCCACCAGCGCCTCCACGCCTTCGCGGGGCATGGCGTTGTAGATGCTCGCGCGCATACCGCCCACGCTGCGGTGGCCCTTGATGTTCTCGATGCCGGCCTTCTTCGCCTCGGCGACGAACTTCGCGTCCAGCTCGTCGCTTCCCGTGACGAACGGCACGTTCATGATGGAGCGATCCTCCACGCGCGCGGTGCCCTTGAAGAGCTTGCTCGCGTCAAGGTAGTCGTAGAGCAGCTGCGCCTTCTCGACGTTGCGCTTCTGCATGCCCTCGAGGCCGCCCTGCTCCTTCAGCCACTTGAACACGAGGCCGCAGATGTAGATGCCGTAGCACGGCGGGGTGTTATACAGGCTGTCGTTGTCGGCCATGGTCTTGTAGCGCAGCATGGTGGGCGTGCCAGGGAACACGTCTTCGCTGATCAGGTCGTCGCGGATGATGACGATGGCCACGCCCGCCGGGCCGACGTTCTTCTGCACGCCGCCGTAGATGAGGCCGTACTTCTCCACGTCGATGGGCTCGGAGAGGAAGCACGACGACACGTCGGCCACGAGCGGCTTGCCGTTCGTGTCGGGCAGCTCGTGGTAGACGGTGCCGTAGATGGTCTCGTTCTGGCAGATGTAGACGTAGTCGGCGTCGTCGGAGAGCTCGAGGGCGTGCACGTCGGGCACGTAGGAGAAGTTCTCGTCCTCGGAGCTGGCGATGCAGCGCGCGTCGCCGTACATCTTGGCCTCCTTGAAGGCCTTCTTCGACCAGGAGCCGCTCACGATGTAGTCGGCCACCTTGTTATGCATGAGGTTCATGGGGATGGCCGCGAACTGCGTGGACGCGCCGCCCTGCAAAAACAGCACGCGATAGTTGTCCGGGATGCCCATGAGGTCGCGCAGGTCCTGCTCGGCGGTCTCGATGATGCCCTTGAACGCGGCGGAGCGGTGGGACATCTCCATGACCGACATGCCGCAGCCCTGATAGTCGAGCATCTCGGACGCGGCTTGCGCGAGCACCTCCTCGGGCAGCACCGCGGGACCGGCGGAGAAATTGTACACTCGAGCCATGGATGACCTCCTTGATACGCTTCTAGACAATGCGGTCAAGTATACACGCGAAAGCAGCGGGCGGCGCGCTTTATCCCGCTAAAGCGGCGAATCTGCGCATGGACGGTCGGAGGGGCCTGCGGGGCGCATTGTCGCCCGAAACGTACGGTTTTCCGCCCGAAACCGTACGTTTCGGGCGACAATGCGCCCCGCCTACCCGAGTCCCGGCCATCCCTGCTGGCGAAGGGCCTCGTAGGCGGCGACGGCCACGGCGTTGCTCAGGTTGAGGCTCCGCAGGCCCTCGCGCATGGGGATGCGCACGCAGCGGTTCGCGTGCGCCTCGATGAGGCCGAGCGGCAGCCCCCGGCTCTCGCGGCCGAACACGAGGAACGCGCCCGGCCCGTAGGATGCCTCGGCGAAGGAGCGGTGCGACTGCCCGGTGAACAGGTGCAGCTCGCCCGCGCCATGCGCCTCGAAGAACGCCTCGACGCAGGGCCAGCGCACGAGGTCCACCTCGTCCCAGTAGTCGCAGCCGGCGCGCGCGAGCTGCTTGGCCGTGAGCCGGAACCCCATCGGCTCCACCAGGTGCAGCCGCGCGCCCACGCACGCGCACGTCCGCGCGATGTTCCCCGTGTTCTGCGGGATCTCGGGCTCCACGAGGACTATGTTCAACCGGCTGTCATCCTGAGCGGAGGCGCGCAGCGCCGGAGTCGAAGGATCCCCTGCGGCGTCAGCAGGAGCGTTAACGGCTGACGCCGCACGGGATCCTTCGGCTCGCTTCGCTCGCTCAGGATGACAAGAGGGGACGCCCGCTCGCTCAGGATGACAAAGGGGGACGCCCGCTCGCTCAGGATGACAACCAAGGCCGCTCACATCGCCTCCGCCTGCTTCGCCATCTCTTCCTCCAGCTCTTCGGTGAGCAGGAACCATTCCTCCTCGGCCGACGCGAGCCGCTGCTTGAGCTTGGCGTGCTCGGCGACGGCGTCGGAGGAGGCGTCCTCGTTGATGTAGAAGTCCGGGTCGGCCATGAGCTCGAGGAGCTCGGCCATGCGCGCGTTGTCGCGCTCCATCTGGCGGTCGAGCTCGGCAATGCGCTTGCGGTGGTTCTTGAGCGCGGCGTAGGCGCGGTTGCGCGCCTCGGCCTCGCGGCGCTTCTGCTCCTTGGTCTTGGGGGCGCTCTCGCGCGGAGCCGTGAGCTCGGCGGCCGGCGCGGCGGGCGCGGCCTTGGCCTTAGGCGCGGCGGCCTTCGCCTTGCCCTTGGCCGGCGCCTCCCCCATCACCTCGTCCACGAGCGAGCGCTCCTCGGGCGCGGGGCCGTCCAGCTGGCCGCTCTTGAACAGGTAGTAGTCGTAGTCGCCGTCGTAGTTCGTCACGCGGCCGGGCGTCACCTCCACGATGCGGTTCGCCACGCCGCGGATGAGGTGCCTATCGTGCGTGATGAACAGGATCGTGCCCTCGAACGCGCGCAGCGCCTGCTCCAGGATGTCGGCGCTCGCGATGTCCAGGTGGTTCGTGGGCTCGTCGAGGCACAGCAGCGGACGGGGCGCCACGAGCATCTTCGCCAGCGCGAGGCGGCTCTTCTCGCCGCCGGAGAGCACGCTCACGCGCTTGTCCACCGCATCTCCCGTGAACAGGAACGCGCCCAGAAGCGTGCGCACCTGCGAGATGGTCCAGCCCGGCGCCACGTGGTCGAGCTCCTCGAACACGGTGTTGCCGGGATGCAGTTCCTCCAACTGGTGCTGCGCGTAGTAGGTCTTCGTCACGTGCACGCCGTAGTCGATGGTTCCCGCGTCGGGTGCCATCGCGCCGGCGATCATCTTGAGCAGCGTCGACTTGCCCGCGCCGTTGGGGCCCACGAGCGCTATCTTGTCGCCGCGGTACATGGTGAAGTCGAAGCCGTCGTACACCGTCTTGTCGCCGAAGCGCTTCACCAGGCCGCGCGCCCGCACCACCTCGTCGCCCGTGCGCGGCGGCTGCTTGAAGTTGAACTTGACGGTCTTCTTCTCCTCGGGAAGCTCGATGCGCTCGATCTTCTCCAGCTTGCGCACGCGGTCCTGCACCTGCTTGGCCTTGGTGGCCTTGTAGCGGAACTTCTCGATGAACGCCTCCATGTGGGCGATCTCCTCGGCCTGCTTGGCGGCCTGGGCGCGCAGGCGCTCGAGGTGCTCCTCGCGGGCGCGCAGGTAGGCGGAGTAGTTGCCCTTGTACAGGTTCACCTGGCCGTTGTCCACCTCGGCCACGCGATCCACCATGTTGTCCATGAACGCGCGGTCGTGGCTGACCACGATCACGGTGCCGCCGTAGCCGCGCAGGAATCCCTCGAGCCACTTCACGCTCTCGAGGTCCAGGTGGTTGGTGGGCTCGTCGAGCAGGAGCACCTCGGGGTTGCGGATGAGCAGCTTCGCCAGCGCGATGCGCATCTGCCAGCCGCCGGAGAACTCCGTGGTCAGGCGGCGCAGGTCCTCCTCCTTGAAGCCCAGGCCGAACATGACGCTGCGCACCTTCGCCTCGATGGTGTAGCCGCCCAGCACCTCGTAGGCGTCGCGCGCCCGGCCGGCGGCGGCCAGCTGCTGCGCCGTGGGATCCTCGCCCAGCTCGTGCTCGAGCTTGTACAGGCGCCGCTCGGCCTCGAGCACCTCCACCTGCGAGGACATGACCTCCTCGAAGATGGGCTGCTCGGCCATCTCGATGGCCTCCTGCTCCAGGTATCCCACGCGCGCGCCCTTCGCGAACAGCACGCGGCCCTCGTCGGCGTCCTCGGCGCCCGAGATGATGTTGAGCATGGTGGTCTTGCCCGCGCCGTTGGGGCCGACGAGCGCCAGGCGGTCGTACTCCTCGAGGCGGAACGTCACGTCATGGAAGAGCCGGCGCCCTCCGAACGACTTGGATATATGCTCGAGCTGCATGATCATGGTGCATCGGCGCTTTCTGTCGCAGAGTCCTCTGGCGTCCTGCAAGGCCGGCGACGCCTCCGCTCGCCCGTCTGGCGATGCGAGGCTGCCCGGTTGGACGCAACTTGTCTATGATAGCGGAAGAGGCCGCGCGCGGCCAAACGGCCTCGCCGATCCCAGAAAGCAACTACAACGACCGCACGATGGGAGGCGCCCCATGACCAGGAACCCGAACACGCGCGTCGAGGACCTGCACGCCGCGAAGGCGAAGGATGCCGACAAGGGCAAGGACGCCCTCACGCTGGGGTCGCTCTTCGCCGCCGGCTTCATCCTCATGGTGTCGTTCATCATGAAGCGCTTCTACGAGTAGCCGGCGGCGCTTCAGTTTTCGCGAAATCCCCTTGACTTGGAGTGCGCTCCATGTGCTTCAATGCTCCTTGAGCGAAAGGAGCCCCTCGATGAAGATCGCCGAAGTGAGCAAAACCTACGGCCTGTCCGCCGACACGCTGCGCTATTACGAGCGCATCGGCCTTTTGCCCGGCGTGACGCGCACGTCCAGCGGCATCCGCGACTACAGCGAGCAGGACTGCGCCCGCGTGGAGTTCGTGAAGTGCATGCGCGGCGCGAGCGTGTCCATCGAGGCGCTCATCGAGTACATGGCGCTGTTCGAGGAGGGCGACGCGACCACCGAGGCCCGCAAGGCCCTGCTCGAGGAGCAGCGCGACCTCGTGCAGGCGCGCATCGCCGAGATGCAGGCGGGCCTCGACCGCCTGAACTACAAGATAGACAACTACGAGCAGATCATGCTCGAAGGAGAGCGGAAGATGCGCTGAGGCTTCGGCGCGCCTAGTCTGCCGGAGCCGAAGCCGACGCGGCGTCCTCCGCAGGCGCGGCATCCGCCGGCGCGCCCGCAGCCGCCGCCCGGAGGCGCTCGACGTCGCACTTCCCCATCTTCAGCGCCGTGCGCAGCGAGTGGATGGGGATGGTCAGGCTCTTGCATCCCGACGTGATGGCGTCGAACACGAAGTCCACGGCCGCGAACACGGCCACCGTGGCGCCGCCCAGGCCCATGCTGGTCAGCACGATGGCGTACAAAGGGATGATGCCGCCGGGAATGGGCGGGATGGAGCTGCCCAGCAGAAAGCAGGTGATATAGGCCACCAGCAGCATATACAGCTCGATCTGCACTCCTTCGTACTGGGCCGAGTAGAACAGGAACAGCACGAGCACCGCGCAGCTGAAGCACGTGTAGAACGTGAGCGCGAGCGGGTGCATGAACCGCGTGAGGGCCGCGTCGATGAAGAACCGGTTCTCCATGATCTCCTCGTTCGCCCTGTAGGCCGCCGTGGAGGATGCCGTCGTGAAGCCGATGAGGCCCGCGGGAAGCGCGGTCTTCAGCAGGTAGAGCGGGCTCACCTTCGCGGCGATGGCGGTGGTGACCAGCGAGAACGCACCGACGATCGCCGAGACGAACAGCAGGCACCCGATGGAGACGAGCAAGGGCAGAAGCACGCCGCCGTCGGTGGTCACCGCCAGGTGCGCCATGGCCAAAAACACGAACGCCGGCAGGAACCTGAGGACGGCCGACATGACCCATTGCACGAGCGCGTCGGCCTCCATCGCGAGCGACGCGAGCACGGGCACCCTCCGGCGCGCGACGATGAGCCCCACGCCGAACACGAACGCCCAGAACACGATCTGCAGCGCGTTGCCCGTCAGGAACGGGTCGACGAAGTTCTTGGGGATGATGGCGAGCACGACGTCGACGATGTCGGCCGTCTCGTTGCTGCCCGTGACCGTGCCGTCGAACGACACGCCGTAGATGGCCACCATCACGGCCATTGCCAGGCCGACGGTGACGAAGTTGTACAGCAGCTGGCGCGAGAGCACCGTCTTGCCCATGCCCTTGAGCGCGGCGATGCTGTCCAGGCCCGACACGGCGACGAGCACGGCGAAGAACAGCAGCGGCCCCACGACGGCGCCCAGCAGCCCGAGGAACGTGTCGAACAGCGGGGTGACGAACGCCACGAGCAGGAAGTCGCACAGCTCGGGCGCCGCGAACCGGAGCACCAGCCCGAAGGACAGGCCGAGGACGAGCGCGCCCATGTTCCGGACGGCGTCGCCCGCCTTCTTCCGCGGGATCTCGCGCACGGCCCGCGCCCCCGTCGGCGTGATCGCGACGTTCCACTCCGTGCCGAGGTTGCTCGCGAACTCCTCGGAGAACTCGTCGGGGCCCTCCCCTTCCTCGTCCGGCGCGGAGCCGACGCTGCGCGGCCCCTCGCATTCGACGATGAGGAGCGTGCGCCGCAGCCGCCTGCTCTTCTTCACGCTGCACGGGCGGCCCTGCCATCCGTCGTCCGCCAGCCGCAGCAGGATGTTCTCGAGCGAGATGCGCACGAGGTCGCGCACCTTGCCGTCGCGTCCCTCGAGGAGCCGGGAGAGGGCCTCGGCCGCATCCCCTTCCACGCGCTCGGCGTCGAGCGGGAACGAAACCCTCTCCGAACCGGTCTTTCCGAACATGGCGCCCCCTCCTCGTCCACGATGCCGCACGGCATCAGTGTAGGGGCGGACCCGCACCGGGACTACACCACGCGCCCCTGCCCGGGCGGTGAGGCGCCCGCGGGAAGGCGCGGGCGGCACTAAAGGAAAAGCAGGCCAGAAATCGCTTCTGACCTGCTTCGAATTCAAATGGCTCCCCGGGTAGGATTCGAACCTACAACCCTCCGGTTAACAGGGGCTTTAGAGCATATCTGACTACGCTGAAAAAAATTGTTTGTGCAGGTCAGAGCATTGCATACCTTGTTGTTTTTCGCAGATAATCTGGTGGCAACATTGACAGTTGCCACCAGATTGCCACCACTTTTAGCTAGCTTTTCAACGTTGAGGACTAGCAATCTTGTACATCCTCGTTGGGTTTCATAAGTTCCCACACAGGTATACTCAGACCGTCCGCGATCCTAATGATGATATCGATGGTGGGGTTCGCCCTGCCGAACTCGATGTTTCGCAGGTAGTTGCGGTTTATACCGACCATGAGCGCCAGCTTCTCCACGCTGATGCCATGGGCGCGACGGGCCGCGCGCACCTTCCCGCCGATAATCTTTTTGTAAGCATACGCATCCATGGAAAACAGACTATTGCGTTCCATGGCACAAAACGCCTATTATAGTAGGCGTAAGGCAATCGCCACGAAACCAATGCCGCGCAGACGGCGGGACGGGCGAATCCCGAACGGACAAGACAACTATTGGCGGAACCCCGAACCCAGGGGGCCTGCCGCGACGCGTCCGCACGAACGAAGGGATTCGCAATGGAAGATGGAATGACCGGCACGCGAGCCGGATTCGCCCTCGAAAGGGCAACCGGCCTTCTGAACGAGGCGTACGAGATCGTGGCGGGAGCGTCCGCGATCCTCGATATGCTCTACGAGCGCCTGCAAGACGCCGAGGGAGCCGAATCCGCGGAGATGGCAGGGGTCGCGTTTGTCGCGCGCCGCTGCCTCGACCAAAGCGCAGGGATCATCGCCGAAGCCGACGATGCTCTGGACGGCCTGAGAGGCGAGCCGTCGTGCAAAGCCAACGAGGACGGGAGGTAGGGCCATGCAGGAGTACCGGGAGATCAAGAGGATGCTCACGGGCAACCTCGCCGCCGGTGCCGTCCTCGGGGCGATCCTCGCGGGCTTCTTCGCCTACAACGCCGCCCGCCCCGAACTCAACGCCAGCTTCTTCCAGTCGGCGGCACAGGCCGGGCACGCGGAGACGGATGCCATGATCGCGTTCGTCGTCGGCGTTGCCCTCGTATGCCTTTGCTTCTTCGCGTTCGGGCTTTTCCTCCCCCTCGGGCGCGAGGCCATCAAGCGCGCGAAGGACAGGATGCTGTCGGGCTGGATCGTGAGCCTTTTCGTCCTGCTCGTAATCCAGATCGCATACCTCGGCATCGTGCTCACATGCGGCAGCTTCGTGGGACTTGCCTACCTACTCTACAACCTCGTGAGGCTGAGGCGCGTCAAGAGGGCCACAGCAACGGAAGGGCGGTGACGCCGCGATGGAAACCGAGAAGAACGTTACCGAGGAAACGAACGCCGCCGAGGCGCAGCCGGAAAAGGCTCCCTTTCGCGGGTGGTGCATCGTCGCCAACGGGCTTGTCGATGACGGCAGGGAGCGCGTCATCGTGGACTGGGGCTATTCGGATAAGGAATTCGCCGAGAGCGGCATGAAAGGCTGGAAATCGGCCAAGAACCTCCCGGCTCACGTGGCCGTGAAGGTCATGCCTGCGCCGAAGAAGTGCGTCGTCGCGAAGTGCGAGGAGACCGGCGAGGGAACCGTCGTGCTGGCCGACGAAGCCACGCGGGAAACCCTCGACTGGGATGCCGCACGCGCCGTTGTGAAGTACCCGGACAGCGGCTACTGCATGCTCTACCCGTCGCTTTGGACACTCGGCAGGAAAATCGCCGTGGCCGCATGCGCCCTCGTGCTGGTCGCCGCCGTGGGCGTCGGCATCGCGGTCGCCGCGAACCGGCCCGCTCCCATCGAGGCGGGCGCTCCCGCCGCATCGCAGCCGCAGGTGCAGCAGACGGGCGCGGAGAAGGCCGAGGAGAGCGCCGTCACGGTCACGGTGTTGGCCGAAGGCGCGGACGCGGGTGCCACCAAGGTCAAGGTCGTCGCCACCGGCTCTGACGGCAAGGCCGTCGTGCCCGAGACCGAGGTCGAGGCCAACAAGGCGTCCGAGATCGGCAGGCTCTCCAAGGGAGGCTACGAGCTGCATGTGACCGCCGCGCCGGTGTGCGCCGACGGCTCCAGCTACAAGCTGCCCGAGAAGCCCGTCGCCTTCAAGGTGGACGGCAAGGGCGCGGACGTGAAGCTGGATGTCAAGCTGGAGAAGATCGCCGCCGAGGACATGACCAAGGAGCAGTTGGAGACTGCGGCCAAGATACTCGCCGAGAACGGCAATGCCGAGGCGAGCGAAGCCGTGCAGTCGAAGTCCGAGGCCGCGCCGTCCGTCCCCGGCAGCGACAGCGCCGTCAAGCACGATCCCGTGCCGACGCCCGCCCCGGACAACGGGGGAAGTTCGGGCGGCTCTGGCTCGAACGATTCGGACAGCCCGAACTCCGGCGGCGGGTCGAACAGCGGCTCCACCACGCCGAGCAACCCGACGAACCCGCCTGCGCACGAGCATAGCTGGACGCCCGTGACCAAGACCGTGCATCATGACGCCGTGTACAACACGGTTCACCATGACGCGGTGTACAGCACGATCCACCATGAAGCGGTATATAATAGTGTTTTTGTATGTAGTGGATGTGGCTCTCAATTCAGCGATGCTGGCAGTTTAGCGACACATAATAAACAAGGAATGAAAGATGGAACTGTTTGTGGTACTTCTGGTTCATACGTTGATAAAATTGTGGCTCAAGAAGCATGGGACGAGCCTGTTCTTGTACAAGGAGCTTATGATGAACAGGTTGTAATCAGCGACGCTTGGGACGAAACTGTTACTACAGGATATAAATGTTCATGTGGAGCAACAAAATAGTTCTACGCTGGAAGATAGAGGGGGCGAATTGCCCCCTCTATCTTCCAGTCAGCCAAGGCGAACCCCGGATGCACGCTTTCCTCGGCCCGGATCATGGCCTAGAATGGCGGCGGCAGATCGGATGGGAGGACGGACATGGGAGAAGCGAAGCGGGGCGAGGCAGGGCGCTACCTCCTCACGTCCTTCGACGCTGACGGACGCGAGACCGACAGGCGCGGCCTGTCAGCGCGCGACGACGCCGAAGCGATCCAACAGGCCGAGCGCGTCCGCTGGAAACACGAGGCCGCAGGAGAGAGCCGCCTGCTCGTGCTGGAGCGCGCAGACGGCGGGGAGCGCGCCGTCGTGGCCCGCCTCGGCTCGCGCCGCTTCGAAGGCGTCCGCGAGGGGTCGGGAGAAGGCTCGCGGGCTGAGAGCGGACGGGCCGATGGCTAAGCTGGGCACCGATATCCCGCTGTGGGGCGACTGCTGCTGGGTGCTCGGCCACGACGTGCTGCGGGAGCTGGACGGCCAGGAGCCGGTGGGAGCCTCGACGCGCACGTGGAAGTGGCTTCCTTCGTTGAAGATGGAGAGGCCCAAGACCGTGGAGGCGAGGGTCTACCTCTGGGTCGTGGAGTTCGAGGACGTGACCGACGCGGACGGCGCGAAGTGCGCCGACGGCCCCTACGCGATGACGGTGGAGGTCGGCGACTTCGGCGGCTCCAAGGTGGTGTGGGTCGGCGAACCTGAGCCGTGCGAAGGGCGGTTTTCGTGCTATGATGGCGATTGCGGAGTAGTCCCCGGGCAATTGGAGCCCGGATAGGCGCTCCGCACCTGCGTTCTCAACAGCGATCCCTCCTGCGGGCAAAGGCGCGCCGGATCACCCGTGGCGTTTGCGCGCGCAGGGCGCGCATGGTACAATTGCAGCCAATCGGTGCCCCGCCTAGCCGGGCAGCATCGGTTACTAGTGGAGCCGGTTTACTCTAGCGGGGAGACCGGCTTTTCTGTTGTTCCAACGCCGTCCGTCACTCATCCTTCCTCGCCAGTCCGACGATTCCGATGACCACAAGCAACAACTCGCACAGGGCTATGACTGTCTGTGTGTCCATGAGCACTCCTTTCGGATGCTGCCCAGGACATGACGGAGCACCGCAGGGTATTCTACCATCCAAAGCCCTGCGCGGTGGCCGGATCGCCGCATCCGGCCAGCCGAGATTGGAGCCGTCCCGCGAGGGCGCGAACCGCTTCCGAGGTTCGCGAGGCGGTGGCGCGGGTGAGGAAGCGCCCCACCCCTTCATTGCACGGGCTTCGGGCGCGGCGGGGCAGCCGCGCCCTGCGGGGCGACGCCCCGCACGACCTGGCCGCGTCCTACTCACGCTCAGCGCTCGCCCCTGCCGCCCCTGTTCCCGCGCTGCGGCTCCTCGCGCGAGACGTTAGGCGCTGACTGCCCGGGTGAGCCGACCGTCCCGGAAGGCCTGCCCCTGGACGCCCTCGGAACGTTCGATGCCAGCTTCAGGCGCAGTTCGTCGCCCTTGTAGACGTATGAGAGCGCCTTGCGCTTCACCTCCGCGTCCCGCGCCAGCGCCTCCGGCACCCTCGGCATCTTGATCCTGGGGAAGGCGTCGAAGCGGGTGCCCTCCAGGGAGCGCGCCAACTCGCGGTAGTCGCGGTAGCTCCCCTCCACGACCGAGAGGTAGTCGCGCTTGATCGCGGCGTACTCGTCTATTTGGCGTCGCTTCTCGCGCAGCTCGGCCTCCAGCGCCGCCATGCGCCGATCCCCCGCGTTGCGCGCGAAGGCGGCCTCCAGGGCATTGGACGCGAGCGCGCGGTCGAGCCTGGCGAGGCTGAACGCGTACTCGCGGTTATCGGCGTCGGTCGCGTAGACTCTGCCGCCTTTGACCTCTGTTTCCACGCCGTAGCCAGCCAGCAGGTCGCGGTACTCCTCCATGCTCGCCGCGTGCTGCTTGAGCAGGCGGCACAGCTCCCGGAGGTCGTGCTTGCAGCTCGCGTCCTCCGCGTCGACGCCCCGCCCCGCAGCGCGCTCCACGATGCGCCTCTCCGCGCCCTGCCGGTCGGGCTGGAGCGCGTGGATGGCCGAGTTGGGGACGCCCTCGGCCACCTGATGCAGTCCCCACTCCGCGTCCAGCTCGCGCACGGTCGCGGCGCGGTCTCGCTTGGCCTGGGCGCTGCGCCCCTCGTGGAGGCGCTTGCCGGTGCGCAGGTTCGTGCGGTTGACCGCGATGTGCACCGCGTAGCGGTCGGTGCCGTCGGCCTCGCAATGCTCGCGATGCAGCGCGAGGACGACCTGGTGCTCGTCGTAGCCCCTCCTCGCCATGAACTCGCGGGCGTAGGCCATGCACGCCTCGGGCGTCATGGGGCCTCCGTTCACGTCGGCCTCCTCGGGTAGGAAGGCCAGCACGAAGTGGAGCATGATCGTGTTCTCCGCTCCCTTGCGCGACGGCCTGTCGTGGCCCGCGAGACGGCGCGTCTCGGCCATCTCCTCGAAGGCGCGGCCCTCCTCGATGATGTTCACGGTCTCGCGCGCGAGCGCGTCCTTGTCCTCCAGGTAGGCGCGCAGGTTGCGGGCGTGGCGCGAGGTGCGCACGCCCGCCGTCTTGACGATGGTCACCTTCTCCTCCTGTTCGGCCTCTCGGACGCGGCGAGCGCTTCCTGGAGCAGCGAAGTCGTCCGCGCGAGCCGCGCCAGGGCCTCGTTGGCGGCACCGGCGTCCAGCCCCTCGACGCCGTGCATGTGCGCGAGGCGCAGCAGGGCGTTCAGGTTCGTGCCCTCGCGGCGCGCCTCCCACAGCGCCTCCCGCAGAAGCGCGGCGTCGGCGCGCGCGGCGTCCTCGTCGGCGTAGACTGCCCGGGCGCGGACGTAGCCCGACATCGAGCAGCCCGCCTCGGCGGCGTTGCGCGCAAGGCGCGACTTCTCGGCCTCGGTGAGCCGCACCTGCACGACCGTGCGCGCCTCGGGCGTCCCTGTTTCCTCGGCTTGCGCGGCCGCAAGCCCGTCCCCTCTATAGTCCATAGGTGCCTCCGTTCGTCGTAAGCCGGGGCAATCGGCGGGCGCTTGCGCGCCGGACGCCCCGGACGTTTCCAGCCTCCGACGCAGCCCGCAGCCGGGCAGCGTCGGAGGCCCCTCCCGGAAGCCACGCCGCGCATGCGGCGCGGTAGTCCGGGAGGGCGAGATCGCAGCGTCGTCATGACGCTGCGCAAATCTCGCAGGTGAGGCAGCGCGGTTCTCCGCGTTGCCGAGAGCGCAGCGGCTGGGGTCGGGTCGGGAGCAGCCTCCCGGCACGCACCCCGGCCGCGCAGCGGGGCGAGGAGCGAAGCGACGGCGACCTCTGGGAGCCGTCGAGCGCAGCCCCGAGCCGCGAGCGCAGCGAGCAAGCCAGACCACCTCACCAACGCTTGCCGAAACCCCTCTACTAGCTACCCAAGCAACACCGGTAACACCCACTATGGGAAACCAGACACCGATATGAGCGCTCTTTAGTTTTGCGTGCAAGGTGTTCCGGGTGTTGCTGCTATTTGATCTTCCGAAAGCAACGCTGCTTGCCATAGCCGTCTAGCTTCTTAACACCGCATGGCTCCCATTCGGGAAAGCATGCACGAATGATCTCGGAAACCTGCATCTGCTCACAGCGCTTTTGCTGCTCGCAAGGCATCCCTAGTGCGTGTTCTACCACCTCAATGCAGCATGCCAACTCGCCGACCTGCTTATAGTCGAGGTATTCACCTATCAAGCCGATACGCGGATCCTCGATTACCGAATTCTCCTGCGCACTCCGCACCTCATTCATGACGCTCGACGGAAGCGTCAACTTAGGAGGCAGCTCAAGACCCTCAGCACGGGCATATGTAAAAGCTTCAGCCCAGGCCTGCTCAAACATCTTATTGGAGGTTTCTTCGCCAATGCCATACTCGGCCTCAGCAACGCCGCATTCGACGGGTAAGAAACGGCGGTTGCCAGTTGCGTCAGTCAGAAAGCTAGCTGCATTGGTCGTACCTACGAGAATGCACCGTCGTGGTTTCGACTCCGCGCGATGGGCATAGGGGCTGCGGTAGTCATCGCTCTGGCGTGTGATAAATGCCTTCACGGTTTCAAGCTGAGAATTGCGCATTGCGGCTAACTCGCTGATCTCGACTATCCACTTACCCTGAATAAGCTCGGCCGCTTCCTTTCGACCAATCCCCGTCACGCTATCAGTATAGAACGCGGGATTCAATGCGAGCAATCGGCAAAAACTTGATTTTCCGATGCCCTGAGCGCCCTTCAAAACCACCATGTGGTCGAACTTCACACCTGGAAAGTAAACACGTGCGATACCCGCTTTAAACAACAAGCACTCAACCTGTGAAGTGTATTCATTGTCAGCGGCCCCGAGGAACTGGTGGAACATACTGCCAACTCGTTGGCATCCATCCCATTCAGGCAGGGCTTCTATCATCTGTCTCACCGGGTCAAAACTGTTAAAAGCAGCGGCCATGGAGAGGGCATGGCGGTAATTGCGCTCGACATTGCACCCGAACCT
Organism: Arabiibacter massiliensis; assembly: GCF_900169505.1. Lineage (NCBI taxonomy): Bacteria > Bacillati > Actinomycetota > Coriobacteriia > Eggerthellales > Eggerthellaceae > Arabiibacter > Arabiibacter massiliensis. The sequence continues at coordinate 882,087 of NZ_LT827021.1, forward strand.
TTCCTGCGCATAGGCGAAGCAAAAGCTATCGTCCAGATCAGTCCATGGCCGTGCATTCATATTGGTATTCGTGTTTTCCCATGGAAGGTGGCCGCAAACATAAACACGCGCATCCATTACGTTGTACCCGAGTGCGAGACCAAGCGCATCGCTGCGCATGGCTTCCGCCAGCTCGGATACCAAAGGCTCGACACTACGATAAGCCACGGGTACCTCCCGCTTTTACATAATCGAGTAAATCAGGTTTAGGTACGTACCAGCGCTTTCCAATGCGGATAGCGGGCAAATCACCCCGCGCGCAGATCGCGCGTATCGTCGCAGGACTCTGGCCGGTGATCTCGGCGATGTGATCGGGGGTCAGCAGGTCGGGGTACTCGTCGAACAGCTCCCTTTGCTGAACCGCGTTCGGCGGTGCCGGGCACAGGTACAGCACCTGCCCCGCCGTTTCGTCCATTAGCCCACCAATTCTATAGTCCATGCGATGGCCTCCTCTACTCAATTAGTTGTAATTTAACTCGCGATATATGCGTTCGCGCTGAACTCTCGCGCGAATCAATGATTGCACCTTGACACTACCTGTTAAAGGCGTATATTATCGGGTATGTCAAATATTTTTCGTAACAGGAGGTGAAACCAATGATGGAAGTCTTTGCTCCGCGCAAAACCCTAGTTTTCGACAATGAAAGCGATGCGATGCGTGAGAGCGATTACTTAGACACGGAGGCTTTCCTAAATGCAGACACGGCTGGGAAGATGCGCAAGTTCTATACATCTTGCGGAGAGCTGTTCGGGCGAAACGGAACTAGCATCGATAGCATTACCCCATCCCATCCCGAGCAGAGCTATATAGACGCCATGCTCGATGCAAGGGAGGTGCTGTCGTTTGCGCTCGTTTGCAAGAACGCTTCAAACCAAATCCGGCAGCATCCAGAGGAAATGGAAGCTTTCGGGTACGAGGCATTTCAGGAATCGCCCTACCGGGTCGCAACGCCCGATTTCATTACGCTATCCGAGGTGGAGCCGAGTGCCCGTATTCTCGAACTCAACCGTAGCAACATCGAGTTCATACGTGCGACGAACAATCCTGAACCCTTTTTAGCCGATCCGAGCGATACGAGACTGCTGGAATACACGGATGACCTCACTGGCTACCTCGTTGCCATCGAGCTGCCGCGCAGCGCTTATGCACTCTATTTCTTCAAAGCAATCCAGGCGTATTGCGATTTCAGGGAGACCCTTGGCAATGCCTCCGACTGGAATGCCGCATTAGAAATCGTGGACGAAGATGGCGGCTGTCTTATGGGCGATGAAGACGATTACGACTATTGCGCGATCACATGCTCTCTGGGTCTCTATGAAATCAGCGCGCGTGGTCTGGCCGATATGCTCGAAGCCGTAGCGGACAAGTTGTTCAATGTTCATCTTTCCGGCATAAGAACGATCAGCGTGCACGGTTGCCAAGAAGCCCGCTGCATCGATTCGCTCCTCACGTCTCTTTGGTGGAGCGCTTTGGATGCGTTGCGCGAAGGTCGTCTTGGCACCTGTTGGGCCTGCGGAAAGCCCTTTATTGCGCGTAATGAACGCGGCAAGCAAAGACGCTATTGCGATGATTCCTGCAAGCAATGGCGCAAGACGCATCCGGGAACGTATTCCCGTGCCGAATACCTGCAAATGACCAAGGACGAACAAAAGGAGGCCGTGAGAAAAGGGCGAAACGCCGAAAGCAACAAGGATTGAAACAGCGAAACAACAAGGTATGCAATGCTCTGACCTGCCAAGAAAGAAGGTGAAAACAATGGCAAAAGGTGATGGAAGCATCTCTCCGTGCAAAGACAAGGAAGGCAACCCTATCCGCAATCGCTGGCGCATAGAGGTGTGCTTTGGCACTAATCCCATTACGGGTAAACGTGAGCGAGTGGTTCGCCGCATAGCGGGCACTAAAGCAGAGGCCCGAGCGCTTAGGGACGAATTGCGCCAACAGCACGAACTGGGCATCAAGGCAGAAAGCACGTCGCTGCTTTTCGGTGCCTTCGCGAATAGCTGGTATGAAACGCGCGTCACGTCGGGCGAGCTGTCGCAGCATACCCTGCAAAATGATCGCGCTCAGGTGAAAACGCTGAACAAGCACCTTGCAAAGATCAAGCTAACAGACATTACGCCTCAGATGGTCAGCGAACTGTACACCAGAGTGCGAAACGAGAAGTCAGAGGCACTTGGATGCCCGGTTTCGAGCACCACCATGTATCGGCTGCACGCAACGTTCAAGCAGATCATGCAGCAGGCGATGGACTACGATCTCATACTGCGAAACCCTGTGGCTCGCGTAAAATCGCCGCGCATCGAAGACCCTAAAAGGAAACCGCTCACCCAAGAAGAAGCAGCCGCCTTGCTCTCGTTCCTCGACGATTGCGAGCATGAAGAATTCCTCCGGTTCAAGAACAAGGAGCAACGCCAAAAGGATTGGGGCGTTAGCGAGGATCGCACATCGCTTCGCGGCGTGAGCAAGCTCTCGTACCTCCAAGCGGTTCGCATCGGGCTGGCTACAGGCATGAGGCGCGGCGAGATCATGGGGCTAACGTGGGGTGATTTGGACTTTGAGAAGCGCCTTCTGCACGTGGGCCGGTCGCTCACTATGTATGGCGATGTGAAAGACCCTAAGACGCGTGCCGGTATCCGCGACATAGCGCTGGACTATACGACGGTATCCCATCTGGAACGCTATGCGAGCGTACAGGTCGATGTGCTGCATGCGCTGAGAATGCTCCCGCTTGATGTAGGCAAGCCCCACGAAGATGCGCCGCTTCTCTGCTCGAACGTCGGAGGTTGGTGCGATGTGCGCAACTTCGAGCAGTGGTGGAAATCATGGCGCGAGCTTGCAGGCTTCCCCGACCTGAAGTTCCACGAGCTTCGGCACACGCAGGCTACGCAATTGCTCGCCAACGGCGTTGACGTAAAGACGGTGCAAACCCGCATGGGACACGCGAATGCAGCCCTTACGCTCAACTGGTACGCGCATCCAAACCCCGAAAACGACCGCAAAGCGGCAGACCTTTTGGAGACGCTGTTCAGCCCGTTGCCACCACATTGCCACCACGAAGGCGAAAACGGCGTGAATACAAAAAAACAGCGACCAAAAACAGGCCGCTGATCTGGAGTTTCATGGCTCCCCGGGTAGGATTCGAACCTACAACCCTCCGGTTAACAGCCGGATGCTCTGCCGTTGAGCTACCGAGGAATGCTCAGCGCTTGAGTGCGCAAGTGAGAATTATACCGGATCGCCGACGTTGTGCAAGACCGAATTTCAGAAATTCGCCCACGTGCACAACGAACGGCGCGCCAGTTGCCGGAGCCGGGGCCGGGGCGCCGCCCGCCCTAGTACACCATGCGCATCGCCTCGCGCACCTCGTCGAGCGTGGCGTCCGCGATCTCGTTGGCGCGGCGGTTGCCCTCGTGCAGCACGTCCAGGATATAGTCGCGGTCCTCGAGCAGCGCGACGCGGCGCTCGCGGATGGGCGCGAGGTAGGCGTTCACGCTCTCGGTGACGTACTTCTTGAGCGTGCCCGAGCCGCCGTCGCCGATCTCGGCCGCGATGTCGGCCTCGGCGCGCCCGGTGCAGAGCGCCGCCGTGGTGAGCAGGGCCGACACGCCGGGGCGTCCCTCGGGGTCGAACGTGATGTTCCGGTCGGAGTCGGTCTGGGACTTCTTGATGAGCTTGGCCGTCTCCTCGGCGGTGAGCGACAGGCTGATGGCGTTGCCGTAGCTCTTCGACATCTTGCGCCCGTCGAGGCCCGGGATGGCCGGCGCGTCGTTCAGCAGGCCGTCGGGCTCGGGGAACACGGGGGCGTAGCGCTCGTTGAAGCGGCGCGCGATCTGGCGCGTCTGCTCGATGTGGGGCATCTGGTCCTTGCCCACCGGCACGATGTTGCCCTTGCAGAACAGGATATCGCACGCCTGATGCACGGGATAGGTGAGCAGAAGGCCCGTGAGCGCGTGGCCCGAGGCGTCCTGCTCGGCCTTCACCGTAGGGTTGCGCAGAAGCTCGGACTCGGTCACGAGCGAGAGGAACGGCAGCATGAGCTGGTTCAGCGCCGGCACGGCCGAGTGCGTGAAGATGATGGTCCGCTCCGGGTCGATGCCGCAGGCCAGATAGTCCACCACCATGTTGAACACGTTGTCCTGGATGTGCTCGGTGGTGTCGCGGTCGGTGATCACCTGGTAATCGGCGATGATGATGCGGGTGGTGATGCCCGCGTCCTGCAGCGCCACGCGCTCGCGGATGGTGCCGAAGTAATGCCCCAGGTGCAGCCGCCCGGTGGGGCGGTCGCCGGTGAGCATGGTGTACTTCTGGGGGTTCACGGCCAGATCGGCGCGGATCTCGTCGCTGCGCTTGCGGCTGGCCTCGTAGCTGTCGATGCTCATGGTGTGCGTTCTCCGTCGTTCATAAAGGGATGGAATCAATCGGCAACGCAACAGTATAACGGTTTTGGAGGCGTCGCGGGGCGATTCGGGCGCGCTATAATCGAAGGCAAACGCGAAACCGAAGCCGAGGAGACCCCATGAACGACGCCGTACGAAACCTGTCCAAAGACGAGCTCGTCGAGCTTGCGGAGATCTACGCGAAGAACCTCGTCGCGCTCGACGGCACCTGGTTCCAGTCCGTCGAGGCCGCGCGCGGCATGGACGAGGCCATGCGCCGCGACGAGGAGGCATGGCGGCGCTTCAGCCTGTCGGAGGCGCGCCGCATCAAGAAGTTCCTCGACCTGGACGAACGCCCGGGGCTCGAAGGGCTTGCGCGGGCGCTCCCTTTACGCTGCCAGTCGGCGGCCAACGTCGACGAGGTCCGGCTCGAGGACGGCGCGCTCGTCTACCGCATCGTCGACTGCCGCGTGCAGAACGCGCGCGAGCGCAAGGGCATGGGCTTCCACCCGTGCAAAAGCGTGGGGATCGAGGAGTACGGCGCATTCGCGCGCGGCATCGACGAGCGCATCGTCTGCGAGTGCCTGAGCTGCTTCCCCGACGTGGAGGACGACACCTGCAACTGCGCCTGGCGGTTCACGATGGAGGGGTGAGGGGCAACTGGACGGAAAAGACGCCGAAGAGAGGGCTCCCTTCGGCGTCTTCAATCAGCCTCTACCGCGCAGGCACTTGGGGCACATGGTATGCGGCTCGCACGCTACAGCCCGAACATTAAGCTCCTTGACTGCCTTTTTCTGCGGCACTTTGTTTACTACCTTCATCGCTTCCCTCCTTTCCATATTTCGTCATGGTTGCACCCATCGACACATTCTCGCCGGTTATATATCGGTAGTATGCCATGACGAGATCCGACGCAATGGTCTTTGAAGGCGGGCAGGCGCATGCGCTTCCATAAAGAAGGCGATTTGCGTTGCAGCCTCCCTGGCATACCGGCAACATGAAGCACTCCGCGCATGCCTCGTCATGCAATTCCTCCGTCGTGTAATACAGGTACCTTTCGTTGCGCTCTATTCCGGAAAAGACATTCCCACAGGAATACTCCCTTTTCCCCAAATGTTTTTGACACTTGTAGAGAAGGCCTTGATCATCTATCGCATATCGCCATTTGTTCACCATGAAGCATGGCGCGGGGAATGGCGAGAGCATGAGCTCCCCAAGCACGGCATTGTAATCCTCCGATACGTTCACCCCGGTACGGAAATTCAATTCGTCATTCTCAAAGCCATGATCGAGCGACATATGCAGCACGTCGAGAAACAGACATCCCTCGTCGTCGTCAAACTCCGAATACCCTTTGATTTCAGGCAGGTCCAACGGCGCTCCATAAAGATACAGATTTGGCTGATCGCCAAAGCGCCTGTTGATATAGTCGAACGTTTTTTGTATCGCATCGCGATCAGTGCTTCTATAGTTGAGACGTATATGCACGCTCAGATCTCCCATGTCGAAGAGCCCTTTTATGTTCTCCATGACCCTGTCGAAAGGGTCCTCTTCTATCCCGACATAGGACTTTATTCGATTGTATTCTTCCCCTATGCCATCGAGGGTCACTTGAACTCGATAAGTTCCCCACGAAGGAAGGCGCTTGCGCATGGAATCGTCCAGAAGGATTCCATTGGTGGTCAAAGTCGACTCGACGACCACGCCTGAGCGTGTGATCCTTTGGGTGATTCGATCGATCGTGTCAGCCGCCATAAGCGGCTCACCGCCGAACCATGCGATAAAAAGCTCTTTGCCCGGGCAATGCGCGACAAGAAAATCGGCAACCGCATCTGCGGTGGCGTCATCCATGGATCCCCATCGGGCACCATGCTCGAAGCAATAGAAGCAGCGGGCATTGCAGGCCATCGTCGGCGCGATGGTCACTCCCGTTATCCCCGTGCCTCCATTCACCACTTTCGATCTCGAGTCCCGGAGAATATCGTTTTGCGGCTCCGTCTCATCGTATAGCAGGCCCATTTCAAGCAGCTCGGCACACGTTGCAGCATCGGAGAAATCGCATTCGTCGAAAATACGACGCGCCTCTTCGTTGTCCATCACTATGATCGAGGTGGATAAGGTGCTGTATACGATTGACTCTGATTGAGAAAGCGGCACTTGCAAGCGATAGGGGGAGACTTTCATAGCAGGATCCTAGTCCTTCCCAGACGGTCGGAAGCCGACGATTCGGGCGGCCGAGTTTAGAGGCTCGTACGTCGGCCACCCTCCTGCAAAACCTCTATTCATTCAAGGCAGTGCCGATGAGTCCCAGGACGATCTCGTAGTACATCTGCTCCTCTTGCAGTTTTTGCTTGCTCTTTCCCATGTTCATAAGACCGCTGACAGCCGCGTTGCCCAGCTTAACCGAAAGGGGCTGCCCGCGACGCGCCTCCTTATTCGCCTCCGAGCGGACGAACTTATTCATCTGCTTGGATTTGCCGGCCGCATACACGGCAGCCGAGCCAAACGTTCCTTGCTTGGAAAGCACGATCGCCATGTTGAAGTAGTCATTTCGATGCTCGGGATGATAGGCGACCAGAACAGGGACCGCATCGCTGAACATACCGCCCGCTTTGGCCTCATCCTTATAAAAGGCGATGGGAATCTGATTTTGACTAGCCAAATCGGAAATAGCGGATTTGATATTGTCGAGATTTACATTCTCGGCACCGCCAAAGGTGACGGTTCCCATCGACTCGAGGTCTTTCAACTTCAACATGATATTCCTTTCAACGAAACCGACTGTGATATCGCTAACCGCATTTGCGGGTTTAGCCTTGCTAGAGGGTCCACTGACCTCGCATGGTCCTCCTGAACCTGCCAAGCGCATCCTGAGCGTCCGGATCGCCGTTCTGGGCGGCAAGCTCGACGTAATGGTGCGCCAGGTCGTAATCCTGTTGAACGCCCTTGCCATTCGCGTAGCAGGCTCCCAGAACATAGTGGGCCCGAACGCTGCCCAACTCGACCCCCTTGCTCAAAAGCGCGAATGCCTCGGATAAATCGGTCGGCGCAGGGAAGATGCCGTACTCGTCGAACGGATCAGCGAGGCATACCGCCATCTCACACATCGCGTCGCCGTTGTCGGACCACTCTCGCAACACCTCTCGGTAATGCTGGATCGCCAAAGCGAGATTCAGCGGAGCGCCTTCCCCCGCCTGGTACGCGATTGCGCATATGTGGTTCGAGGTGCAATTGCCCATCTTAGCCCCGCGAGTCGCCCACTCGACCCCCTTGGCCTGATCGATTGGGACGCCAACGCCCCAAAAATAATCTGCGGCGCATAATCCGATCGAGGTAGGCAAACCCGCCTCTGCCGCCCTCTCGATAAAGGCATGCCCCCTCTCCTCATCTTGCTCCACGCCAAAATTTCCGTTCAAATACATCTTGCCAAGTGTTTCGTCCGCGTGGGCGTTCCCCGCTTTTGCCGCCTCATCGAGAAGATCAAGCCCCATCTCGGTGTCGGCTATGACGCCGATGCCCTCCAGGTACAACTCTCCGAGGATCGCAACCGCATCCATGCTTCCATCTTTGCGAGCTTGCTCGAGCATCTCGATCGCCGCATATGGCCCTTTGGCATCCATGAGCCCGACGACCTCATCGGCAAGCTTTTCGTAGGCATCCATTCCCATTGCACTTTCTCCTAACTGATTCGCTTCCATCCGAACAGGCCTTTTTTGAATCGCTTGAGCGACTCCTTGGCATCCTCGCAACCCTTCTCCGCAGCCTTCAAATAAAACTCGACGGCTTGATTTGCAGCCGCAGGATAGCCGATTCCCTTTTCAAACATCCGCCCCGTGAGATAATCGACCTCTCCGGTTTTGTACTCGACGATCTCCTCAATGCGAGCCTTTTCAAGCGCGCGACGGGCTCTCTCGGGGTTGAACGTTGGCAAGCTTTCATCCATAGACAGTTTTGCCAATTTCACATAGGCCCAATAGATGTCCTCTTGGCTTGCCGCGAAAAGGCACTCGGCTGCTCGCTCGTACAAAGCGATATCGCCGACTTCGACCGCAACCTCGCCGGCATGGAGAGCCGTCCATGCGTCGCCGTTGGCGCGGTATGCCCGGTCGTACCATTCGAACGACCTCTTCAGCCATTCGGGGTCGTGCGGCCAAGACTCCCTCGCCTTCTCTTTGTAAAGATCGCCCAAGCTGCTCATAGCCTGAGAGCAGCCCAGATCGGCGCCTTTCAATAGATTGCATTCGGCCGATTCAAGATTCACCTCGAAACCCGACCATCCCTTCCAACAATTTAACCCGAGCAAATACCCCGCGAACCCGTTGCCAAGCGCGAGGGACCTACCGTAATAGAACGCCGCTTTCGCCGGATCGCTATCGAGCCTCGTCTTTCCCTCGTACGCGCGCCCCAACGCTTCGTACAGCTCCGCATCCTGATCCTCTTCGGCTCTCGCCTCCGCCTCGCTAAGCAAATCTCGATACTGCTCGTTTCCGGCGATGTTGAGCCCATTGCTCGACACAAGATAGCCGAGGGCTCGAGAGTCCCTCTTAGCCCTCATCAGGAGATCGTAAGCCCGTTTCGCGTCTTTCGACATCCCGTAATCGCCAAAAGCGTAAAGCAGGGCCATGCGATACGTGCCGTAATCGTCGCCCTTGCTGGATGCACGTTGGAACCATTTGAACCCTTCTTCGACATCGGCCGGATCTTGCGTGGACCCGGCCTTCGAGAGATACATTGCCCCCATGTCGTTTGCCGCTTGTACGTTTCCGAGTTTCCAAGCCCGCTTGAAAGACTCAATCGCTTTGTCGAAATCGCACGAAGCACCCCAACCCATTCGGTACATGCGTCCGATTTGGTATGCGCAAGAGGCATTGTCAGTGGCGTCCAACACTCGCTGGTACATCCCAAGCGCCCGAGTCTCGTCTTCTGGCCTCCCTTTGCCAAGGAAATAGCAATCGGCCAAATTAGCAAGCGCATCCATGCTGCCGAGCGCCGCGGCCCTCTCCCAGCAGTCCGCAGCGATATCGGGCGAATAGCTTGGGGAGTCTTCATCGCAAAGCGCCTCGGCCCGGACCATCAACTCCGAAATCGACATTTCATCGAACGCCTCCACGTCAGGCACCCCTTCCATCGGCTTTCCCCAGCTCTTCATCAAGCTTGCTTATCGCATCTGAAACCTCTCTGCGGCGCAAGATGTCCTTGACGATCGGGATCAAGGATCCAAGCGAGACGACGGCAGGCACGACGTTTCCAAGAGCCAGAGCTATGCCTGCGAAAAGCACGCAAACGACGATGGGGATCGGGCGAATGCATTTTCGCAGCTCGGCCTTCTTCACCTGCAGCTCGTATTCGATTGACGCCCTGGTCCTCGTCGGCCTAGAGGAAATTCTTGGCGTCGAGCGAGATACCTGCGAAGAAGAGACCGTGCCTGCCTCCTCGGACTGCGTTGAATCAGCCGCAGAATGCTGTCCCGCCCCCGGAATCGTCCCGATGTTTTCCAGTGGCGAGGAAGGCGGGGTTCGCGCCACGCTTGCAACCGGATATTCTGGCACTGAGGCTGGAACGTCGAGGCGTATGCTGCCATCGTCGCCGATTATGGAATTTTGACCTTGGAGAGTCTCCCCGTCAGACGAGATGATGGTTCCATCTTCGCCAATGCGTATCACCATGTAGCACCCTTGCCTTGTCGTCAGTATCGCTTCGTAAGCACTTTGTCCGCCGAAACGGAAGGCTCCGCATCCGCGCCTTCAAAAGCAGGAAGACCGTAATACTCTTCCAAGGCCCTCCCCAGCCGGCAAAGATAGGCTTGGGCGCTTTGGGAGCCATCGTCCGCTGAAACGTCTCCGATCAGGAGCAAAACCCCCTCCTTTGCAGCCCGGTATTCAAGAAGCGCCTGTTTAACGCCGCTTAAAAACCGCTTTGCCCGAGCACGCTCCTCCTCGCTCGACGCATTTGAATCCACTCGCTCGATCGCTTCCGCAATGATGAACCCTATTTGATAATCGGCCTCTTCGATAATGCTTGAGATTTCCCTCTTGCTTTGATTCAGCGCCTGCTCGTAAAGTCCCGTACTATTCCGGAAACTCCAGATCGCATTCGCATTTTCAACGATTCCCGTCATGGCTTTTCACTAGAATCGGGTGCTCAGATAGTCTTCGAGCTTCATTTTGAGCAGTTGTAGGGAGGTGATGCATTCGCTCAGTTTCGCCTGATTGCCGCTTAACTCCCTTATCGCCTCATCGATGACAGCGCCGAGTTTTTCGTAATTCGCATCGTTCCATTCTTGGCCTATTGCGGCATAGTCGCTTTTGAGGGCGGCGATGATCGCCTGCTCAGCTTGCACTCCCCTTGTTATGTTCTGGATCATCCTCGCCATCGCCTCTGGTGATGAGTGCGCCATGATTCATTCCTTTCTAGTCGCTTACGCCAATGAAATCCTGTAAGGCTTGAACACGCTTGGAGGGTTGACGCCGTCCGAGAAAAGGGCCATGTTCGAGCGGATCGCCTCGATTTGCGAAAAGGTTCCGTGGACGATCCGATCGGCATCCTCGCCGCTTAACGCGAACACGACTTTGTCCTGAAGCTTGGGAACCAAATCGTAGATGCGCTCTTTTGTGGCGGCAAAGTCCGAGGATGACACGACGACGTTGATCCCATACGAGTATCCGCTCATAAGGAGCTCCTCGAGTTTCTTGAGCCTGCTTGACGAGGTGCCGTCAACAGGTTCCACGCTTGCGATGATGTCGTCGAGGATGGAGGAGCATGCGCTTTTCTGGCCGTCAAGCGTCTTGTCGAGATAGGATTCGTCGCGACGCTCGAACACGGCTTTGAACGCATCGATCCATTGGAACTCGTTTATCACGAGATGAACGGTGTGGCATCTCCTTGCGATTCCTCTATTGGCATCGTCGCGCCTTCGAATCAGAAGGCCATAGAGCTCATCGAGGAGCTTGAGAACCTCGGCATTGCTGCGAGCCTGCTTTATCGATCCGTTCCATTTCGCACCGACCCTCGTCACCGCGTCATCGCCCGACTCGCCGACAAGCGAAAGCCCGTCGCATACATACACGCTTGGATTCGCAGCCATGGCCGCGAGTTCGTCAGGATCGGAAACCATCGGCACCGCCCGGAGGGCAGACAGGATGTACGAGGCCACGATCCTATCGAGCATTCGACGGTCGGAGCCTGCAACAAGCAAAGTCGATCGCCTGAGACGGTTCACCTGCAGAGTGATCGGAGGGCCGATTTTAACGGCCTCTCCCAAGAACACAGGAACCGAGGTGAAGGGCTCGTTGGAATCGGGGGCGTCGAAACCTGGACAGCTCAAGATGTCCGGCACCGTGTCGCTCCTGAACACATGAGTGGTCGACGACGGCTCAATAGCCGAATACCGCGATTCGATTTCGGAAAGCAGGGCAATTCGCTCCTCTTGTGCGCAAAACACCGCTCGGAAGGATTCCGGCGCGTTTTTCAGGTCGTTTTCCGTGAATACGCCGCTTCCCTTCTGATTGCCCATTTTTTCATAGGCCTCTCTCCCGAATATGCTTCCGAACAGCCGCTCCGATTCGCTTTGAGAGCATTGGAGGCCGATTCGCACATGTATTTCGTCAAGCGTCGACTGGGAGACGCTAAACGAACCCGAGCGCAATCGGGACAGGGTTTGAGTCGACAGGAGAAAATGTATTCCGTACGCGCGGGCGAGCGAGACGAAGTCTGAAAGCAACACGGCGCATTCACGAGCCGTGACGCGATCATGATCCTCATTGAACAAAGTTTGGAACTCATCCATGATCACCAAAATGCGCGGCATCGCCTTCCCCGTCGCGGCGCGGTAGTCTTCGAGGTTCTGAACTCCCGCATCGTTGAACAAGCCGCTCCTCTCCTCCATGCGATCCCGAAGCTCAAGCAGGATGCTGTGCCCGAACGCTTGCAATGCGTCCAATGCAAGGAGGCGAAGATGGGGGATGCGAAACGAGCTATAGACGTCGAACTCTATGCCGCTCTTGAAATCAAGCAGGTACAGTTGCAATTCGTCAGGCCCGTATTTCAGAAGAGCGCTGATGATGATCGAATGGAGAAGAGAGGACTTCCCCGATCCCGTCGAGCCGATCAGCAAGCCAAAATGCGATATGCCTATACCGATCTCCGGGCCGAATTCGAGTGCGACACGCCGTCCCTCAGGACTCTTTCCCATTGGGATAGACAAACCGTTCGCCGAATCGCCCTCGAACCAGGACGCACGAGGAAGAACCGACTCAAGACCGACACTTTGGATTCTTTGTCGCCTTACCTGCTCTTCAAGCCTCGGAATCAACGTCGCCACGTACCGAGCGTCAACCGGATTGCGCACCATTTTGATTCCGCCGTCCAGAACCATCCCGACGCCGTCTTCCGACCACTCGACTATCGCTTTGGAGCATGAACCTAGGAGGCTCGCCGCTTCGTCGATCGCTCCATCATCGATGTCTAGGGCGAGAAGTATATTCACGCCGCAAGCCGATCCGTTGCGGACAATGCTTTCGATGTCCTCTCGCATTTGATCGGTGATGAAACGGACAGGCATAACTGCGCAGATTGTCATAAGCGGCAAGGAGGCAGTCTCGACATCGGCATTGAATTCGAATATGTCCTTATATCCGATGAGCAAGCGCTGAGAACGGTCGTTTATAACGGAAACAGCGTTGCCGAAAGCATCAGCTATTGCCCTTCTCTCTGTCAACACCCCTTCGCCGAACACTTCCGGCAGACTCTTTGCCGCAGCCAAAAAGGGTTCGAATGCATCCCGCTCACCTGTCGGATTCATCAACACGAAGGTTTGCATCGGGGCCGTGCTAATCTCAAGTTCGGCAACTGCGATAGAAGCCATCGCCGCCTTCGTTTCCGATGCGTCTCCGCAAAAGAACACACTTGAGCGCTCAGCCCGGTCAAGCAGGGCAGGCGCAATGACAAATCCATTCGAGTACCATACGCCAAACACGTCCCGAAGCGCGGTATCAACCGGCGCCACCTTCCCGACGAAGGGCCAGCTCTTTATCTCGCATTCATAGCTGCCCAGCGAAACGTACTCGCACATCGTTTCAGGGCAAGCCTCCGGATCCGGGAGCACCAAGCGCTCAAGGTCGGAGATGTCGGAAACCATGCGGGGCGAAATGCGCGCCGCCACCTTCTCCGCGAAATCGGCGGCAACGCGCAAGATGTCCTCCTGCTCGCGCTCGTCAATTCGAATCAGAAGAGCTTCCGTTTCCTCTCTCGCAGCGTCCACGAACTCGGCCTCGGCCTCTTCGTCAGCAACGGCTCCAGACATCTCCAGGCCGCTTGCGATTCGCTCCGCACCCTCAAGTATTCTCGCGCTCGAATCCAAGACTTCGCAAAACTCCGTATGCAAGCGTTTCGCCTCGCCGCTCAACGTGTTGGCTATGCCTACGAGCCCTCCCGTGCCCGTTATCTGCCGATAGATTCTTTTAGCATCTTCGCTGAGCGCATAGAGTCTACCTTGGCATTGATCGAGCGTTTCCGCCTCAAAGGGAGGGACGGGCATCGCACTTCCCATGTGCCTGACGTAAGCACGTGAGTACGCGCTTGATTTGGAAATCGCCTTTTCATGCAATCCTCTAATATAGGAAGCCCAATCCCGGCACTTTCCCAATGTCGCAGCAAGATCAGCCGCGCGTCTGCTCCGCCGCCTATCGGCTTCGCCAGCAGCATGTTCGACGCTCTCGTCAAAAGATGCTTCCACCTCGCGACGCATCTCGTCATACGCTCTTGATATGCCGTCGATTCCATCAAGGCATCGCGTGATATCGTCGTTGAGCCCGCCGAGGATCATCGGTATGTCGGCAAGACGAAAACCCATCATCGCACCTCAACCCCGTACTGGACCAGAGCTTCCAGGGAGCGATCAAGAGCCTCGAGCGCATTGATAAGATCTGCGCTCCTGCGGCATGCCGGCACGACGAACCTTTCCCCAACCTCAGAGATCTTGGGATCGCCGGCGCTTGAGGCTTCGAGCGACTGCCACTCAGCGAACAATTCCCTGAAGGCTATGTAGACGTCGTCCCTACAACGTTTAATCGAGCTCATCGCCCTGCCCCCCGTTGTCATGGCATGAGCACCCAGGCCGAAAGCTGACTTCGAGCGATGTTGTAACCTGGAGCGGATAGCTGAATATCTCTGCCATGTCGCCCCCAATAGCCGGATTGTCGGTATTGCATACCAGCGTGTATTGCCGAAGCGTCGGAAAAAGCCTCGCCGTGTACCCTTCGTTCCCGATGTTGAAGATATCGAGGAGCAGCTTCACGCCAACGATGGAGACGAAGTCGACGTCGACGGCGATGCCCGGTTCGAATCGCACATCGGACAATTCCTCTTGCGTTGTATAGAGTCGTCGGCTCGTCGAGTTTCGCCTGGACAGGGATCCTTCACCCAAAGCGCATTTGTAGCAGGGCATATTGCTTTCAGGAAGCCAGTAGAACACCTCCCCGGCAAAGGCACGTTCCCAAAACCCGATGCTTAAAAACGGAGTTCTGTAATAGACGCACAAGGAGTTGACATACACATCAGCCTCCCTGTTGTCAGCACAGCCCACGGCAATGCTTTTTCTCTCGCCAAGCCACTCGTCGAGCGCTTCTTTGGAAACGTGTTCTGCAAGGGTTGCAAACGTCTGCACATGGGCAAGAGGATTGATGTCAAGAATACGCCGCTTGACCGCATCGACTTTGTATTCTCCGACTTCTCGTACCCCGCATTGATGACGGCAGACGTTATGGTATTCAATGACATCGTTGTCAACGAGCGCAAAGTTGCCCACACCGGAGCGGGCGAGCTCCAATGCAACCAAGCTGCCGACCGATCCGCATCCGAAAATGACTGCTCCCCTTTCACGCATGGCAGCCGATTCGAGTAATCCGCTGTTGCGAGAAAAAACGTTCTGCACGAGGTCGTATGCTTGGATCTCCAGCTTGTCGTCTCCATGGAACATGACAAGCTCGCCCTGCCTCCAAAATCCAAAAAAATCGTAGCCGTTTTCGTCGAGCTCGACCTCATCCCGGGCAATCAGTCCACGGCAATTCCCCTCGATTGCCATCGCCTTCGAATATACGTTCAAAATACCCGACGAAGGATGAAACATCCCGATCGCTTCTCCGGTGTATCTGCCTTCGATCATATCGCTCGGAACGAGCACTTTGCACAGGTTCCGCCTTGCGTCGGACGAGAGCACGGTCATTCACCTTCCTCAAGAGCTTCGCGCAACAGGTTCGGCCGGTATCGATACGATTGCCCGTCGAAGGCAAAAAGGATCTGCCCATCCCCCTTCGGCTCGATCGCCTCGATAAAGCCATGCCTGGATGCATCGCCATCAGTCAACTGCAATTCCAGCCTACGATCAGAATTGACATGCGCAACCAGTTCGAGACCGCGCGATTCGAGGAATCTCACATCCGGCTCGATTGCCGCGAGCACCAAACCGAAGTCATCCTCATCCCAATCGTCGACCGATCCGAATTCGCGATTGGCCATGTTCGCCATGCTGCGACGCGCAAGATAGGAACGCAATGAACCCTGAGCATCACCGGACGAAAGAACGCTCGCGAGCTCCCCCGAAAAAGACCTGGCAAGGCGGCCGGATGCCGCTTCGATTTGCCCGATCCTCTCGTCGACATCTGCATAAGCCGCCTGATCCTCGTCGTTCTCCCGTTCGAGAACGGCATATCGAACCTTTCGGTACCGTAGAGGATCGAGGGTCACATGGTATACCGTCAGCCTGAAGCTGGGATCGATGTTGACAAGCGCAGAAACAGCTCCAACATCGTTGAGCTGCGCATAGCTAGCATTGGTGCCGTCATCCGTAGAAGAGAACTGATCGAATGAGCCCGGATGGCGATGCCAAAGCCCTATGAGGTCAAGCTGTCTTCCATATATCCTCGACACTTTGTTTATGAGGTGATTGACGTATTTCTGATCGTACTCGAAATAGGCGACTTCGAATCTCGAAAGAGGACCAGGATCGACGCTTTCAACCACTTGCCAAATCCCATTGTCGTAGTACCCCAGGAACACGCCGCCCGTCTCTGTTTGAATCTCGCTTAGAACCTCCGAGAGCAGCGAAGCGTAGGCACGCGCGGAAAAGACGACCTCGATTTTGTCGCCCTTGCCGGACCTACCATATTTCCCAATCCTAGTAAGTATGGTTGAAGACTTCATCGCCGATAGACCCTTCCAACCATTCCTCAACGATGAATATCCATTTCGCAGCCCAACCCAGCGCCTTAGCGGCAGAGGTCGCAGCAGCGCCGGAGTCAACGTCTTCAGGGCGCGCCGTGCACATATAGAGATCGCCGTTTGCATCACGCAGCACATGAGGCAAACTACCTGCCGCTCGATACAGTTCGTTAAGGTCAGGCTTGACTGAGTAGACGCGCAACGAGCCGCCGTAGGTGTTGTTGTGCGGATGGTTGTGATCGTAAACGACCATGAGTGTCCATACTCCGCCAGATTTACCCCGAGGATTCAAATCACCAACCCAACAAAGCCTGCCATCGTCGAGCTTATCAAGCCTGAAATCAGGAAAGTTTTCCTTCATGGCGATTTTTTCAGCTTCAAATAGCTGTGGGTTCCGTTCAAACCAATAAAATCCGGCCACAATATGCCTCCCTACGCAAGTTTGCCTTCTGGCGCTTTCAGCGTCTTGCCCGCGAGGGCCTCTGGATCAGTCGGCTCGACAACTTGCCCGGAGTTGGTCACGCGAACGTCTTCGCCCTTGCGAAGGCGTTCGGCGATTTCGCGCCGCTTCGCCGCAGCAGCATCGACATCGGCAGCGAGAATCGCTTTCGGCACAATGATCATAGGATCTCCTGCTCTCTCAAAGTCACCCCTGCATCACCGAAAAGCAGTTCTAGACAACGCCTTAAAAAGGTACGCTTTTTGAATAAGGGAGGATTCGAGGGCGCTTCGGCCAAAATTTTCGCCGACAGAATCGCTTTCCTGCGGAAATGGACGCTTCGAGCGGTTATAATCTTGACTCAGAGACAGACCGAAAAAGCGTACTTTTAGAAACTGCGCCGTGCTTTTCTCTGCACGAATATCATATTCATAACACTTCACTGTTTGACCTTGCGACCTCCCTCAGCAACCAGCCAACTAGTCCCTGTAGGGGGCACTTAGCGACATGCTGACCTCTGCTTACTTAGCCGTCAAAAGGGACCTTAACTTGTACTGATCGCAGATATCGCGCTGCGATTTTTATCTTATTCAGTGCAAGTGGAACGTGAGAACGTCAAGCATCGTCAGACGGAAAGAATGGATACTGCTCACTCCCTGTCCCATTCGCTCGCGGTTGTTAAAATGACGAGCGAGAATAACGAAACAAGGATGCAAATACGAGCTATATTCGCAGCACGTTGGAACCGGTGTCTTATTGGACGCAACGTCAGAAGCAGACGGTTCGGAAGAACCTAAAATAAAGGTCATCGAGCCAGTTTGCCCGATGACCTCTGTCTGTCGTGGTGGGCCCAGCAGGACTCGAACCTGCAACCAAGGGATTATGAGTTGGTCATAACCGCAGTTCAGTAGCACTATTTAGCTATATCTACGTGTGAAACGGCTACAGGTAGCAATACCTGAAAACATCTAGAACGATGAGCATTTGCGGGTGATTTGCGGGTGGCCTCCAAAAGAGAAGGAGGCGCGGAATGGAATACGTTAGCAAGGACGCGAGAAGGCTCACAGACGACCTTTTCAATGCGTGGCGGGCGGTGCGAAACGTCGTGGAGCTTGACGAGGTAGGCTTGTACCCCGGGCCGCTGCCGGAGAATACGCGGGCGATGCTCAACCGTTGCGCCTCAGAGCTGTCCATGGCGATGGCCGAGCAGTCGGCCCGCGCGAGGATAGGGGGCGCGCTATGAGCGGTAAGAAGAGCGAGGAGCGCGAGGGCATGCCCCTGTGGGTGGTGGACGGCCTCGTGGACACGGCGGATGCGGTGGGCGGCCTCGCGCAGGCCATCGAGTGCGCCACCGTGGCCGTGGACGCGGAGAGGTGCGACCCCGGCGACTTCATAGAGGGCACGCTGGACGTGCTGCTGCTGGCTGCGGAGGACGCCTATGAGCGCCTGGCGAGGCTGCGCGATGCAGCGGAGGGGGCGCTGGCGTGAACGCGGCGGAGAGGGCGTCAGCTTGAACGCGGCGCACAGGGGGCTTTACGACGCCGCAGGCATGGCCGGGCAGGAGGCGGGCACGCGCGAGGCCATCCGGGACGCCGCGACGCTCGCGGCCCAGGCCGCCAGCGTCGCGCTTGTCCGTGCGCTCGCCCTCGATGCGACGGCCAACGGCGAGAGCGGCGCGGAGTGCGGTGCCGGGGAGGTGATGGCGGCCACGTCGCGGCTGGCCTTCAAGTGCCACGACGATATAACGGCTGCCATGGGCTTGCTGGGGTGATAAGGCGGTTTGCTCGGAGCGCGCCCTGCTGCCACGCAAGGCGGCGGGGCGCTTCGTCTTCGGGGGATGGATGCGGAAGAAGGCTCCCGCTCCACCCCGGCGATCAGCCCAGGTGGCAAGTACGCCTTCAGGAGCTATGACGCCATGCACCGGATCGCTTTCCAGGAAAATTTCTCGGCGGGGGGATGGGCGCTATGCCGCCGGGGTCGCCTCTAGGGCAGGGGGAGGGGATGGCCCCCTCACTCGCCCCGCCCTTCGGCCAGCACGGCGTCCAGGGCCGCCAGGGAGTCTCGGTGCAGGCTGTACGCGCGCCGCTCGCCGTAACCCATCGCAGCGGCTATGTCGCAATACTCCCGCCCCTCCAGATAGCGCATGTTCAGCACCTGCTGATGCCGCGCGTCCGGCAGGCGCGCTATCACGCCGCTGGCGAAGCGTTGCAGCTCCACGTAGTCCGCGAGCAGCCCCGCCAGATCGTCGCGGTAGCGTTGCAGATCGCCCACGCGCTCGGCCAGGCTATCGGCGTGGCGCAACCCTCCCACGCGTTCGCGGGCCGAGTCGAGGCCGTGAAGCCCCAGAAGCGCGTCGGCCTGCTCCACCTGCTCGGAGGCGTGCCTGATGCGCTCCTGGAGCCTGCGGGCGTCCTCCAGAAAGCCCCTTGCGGTAGGTGCCATGAATCTCCTTTTCCGTGTGGTATCATTCGCCTGGGTCGGGCCGGGGTGAGAGCTTCGGCCTTCTTCGCGCACAGAAGAAAAACCGGCGGGGAGAAATCGGCTCTGGTGCTTGCGGGGAGCTGCCGGGGGCCGGCTGAAAGACCCCCTTGGCCCCCTCTATTGTGCATTTCTCCGGGCGGACGATGACGCGCCGCCGCCAATCCTATCAGGTGATTCCTCCCTGGCTCCGCGTGATGAAGCAGAAAGTTTTTGGGATTTAGGGCGTTTTCTGCGCGCTGCCAACCTCTGCGCCCGTTACTCCTGAACGCCTGGGACTTTTCGACCCGCCCCTACCCGCTTCGTAGCGGTCACGAGAGCGCCCTTTCCATGAACAGGCTCTCGGATGCCTTGAACACCAGCGGCACGTCTCCGACGCTCCCGAACCGGTTCTTCCTCACCGAGAGCGTCACGGGCCGCGCATCGAGCTTCGCGTTGCTCTCGGCCTCGTCCTCCGTGTCGCCGTCTACCGAGAGGAACATCACGACTGAAGCACCGTACTCGATATCCGACGAACCCGCGAGCGCGTCAAGCGCCCTGCTGCCGCGCTTCTGGCGATTCTTGGAGCTGATGACCAGTATCGGCACGCGGTGACGCTTGGAGATAGCGCACAGCCCGCGCATGTTGGCCGTGTGGTGCTGGTAGTCCGTGGCGCTCGGGTTCGCGCCGTCGGGCATGATCTGGAGGTAGTCCACCACCAGAACCGGCTTCGGCTCGCATGGGTCTAACCCGGCCTCGTAGAGGGCGGCCACCTCTTCCACACTCGCCTTGTCGTCGATAGTCGCGACGTTCGGGGCGATCTCTAGGCGGTAGGCTTCAATGGCTCGCTCGATAGCCGATAATTTGTCCTGGTCGCCGTCGCCCATGCGCATGACCTCGCGGGCGGTGAGGGGAAGCCCTCCCATGTCCCGCTGCGAGGTGAGGCGGGAGAGCGACTTCCCCAGTATTTGGGGCGCGCCCATCTCCATGGAGAGGAAGACCGCCTTGCGGCTCCCGTAGCAGGCCACGTAATCGGCGATCTGCAAGGCCAGGGTGGTCTTGCCCGCCCCCGGCTCCGCCGCGAGCACGTACACCTCCGGGTAAAGGCCGCCGCCCAGGATTGCATCGAGCGAGGGTATCCCGGTGCCCCCCACGGGCTTCATGCCCGACATGGCCGCAATCATCGCGTCCAGGCGCTCGTCGTTCCATGCAAACCCCTCCATCATCGCTCATCCTCCCTTGGAGCCGGGCGCGCCTCCGTGCGCGGCCCGGCGGCGCTACGACCTGAAACGGCACTCCTTGCCGATCCCTCAAGCATGTTTCCCCCTCCTGTCTGCTCCCGACGCGCGGCCATTGAGGGCCGCGCTGGTCGCTGCTCTTATACTGTTCTTGTTCTGTGTCTCGTATTCGAGACTTTTCCAGCCTTCGAATGAGCGGTGTCGCAAACCTCTGACCCGGCCCTATCCTTTTGTTTTGTCTCATATCAGATACTTTTCGGAAAAGTCTCGAATATGAGACTGTTAGCCAAGGCTAAACAGTCATGAAAACAAGACTGGTTCGCCGTGGTTAACTGTCCGGGATACCGGGTTTTCGAGCCGCCACCGGTACCGCCATGGGGAAGCCATAGACGTTGCCACCGCGCCCCTTCTCTTTCGTGAGGAACCCGGCCTCGCATAGCCCGCGAACGTCCGCGAAGACGCGCGGGCGGCTCTTGCCGGTCTTCTCCATGAGCAGCCCTGCGCCCACCGGCGGCGTCCTCATGGTCTTGCGGTTGCGCGTGGTGGCGAGCGCGACGTACACGGCCATCTGCGAACTAGTCACGCGCGGGCACACGGCGTCGAACTCGCGCTGCGAGAGGTAGCACCCCGCCTCACGCCCCGCCATGGCCGATCCCGTCCCACAGCTCTCTCACCCATGGCTTGGGCTGCGGAACGAGGCGGGGGAGGCGCATGGCTTCGAGCGGGGTTATCGGCAGGCCCTGGCGGTGCCTGCTCCAGATCGCCGTATCCCTCGCGGATCGCTCGCCGGGGGTAGGCTCCCGGTCATGCTCCAGCGCCGCGAAGTATCGCCCGCAAGCCTCCAGCTCGCGCCTCCTGCGCTCCCTCGCCGCGATCTCACGTGCCCTGCACCTCTCCTCGGTCGGGTGCGGAAAGGGGGCGTCGTGCGCGGCTCTCGTGGTAGACTGTCTGCTGGGCGAAAGCCCGTTTCCTGGCGTCCGGTCAGCCGTTGCTTTCCTAGGGCGTGCGGCTGCTCCGGGCGCTTCCGCGCTATGCTCCATGGCTTCCTCCCATCGCATATTCGATGAACCGGCACTTGGGCACGAACAGACGGCGGCCTATGCGGCACCCGGGGAGGCGTCCCGTGGCTATCTCCGCGCGTATGGTCTGCTCGGACACGCCGGTGAGGCGGTGCATATCCTGCACGCTAAGCAGCTCCGGCTCTCCCGCGAGCATTTCCGGCACGTCGGCGGGCGGCTTCTCGGAGAGATACACCATGCGGCAACCTCGCGGCTGTTCCTGCTTAATCAGTGGCGCACTCATTTTCGCCCACCTCCTCGAACAGCTTGGCAGGGTCGCCTTCCCATCCCAGCGCGTCAGCTATGCGCTTGCTGCGGTGGGGGTAAGGTGGCTCCTTCCCGTTCTCGATTCGCGACATACAGCTTTGATTCACGTCTGCGGCGCGGGCCAGCTTCGCTTGGGAAATGCCCAGCTTCTGGCGCTCCAAAACAACTCGTTTCATTCTTCATCACCTCATTACCTGTTGACCGTTGAAGCCGTTACGGGTATATTGTAGCAAGAAGAAAACACTTATTAGAAATTAACTGTTAATACGAAGATTTGAGGACAAGTGTTAAAAAAGGTCATATCACTTGCTGCAATGGACGAGAACTTTGCATATTTTAGCGTGGGTTGGTGCGATCAAGCTTTTTCTCCAAGAGACGCGGCTGTCGATCTTATGAAAGTGAGAACCTGGACTGACTTGGTGCGATATCTCGAAAAGCATGCATCCAATAGAGACGTTGCGTGGTTCTTTCCTGATGATGGATGCGACTCAGACAAGGTCTTTTCTAGAGCACCGGAGTTTGATAGCGCAGGTTTGGGAAGACCTCTTCAAGATGTTCTTTCAAAGGACGGCATGCCGGACTACTGCGATCATATAAACGAATTAACTTGGCCTTACTACGTTGTTAGCATTCGCGAGGTGATTCACCTAAGGGATAGCTTACGCGGCTTAGCTAGACTCGCCGCAGTGGCGCTTGGGAGTCCGTATTATGGCCGTCTAATCACGTTTGAAGAATTGGACAACGGGAGAATCGAAGGATGTATTAATCCTGAAACTGCGGGTTGCACGAGGCATGGCCTGATTGACGAGGAACTTGTATTAGGAGGAAGCGCGCCTGTCATCCTGGGAAGCAGCATCGGAGAATTGTACCTAGATGGCGAAACCTTCATTTTCGATGAACGTGCGATAACCCGCGAAGACGCTACAAAGATCGCTTGCGGCCACTTCGCTTCGCGCGTGATGGGCAGTATGGGGCAGTCAATCGATCTCGAAACCATGCAATTGCCCGACCATGTCGGTGAAGAGGGAGGCGGGTACGGTTTCACCCCGGAAGAAGGCTTCTTCTATCACGACCCCCCTTCCTCCGTCCCCTGGTGGGAAGGCATATCGAATGAGGTGGTTTCGGCAATCCTGCATGGGCGGGTTGCCGTATGTGAAAACTGCAAAACCCCCTTCATTGCTGAACGCAAGGGGGCAAAAACCTGTAGCCAAGCATGCAGGACGGAACTATGCATCAAGCGAAAGGTCGAAGCCAACCCCGTCCGCTGACCCGGGCGCGTTGGATATAGCCGTTCACACGTAGATCAGCGAAAGGAGGTAAGACCATGGCAAATGGAGACGGAAGCATCATCGCGCGCGGGCGCGGGGTGTGGGAAGTTCAGCTGTCCTTCGGCAAAGACCCGATCACGGGCAAGTACCGCAAGGCGACGCGCACCGTCCACGGCACCAAGGCCGAGGCGCGGAAGGTTCGCGACAAGATGAAAGCGGATCACGACAACGGCTTGCGCATCGATTCTGGCAAGGTGACATTCCGTGAATTCGCCGCAACGTGGACGGAGGCGCGGAGGACGGCGGGCACGGCCAATGAGCGGACAATCGAGAAAGACGCGCAACGCCTCGAATTCGTCTGCTCGTTCATCGGAGACGTGCCGATGAACGCTATAGACGCGCAGGCCATCGAATCGTTGTATGCGGCTATCAAGGCGCGCAGGATCGAACAGGGCTACAGCTTCGGCAACACGACCATGAGGTCATACCACGTCCTCATAAAAAGCGTGTTCAAAAAGGCCGTGAATTACGATTTGATACTACGCAACCCATGCGACCGTGTGGAAGCGCCGAAGGCCGACGACCCCGAGCGCCGTTCGCTCGCCGTCGATGAGGGCGCGCGACTTCTCCGGTGCATCGACGAGGCGGAAGCTGCGGCGTATCGGATGCTCGACGAAAAGGAAGCCCGCCAGACCGAGCGCGGGAACCTTTTCGGAAGAACCTACCTGCGCGGCTTGTCTGTAATCGGGTATGCGATGACAGCGAGAATCGGACTAGCTACAGGCGTGCGGCTTAGCGAACCGTTGTTGCTCATATGGAAATACGTTGATTTGGATCAGTCGTGCATATTCATAGTCAAAGCCAAGACCAAAGCGGGCGTGCGCCGAATCGCGCTGGACTCGAAAACAGTTGAGCATCTGCGCATGTGGAAAACTCGGCAAGCCGTCGAGCTTCTGAAGATAGGCGTGCGGCAAAGCGACGCAACGCCGGTCGTGTGCTCCGCTCGGGGCACCTTCTGCAATGTATGGAACTTCGAGCATTGGTGGAACGATTTCAGGGAGCGAAACGGCTTCAGTGATCTGAAATACCACGAACTGCGCCACACCCAGGCCACCCAGCTGCTTGCCAACGGCGTGGACGTGAAGACGGTGCAGACGAGGCTCGGACATTCCGACCCTTCGCTGACTTTGAAGTGGTACGCCCATGCGTTGCCGGAAAACGACGAGAAGGCGGCGCATCTGGTAGGCGAATTGTTCTCGACGGAGCCGGAGAAGCCGCGCATCATCGAGGTCAAAACAGCCTGATTTTGCGCGGTTTGCGGGCGATTTGCGGGAAGAGCCGCGAATCAGCATTGAAAAAAGAAAAGGCCACCGAGCATTTTAGCCCGATGACCTGCGGTTTAGATGGTGGGCCCAGCAGGACTCGAACCTGCAACCAAGGGATTATGAGTCCCCTGCTCCGCCATTGAGCTATAGGCCCGCGAAAACGCTTTGCTATTCTAGCCTAAAACGGCCGGAGCTGCCAAGGGAACCTTGCGGATTCGGCCAATTCGCAGAAACGCGACCGACTCCCCCATCTGAGCGAACGAAGCGAGTCGAAGGATCCCGCGCGGTGCCAACCGTGAGACTCACTGCTGGCGCCGTACGGGATCCTTCGACTCGCTGCGCTCGCTCAGGATGACAGGAAAAGCGCGTTTTCGCGCTCGCTCCCTAGCAGACTGCCAGTGGCGCGCTCGAAAATGGCGAAAATTAGGGCTTGCGCTCATTGGGGATTGCCGGTAGAATATTTTCTCGCGTTACGGCGCAGTTTGAAACGGTCGCTTGGCTCAGCGGGAGAGCATCGCCTTCACACGGCGGGGGTCACAGGTTCAAATCCTGTAGCGACCACCATGAAACCAGCAGGTCATCGGTGTTTTTGCCGGTGGCCTTTTTATTTGCCACCATCCTGAGAATGTCGCTAGGACACAATCAGGACACAACGGACAAGAATCAAGCCGTCTTCACCTTCAAAATCGGGGTGCTTTCTGGCCTAGTTGCGAATAAAGTTCCCACCAATTGCGCCGCTCGCTCGTCGTTCTCGGGAATCGCATGGGCGTACCAGTTGAGTGTGAGCGATGCGTTGGAGTGGCCGAGCCGGGTCTGCACCGTCTTCACATCCACTCCGTTGGCAAGAAGCTGTGTCGCCTGCGTGTGGCGCAGCTCGTGGAACTTCAAGTCTTCGAACCCGTTACGCACGCGGAACTGACGCCACCACCGCTCGAAGTTGTGGAGGTCGATCAAGCCGCCTTTCTCCGAGCAGCACACCGGCGTGCCATCGTCCTGCCTGATGCCGATTTTCAGCAGCTCGACCGCTTGGCGATCCTTCCACTGCCTAAGATGCTCCGCTGTGACGGCATCCACGAACAAGCTGCGCACACCAGCCTTGCTCTTGGGCGGTTTCAGTTCGCCGTAAGACGTAAGCGACTGGCGAATATGGATGCACGACTGGTCGAGGTCGATGCACCCCCAGCACAGCCCGAACACCTCGCCGCGACGCGCTCCGGTGGCAAGGCCGATACGCACGGCGAGGATGTTGCTGATGATGTTCAGCCCTCGCAAGTAGTCGCGTCCGAACAGGTTGCCGCGCTCGGTCTGGCGGGCTTCCTTCTCAGACATATCGCTATAGGCCGTCGCCTCCTCCTCGTTTATGCAAGACAGCAGCCGCGCACCTTCTTCGATGGAAAGGGAGCGGCGTTCCGGCTCGTCCTTCTTCGGCGCTTTGACGCGATCGCATGGGTTGCGCATGATCAGGTCGTAATCGACTGCCTTTTGCAGAACGCGCTTCAGCGTGCCGTGTATCTGGTTGAGCGTGGTTCCGCTATAGCTCCCTCGCTCTGCTGTCTTGTCGCGCCTTATGGCCGCGTACAGCGATTCCACCATTTGGGGCGTTATGTCGCGCAACACGGTTGAACCGAGGTACGCGCTGATGGTGTTCAGCTCGTTGCGCTCCCTGTCAAGATGCGTTTTCCCTATCTCACCGGCTGCGCAGCGTGCTTCGTGGTATTGGTCGGCGAACTCCGCGAGCGTCAGCTTGTCTGCATCCGCACGCAGCCCGCTCTCATGCTCCTGCCTGATCTGGTCGCGCACCTTGCGGGCCTCGACCTTGGTGCCGTAGACGTTGCGGGAGACCACCTTGCGCTTCTTGGTCACCGGGTCGGTGCCGAAGTCCACGCGCACGCGCCACACACCACGCCGCACTTCCGTTATGCTCCCGTCTCCTTTTGCCATGATGCTTCCTCCTTTCTGCAATTCGCACTTGCTTGGCTATATCCAACACGCCCGGTCATCGGGCGGGGTTGGTCAGTCCTTGCGAGGCTCGGGCTAATCCTGCGCATCAGGCCCGTAAGTCTCCGCCAGGTAGGTCTCTAGCGCGTTATGCCAGTCGCTGTCAGCCTCCCCGCTGTCGAACAGCTCCGGACGGTCGTTGGCGAGGTCGTTCGCTTTCTCGCTCAGGAGCGCGCGGGCTTCCTCGGCTGCTGGCATGTGCTCAAGATCGCGCGCATCCCGCATGCCAGTCCTTTCCGCCCATGCCTCCTCGGAGTTCTCCTTCTTCCACTCGTCCGGGATGCCGTCGCCGCCAGCTATCTGCTTCCACGACCGCGAAGTGCACATATCCGTAACGTCCGGGTAGAACAGAGAATCGCTGACCGCAAGGTTAAGGGCCATGAACTGGCTCGCGTCTGGTATTTGACGGCCCTGCTCGATCTTGTACAGAATGTCGCGGCTCATTCTCACGCGCGTGCGTCTCCAAACGCTCTCGGCGAAGTCCTCGGCCTTCTTGTAGCCCATGTCTATGCGCGCCTTGCGCACGAGCAAGCCGTACAGCTCCCAGTCAAACAGCGCTGTGTCTAGCTTCTTCACCATTGCAATTCTCCTTTTGTTAGTCTATATTGCTAATATTGGACTTGACTGCTTCTGTTAGTCAACATTATAGTACGGGTCAGCAAGAAGTCAAGGATACGAAGAAGGAGGTATCGTGAAGCGTTTGGAGTTTCTGCGACGCGACAAGAAGCTGTCCCAGCGCGAGCTTGGAAGGCTCGCAGGGGTCAGCGCATCGTACATCTGCAATGCCGAGAGTAGGGGGCTGATACTGTTTCCGAGCCAGGCCCAGAGACTGGCGCGCGAGCTAGGGTGGGAAGGCGATGCGTCGGAGCTGTTCGAGGAGGTGAAAGCAAATGAAGTGCATTAGTGGCGAGCCGTTGCCCTTCATGGCGCACATGGCGGGGCAGGTCGAACTGCTCGCGAGTTATCCCGACCTTCTCACGGTCAACCACGTCTGCGAGCTGACGGGCCTCAGCGCCCAGACCGTGCGCAAGGAGATCAATGAGGGGAGGTTACCCGGCTTCCATATAGGACGCAAGCTGTTCATGTCGAAGCAGGGCTTCCTCGACTACATCAAGGAAGGAGGTGGCGCACATGTCCCGCATGTCGTCGCTAGATAAACCAGCACCCGCCGCATGCCAGCTAACGGGTGCCGTCGTAGACAAACCAGAGAAGGAAAGCCTACCCGTATATGATAGCACGACGCTCGTGCACGCCGGACGAGGGGCGGCGCTTCGCAGCCGACACGGCAGGATCACGAAGACCACGAAGAGCGGAGGCGTGCTGTGAACGCCTACGAGAACAAAATGATGGATGCGGCACTGACCTACGCAGAGCTTGGCTTCGCGGTCTTCCCTCTAGTACCTGGCGGCAAAGAGCCGTTGGGCAATCTCGCCCCGAACGGCTTCAAGAACGCCACTAAAGACCCGGCGGAGATCAACCGCATCTGGGAATCGGAGCCAAACGCGAACATCGGCATAGCATGCGGGGCAGCGTCGGGTGGCCTTTGCGTGGTCGACGTAGACACCCACAATGAAGACGGCAAAAAGTCCTTGCGCTCGTGGCTGGAAGAGAGGGGCGCGACCCTGCCCGAAACCGTTACCGCCAGGACGGGAGGCGACGGGCTGCACTACTACTTCCGAAGCGACGAGGCCTGCAAGTCCAGAACCGGAATCCTTCCGGGAATCGACGTCAAGGCCGAGGGTGGCTATATCGTCGCGCCCCCGAGCGTCCACCCGTCCGGAACCCCATACGCATGGGAGGAGGGCCGCAGCCAGCTCGAAGCACAGATAGCAGAGGTTGATGACGTGGTGCGCGCCCTTGTCGAATACCGCGCTCCCAAAGGCAAAGACGAGGGGGGAGACGCTGAAGACGGCAAGGTTCACGAGGGCGGGCGAAACGATGCCCTGGCCTCGCATCTAGGCCATTTGCGCCACTTTGGATATGGCTTGGAAGAGCTGATCAAAGAAGCCCTTACTTACAACGCCAGCACGCTGGTTCCCCCTTTGGACGAGGCCGAGGCCGTCGGCGTTGCCCTCTCCATCTCCAAGTACCAGGCCCCGAAGGGAAGGGTGCAAGCCGACCAAGAGCTGCTTGACAGACTCGCAGAGCTGCGACCGGAAGACGGGGGGCGCTACGGAAGCACAGACCAAGGCCGCGGGTACCTCTTCGCCGACGTGTTCAAGGACAAGGCGAGGTACTGCCCGGAGCGGAAAAGCTGGTATGTCTACGACGGAGCGCGCTGGAAGCACGACGCCGGTGCGCTAGAAGCCGGTGAACTTGTCAAGGAACTAGCTAACGCGCTAGCGCTGCACCGGTGTTTCCTGAACGCCTCCGAAGCGGAGCTGAACCGGCTCGATGCCGAATGGAGCAAGTGGCAGAAGCGCAGCGTCCGCGACACGATCTTGAAAGACGCAGCTGGCGTGCATCCCTTGGCCTTGGCCGAGTTCGATGCGAACCCGTACCTCTTGAACGTGGAGAACGGCACGCTCGACCTCGAAGCGGGCGAACTGAAGCTGCATTCGCCCGCTGATCTGATCACAAAGCTGGCCCCCGTCTCCTACAGACCCGACGCCGCGTACCCCAGATGGGGACAGTTCGTCAGCGAGATAACGGACGGTGACGAGGAGGAGGCGCTGTTCTTGCAGCGCTGCTTCGGGTACGCCCTCTCAGGTTCGACGCATCACGAGGCGATGTTCCTCCTCTACGGTCCCACGAGCCGCAACGGCAAGAGCACCTTGGTGGAAGCCGTGCTCAACGTCCTCGGCGACTACGGGGCGGTCACCAACCCAGAAATGCTCAGCACGGCCCGGAGCACGGCGGGCGGCATGAAGGCGACCGAGGACTTGGCGAGGCTCGATGGCGTGCGATTTGCAAGCGTCCCCGAGCTTCCGAGGGGCATGCGCCTCAACAGCGCGACCGTGAAGCACTGGACGGGGTCGGACAGTGTGAACGCGAGGTTCCTTAACGAGAACTCCTTCGACTACAAGCCCCAGTTCAAGCTCTTCGTCAACACCAACCATCTGCCCACGGCCACGGACGCGACGCTCTTCAAGTCGGGCCGCGTGGTGGTCGTGCCCTTCACGCGCCACTTCACCGAAGCCGAGCGTGACCCAGAGCTGAAACGGAAGTTCAGGAGCGAGGAGGCCATGTCGGCCATACTGAACTGGCTGCTCGAAGGGTGGCTTAGCTTGCGGGCCGAAGGGCTTGCCCTCCCCCCGTCCGTCGCGTCGGCGACCGGCAAGTACGCCGAGGAGAACGACGTTGTGAAGCGCTTCGCGGAAGAGCGGCTTGAAAAGGATGCTGGGAACGCCGTCGCCACTTCCGAACTGCTCAAAGCTTTCAACGAGTGGGCGCGATCCAACGGAGTAGAGCAGTCCAACGCCAACTCCTTCAAAGGCGAGCTAGAACGGGCGGGCTTCCAGGTGATGCGCCGTAGACCGACCAGCATTACCAACCCCGTGAACTGCGTGCTGGGCTTCAAGATCAAACAGCCCAACTCTCTTCACCCGTAACACCGTGCCACCCTGTGTCATCTAGATACCTCGTTACTGGTTTTTCATTTTGAGTAGCTAAGAAAGGTAGGTGGCACAGGGTGGCACAGAACCGTAAAAAAACGGCCCTAGGAAGAACTAGGAGTCGATCAATACAGCCAGCAGGAAGTCGCACCTTAACAACAGCATAATATCCCGCAAGCCTTTGCGACAGCGTACTCTTTTCAGGGTGTTTAAGGCATCCTCCCAGCCCGGGTGAAAGACTATGTCATAGCTGCGCGTCGTGTATCGCCATGAGAATGAAAGGCCAACCGAAGAACAAAATGAACAAAATAGTCCTGAACAAACGTGATCCATTAATACCGTCATCCTCGACCGCGAACCAATGCCAGAACCTATGAGCCGCCCTGCGAACCAGGTCAGAAACTATCGCACTTCTCCTGCTAGATAGTGAAGACCGATTCGGACACATCAGGCGATCTCCTTTCTTTTGAGAATTGCGACAACGCGTCTAGATATAGCGACCTTCGTAAAGAATGGCGGTGGAGCGCAGAATTATTACATTTCGCTTAGCCAATCTCCGAGGGCTGCGCTAGTGACTTTCACCTGACTATTGCTCCTTATCTCGATTTCCGGAACCCCCTCGTAATCGATTACCGTGCCCGTTATCTGAATTGTGTAACCTACAACTGCGGAAGAGTAAGTCAGTTCTTCATAAACGCTTCCGGTAAGTATGTCTTCGTACCAGATTATTGCGGTGAACCTATTGATGTCGGGAAAAGCGTTGCCCAGATTGAGATAGAAAATTTCCGAGCCACCATTATCAATCCCGCCATTGAACTGGTAACGGGCGACTTCAACAACAGTTCCCTCAACCGTTACGGTCTGGCCTATATAGTTTCTCGCATCGCTCCAATCAATGGTTTGTTCTTTTGGTTTGAGCCCATACTCCCTTATGTTGTACTCTTCTTCAGCTTTATCGACATCTCGTCCTGTCTCCATTCCGTCGACAACGCCAGCAGGAACCTGAGGTTGGTCGGATTCGATCGGCGCATTAGCGGAAGAATCACCTTGCTCCGATTCAACCTGAACCCATAAAGCAGGACGGACCCCTCCAATGCTGTTTCCGTCCATGCTCACACTAGTGCCTGTTATGCCGTCATCGAAGATTCCCTCTCCAGTTCCCAAACTGCCATTTGCTCCGACGAACGTCGCTTTGAAAAGGTCGCCGGGGGTGCGCAGCCACCACGTATATCCACCATGCTCCTCTGCATCCGTCACCGGATCAACGCCATATGCTTTTCTGATATATGAGCGAGTTTCCCCTTCCACCAGTATTTGCGCTCGCCTGTCATCGTCGGATGAAAAATAGGCATTAGCTTCATCAAGCGAGAGCAAAAACACCGTATCTTCCGTGTCATTCCCCCCGTCGGTGTCATACACAGGGTTGTCGCCATTTGTCACTTGAACGGGGATTGCGACTGACTTTACGCTATTCGGCAAACCGTTATAGAACTCTCCATTCAACCAGCTTCGCACATCACACGTCTCCCATGTAACGTCGGCATCTGTGTTGTGGTACCCTCGCAGCTCAATAATGTCATTAGCAATTAGAAGTGCTCTGTCATCTTCGATGGCAAGGACTCGCCACTCTATACCTTTAGAGAAAGCATCACCGAAGCGAGGGTGAAATTTTGCTTTACCAAGGTAAAGGTGATCTCCTACCGTTACTTCGGAATCAACCGATGCGCCGAGCCTGTTTTCAATGTGCCCCTCGATAGAAGGGTTGAAATTGTAGATACCCAAAAAAGTAAGGGCTTTTTGGAAAAGCGAGCCGTTTCGGGGAAAGAGAAACCCATACGGGTGCTCATGGCTTCCATCAAATATAAGCTCGGACGAATCAATGATG
Organism: Arabiibacter massiliensis; assembly: GCF_900169505.1. Classification (NCBI taxonomy): domain Bacteria; kingdom Bacillati; phylum Actinomycetota; class Coriobacteriia; order Eggerthellales; family Eggerthellaceae; genus Arabiibacter; species Arabiibacter massiliensis. The sequence goes on from NZ_LT827021.1 coordinate 914,208, forward strand.
CATCCCCGCGCCCCGACTTCGGCACCAATCCCTTCAGGCATATGTACTTTTATAAAAAAATTCTTTGGCGATGCTTGAACTTCGTAGATGACTGTATCGTAATCAAGTTTTTCAACAAGCGTTATGTTAGCAATCTGGCCTTTTAATTCATCGTAGTCGTCCAAGGTGCGACCAGGTATTTCTATTTTTGCAGGAATGAAGATAGACGCAATCAGGACAACTATCGCGAGTCCGATTATATAAGACTTGTACCTTTTCCAGAAAGTCTTCTTCGCCATTGTTCCTCCCATGCTCTGCACGTGGAATATCAGGAGAATGCATCAGAAAAGGTCTTCGGCGACCTACTCAGGAGGACATCCACCCGTGTCGCCAGACAACCATTGATACGCAACGCGTACAAGGTGGGCAGATGCCCCCCTGCATAGACGTTGCGCAAATGTTCGGTTGTCTGGCTGGTCGAATAGTAACACATGGAAGTTGGCGGGGCCAACACAACCCGCTGATCGGCTGGCGTTAGCTATGTGTGCGCGAGTAGTCCGTAAGCATGATGAAGACAAGGAAGCTGCATGGCGCAGAAGAGCGGACGCGCAAAAGAAGAGCGGTTACGCGTGGCGATAAGTTACCTGTTTGGTGCCATTTACACGCGCCCGCAACAGCCGCGCGGAGCTTTGAAATTCTTGAAACCGCCCCAAAATTTCGCAGGGGAACTTCCAGATAACCATTTATCCATTTTATCTAATATACCTATACCCCCTCCCTATAAGACATGAGGGCAGCGAAGGCGTTGATGCGTGCTGCCGACGGTGGGGAGGATGGAAGATGACGCGCAGCGGCGAACCTCCGAACCCCAGTGAGGAGCGCTTCATGCGCAGTTCGGCGGCTCGCGGTTGCGTTCTAAGATTTCAAACATCCCGAGGCTACCCAAGCGCCCGCAGCAAGTCCCTTCGCGCGCACCGCCGCCTCGCTCCTGCCCGCCCGCCTACCTGAAAACCCGTGCAGTGAAGGGGGCGGTGACGCGCCCACTCGCGGCTGGCTCACCGACAGCGGCGGCCCCGACGATGCCGAGAGGAACGGATTGCAGCCGTTTCCAGGGCAGGGGCCGCGTCAGATGGACTGAGACGGCTGCGACCCCTAGACAGCGCCTGCAATCGGTTCGTATCGGCTGCAATCGGCGTTCAACCCGCTTCCCGCGCACCCCGTTCGCCAAGTGCATACGCCGCTGAATCTCACCCCCGTCCCTCCGCGCCCATCTATGGACAGCTGCGAGCACGGCATTTGCTTGGGATGCCTAACACTCGCACCTGACCACAGACGGGCGCTGCCCGATGCGGCGTTTGCAAGCTGGGAGAGGGAACGGGCAAGCCCGCCCGTATCCCATCCCTTTGCGGGGGCGGCGCTCAACATCGCCAAAAAGAAAGGGCGGGTGCTCACCTCTTGCGAAAGAGCGAGCGCCCGCCGAATCGGGAATGTGCGGCGAAGCCATCCTGCGAACCCGCCGCACGTCTCGGCCTATTGTTCGTCCTCGGCCTTGGTCAGCTCTAGGAGCGCCGTAGCTTCCTCACTTGCCGCTCGGGCGGCTTGGAGAAGGACGGACATGGTTCCCTCTATGTACTCCGTGCAATCTTCCTCCGCTGATGCGACGGCCACGCTCACGCATTCCAGCACTTCGGCAAGACATGCCACGGAGCACTGTACATCTTCGATACTGTCCGCTATCTCCATGGGCACGTCTGCCCTCACGTCTCCGTTCCTGCTCATTTCGATCTGCCTCCTTCGGTTGGAGGCCACCCGCAAATCACTCGCGCTCTTGCCTGAAAGCAGGACACAATCAGGACACAACGCGCATCATCCTAGGCATTTTTACCTGTCGTTACTTATAGCCAAAGCAAGTGTAAATCACTCTAAATATGCCTATTCATCTGGCCTTTTATCTGATTCACACGGCGGGGGTCACAGGTTCAAATCCTGTAGCGACCACCATGAATTCAAAAGGCCTTCCTTCGGGGAGGCCTTCTTCATGTCAGCGACGCGCGGCCCTGCGTTCGATCTGCGTGCCGGGATTGCGCCGGGCGAGCTCCCCGAGGAAGCCCTCCTTGTCCTTCACCGCGATCATCACCTGGTCGTAGCCGGCGGTCAGCTCGATGCGGTCGGCCGATGCGGCCAGCGAGGCCAGGACGCTGCGCGTCTCGCGCGCCCGGTTGACCTTGGCGACGGGGAACGACGCCCTCTGCAAGCCGAACACGATGGTGAGGTTGCCCCCGCCGTCGAACTCGACGAAGGTGCGTGCGGCCATGGGCACGAGCACGAGGTCGCAGATCGCGAGGCAGATGAGGCCGATCGCGGCGCCGACGGGCTCGGATTTCGCGAGCGTCGTCACAACCATCCCTGCGAACAGCAGGTTCGTCCCCGCGATGGCCGCATAGAACCAGCCGTCCACCTTCCCCGCGAAGCGCCTCGGCTCACCCACGGTCCGACCTCCTCAACAAGCGCGCGTACTGGCGCAGCTGCAGCACGATGAGCACGACGACGCCCGCCCCCGCGCCGACCGCGACGGCGACGAGCGCCGCACCGAATCCCTCGCCGACCGGCGCGTACGCCCGCGCAACCGCGCACCAGAGCGCCACGGCCACCAGGCACACGGCCGCCCCCGAGAGGCGCGCGCTGCGCCTGAGCTCGGCCTCGCCGGGATCGAGCGCGAGGAAGCTCTCTCCCCCGGCGAGGATGCGATAGCACCGCTCGTTGCCCGCGAAGACGAGCGCGCCGAACGCGAAGATCGCGAGCCCGAGCGCGAAAGGCACGACAAGCTCCATCATGCGCCTACCTGAGGTTCAATCCCATGATCTTCATGTCCTTGTTGAAGGACATGGTGAACGTCACCGTCGCGTTCTCATAGTTGGCGACGAATTCGACCACGTCGAGAACCAGCCCCATCTGCTCGATCTGGGTCGAGTACGCGTTCCCGTACGACTTGAGCGGGCCCCAATCGTCGCCGAAGAGCGCATGGGCGTCCGCTATCACGGGCTCGGACAAAGCCTGGGCCACGCTGGGGTCGAGCATCGGAAGGAACGCATCGTAATCGTTCGCGGCGATAACCTCGGCCGCCTCCTGCGCCTTGGTGACAAGCGCCTGCTCGGATGCACCGGAGCTCGTGCCCACAGGCGCCGTCTTCGGCGCCACCCACCATGCGGCCCCGCCGATCACGGCTGCCAGCACGATCACCACGGCTGCCGCGATGGCGATCATCTTGGTGCGCTTGCGCTTCCTGCCGGCGGCGAGCTCCTGCTCGGAAAGGCCCTCGTTGAACTCGGCGGCCACTTGGCGCGGATCGCCCAGGCGGCGCTCCACCTGCTCCCAGCCCTCGCCCGCTTCGAGCGCGGCGGCGATGTCGGCCTCGAGGTCGCGCACGAACTCGTCGCGGCGCGCCTTCGAGCACGAAAGCCGCTTCGCGACCGCCTTCACATAGGATTCACGATTCATTGCTCCTCCTCCATGATCGACCTCACGTGACCGTCGAACTCGTTCCAGATGCCGCGCATCTCCTCAAGGGCCGTGCGGCCCTCGCCGGTGATCGCGTAATACTTGCGCGCGGGCTCCTTGTCGGCGCGCGCGGCCAGGCGGCTCTCCACGAGGCCGCTGTCCTCCAGCCGGTAGAGGATGGGGTACAGCGTGCCCTCCTTGAGCGAGATCGCGCCGTCGGTGCGCTCCCGCAGCTCGGTGATCAGCTGGTAGCCGTACTTCTCCTCGCGCACGAGCAGCTTGAGGACGAGCATCTCGAGCGCGCCCTTCTTCACCTGCTGTGCGAACCGCTGCTGCATCGGCTTCCCCGTCTCTTCTACCTTCGCAATGCTAAATATAGCTGATCTGGATGTTCTTGGCAAGATGGACGGGGGCGTGACAAAGGGACGGAAATATTGTCACGTTCTCGTGCGAGATTCGAGGCCGTTTTCCCTTGGGGAACGTGACAATTTCCCTTTGTCACGTTCCCCTGTCACGCCCCCCTGTTACGCGCGGCGCACGAGGTAGCACTTGTGGATGCGGGGGTTGCGCTCGAAGTCGTGCGGGATGGTCTGCGCGGTGATGTCCTCCAGCTTGACGCCGTACTTGGCGAGCGCCTCCTCGTCGGGCTTGAACGTGCGCAGGTTGCACGAGAACACGGCCTCGCCCTCCTCGGACAGAAGGCGCGACACCCCTATCAGCAGCTCCACGTGGTCGCGCTGCACGTCCCAGGTGCGCTTGCCCATGGCCTTGGAGTTGGAGAAGGTGGGCGGGTCGACGAACACCAGGTCGAAGCGGCGGCCCGTGCGGCGCGCCTCCCTGATCCACGGCATGACGTCGCCGCGCTCGAAGGTGTGCTCCTCCCCCGCGAAGCCGTTCTGCTCCATGTTGCGCCGCGCCCAGTCGAGGTAGGTCTGCGACAGGTCGACGGTGGCCGTCGTGCGCGCCCCGCCTGCGGCCGCGTGCACCGTGGCCGTGCCGGTGTAGGCGAACAGGTTGAGGAAGCGCTTGCCCTCGGCCTTGCGCCCCACCAGCTCGCGCGTGAGCCGATGGTCGAGGAACAGCCCCGTGTCAAGGTACCCCGCCAGATCGACCTCGAACGTGAAGCCGTCCTCCGCCACCTGCGTGACGTAGGCGCGCCGGCCGGCGTCGCGGTACTGGCTGCCGCCCTTGTCGCGCTGGCGCACCTTGGCGAACACGTGGTCGGGCCGCACGCCGAGCGCCGGCGGCACGAGCGCCAGCACGTCGTCGAAGCGCCGCCGCGCACGCGCGGGGTCGACGGTCTTGGGCGGCGCGTACTCGGCCACATGGACGTAGGTGTTCCCGGCCGCCTGGCCCGCGCCCTCGTACACGTCCACGGCCACGGCGTAGTCGGGCAGGTCGGCGTCGTACACGCGGTAGCACGTGACGCCCTCGCGCCGCGCCCACTTGCGGCGCTCCTTGGCCACCTTGCGCAGGCGGGCGGCGAACTGCTCGGAGGTCTGCTCGAGCACCTCGACGCGATGCTCCGCGCCGCCGGCGGAGTCGGGCACGACCACCGTGACGGCCTCCTTGGGCGGCGCGTCGAACACGAGCGCCTCGGTGGCCACGCGGTCGCGTCCGAGCTTTGCCTTGAGCGCGGGAGCGGCGCCGAAGCGCGCCTCCACGCCCTCGCCGCCCGCCGTCGCGAAGGCCGAGCCCTCAGGAGCCGCCGAGGCCGCGCGCACGAACGCGACCGCCTCGGCCTGCGCCCGCGCCTCGGACGCCTCCCCTGCGGCCAGCACGCTGGCCACCGCGCAGGGAAGCGCCTCCATCCCGCGCCGCCTGCCCGCCGCGGCGCTCGCGCGCTCCACGAGGCCCGCGACCGCATCGGCATCGGCGAGCTCGACGGTGAGCGCCTGGCGCAGCCCCGCGCGCTTGGCATGGTCGCGCGCGCGGGCGATGGCCGGCGAAGATGTGGAGGCGCCCGCCACGCGCACGTAGGCGGGATCGGGCGGGGCCGAGGCGGGGCCGTCGAGGGCGCCCGGCGCGACGGCCGCCTCGAGCCCGCGCTCGAAGCGCTCGTCGGCCTCGGCGATGAGCTCGTTCCACGCCTCGGGCTGGGACTGCTGCCAGCCGAAGAAGCCCCAGCGCTCACGGGTGAGCCCCGGCGCGAGATCGCAGGCGACCGAGGCCGCCTCCACCGCGAGAAGACCGTCGCCGCAGGCCGGATCCACGAGCGCCTCGCCGCGCGCCGCGCGCTCGCGCCAGCCGGCGAGCGCGAGCAGGCCCGCCGCCAGCGCGCAGGACAGCGGCGCGTCGGGCCCGTCCTGGGGCGCGAGGTAGGGTCGATGGTAGAGCGACTCGCCCGACAGGTCGAGCGACACGGTGGCGCGCGCCTCGCGAACGCGCACGTCCACCAGGGCATCGGCGTTCGCGGCGTCCACGTCGGGGCGCTCCCCGCGCGCCTCGCGCAAACGGTCGCACACGGCGTCCTTCACCTTGAGCGCCGTGAAGCGCGTGTTGCGCAGCTCCTCATTCATGCCGTGGGCCTGCACGGCCATGCTCGCGCCGTCGGCGATGACGTCCTCCCAGGGAAGGCGCCGCACGCCCTCGTAGAGCAGCTCGGCGTCTCCCGCGTTCACGCGGCCCACCACCACGAGCACGCGCGAGGCCAGCCGCGACCACAGGCACGCGGCCAGCGCATGGCGGACGTCGCAGAAAAAGGCGACGCCCCCGCCGAGGGGGCGCACGCGCTTGATGCCGAGACGCTTCAGTTCTTCGGCGAGCTGCCCCTCCAACCCGGAGAGGCAGCTCGCGAACAGTTCGAGGTTTTCGTTTTGCATTCCGGCCTCTCATCGGCCCTTCGGCCGCACGGGATCCTTCGACTGCGCGGCCGCCTTCGGCGACCGCTTCGCTCAGGATGACGATTCGCCCTTAATCTTCGAGGTAGTCCTTCAGTTTGGACGAGCGGGACGGGTGGCGCAGCTTCGCGAGGGTCTTGCTCTCGATCTGGCGGATGCGCTCGCGCGTGACGCCGAACTCGCGGCCGACCTCCTCGAGCGTGCGCGGATGCCCGTCCTCGAGCCCGAAGCGCAGCGCGATCACCTTGCGCTCGCGCTCGGCCAGGCCGTCGAGCACCTTGCTCAGCTGCTCCTGCAGCATGCTGAAGCTCGCAGCGTCGGGCGGCACCACGGCGGCGTCGTCCTCGATGAAGTCGCCCAGCTGGGAGTCCTCCTCCTCGCCGATGGGCGTCTCCAGGCTCACGGGCTCCTGCGAGATCTTCTGGATCTCGCGCACGCGCTCGGCAGACAGCCCCATCTCCTTGCCGATCTCCTCGGGGCTCGGCTCGCGGCCGAGCTCCTGCAGAAGCTGGCGCTGGATGCGCACGAGCTTGTTGATGGTCTCCACCATGTGCACCGGGATGCGGATGGTGCGGGCCTGGTCGGCGATGGCGCGCGTGATGGCCTGGCGGATCCACCAGGTGGCGTACGTGGAGAACTTGAAGCCCTTCGTGTAGTCGAACTTCTCCACCGCGCGGATGAGGCCGAGGTTGCCCTCCTGGATGAGGTCGAGGAACAGCATGCCGCGGCCCACGTAGCGCTTGGCGATGGACACGACGAGGCGCAGGTTCGCCTCGATGAGCTGCTGCTTGGCATCGAGGCCCATCTGCTCGATGCGGCCGAGGCGGCGCTTCTCGCGGCGCTCGAGCTCGACGCCCTCGTCCTCGGCGCGCTCGAGCTCCTCGGTGGCGGCGACGCCGGCCTCTATCTTCATGGCCAGGTCGATCTCCTCGGCGGCCGTGAGCAGCGGCACCTTGCCGATCTCCTTCAGGTACATGCGCACCGGGTCGCCCGTGAGCATGGTCACGCTGGCGTCGGCGTTGCGCTTGCGGGCCGACGAGCGCACCTTGCTCTTGGTCACCCGGGGCAGCTGCACCTCCACGGTGGCCTTGAGCTCCTCCTCGGGGATTCCCTCGAGCAGGTCCTCGTCGCTTTCATCGGACAGGCCGCTGTCGTCGGACAGGCCGCTGTCGAGCTTATCGTCGTCGAGCGCATCGGCCGAGACCACGTCCGGGTCGGCGTCGAGCGCCTCGTCATCAAGTATCTCTTCGGTATCGATCGGGGCTTTCGCAGCTTGGTCATCCGTTTGCGCGGGCGCTTGTTTCTTTGAGGCTTGGGCCACGTGATCTTCCTTTCCAACAGGACGGTGCGAGGGCATGCAGACACGCACGCACCGGGCGCAAAGATACAGCGGAGCAGTATACCACAACCCCGGCGCTTTGTTCCAGCGCGCTTTTCCGCGCTTTGACGGCCGCCGGCTGGCACCGCAGAATCCTTCGACTCCGCGCTGACGCGCTCCGCTCAGGATGACAAACCCGGTCGCTCCGCTCAGGCGTCAGCCGATATCGGGGTGGGCGGCCATGTACTCGGTGGCGGCTCCGATGGGCTGGTGCTCGGTCACCTGCACGTCGCTCACGCTCTCCTCGTCCACGGTGCCGGCAAGGTAGGTCACCGTGAACTCGTCTCCGTCGGCCACCTCGCGGCCGCCAACGGAAAGCGAGGTCACCTTGTGCGCGTCGTCGTAGGACACCTCGGCGCCCGCCACCTCGTAATAGAACGGCAGAAGATCGCCGGTCCACCCCTTCTGCTCGAAGGTCTGGCCGCTCTCCAGAAGCCCGCGCAGCTCGGCGCCTGAGATGCGCGCCGTGGCGAGCGTGGTGGGCTCGTTGGTATAGGGCAGAAGGATGGTGAGCTGGTTGGAGTAGAAGTCGCCCTCGTAGAGCCGGCCGCACACGCCGTTCACGTGGAGCTGGCCGTTCGGCAGCCCGCCGGGCAGCATGAGCCCCAGATCGGTGCCCTGATGCTCGCGGAACGCCTCGGCGAAGTAGCGCACCGTCTCGTCCTTGCTCAGGTCGCGCGTCACCCGGCCGAGCTTCTCCCCCATCTGCGTCTCCGACTTGCTTTCGGCCATGGCGTCGTCGCAGGCGGCCAGCACCTCGGCCGAGGTGGCCTGCCCCTGCATGAACTCGCCCAGGGCGTTGCCGCCGGGAAGCGCCGCCGTGGCGTAGGTGGCGGCCTCCACCAGGTTGTTGCGCTCCACCACGTCGGCGTAGTCGCCCAGCAGCGCGTCATCGTCGTCGGCCGTCCCTTTCGTGGAGGAGTAGCGCCCCTCGGCGCCGCCCATGAGTATCTCCTGGCCCTCCGGCGTGCTCATGAACTCGAACATCTCCAGCGCGATGGCCAGCTTCTCCTCGTTGCCGGGCTCCTCGAGCTTCTTGTTGATGCCGTAAAGGCCGCTCGTCCAGTAGAAGTACCAGGCGTTCTCCTGGCCCTCTCCCTTCGCCAGAAACGGCGCCACCCCCGCCTCGAAGTCGAAGTCGTTCGCGCTCACGGAGCTGCTCAGCCCGTAGCACATGGCCGCCTGCCCGCTTGCGAACAGCTTCGTGGAGTCCTGGGCGGTAAGGCTCAGGTCGTCGGCCGTGATGAGGCCGGCGTCCAGCCACAGCTGGAACTCGTCCATGTACGGCTCGAACACGCCGGTCATGGCGGCCTCGCCGGCAAGGAACCGCCGCTCCCAGTCGATGCCCTGCGGCGTGTGGATGAACTGGGCCGACGCGATGTTGGTGAGGTGGAGGAAGCGGCTGCCCGGCAGATCCAGGGAATACGACAGCAGGCGGATGCCCTCCGCCTTCGCCTGCTCGTTGAGCGCGATGAGGTCCTCCAGCGAGCGCGGCAGCTCCCAGCCGTGCTCGGCGAACATCTCCTTGTTGTAGATGAGCCCGGAATAGGTGAGGTAGCCGGGCAGATAGAACACGCGCCCGTCCATGCTGAGGCGGTCGACCACGCTGGGAAGGTAGCGGCTCATGAAATCGTAGCCCGCCAGATCCACCAGGTTGTTCTCCAGATCCTCAGTGAGGTCCAGGTTGCGCGTGTTCACCAGGATGTCGGGGATGTCGTGGTGCTCCAGCTCGAGGATCTGCTGGCCGGAGTAGTTGCCGTTGGCGTTCACGTCGAACTCGAAGCGCAGGTTGGGATGGCGGCGCACCATCTCGTCCATGATGCCCTGGGGCAGCATGTCCACGCGGCGCTTCGACACCGTGAGCACTATCTCTTCATCGCCCGACCCCTCGCCGCCCGCGCCGCCCTCCGAGCAGCCTGCGAGCGCGCCCAATCCAGCCAGCGCCGCAACCAGCGCGAGCACCAACGTCCAGCGACGCGCCGCCCGGGCCGTCCTTCTAGTCGTCTGAGTCATCAGCGCCTCGCTTCCCCTCGTCGATACGGAACTCCTGGAACTGTTCGGCGGGCATGGGCCGGCCGAACACGTAGCCCTGCACCATGTCGCAGCCGATGCCCTCCAAGAAGCTCACCTGGTCGAGCTCCTCCACGCCCTCGGCCACCGTGGCTATGCGCATGGCGCGCGCGATGCCCACGATGCCGCCCACGATGCTCTCGGCCTTCCCCGCGTCGCTCGCATCGCCCACGAAGAACCCGCGGTCGAGCTTGATGATGTCCACCTCCAGGTTGCGCAGCATGTTCAGGCTCGAGTAGCTGGAGCCGAAGTCGTCCATGGAGCAGCGCGCGCCCAGGGCGTGGATGCGGCGGATGACCCGGTTGATCTCGTCGATGCGGTCGAACACCACCGATTCGGTGAACTCGAACTCGAGCCAGCGCGCGGGCACCCGGTTCTCGCGGACGTGCTCCTCGTAGCGGTCGAAGAAGTCGGGCACGTCGAAGTTGGCCCGCGAGATGTTCACCGAGATGGACACGAGCGGCCGCCCCTCGCTCTCCCAGCGCTTCAGCAGCGCGCACACCTGGCGAAACATGTAGAAGTCCAGCTGGGCTATCATGCCGTTGCGCTCGAAGAGCGGGATGAACTCGTCGGGGAAGAGCTTGCCCTCGGGCCCGAACCAGCGCACCAGGGCCTCGGCGCCGTCGACGCACCGGCCCGGCAGCGCCACCTTCGGCTGCAGGAACACGTGGAACTCTCCGCCCGCGAGCGCGGCGGGGAACCGGTCCTCGAGCTCCTTCTCGCGCAGGAACCGCCGCCGCAGCCGGGCGTCGTAGAAGCCCACGCGCGACCCGCCGGAGAGGACCTGCTTCTCGGCGCTCGTGCGCGCCAGGTTCGCGGCGTCGATGAGCAGCGTGAGCTCCTGCTTGAGCGCCTCCTCGTCGAGCAGGTACACCCCGAAGTCCATGGACACCCGCGCGCCCTCGCTGCCCTGCGCCGCCGCGATGGAGAACTCGTCCAGGCGCTTTTTCACCTCGGACTCGTCGGTGGGGTTCAGCAGGGTGACGAAGTGGTCGGCCGCCACGCGCCCGGTGAACTCGCCCTCGCGCATGCGCTCCCCGATCATGCGGCTCACGGCGGCGAGCAGCCTGTCGCCGCCCTCCTTGCCCTCGCGGTCGTTGTACGACTTGAACTTCGCGATGTTGGCGTACACGAGGGCCCGGTGCAGCATGTCGCCGCGCGCCGCGTCCTGGAAGCGCTCGCGGAAGCGCTCGAGGGTGTCGCCGCCCGTGACCGGGTCCACGTAGGCGATGTGCTCGAGCCGCCGCCGGTTGCGGTGCTGGGCGACCACCACGAGCAGCATGACGGCCCCGAACACGAGCGCCACGGTGACGCCCACCGCAACGGTGAGCAGGTACAGGCTGTTGGAGCGCTCGTCGATGTAGCTGCTGGGCACGAAGGACAGCAGCCGCCAGTCGCTCACCCCCACGGGCGTGTAGCACACGTAGGTGGGCACGCCGTTGTAGTCCACCAGCACCACGCCCTGCGCGCCGGAGGCGAGGTCGGCGCGCAGCCGCTCGGCCGCCTCCTGCTCCGCGGGGTTCTGCGTCTCGAGCGCGGACACGATGTTGTACTCGCTGCTCACGGCCGTCTGCTCCGCCGAGCGCACGGCCACCGAGCCGTCGCTGCGCACGATGTAGGCGAAGCCCTGGCCGTCGAACGAGTCGATGGACAGCAGGTGCAGGATGTCCTCGACGCCGTACACCCCGACGAGCGCCTTCATGCGGTGGCCCTCGATCTCGAAGTCGACGGGAATGGAGAACACGAGCACGTCGCGGCCGTCCATGCTCTCGATGCCGGAGACGGAGGACTCGCCTTCGAGCAGGGTCTTGTTGAGGTAGTCCTGCGAGCGGACGTAGCGCTGCGTGCCGTCGGCGAAGCACCACATGCCGTCCTCGTCCACGTAGGCGAGCTTGTCGAGGTTCCACCGGGCGCGCTCCTCGGCCATCTCCGCGTTCAGCTCGGCGAGGGTGGCGCCGGCCTCCACCCGGCTCCTCTGGCCGCGCTCCACCGTCTCCAAGGCCGAGAATATCTGGGAGGTCACGATGCGCACGTTCTCGGTGATCTGGCCGGAGATGTCCTCGAGGTAGCCGATGCTGTCTTCACGCGTGAGGTTGCGCACGGTGTCGGAGTACACGTGGACGAGCGCGCCGCCGCCTACGACCGCCACGAGGACGACCGCGACGATGCCGGCGGCCAATCCGAAGGCGCCCCGCCTTCCTCTTGGTGCGCGACCCATGTTCACCTCCCCGCACGTTTGTCTGCATCGTACATAGTAACCGAAAACGGGCCGAAGCGACAGAGGACGCAGGTGGGCGGCACCATGGGCGGCGAAAGACGGCGCGGCCGGGGGCGCGGGCGCGGCGCCCCTAGCCCTGCCGGCCCAGCAGGCCCTCCAGCGTGTCGTAGAGCTGGCGCGCGTCGAAGGGCTTCGGCACGAAGGCGTCCATGCCCGCCGCGGCGGCCTTGTCGCGATCCTCCTGGAACGTGTTGGCCGTGAGCGCGACGATGGGTACGGCGCGCGCGTCGGCGCGGGGAAGCGCCCGGATCTCGCCCGCGGCGGCCAGGCCGTCGAGCACGGGCATCTTCACGTCCATCAGCACGAAGTCGTAGGCGCCCGGCTCGGACGCCGCGAACAGCTCCACGGCCTCGCGCCCGTCGGCGGCGCGATCCGACGCCACGCCCTCCATCTCGAGCAGCGCCTGGGCTATCTCGGCGTTCAGGTCGTTGTCCTCGGCCACGAGCGCGCGCGTGCCCGAAAGCGTGCGGGCGGGCGCCTCCTCGGCGAGGCTGCCGCCCTTCCCTTCCGGGCCCTCCCCTCCGGCCACGGGCAGGCGCAGCGTGAAGAAGAACTCCGAGCCCTCGCCCCAGCGGCTGGACACCTCGAGCCTGCCGCCCATGAGGCGCACGAGGTTGCTGCTGATGGCCAGGCCGAGGCCCGTGCCCTGCGCGTTGCGGCGGTTCTCGGCGGCCTGCTCGAACGACACGAAGATGCGCTCGAGGTCCTCCTCCTTGATGCCCGCGCCGTCGTCCTTCACGCCGAAGCGGATGGAGGCCGCGCCGCCCGCGCGCGCCGTCTCGTGCAGCGTGAGCTGGACCGCGCCGCCCGCGTCGGTGAATTTGAACGCGTTGGTCAGCAGGTTCGCGAGCACCTGCTGCAGGCGCACGTCGTCGGCCTCGACGAGCCCCTCCACGTCGCAGCGCACCTCGAGGGCGAGGCCCTTTTCCTCGGCCAGCAGGCCGAACATGCTCTGCAGGCGCTCGGCGAGCGAGCGGGGGCTCATCGGCGCGGGCTCGATGCGCATCTTGTCGTTCTCGATCTTGGACATGTCGAGGATGTCGTTGACGAGCGCGAGCAGAAACTGCGCCGAGGTGTTGATCTTCTCCAGGCTGGCGCGGATGGCGGGCGTCGCCTCGCCCGAGAGCGACGCGACGTTGGACAGCCCGATGATGGCGTTCATGGGGGTGCGGATCTCGTGGGACATGCGCGAGAGGAAGTCGGCCTTCGCGCGGCCCGTCTCCTCGGCCTTCTCCAGGCGGATCTCCATCATGCGGTTGCGCACCTTCGACACCGACACCACGATGGCCACCGCCGCCACGAGCAGCGCCACCACGAGCACGACGCCAGCCGCGACGAGCGGGTTCTCCACGATGAGCGAGCGCAGCGACACGGGGCGGTCGCCCATGGGCACGGCGTTGCGCGAGAGGGCGGAGTCGAGCTCCTCCTGCGTGAGGCTGTTGATCGCCTTGCTCATGACCGCGTAGAGCCCCGCGTCCACCGGCTGCGGGAACGCCACGGTGAACGAGGTCTCGCGGTGATCGGAGGTGGCCGGGGTCACGTTGGAGAAGGAGCGGTCCATGAACAGGCGCTCGGCGTAGGAGGCGGGCATGCTGGTGAAGTCGGCGCGGCCCTGGTTCACCGCCTCGAGGCACTCGGCGTAGGAGGCGAAGCGCTCGACGCGCGCGCCCTCGGCCGCCTCGCCGGCGACGCGGCCCTCGATCTGGGCGAACACCTGCTCGCGCCCGTCGCCGAGCGTGAGCTTGTTGCGCAGCACCACCTCGTCGAGGCTGGCGAATCCCTTCGTGAGCGCGAGGCCGCGCTCGGCGGCGGCGTGCGCGTCGTCCATGAAGCCGCCCAGCAAATCGGCCCCGCCCGACGCGACGAGGCCGATGGCCTCCTCGTAGGTGGCGGCGTGCACGAAGCGAAACGACAGCCCGGTGAGCTCGGCGATCCGGTCGAACACGTCTTTCACGATGCCCTGGCACGACCCGTCGCGCTCGTAGTAGAGCGGGTAGCGGTCGGCCACCACGGCCACGGTTACCGACCCGGAGGCCTCCACGAAGGCGCGATCGTCCTTGGTGAGCGAAAGCGGGCTCCAGCGCGCCTCGGGGTAGTAGGCGCGGTAGAGCTCGTCGGCGAAGGCGGGGTCGGCCGCGAACACCTGCTCCATGGCGGCGTCCACCTCGGCGACCAGGTCGGAGCCCGCCGCCGAGACGATGTAGTACGGCTCGTTCTCGAACTCCGCGACCACCTTGCATCCCTCGGGCACCCCCACCTCGCTTCCGAGCTTGACGTCGACGAGCCCGTCTGCGAGGCAGCTCTCGTAGGAGTCGAGCCCGAGCGGCACGATCCGGCAGTCCAGGCCGTTGAAGTCGATGAAGTTCTGAAGGCGCCGGTTCTTCTCCACGGCCTTCTCGTACACGCCGATGGACGCGCCGTCCAGGCTGCGCACGTCGTAGCTGACGAGGTCGTCCCGATCCTCCGGGCAGACGAGGAAGGCGTGGTTCGAGCCGATGGGCATGCGCGCGTACCCGTAGGAGTCGGCGAGCTGCTCGCGGAGGTACATGCCGCCCATGAGGTCGATCTCCCCGGAGGCGACCCGGTCCATCAGCTCCTCCACGTCGCCGTCGACGAACTCGTAGGTCCACCCCGTGTACTTCGCGATCTCGACGAGCCAGTCGTAGAAGATGCCGCTGCGCACGCCGGACTCGTCGAGGGCGCTGATGCCGGGCGTCGGGGGAAACGCCACGGTGAGGACGCGCCCCGCCGGGGCCTCGGCCGGGGCGGGGCCCTCGTCGGCGAGCGCGCAGACGGGGGCGGCCCCCGCGGCGAGCGCGGCGGCGAGCGCCAGGCGGACGAGCCGCCGAACCCAGTTCCCCACGGGCGCCTCCTTGTCTTGTCGGGGTCGGGCGGATAGAAACTGAACGTTCAGGATACCATGGGGCGCAAGGCCCTTCGAGGCGCGCCGCGCGCGATCCGGCCGCGCGCGGTATACTGGGCGGCGACCAGCCGAACGAAGAGAGGAGCCGCCATGTCCCTGCGCCGACCGAAGCCGCTCGCGCGCCGCGCCGCAGCCGCGGTCGTCTGCCTGGCGCTCGCCGCGGGCCTGGCCCTTTGGCGCGCGGCGCCGGCGCTCGCGGCCGAGGGCGACGAGACGCTCGGCTTCTCGCCCGAGGAGCTCGGCTTGGCGGAGGAGGACCTGCCCGCCATCGACGCCTCCTGCGCGGCCGTCGTTGACGACGAGGGGCGGGTGCTGTTCGGGCGGGCCGCGCGCGAGCCCGCGCAGATCGCCTCGCTCACGAAGATCATGACCGCGGCCGTGGCGGCCGAGCACCTCGCCGCCGACGACGCGGTGACGGTCACGCCCACGGCGGCCTCTGTGGGCGAGTCGAGCGCGGGGCTTCTGGCCGGCGACGTGCTCAGCTTCGACGACGCGCTCAAGGCCCTGCTCACGGCATCGGGAAACGACGCAGCCATCGCCATCGCGGAGGCGGCCGGAGGGCTCATCCTCGCCGACGCGGGGCAGCCCGGCGCCGGGCCGGAGGAGGCCCAAGCCACGTTCGTCGACGCCATGAACGCGAAGGCCGCCGAGTGGGGGCTCGAGGCCACCGTGTTCGCGAACCCGCACGGGCTCGACTTCGACCAGTGGGCGCAGGGCCAGGCCAGCTGCGCGCGCGACGTGGCGGAGACGCTGCGCCGGGCGATGGAGTCCGACCTCGTGCGTGCGAGCATCGGCTTCTCGCAGACGGATATCCGCGTCATGCGCGGCGGCGCGGAGGCGACGGTGAGCCTCGCGAACACCGACGAGCTCCTGAAGTCCTACGAGGGGGCGTGCGCGGCGAAGACCGGCTACACCCTGGCGGCGGGCCCCTGCGCGGCGGGCGCCGCCGTCCGGGACGGCCGGGAATACTACGTCGCGGTGCTGGGGTCGTCGTCGAAGGCCCAGCGGTTCGCCGACGAGGCGGCGCTGCTCGATTGGGCGATCGGGCGCGGCGGCGAGGCCGCGGCCGCGGCGCGGGAGCTCGAGGAGTCGCGGGAGCGCGAACGGGAGGAGGCCGCCGAGGCCGAGCGGCGCGCGCGGACGGCGCGGTTCCAGCTGGTGGCGACGGCGCGCACGGTGGAGGCCGAGATAGGCGGCGAGCGGGGCGCCTATCCGCTCGTGGCCCTCGTCGCGCACGCCGACTGGCCGCGGCGCACCGTCCCCGCCACCGTGGCTGAGCCCGGCAAGATCGTCGAGCTTCCCTCCGAGGGCCCCCGCATCGAGCAGGAGGCGACGTTCTTCGAGGTGAGCGGCGACGTGCGCGCGGGCGATGTCGTGGGGCGCCTCGCGTTTCGGCGCGGAGGCGAGGCCGTGTGGGAGACGGACCTCGTAGCGGCCGAGGACGTGGCCGCCCCCGCCTGGTGGGAGGCCGTGGGCATCGCGCTCGAGCGCTTCGTGGGAGGGCTCACCGGCGCGCCGGCCGCCGCCGAGAGCGAGCTTCTCACGCTGGGCACCGTGCGCCTGCCCTGAGCGCGGCCGCGCTACAGCAGGTCGTCGGGGTCGACGTCCACCGCCACGTTGACGTCGCGCTCGGGCTTGCGATGGCGGAACAGCGGCAGCAGGACGCGCGAGAGGTCGGTCTGCGGCGGGCACTTCACCACCACGTGCCAGCGGTACGTGCCGCGCAGCTTCGCCAGCACGCAGGGCGTGGCGGGAAGCACCGTCCATCCCGCGCCGCCGAAGTCGCGCACGGCGCGCGCGAGCGCCTCGTGCATCTCGGCCGCCACGCGGCGCACCTCCGGCTCGTCTTTGCCCCACACGAGCACGTTGGCCATGCGCACGTAGGGCGGATATCCCAGAAGGCGGCGCTTGGGCAGCTCGTCGCGCAGGAAGAGCGCCCGGTTGTAGGAGGCCGCGGCGCGGATGGAGGGCGCGTCGGCCTCGTAGGTCTGCACGAGCACGCGCCCCGCCAGCTCGGCGCGCCCGGCGCGGCCCGCCACCTGCTCGATCAGGTCGAACGTGCGCTCGGCGGCGCGGTAGTCGGGCAGCTTCAGCATGGTGTCGGCGTTGATGACGCCCACGAGCGTGACGTCCTCGAAGTCGAGGCCCTTCGCGATCATCTGCGTGCCGAGGAGCACGGCCGCGTCCGCCGCGGCGAACTCCTCCAAGAGGCGCTGGTGCGCGCCCTTGCCGCTGGTGGTGTCGGCGTCCATGCGCACGATGGGCACGCCCGGGCCGACGCCCGGCGTCTCGTCGAGGAGCACGCGCAGCTCGGCCTCGACGCGCTGGGTGCCCGCGCCGAACTTCTTGAGGTAGGGGCTGCCGCATTCCGGGCAGACGGGCGGCGCGGGCACGCGGTGGCCGCAGTGGTGGCAGATGAGGAAGCTGCCGCGCTCGTGGTAGGTGAGCGAGGTCGAGCACGACGGGCACTCGGGCACGAACCCGCACTCGCGGCACAGCAGAAACTTCGCGAACCCGCGCTGGTTGAGCAGGAGCACCGCCTTGCGGCCGGCAGAGAGCTCCTCGGCGAGCGCGCGGGAGAGCGCGCCCGAGAACATGGAGCGCGAGCCTCCTGCGAACTCCTTGGCCATGTCCACCACCCGCACCTCGGGAAGGGGCTTGCCGTTCGCGCGCTCGGGAAGCGCCACCTGGTGCCAGGCGGGGTCCTTCGCGCACGCGTGCAGGCTCTCGATGGAGGGCGTCGCCGAGCCGAGCGCCACCGCCGCGCCGGCGCGGCGCGCCATCCACACGGCCACGTCGCGCGCATGGTAGCGCGGGGCGCTGTCCTGCTTGTAGGAGCCCTCGTGCTCCTCGTCGATGATGACGAGCCCTAGGTTCTTGAGGGGGGTGAAAAGCGCGCTTCGGGCCCCCACCACCACGCGCGCCGCGCCCGAGCGGATGAAGTCCCACTGGTCGTAGCGCTCGCCCTGGCCCATGCGCGAGTGCATGACGGCCACCGTGTCGCCGAAGCGCCCGCGGAACCGGCCCACCGTCTGCGGAGTGAGCGAGATCTCCGGCACGAGCACGCACGCCGTGCGCCCGGCGTCGAGCGCGGCCTCGATGGCCTGGAGGTACACCTCCGTCTTGCCCGAGCCCGTGACGCCGTCCACCACCACCACCTCGCCCGCGCCGCGACGGCGCGCGCCGTCGATGGCCTCAAGCGCCGCAGCCTGCCCCGCCGTGAGCGGGGGCTTCGGCGAGGGCGTGAACGATCCGCGGTCGGATGGATCCTCGGCCATGCCGCGCATCCTGCGGCGCAGCTCGATGCGCACGACGCCCTGCTTCTCGAGCGTCTTCAGGCTGGAGGCCACGGAGCCGAACTCGGCGGCGAGCTCAGCCACGCGCAGCTCCCCCGCGCCGAGGGCAGCCACGATGGAGGCCTGCTTGACGGCGTTCTTGCGCGGCTCGAACCCGCCGAAGGCAGGGCCCGGCACCACCCAGCGATCGTCCACCTCGCCCACGGCCGGCTCCTCGAGGCGCCAGTAGCCCTCGCGCGAGCGCACCATGCGCGGCACGCCGCCGGGAGGGGTGAACAGGCGCACGCACGACGACAGGGGCGCGATGTAGCGCTCAGAGAGCCACTGCGCGCACGCCGCGCCCTCCTCGTCGAAGTACGGCCTGCTCACCGCACGCACGATAGCCTTGAGCTTGGAGGGGTCGAAGCCCTCGGGCCAGTCACCTTCCTCGCGCTCGTCGATGCCGACGACGAAGCCCACCGCCCGCCGCCCGCCCAACGGCACGAGCACGGCGCAGCCCACCTCGATGAGCTGCCCGTCGCCCGCGTCGTCGGGCACGGCGTAGGTGTAGGGCGCGTCGAGCGCCTGCGTGGGTATGTCCAGGATGACCGATGCGAGTTTCATGTCGTCAAGTATAGCGCACGCCCGCGCGCCGCCCGGGCCGGCCTAACCCTCCGACGCAGGAAATCCCGCGTCGACGCCTCGCTCATAGGCGATGCGCGAGAGCTCCTTCTCAGCCTCGGTTAGCTGCCCTCGGATCGCGATGCGCGCAAGAGCTTTCATGCGCTCCTCGATGAGCTCCTGCTTGCGCGTCTGCAGCGCGAAGTAGCTCTGCGCGAAGGCGATCTCCTCCTTGCGCGGGTCGCCGTTCTGCGCGATGAGGTAGCAGGCGTAGCGCGTGAGCTTGTAGTCCCTTACTTCACGCGTTGCCCCCTTTCCTGCCTCGATCATTTTGCTGACGCCAGCAAAATGATGTTCACCTGCGGTTTTGCTGCTTTCGGCGGAAATCATCGCCTTTTTCACCGCAGCCTCGAAGTTCCGCCATTGGGTGTATCCCAGAAACCCCATGATGTCGCGCGCGAACCAGTACTCGACGCCGCTCTCCTCGTCGACGTGCGCCAGATCGTCCAGCGTCAGCTTGCGCTTCTCGATATCGTACCGCTCCATGGTCGTCCTCCTTTTCCGCCCCCACCGCGCACGCGGCCGCAGCCGCACGACAGCGGCCCCCAAGGCAGACTCCGTTGTTCAGAGGATCTTGCGGACGTGGTACGGGCGGCGCGGAGATCGCCGCCATCTATGGGCATCCCGTTGGGAAGCGTCCGCACTGGCTCTTTTCATTACAAGCAGTATATCACAAACATGAACAGATGTTCGTGACAATTTTGCGAGTTTCAGACCGCTGCCGCTATCGCCCCGACGACGAACTGGTTCAGGGACTCGCCCTTCTCGGCTGCTTTCAAAAAGGCGCGCTCGTGCAATTCAGGACCCACGCGAACGTTGAACGATCCCTTGAAGGGTTTTTCAGGGGACTTGCCCTTCTCGATGCAGAACGCAAGGTAGTCGTCCACCGCCTCGTGGAACGACGTCGCGATCTCCCGGGCGTTATCGCCTTCAAAATAGATCTTGTCGCGAATGCCCGAAACCGTGCCATACAGGTAGCCGCCTTCGGCATCGAAGGAGACGAGCGCCGTATAGCCTTTGTATTTGAGGGAGTTTCCCATAGTCACCTCCTTCCAACGTCTTCGAGGAACGATGCCATCTCGCGCACTGCCGCCGCTTTCAGCTCCCCGCTTGGATGCGGCATGTGCATCAGCAGAATGCGCCCGTCGCTCTCCCGATAGAATCGTACGCGCGATCCCGACGTCTTGCCTTTTTCGTCGAGTTCGAATCCGTGCCACGACATGACCCGAACCGCATCGTCGAAGCGAAACGTTCGAGGACGGGACATGAGCCGTTCGACAAGCTTCTCTACTCTCGTCATGGCGGCACCTCATTTTGCAACTAGATTATAGTTGCAACTGCTCTGAAAAGCAACTGCGCGCTTGATATGACAAGACAAGCCCTCGCCGATGAACCTCTCCCTCTCCATGAACGTCCTCCTTTTCCGCCCCCACCGCGCACGCGGCCGCAGCCGCGCGTTGGCGGCCCTAGGGGCAGACTCCGTTGTTCAGAGGATCTTGCGGACGTGGTACGGGCGGCGCGGAGATCGCCGCCATCTATGGGCATCCCGAAGGAAGCGTCCGCACTGGCTCTATTTCGATGAAGGCAGTATACCACAAAACGAACGAATGTACCTATAAAAATCGAAAGCGGGAAAAATGAAGTCGCCCGCCGGGTCTTCCGGCGGGCGGCTCGATCTCCTGCTCGCACGCGAACGGCGCCTACGCCAGGCCGCACGCTTTCCGCAGCGCGTCAGCGCGATCGGTGCGCTCCCAGGTGAACTCGGGAAGCTCGCGGCCGAAGTGGCCGTAGGCGGCCGTCTTCTGGTAGATGGGGCGGCGCAGGTCGAGCTCGTCGATGATGGCGCCGGGACGCAGGTCGAACACCGCGTCGATGGCGGCCCGGATGTCGGCCTCGGGCACCTCGTTCGTGCCGAAGGTGTCGATCATCACCGAAACGGGCTTCGCCATGCCGATGGCGTAGGCCACCTGCACCTCGCAGCGGCGCGCGAGCCCCGCGGCCACCACGTTCTTCGCCACCCAGCGAGCGGCGTAGGCTGCCGAGCGGTCCACCTTCGTGCAGTCCTTGCCGGAGAACGCGCCGCCGCCGTGGCGGCCCATGCCGCCGTAGGTGTCCACGATGATCTTGCGGCCGGTGAGGCCCGCGTCGCCCATGGGCCCGCCGATGACGAAGCGGCCGGTGGGGTTCACGTGGATCTCGGCGTCGGGCGCCAGCTCCACGCCTTCGCGCGCGAGCACGGGCTCCACCACTTTCTCGATGATCTGGGCGCGCAGCGCCTCGTGCTCGATGTCCTCGGCGTGCTGCGTGGACACGACCACCTTCTCCACGTGCACGGGACGCCCGTCCTCGTAGCGCACGGACACCTGGGTCTTGCCGTCGGGGCGCAGGGCGGGCATGGTGCCGTCCTTGCGCACCTCGGTCAGGCGCTCGGCCAGGCGATGGGCCAGATACACCGGCATCGGCATGAGCGTGGACGTCTCGTCGCACGCGTAGCCGAACATCATGCCCTGGTCGCCCGCGCCGATGCGCTCGTAGGGGTCGTCCTCGGCGGCCAGGCCGTGCTGGGCCTCCCAGCTCTCGTCGACGCCCTGCGCGATGTCCGGCGACTGGTCGTGGATGGCGTTGAGCACGCCGCAGGTGTCGCAGTCGAAGCCGTACTTCGCGCGGTCGTAGCCGATCTCGCGCAGCACCTCGCGCACGATGGCGGGCACGTCCACGTAGGCCTGCGTGCGGATCTCGCCGGTGACGATGACCATGCCGGTGGTGGCCATAGTCTCGCACGCCACGCGCACCTGCGCGGGGTCGGCCGGGTGGCCGTCGGGGGCCACGTAGCCGGATTTCGCGAGCTCGATCTCCTTGGCCAGGATGGCGTCCAGGATAGCGTCCGATATCTGGTCGCACACCTTGTCGGGATGCCCCTCGGTGACGGACTCGGACGTGAACAGGTACGATGAGCGTTCTTCGGCCATGGAAAGTTCCTCCTTCATCGTTGTAGGCCGGACCACCTTGGCGTATTCGCCAGGTTGGTGTCGGGATCTCAGAGCCAACTCTCTCCCCCGACTCTTGATAAAACGGGAACCGCGCAAGCGGCCGCGAACCCCGTGAAACCTCGCAAAGGGTACCCCGAAAGCAGCATTCGCGCAATAGCGAAAACCCCGCATGCGCGCAATCCCCGCGAAGCGGCGGGCGCATGCCAACCGGATTGGCGAAACGGACCTTCGCATTTGCGTGAAAATTGCGTCTGTGCGAGCTGTTTCCTTGGGCTAACTCGGATTGCGCCGCTATCGGTTTCACGCGATCAGGTGAAACGTCGAACGCATCCGGCACAATTGGAGTTAGACAAAGCTAACAGCTCGCACAGACGCAGTTTTCGTGCAGACTGCCTTTGCCCTCGCCCTCCCCTTGCACCCAGGTTCCGCCTCCCCGCCGTTCGTGTGGCGATACGGCAACCTCCTCAGTCGCGACCGGCGGCTCATGCTACACTTTTCCGTCGAAAACGAACCTCCCGCCCCGGCCCTCCGCGAGCCCGGAGGCGGGCCGCCGAAAGGACCGCCATGCCCACGAACGCAGACTACACCCGCGAGTATTTCGCCATCATGGACGAGCTCGGCGGCGACATCGAAGGACGCCGCGCCGCCTACGGCTACATGCAGCAGTCAACCGCCATCGTGCACCACCGCGTGGTGGCCTGCTCGTTCGTGCCGCGCCTGTTCAACGCCGAGACCTACCGCACGATGAAGGACACCGCCGAGACGGCCCACCGCATCCTCGTCAAGGTCATCGAGCGCTACCTGGACGACCCGGAGTACCGCCGCGTGTTCGATTTCGACCCGCGCCTCGAGGAGCTCATCCTGCTGCCGCGCGGCTACGACTCCGTGCTGCCGTTCGCGCGCGTGGACACCTTCCTCGACGAGGACGACTACCGCATGAAGTTCTGCGAGTTCAACGGCGACGGCTCGTCGGGCATGAACGAGAACCGTGAGATCACGGCCTCGGTGGCCCAGTCCGCCACGTTCAAGGAGTTCGCGCGCCGCCATCATGTGGAGGGCTGCGAGCTGTTCGAGAGCTGGGTGGACGCCTTCCTGCGCATCTATTCCACCTACGAGCGCCGCGTGGAGAGCCCGCGCATCGCCATCTGCGACTACCTGGAGAACGGCGTGGTGGACGAGTTCCACATCTACGCCGACCTGTTCCGCGACCGCGGCGTTGAATGCGTCGTGGCCGACGTGCGCGACCTCTCCTTCGACGGCGAGGTCTTGCGCGACGCCGAGGGCGGGCGCGTGGACGCCGTGTGGCGCCGGTGCGTCACCAACGACGTCATCGACCACTGGGACGCGTCGCAGCAGCTCATCGAGGCCGTTCGCGCGCAGAAGGTGGCGCTCATCGGCAGCTTCGCCGGGCACATCGTGCACGACAAGCAGATCTTCAAAGCGCTGTTCGACGAGCGCACCACGGCGTTTCTGGACGCCGACGAGATCTCGTTCATCGAGGAGACGGTGCCCCTGACCGCGTTTCTGGACGAGGACTACATCAACCTCCCGCAGATCCGCGAGAACCGCTGCGAGTGGATCATCAAGCCCACCGACCACTACGGGGCCGACGACGTGTACGCCGGCGAGGCGGTTTCGCAGGAGGAATGGGAGGAGCTCATCGACCGCTTCGCGAACGGCCGCGCGGGCTTCCCGTTCATCGTGCAGCGCTACATCAGGCCGTTCAAAACCGAGACGCTGCCGCCGGATGCGGGCATCGACCAGCTGGCCGACGACGAGGTTTCCCGCGAGCCCAAGCTGTACAACAACCTGAACGGCCTGTACCTCTACGACGGCGAGTTCACCGGCGTGTTCAGCCGGCTGGGGCCCCTGCCCACCATCTCGAAGCAGATGCAGGGCATGACGGCCGCCACCATCTGGGTGGATCGGGACTAGCGACGAAGCCGCGGCCGTCGCGCGGGGGCGCACGGCCGCTGAGAGAGGGATTCGAACATGGGAGACGGGAAACGCTCGGGGCTCTGGCGCGTGCTCGACGCGGCGGCTGCCCTCGTGGCGACGGTGACGCTTGCCGTCACGTTCGTGGCCGCCGGGTTCGCCGTGTGCGCGGGGCTGCCGCAGACCACCGAGGCGCTGGCGAGCGCGTTCTCGGGGCAGGACAATCCGGGCACGCCGTTCTCGCACGACGACCTCGTGTGCGCCGCCGTGGTCACGCGCGACTACACGGTGGGGTCGAACGACCGCGAGGCCGTGTTCGCCATGCTCCACGACATCAACGCGAACGCGGGCACGCGCTTCGCCGACGCGACCGACGAGGAGCTGGCCGCCGCGCCCGACGCCTACACGCTCACGGGCGACGCGCTCTCGCACTTGGACGACGTGTTCCGGGTGGTCGTGGCCGCGCGCCTCGCGCTCATCGTCATCGCCGTGCTGGCCGTGGCGGCGGCCGCGCACGTGGGCATCCGCGTGGGACGGCGGGCGCTCAGCAGCGTGCTCCTGGCGGCAGGCGCGGCCGTGCTCGTGGTGTTCGCGCTGCTCGCGGCGTGGGTGGTCATCGACTTCAACGGGTTCTTCGCGGCGTTCCACTCGCTGTTCTTCGCCGACGGCACGTGGACGTTCTCGTGGGAGTCGCTGCTCATCACCATGTACCCGCCCGCGTTCTGGATGGGGATGGGCGCCGTCTGGCTCGCGACCACCGCCCTGCTGTCCGCGCTGGCCATCGCCATCGGCGCGCGCCTGCGCCGCCGAGCCGCCTGAGGAGCACAGCTCCGCAGCGCATAACGGCCCTCGCGTGCAATGTGCGCGAGTTCTGCACCCTCGCGTCTCCGGAAACGTCCCGAAATTGCAATGTGCTCGAGTTATGCACCCTCCGAGGGACGCTCGCGAAGCGATTCTCGAAGAAGGCCGAAATCCGACCTGGGGTTTTCTTGTAGACCGCCTTCCGTATCGAACCACGACGCCCCTTTCAGCCGCGCGCAAGGGCGCATAACTCGACGACTTTGCAAAATCGACGCGAGAACGCCCAACATCGCAAAAGCGGGACGCCGCCGACGCCGCCTCCCCAAGTCGCCCTCCCCTCCTCCCGGGACTCTCGGATTCTTGGTGGGGATGGCGGGGGCGCTGCTTGCCCGCTCGGGGGGATTGTCTATACTGGCAGATGCCCGCAGCGCGGGCACGTACGGCAAACGACGAGACGCGAGGATCGCTTCATGACCAACACACCCGACGCACGCGTGCGCGTGCGCTTCGCACCTTCCCCCACCGGCCGCCTGCATGTGGGCGGGGCCCGCACGGCCATCTACAACTGGGCGTTCGCCCGCGCCATGGGCGGCGACTTCATCCTGCGCATCGAGGACACCGACCCGGAGCGCTCCACCGAGGAGAACGTGCAGGTCATCTTGAATGCCATGAAGTGGCTGGGCCTGAACTGGGACGAGGGCCCCGAGGTGGGCGGCGACGCGGGCCCCTACTTCCAGACCGAGCGCACGGGCACCTACGCCGAGGCGCTCGAGCGCATGAAGGCGCGCGGCAGCGTCTACCCCTGCTTCTGCACGAAGGAGTCGCTCGACGCCAAGCGCGCGAAGGCCGAGGCCGAGGAGGGCGGCTACGCGGGCTACGACCGCACCTGCCGCGACCTCGACCCCGCCGAGGCGGCCGCGCGCATCGCGGCCGGCGAGCCGCACGTGTGGCGCCTGCGCGTGCCCGAGGGCCGCGGCGCCATCGAGTTCGACGACGCCGTGTACGGCCACGTGAGCTTCCCGGCCGAGGTGATGGACGACATGATCGTCGTGCGCACCGACGGCAGCCCCACCTACAACTTCGCCGTGGTGTGCGACGACGCGAACATGGGCATCACGCACGTCATCCGCGGCGACGACCACCTGTCCAACACCCCGCGCCAGATCCTCATCTACGAGGCGCTCGGGTTCGACGTGCCCACCTTCGCGCACCTGTCGATGATCCTGGGCCCCGACGGCAAGAAGCTGTCGAAGCGCCACGGCGCGGCGAGCGTGGAGGAGTTCTGCGAGCGCGGCTACCTGCCCGACGCCATGGTTAACTTCCTGGCGCTTCTGGGCTGGTCGCTCGACGGCGAGACCACCCTCATCGACCGCGAGACCCTCTGCCGCGAGTTCAGCCTCGAGCGCGTGACCAAAAAGGACGCCGTGTTCGACGAGACGAAGCTCGACTGGATGAACGGCCAGTACATCAAGGAGATGGGCGCGAGCGCGTGGGTGCAGGCCTCTCTGCCGTGGCTCTTCGAGCTGGGCGCGACGGCCGAGGACGTGGCCGCGCGGCCCGAGTTCTACCTGGGGATGTACCCCCTCGTGGCCGAGCGCCTGCAGCGCCTCGACGAGATCCCGGCCAAGCTGGCCTTCCTGTTCTGGGGCGCGCATGTGCCCGAGTTCGACGAGAAGAGCGTGGCGAAAGTGCTCAAGAAGGAGGGCGCGCGCGCCGACGAGGCTTTGCGCGCCTGCCGCGCGGTGCTCGCCGACGAGAGCCGCCCCTGGGAGGCCGCGAGCCTCGAGGAGGCCTGCCGCGCCGAGGGCGAGCGCTTGGAGCTCAAGCCGAAGCTCCTGTTCCAGCCCCTGCGCGTGGCGGTGTGCGGCAACATGGTGTCGCCGCCGCTGTTCGAGAGCATCGTGCTGCTGCCGCGCGCCGACGTGCTCGCGCGCATCGACCAAGTGACGGAAGAGGTGTTCGGTGGCTGAGGCCCCTGAGAAAGAGAGTGTCGCGCAGAGCGCTCCCGAAGAGGGATCCTTCGACTCCGCCGCCTCCGGCGGCTGCGCTCAGGATGACAGGGGGGGAGGCCCCTCCGGCGGCTGCGCTCAGGATGACAGGGGGGGCGCCGGCGAGGCGCGGGCGAACCAGATCGTGGTGCTGCGGGACTTCTGCGTGCGCACGCGCGGCGCGGAGTGCGGGCGCTGCGCGCTGGCCTGCCCGCATGCGGCCATCTCGTTCGACGAGGACGGCCGCCCCACCATCGACGAGGAGGCGTGCACGCGCTGCGGCATCTGCCTGGGGATCTGCGACGCGTTCTCCTCGGCGCGCGTGACCATGCACGATCTGCACGCGCGCATCCGCCGCATCGCCCTGCGCGGCGAGGACGTGGTGCTCACCTGCAAGGAGAACGTGTTCCCCGGCCTCGAGCCGGCGGCCAACGTGGTGGTGCTGCCGTGCCTGGCCATGCTCTCGCCCGAGTTCTGGACGCTCGTGCTGTCCGAGAACGTGCCCGTGAGGATCGCGGCCGACCTGGCCTACTGCGCCGACTGCGGGCGCGCGGGCGACATGGGGGAGATGCTGTACTCCCACGCCATTCAGACTGCCGAGGCGTGGAGCGGGCGCACGGTGGGCTACACAGGCGTGATCCCCGAGAAGGAGAACCTGGTCAAGGACCTAGCCGACCCCACGGGAGTGGACCGGCGCAGCGCGTTCGCCAACCTCGTGGGCGACGTGAGCGACATCGCCACGGGCAAGCGCCGCCTGCGCAACTCCGAGGTGCTCCAGCAGTTCTACGAGCGCAAGGAGCGCGCCCGGGCCCGGGCGCGCCTCAACCTCGCCGACGGCGTGCAGTTCAACGACTTCGTGCCCGAAGGGCGCACGAAGAAGACGATGCAGCCCAAGCGCCAGCTGCTGCTCGAGGCGATCGACCGCGATCCGGCCATCGCCGCGCGCGTGCCCGTGGTCGTGTCGGCCACCGATTGCGAGCGCTGCGCGAACGCGCTCGCCTGCGCGGCAGCGTGCCCCACAGGCGCCCGCTGCCCCGATCCGGCCGACGGGACGCTCGCCTTCGACGCGCGCTACTGCATCGGCTGCGGCCTGTGCGTCCCAGCATGTCCCGAAGGCGCCGTCGAGCTCGTGGAGGCCACAGCCGCGCTCTTCCTGCCCCCGGAAGATGGAGAAGGTCCAGCGGGCGAAGAGTAGGACGGCCGGGTCATGGTAAGATGGCCCCAACCAGAGAGGCAGGAGAACCCATGAACGATCCCGAGCGCCCCGTCCCCGACGCCGACGCCGACGGCCAGCCCGGCCCCGACCAGCCGGCCCCGCAGCAGCCCGCGAGCCCGACGCCCCCGCCGCCGCCGGGCCAGCCGGCGCCGCAGCAGCAGCCGCCTGCGCCCTACGCCGGAACGCCGGTGCCGCCTCCCTATCCCCAGCAGCCCCCCTACCCGGGCTACGGCCAGCCGCCCTATCCCCAGCAGCCCTACACACCCTACCCGCAGCCGCCCTATCCGGCGCCGCCGCAGCAGCCGAAGCGCAAGGCGTGGCCATGGGTGCTCGGAGGATGCCTGCTCGTGCTTCTGATCGGCGCGTTCAGCTTCGTCGGCTGCATGTCGTGCGCCTACTTCGCCACCGTCAACTCCGACAGCCGCTACGATTACGACTACCCCGACGATTACGATATCCCCTACCCGGACGACGGCTCCGGCTCGTACGACTCCGACCTCTTGGGCGGGTTCACCCGCGAGCAGATCGCCAGCGCGCTCGGCGAGGAGCTGCCCAGCTCGGTGGAGGGCGGAGCCTGCACGTCGGGCGTCTTCGAGGTGGGGCCGGGCAAGGACATCGAGCCGGGCCGGTACTTCTTCGAGGGCAGGCAGGACGCCGAGTCGAACTTCTACGTGTTCGAAGAGGAGGGCCCCGACTCCTACAGGCTCGACGACGCCGTCGTGTACTTCGGCAACTACTTCGCCGATCTTGAGGCGGGCGACCTCGTCGCGTTCCTCGGCGCCGACGAGAGCCTGCGCATGCGCCCCGAGGCCATGGCCGCCTTCAAGGCCGAGGCGCCCTACCAGAGCGGGCTGTACCGCGTAGGCGCCGACATCCCGGCCGGCACGTACGCCATCAGCGTGAACGATCAGTCCGAAGCCGCTGCCGGAAGCGAGATAGCCGCCTTCGTGATGAAGGACCTCGAGTTCTCCGACGATTCCATCACCGACACGAAGTACGTGATCCGCGGCGGCTCGCAGACCGTCACCGTGAAGGACGGCGACTGGCTCGAGCTGTACGGAACCGTCGCCACCCCCGCCAAGTAGCATGCTGCCCGAGAACCCCACCCGCGACGAGATAGCCGCCGTGTTCGCTGCCGACCGCTTCGCCACCGAGGCGGCGGGCTGCCGCGTCGTGTCCGGCGAGCGCGACCGCGCCGTGGCCGAGATGGAGCTGTCCGACGTGCACCGAAACGCCATGGGCAACGTGATGGGCGGCGCCATCTTCACGCTGGCCGACTTCGCGCTGGCCATCGCCTGCAACATCGGCGAAGAGCCCACCGTGTCGGTCGACCACACCGTGAGCTTCCTGCGCGCCACGCGCGGCGCCAAGCTTACCGCCACCGCCGTCTGCGATAAGCCGGGCCGCCACCTGGCCTTCTATACCGTCGTCGTCGAGGACGACCTCGGCAAGCAGATAGCCCGCATGACCGCCACCTGCTACCGGTAGGACAACCCGACCCCCCACTATCTTCGCTCCGAAAACACGCCTCAGCGCACGAGGCGTGTTTTCGGATCGAAGATGCGTCGATGAGACAGGCGGCGTGACGAAGGGACGGGGATATTGTCACATTCCCACACGAGCGTCGAAGCTGTTGCCCGTTGGAGAATGTGACAATATCCCCGTCCCTTCGTCACGTCCCTTCATCCAGTTTGGCGTAGATATGGCGCACGTGGGTCTTCACGGTGTTCGTCGATATCCCCAGTTCAAGCGCGGGCGCGGCTCGATCGTGGAGGAGCGGCGCGGCGGCGCGGAGGCCCCGGACGCCTCGTCGGGCGACGCGGTGCTCGCCGAGGGCATCCGCCAGTGCCTTGAGCTGGGCATGACCTTGGACGACGTGGAGAAACGGTTCCAGCGGGCCCTCGAGGGGTTCCGCACGGACGACGGAGAGTGAGGAAGCCATGAAAGGCAAGCGCAAGGACGCGGCGCAACCGCAGGCCGCGCGGATCCAGGCGGGGACGGCGCTCGTGGAGCCGGCGGGCGCGCCCTTCACGCCCCAGCGCTCGACGCGCAACGGAGCCATCGTGTTCTCGCTCGTGCTGGCGGCCGTCGTGTTCGCGGCGGTGCTCGCGGTAGCGTACTTCGGCTTCGGCGTGCTGAACATCGCCGCCGTTGTGGCGGCGCTCGTGCTGGCCGTGGCGGCGTCGCAGGCCATCCACATCGCCATGGAGTGGGAGCGCCTGGTCATCTGCCGGTTCGGCGCGTTCAAGCGCGTGGCGGGGCCGGGGCTCGTGTTCATGATCCCCGTGGTGGAGCAGGCCGCGTGCCGCGTGGACCTGCGCACCGTTGCAACCCCCTTCGGCGCTGAGATGACGCTGACGAGCGACCTCGTGCCGGTGGACATCGACGCCGTGCTGTTCTGGATGGTCTGGGACCCGAAGGCCGCGTGCGTGGAGGTGGAGAACTACCCCGCCGCCGTGCTCTACACCGCCCAGACCGCCATGCGCGACGCCATCGGCCGCATGAGCGTGGCCGAGGTGGCGCTCTCGCGCGAGCAGCTGGACAAGGAGATCAAGGCCGTGGTGGAGCAGGAGTGCGAGCCGTGGGGCATCGCCGTGCTGTCGGTGAAGGTGCGCGACATCGTGATTCCCGAGGACCTGCAGGAGGTCATGTCGCTCGAGGCCCAGGCCGAGCGCGAGAAGAACGCGCGGCTGGTGCTGGCCGGCGCCGAGCAGGAGATATCCGAGATGCTGGCCGCGTCAAGCGAGGCCTACGACGGCAGCGAGAGCGCGCTCAAGGTGCGCACGCTGCACCTTCTGTACGAGAGCATCAAGAAGTCCGGCGGCACCGTGGTCACCATCCCCTCCACCCTCAGCGACGGCCTCGCCGGCAAGGAGTGAGGGCGAGCTCCCGTTGTCATCGCCCTCTTTGTGGCTGCAGACCACCTCGCAAGTCCATCAACCTGGTGCGCAGCCGTCATTGGGGATCTTAGGGATTGAACCTGTAAGCGCCCCAACATCGGCTGCGCACCAGATTGATAAATCCCCGCGTCTCACTGCAGCCACGTATGAAAAGCGACTGCGCATCGGGTTGATCAATCCCCATAGAGCGACGGTATGGAGAGAGCTCTTCTACGCATACCCGTACGGTTTCCGCAGGTACACCAGGAAGAACGCCGTCAGCACCAGCGCGCAGGCCTCGGCGACGATGATGGCGCTCCATACGCCGTCGATGCCCCACACCAGCGGCAGCAGCATGACCGTGGACGTCTCGAACACGAGCGTGCGCATGAAGCTGATGAGCGCCGACACCTTCCCGTTGTTGAGCGCCGTGAAGAACGCCGAGCCGTAGATGTTGAACCCGCACACCAGAAACGACAGCGCGTAGATGCGGAACCCGTGCAGCGTCATGGCGACGAGCGCGGGGTCGTAGCCCACGAACACGTTCACGAGCGGCGCGGCCAGAAGCTGCGAGAGCACCACCATGACCAGGCCCGTTCCGCCCACCAACGTGAAGCTCTTGCGGAAGAGCCCCTTGAGCTCGCCTTCGTTCCTCGCGCCGTAGTGGTAGCTCACGATGGGTCCCGTGCCCATGGCGAAGCCGAAGAACACCGCCGTGAAGATGAAATTCACGTACATGATCACGCCGTAGGCCGCCACGCCGTCCGCGCCGGCCAGGCTCATGAGCTGCAGGTTGTACAGCGTGCTTACCACCGATGCCGCCACCTCGGTCATCAGCTCCGACGAGCCGTTCACGCATGTCTTGCCCAGCGCCCGGAAGTCCACCTCGGGGCGGGCGAAGCGCAGCCGGCTCGTCTTGCTGCGCGCGAAGAACGTCGCGGACACGGCCGCGGCCAGGATCTGCCCCGTGGCCGTGGCCAGCGCCGCGCCCGCGATGCCCCAGCCGAGCACGCCGATGAACAGGTAGTCCAGCACGATGTTCGTCACGCCGGCCGCCACCACCACCGCAAGGCCCACCTTCGGCTTCTCGGCCGCGATGAAGAAGCTCTGGAACACGTTCTGCACGATGAAGAACGGCAGCGCGCCCAGAAGCAGGAAGCCGTACACGAGCCCCTGCTCCTTGAGGGCGCCCTCCGCGCCGAGCGCGTCCAGGAGCGGCCCGAGCGCGAGCGCGCCCACGGCGCAGAGCGCGACCCCGGTGACGACCGCTGCCAACGCGATGAAGCTGAACAGGCGGTTCGCGCGCACGGCGTCGCCCTCGCCCATCGTCTTGGCCACGAGGGCCGCACCGCCGGTGCCGAACATGAAGCCCACCGAGCCCAGCGCCATGGCCAGCGGGAACACCAGGTTCACGGCCGCGAGCGCCTCCTTGCCCGCGAAGTTGGACACGAACAGGCCGTCCACCACGCTGTAGATGGACGTGAATATCATCATGGCGATGGACGGCAGCGCGAAGCGCACGAGCCGCCCGTAGGTGAAGTGGTCCGACAGCTTGATGGCCACGACGCTCACCAACCTTCCGGGTACGGGAGCGCTTCCACCTGCGCGCGCAGAAGCTCCAGGTAGGAGCGGGAGAGCCGCAGCAGCTCCTCGCATTCCTCGGGCGACATGGCGGCGAAGGCGGCCTCCTCGGCTTCCACGACGGGCCGAATGCACGCTTCGACGAGTTCACGGCCCGCCTCGGTCAGGTGCAGGTGCGTGCCCCGCCCGCGTTCGATGCGCAGCTCCACGATGCCCGCGCGCTCAAGCTTGTGCACCGAGGTGTTCACCGTCTGCTTCGTCATGCCCGACGCCGCGCACACGTCCTTCTGCAGGCAGCCGTCGCCCAAATCGTCGAGGGCGTACAGGATGTCGAAAGCGCTGTCCGACAGGCCCATCTTCGTGGCCACGTGGTGGTACAGCTCGTTGCTGCGCCGGTACAGGTTGTTGTATTCGCGGTTGGCGCGCGTCGTGCGTGCGTCCATGATGCCGGTTCCTCCGTCGATTTGATTCGCAAGTCCGATTTCGTACCTGTGGCATTTAAGTCCGAAACCGGATTCGCGTCAACGAAGTTCACGGAACGCCCACGAGGGAGGCGCGCAAGCCCGTATGTCATCCTGAGCGAGCGTAAGCGAGTCGAAGGATCCCGTGCGGCGCCAGCAGTAAGCGTCACTGCTGGCGCCGCACGGGATCCTTCGACTCGCTTACGCTCGCTCAGGATGACAACCGGGGCGCTCGCTCCCATAGGATGACAACCGGGGGCGCTCGCTCCCATAGGATGACAACCGGGGGCGCTCGCTCAGGACGACGGCCTACGCCCCCTCCACACGCGCGAAAAACGCCCGCGCGTTGGCGAAGAACGCCTTGTCGGCCACCGTGCGGCCGAAGCGGCTGGCGATGAGTTCGTGCAGGGCGCCCACCTTGTCGCTGGGGTCGAGCCAGCTGGGGACGTCGCAGCCGTCATAGTCGCTGCCAAGGGCGAGCACGTCCTCGCCGGTCACTTCCAGCACGTGGTCCACGTGACGCAGCACGTCGTCGGGCGTGGGGTCGGCGTGCGTCTCGGACAGGAAGTCGCAGCAGAAGTTGAGGCCCGCGACGCCGCCTGCATCGGCCAGCTCGCGCAGCTGCCAGTCGGCGAGGTTGCGCGGGTGACCGCACACGGCGCGCGCGTTGGAGTGCGACGCGGCGAAGGGGCGGGTCGCAGTCGCGCACACGTCCTTGAAGCCGGCATCGTTCAGGTGCGACACGTCCACGGCGACGTTGCGCCCTTCCAGCTCGCGCACGCAGGAGCGCCCGAAGCCGGTGAGGCCGTCGGCCGTGTCGTTGCCGCTCCCCAGCGCGTTCGGGCCGTTCCACGTGAGCGTGACCATGCGCACGCCCGCCTCCGCGAGCGCGTCCAGGCGATCCTCGGCGGTGCCGTCGTCCTCCAGAAACGACGCGCCCTCCACCGTGAAGAGCCCCGCCGTCCTGCCCGACGCGAGCGCCGCGTCCGCCTCGGCCATCGTGCGCACCCGCGCCAGCTTGCCGCCGCACCGCTCCAGCTCGCGCTCCCACACGCGCCGCACGCGCTCGAACAGCGCCCATGCCTCGTCGCCGCGCGCCTCGTCGGGGATGAACGCCGCGAAGCACTGGCACCACGCGAAGCCCGCGGTGCGCGCAAGCGAGATGTGCGCGTCGTTGTCGGCGAGCGTGTTCATACGCGCGGCCGGCACTCCCGCGTCGTGCTCCGCGAACCCGCCCGGCACCGACGGGTCGCCGTGGAACGCCAGCCTATCGAGTGTGTCGCAGTGCAGGTCGAACACGCGCAGCCGGCCTGCGTCGCCCGCCGCGCCCACTCCCGCCAGCGCGCCCAGCAGCGCCGCCTCTTCGGCCCCCGCGTCCTCCAGCGTCATGAACAGCCCCATGTCGAGCCTCCTTCGTCTTCCGCATGCGCGCCGCGCACACCATAGCACAACCGCGCGCCCGACGGCACGACCGCACGCCCGTCCTCCGCCCCCATGGTTTCCCTCAAGTAACCAAGGCACTGAAAAGTACTGTCTTCACGGAGGGGAAACGGTGCTTCATACTGGTTCGACAAGGAACGGCGGGCGAGACGAAGGGAGGCCCCATGGACGAGACGGCGAGGAAGTACGTCGATCTGTTCCGCTCGGTGAAGATAGCCTCGGCGGCCACGGTGGATACGGCGGGGCATCCGCGCACGCGCATCGTGAACGTGATGCTGGCGGACGATTCCGGCATGTACCTGGTGGCCAGCAAAGGCAAGCCCTTCTACCGGCAGATGGTGGAAACCGGCGAGGTGGCGCTGTCGGCCATGTGCCCGGAGTGCCAGAGCCTCAAGTTCCTGGGCAAGTGCCGCGTGGTGGGCAAGGAATGGCTCGACCGCATCTTCGACGCGAACCCGGGCCTCGCCGAGGTATACCCCGGCGACACGCGTTACATCCTGGACGCGTTCCACGTGTACGAGGGCGCGGGCGAGTGGTTCGACCTTCTGCACCACCCCATCAGCCGCGAGACGTTCGCCTTCGGCGGAACACCCGAGGAGCGCCCCGGCTTTTGCATCACCGACGCGTGCACCGGGTGCGGGGCGTGCTTGGACACGTGCCCGCAGCAGTGCATCCGGGAGGGCTCGCCCTACGTGATAGAATGGGAGCACTGCCTGCAATGCGGCGCGTGCTTCGACACGTGCCCCGCCGACGCCGTGGAAAGGCTGCACGCGTAAATGGAGTTCCTGCAAGACGTCGCCGCGCTGTTCACCGACCGCTGGGCCTGGTTCGCCGAGCTTCTGGGGGCGCACATCGCGCTCTCGGCCGTCGCCATCGCGGTGGCGGGCGTGGCGGGGCTCGCGCTCGGCATCCTCATCTCCGAGCATCGGCGCTTCGCCGCGCCGGTCATCGGCGTGTGCAACGTGCTCTACACCATCCCGTCCATCTCGCTGCTGGGGCTTCTGCTGCCGTTTCTGGGCATCGGGAACCCCACGGCCGTGGCCGCGCTCATCATCTACGCGCTCATGCCCATGGTGCGCAACACCTACGTGGGCCTGACCGAGATCGACCCCGACGTCATCGAGGCCGCGCGCGGCATGGGCTCCACGCGCACGCAGACGCTCGTGCACGTGCGGCTGCCCATGGCCACGAGCGTCATCTTGGCGGGGCTGCGCTCGATGGTGGTCATGACCATATCGGTGGCGGCCATCGCGTCGTTCATCGGCGCGGGCGGCCTGGGCGTGGCAATCTACCGCGGCATCACGCTGAGCAACTCCGAGATGGTGTTCGCGGGCAGCCTGCTGGTTGCCCTGCTGGCCTTCGCGGCCGACCTGCTGCTGGGCGCGATAGAGAAGCGCTACAAACGGAAAAGGAGACTGACGACCCATGAGAAACGATAGCGGAATACTGCGCGGGTGGGCCTGGCGCGTGGCAGGGCTCGCCGCGGCCGCGCTGCTCGCCGGCGCGCTCGTGATGCTGGCGGCCTGCTCGTCGGGCGACGACGGCAACGGCTCCGGCGATGGCGCGCCCGCCGCGTCGGCCGATCCCATCGAGATAGCAACCAAGCCCATGACCGAGCAGTTCATCCTCGGCGAGATGCTGAAGGCCCTGGTGGAAGACGCAGGCTACCAAGCCAACGTCACCAAGGGCATCGGCGGCGGCACGAACAACATCCAGCCCGCCATGGAGCGCGGCGACTTCGACCTGTACCCCGAGTACACCTCGAGCGGCTGGGTGCTCGTGCTCGACCATAAGGCCGAGGGCATGGACGACGCCGAGATGCTGGAGGGCCTGAAGGCGGAGTACCAGGAGAAGTTCGGCATGACCTGGGTGGGCATGTACGGCTTCAACAACACGTTCACCGTGGCCGTGCGCGACGAGGTGGCACAGCAGCACAACCTGAAGACCACGAGCGACCTGACCGCAGTGGCGCCCGAGCTCATCTTCGGCGGCAACCCCGACTACATCGAGCGCGAGGACGGCTTCCCCGTGCTGACGGACACCTACGGCCTGAACTTCAAGCAGGTCATGGACATCGACATCGGGCTCAAGTACCAGGCGCTGCGCAACGGGGACATCGACGTGACGAACGCGTTCACCACCGACGCCCAGCTGGCGGCCGGCGGCGTGACCACGCTCGCGGACGACAAGCACCTGCAGGTGAACTACTTCTGCTCCACCGTGGTGCGCCAGGACGCGCTGGAGAGCCACCCCGGGCTGGAGGACGCGCTCATGAAGATGGACGGCATCCTCAGCGACGCGGAGATGGCCCAGCTCAACTACAAGGTTGAGGTGGAGGGCCAGGACGAGGCCACGGTGGCGCGCGACTTCCTCATGTCGAAGGGCGCGCTCAAGTGACCGAATGCGTTGACACCGCTACCGCGACCGCCCCCGCCTCCGACGCCCCCGAGGCCGACGCCATCATCGAGTTCGACGGCGTGACGAAGGCGTTCGGAGACACTCCGGTGCTGCACGGCATCTCGCTTGCCGTGCGCCGGGGCGAGTTCCTCACCATCGTGGGGCGCTCGGGCTGCGGCAAGACCACCCTGCTCAAGATGGTGAACGCGCTCGAGTACCCCGACGAGGGCCGCGTGCTAGTGAACGGCCAGCACGTCGCGTTCGGCGACCGGGTGGAGCTGCGGCGCTCCATCGGCTACGTCATCCAGAGCATCGGGCTCTTCCCCAACATGACCGTCGGGCGCAACGTGGCCTACGTGCCGCGCCTCACGCGCGCCTGGAGCAAGGAGCGCGAACGCGACGAGGTGGCGCGCCTGCTGAAAACGGTGGGCCTGCCGCCCGAGCTGGCCAAGCGCTACCCGAGCGAGCTCTCCGGCGGGCAGAAGCAGCGCGTGGGCATCGCCCGTGCGCTCGCCGCCGAGCCGCGCATCATGCTCATGGACGAGCCCTTCGGCGCCGTGGACGAGATCACGCGCCGCAGCCTCCAAGACGAGCTGCTGGCGCTGCAGAAACGCCTGGGCCTCACCATCCTGCTGGTCACCCACGACATCCGCGAAGCCCTGAAGCTCGGCGACCGCGTGCTCGTGATGGAGGAAGGCCGCATCGCCCAGCTGGGCACCCCCGAAGACGTGCGCGACAACCCCGCCGACGACTTCGTCCGCGAGCTCATAATGGCATAGAAGGGGACAGTCCCCTTTTATGCCATTTTCCCTCCCTTTGTCCCAAATGGGGACAGTCCCCATTTGGGACATCTCCCCTCCCCTTGACTTTTCGTCTCTATCGGTTAACATTTAACTTAATTGTTAACTAATGGAAGGGAGGCGTCCGTTGGGCATGCAGGAAACCTTGAAGGCGCTGTCCGACCCGGTGCGACGGGAGATCCTCGAGCACCTGAAGCGCGGGCGGATGCCGGCCGGGCAGATCGCCGAGCTGTTCGACATCTCCGCCCCCGCCGTGTCACGGCACCTGTCGGTGCTCAAAGACGCCGGCCTCGTGCGCGACTACCGCGAGGGCAAGTTCGTGTTCTACGAGCTGAAGGCGTCGGTGTTGGAAGAGACCCTGCTGTGGATGATGAACCTGAAGGAGGCAAGCGATGAAGAGGCTCTACGCGGCGATATACATCCTCATGGCGCTTAACGTCATCGTGGCCTCCGCGTTCATCTTCCTCATGCCCGAGCAGGTGCCGGTGCACTTCAACGGGGCGAACCAGCCCGACCGCCTGGGCAGCAAGTACGAGTTTCTGGTGGCGCTCCTCTTCCCGCTCTGCGGCGCGTTCGGCGTGATGGGCTCGAGGAACGCGCCGATCGGCAAGGAGCGGCTTTACGCGTGGGGCGCCGTCGCGTTCGAGGTGTTCGTGCTAGGATGGATCCTGTTCTTCCTCACGAAGGCGCTTCTCTACGACGGCGCTCCTTTCCCCGAGCCCCACCTGGGCGCGAGCCGCTGGGCCGCCGTCATCGCGGGCGTGCTGTTCGCCGCGGCGTCCAACTTCATGCCGAAGGTGATCCGCAACCCCTTCTTCGGCCTGCGCACGCCGTGGAGCGAGGCCAGCCCGGAAACGTGGCGTCGCTCGCAGCGCTTCGGCGCGTACGGCGGCATGGTCACCGGCGTCGCCATGATCGTGCTCGGCCTCGTGCTACCCGTGCAGTTCGTGACGCCCGCGATCCTGCTCGTGTGCCTGGCGTGGCTCGGCGCCGCCCTGTTGGGTTCCTACCTCATCTACCGCCAAGAGCTGAGGAAGCAGTAGCGGGCTGCGTTGCACAGAGGCGTGCTAAAATGAGCTTCCGAGCCGACGGAAGGAACGTGTATGAAGCTGTACCACGCTTCAACAATGGTCATCAAGAAGCCTGTTATCATGAACCCCTTCAAGACGCTTGACTTCGGCACGGGTTTTTACACAACGCTCAACGAGGATCAAGCAAGGGACTTCGCTCTCAAATCGTTCGCCCGCAGGGGTCGCAAGGGAGAGCCGACGGTCAACGTGTACGAATGGGACGAAGAGAATGCGCGCCTTCAATGCGCCGTCCTGGAATTTGCCGAGCCGAACGTCGAATGGCTCGATTTCGTTGTCCATAATCGTCGATCAGGACGAAGCGATGCCTGCAAAGCCGACGTCATCATCGGCCCCGTTGCCAACGATGACGTGTTCGAGACGGTCGCCCTGTACGAGTCGGGTCAGATCGACGAGGAAACGACGATCAAACGATTCAAGGTCAAGAGGCTCTTCAACCAGCTTCTGTTCTGCAATGAGGCTTCCTTGGCGTACCTTGCCTTCATGGACTCATACACAGTGGGAGGATCGCTATGACGGACTTATCGAACGACAGGCTTTCCACCTTGCTCGGCATCTCCATCGTGCCCGCCGTTCTCGAAGCTGCCGGCATCGACGGACCTGAGGGCATCGAGGAGTTCTATCGCTCGAAGCTTTATGGGCTGCTCAGCGACCCGCAAACGGCCATGTGGCACCTAAGCCCCCAGACGCTGGCGACACTGTACGTCGAGGAGCGTTCCACCGGCACGTTCGACGTCCCCGAGGAGCAGTCATGAGCAAGGAAACGAAATACCTCGTCTTCGCCATCGAATACTATCGCAACCGCAAAGGCCTCACCGGAGCGGAAGTCGCCGAGCTTTTCGCACGCCACGGCGTGTTCGAGCTCATCCTGCAGAACTACTACCTGTACCACATCGAGTCGCCCGACAACATGGTGGCCGAGATCGACCACTATCTGGAAACCGGCGACGTGCTGGAAGCTTGAAACGCGCGCGAGCGCAGCACTTGGATGGACCGTTTCGCGATCTCCTTGCAGAGCCCGCCTTTCACCGCTTCATGCCGCATGGCTGTCGTCTTTCCGCGCGTCGTGCTCACCCGCGTTGCGCAGCCGCTCGGCCACGGGGTCGGCCGGGAATCCGGCACCACCCATGAAGCGCTTGATCAGCTTCAAGATACCCACCGTCCCCACGACGGCGCACCCCATGATGGCCGCCACCATGCCCAGCTGCCCTACCTGCATCGCCACGAAACCCATAGCGCTCTCCTTTTCCTTGCCAACAAGTCATGAAGAAACTTATTGAGCATATGTAAAGTTTCTTTCTTTCTGTATTGTGCGGGCGGCATGCGCTAGATTCAATGGGCAATGCCCGGCACAGTGAAACATAGTGAACAGGATCGCGTCCGCTGTTCATTATCTGACCGCCCACGGGAATTGATGAGGAAGGAACCGGCATGGGAACCGACGCGCGCACCCGCTACACGCGCATGGTCATCAAGCGGAGTTTCATCAGGCTGCTTGCGGACAAGCCGCTTGGCAAGGTGACCGTGAAAGAGCTGTGCGAGCTGTCCGAGGTCAGCCGCGCCACGTTCTACAAATACTACGACGACCCGTTCGACCTGCTAGACAAGCTGGAGGAGGAGTGCCTTGACGAGCTGCGCGGCAGCGTGCGCGCGTCGGCGGACGCGGGCTTCAAGGACGCGTTCACGCAGATCCTCGCAGGCATCGAGGCGAACGGCGAGGCGTACCGCACGCTGTTCTCCGAGCACGGCGACCCGCACTTCCCCAGCCGCATCCTGGACGCACTCTACGCGCAGAGCATCCCGCCGCTCGGCGACGAGGCGCTCGCGGGCCTTCCCCCGCACGAGCAGCGGTGGCTTTACTACTTCGTCGCGCAGGGGTGCAGCAGCATCCTGGCCCAATGGATAGCCGGCGGCATGGCCGAGCCGGTGGACGAGGTGGCGGAGTTCGCCGACGACCTGGTGCGCTCCGCGCGCAGAAGCGCCGCCCGAAGGGCGCACCGCACGCGTTGAGATTCCCGAGGACGGCCGGGAGTGCCGCCTCTAGCCCGCTATCTCGCGGGCGTACTCGGCGGGAACGGGGATGCCGAAGTGTTCGCAGAGCAGACGCACATCGTGGACGTCGTCCTCGTCGTGGTCGTAGCCGCAGTGGAAGGCCACCTGCTCGGCCGGCGGGATGCAGCGCACGGCGCGCCCTGCGATTCGGCCCTCGCCGTCGAAGACGCTTGCCGGATAGGCCTCGCCCTCGAACAGGAGCGACCCGTCGGCCGCCCGCTCGAACACGTGCAGGTCGACTTCGCGGCCCTCACCGTCAGCCCAGGCCGTGTGCGCCTCGGTGGTGAACGTGCGCTCCACCGGCACGTACCCGCACTCTCGCAGCAGGGCGACGGTCGCGTCCTCGTCGAAGCGCTCCACGAACAGGTCGAGGTCGTTGTGCGCGCGCGTCTGCTCGCCCAGAAGCGCGTCAACGCCCCAGCCGCCGTCGAGCCGCACGTCGACGCCGCGCTCGGCGAGCGCTTCAAGTAGCGCGGCCGCGTCCTCTTCCCGCATCATCGGGCCGCCTCCGATGCCGACGCGCTCGCGCCCAGGAAGGCGGCAAGAGGCGTGAACAGAATGCCCACGCCGCCCAGCTCGTAGCGGACGAGTCGCGACACCTCGCACGACTCGATGTAGCGCTTGCGCTCCTTATTCATGGAGGACCTCCCCTTCCGCACCGTCCGGCATGCTCTTCCCCGATTCTGCCTCATGCGGCGGCTTCTCGCCGGTGACCAGGAAGATCATGGTTATCATCAGAAAGAAGCCCACCCAGTCGGCCCCGGTGAACGCCGTGCCCAGCCACAGCGCCGAGAACGCGGTGGCGCTCACCGGCTCGATGGCGCCGAGCAGGCTCCCCTTCACCGAGCCCACCACCGACACGCCGTGCAGGTACAGCGCGAACGCGGCGAACGTGCCCACCACGGCGATCACGCCCAGCACGAGCCACCCGGCCGCGTCGAGCGCGGGCAGCGCGGCGGGCCGGCCGTCCAGCACGCCAGTCGCCCACACGACGCACGCCGCAATGCCGCCCACGAGCATCCCCAGGCCTGTCACGGCGAAGCTGCCCCACTCGGCGAACAGGCGCTTCGGGTACATGATGTAGAACGCCACCGACAGGCCGTTCGCGATGCCCCAGATAAGCCCCGGCAGCGGCAGCGCGAGCGCGGACGGGTCGCCCTGCGTGGCGATGAGCCAGGTGGCGAACATGGCAGCCGCGAGCCCCACCAGCTCACGCACGCGCGGCAACCGCCGCAGGATCAGGCACGTGAACAGCATGACGAACGCGATGCCCGTGCATTGCAGCACCGTGGCCGTTCCCGCGTTGGTGTACCCGATGACCACGGCGTACGTGATCTGGCAGAGATAGAGGCCGCCCGCGCCGAACACGACGAGGCGGCCAACCGTGCGCCCGTCGCGCAGCATGGACATGAGCTGCGGCCGCCTTCCGACGGCCAGCACGAGCAGGAACAGGAGTCCCGCCCCCAGCATGCGCGCCGCCGTGATGAACGAGGGCGTGATGTCGTAGCCCGCCAGCAGAAACTGCGCGCACGCGCCCGAGTAGCCCCACAGCCCCGCCCCCACGAGGCCAGAACCGCTGCCGGAAGAACGCCGCGCCCGCCACGACCCCCGCGCCGGGAGCGCTCATTTCTCCAGCTCCTTCAGGAACTCGGCGACGGGGGCCAACAGGTTGTCGCCTTCGTCGAGCTTGAAGTGGCGCAGCGGCAGGGTGAGCTTGCGTTTGTCGGCCAGGTAGCGGCCGCCCGAGCGGCGCAGGGCCGTCATCTTCTCGCGCGGCACGTCGATGGGCTCCACCACTAGCTTGCCGCCCGTCACCGACACGGTCTTGATATGGTGCTCGTTCGCGTAGGCCTTGATGCGCGCCTTCTCGAGCAGGTTCTTCGCTGCCTGCGGCATGTCGGGGCGCTTGTCGGCCAGGTCGGCCGCCACGTCCTCCACGGCCTGCTCGGTGGCGGCGCTCGCGATCTTGCGGTACCAGAGCACCCGCTCGTCGGCGTCGGGCACGTACTCCTCGGGAAGGTACGTGTGACCCGGCACGTTCACCGTGATGTCGGAGAGCGCGGGCGGCAGCTGGTCCATCGCCTTGAGGTCGCCCTCGCGCGTGGCGTTCACGGCCTGCGACAGCATCTGCGCGAACAGGTCGAAGCCCACCGCGCTCATGTTGCCCGACTGCTCCGCGCCCAGAAGGCTGCCCGCGCCGCGGATCTCCAAATCGCGCATGGCGATGCGCATGCCGCTGCCGAGGTCGGTGTGCTCGTTCAGCGCGGTCAGGCGCGCGGCGGCCTCTTCGGTGAGCTCCATGTGCTCGGGGAACATGAAGTACGCGTACGCCTGCGTGGACGAACGGCCCACGCGGCCCTTCAGCTGGTACATCTGCGCCAGGCCGTAGCGCTGCGAGTCCTCGATGATGAGCGTGTTGGTGTGCGGGTTGTCGATGCCGCTCTCGATGATGGTGGTGGCCACCAGCACGTCCAGCTCGCCGGCGCTGAAGTCCTCCATCACGCGCTCGAGCTGCTCCTTCGACATCTGCCCGTGCGCCACGCCCACGCGCGCCTCGCCGGCGGCGGCCGTCACGCGGCGCACGGCCTCCTCCATCGAGCGCACGCGGTTGGACACGTAGTACACCTGCCCGCCGCGCGCGAGCTCGCGCCGGATAGCCGCGCTCACCAGGTCGGGGTCCCACTCCCCCACGTGCACCTCCACCGCGCGCCTATCGTCGGGCGGCGTGAGGATGAGGCTCATGTCGCGTACGCCCGACAGGCTCATCTGCATGGTGCGCGGGATGGGCGTGGCCGAGAGCGTCAGCACGTCGATGGACTCGCGCAGGTTCTTCAGCTGCTCCTTGTGGCCCACACCGAAGCGCTGCTCCTCGTCGATGATCACGAGCCCCAGATCGTGCGGATTTACGTCGCGCGAGAGCAGGCGGTGCGTGCCCACGAGCACGTCCACGTCGCCCTCCTGGAAGCCTTTCAGCGCGGCCGCCTGCTGCGCGGGCGTGCGGAAGCGCGAGAGCACCTCCACCCTCACGCCGAAGGGCTCGCAGCGCTCCTTGAAGTTGGTGAAGTGCTGCTGCGCGAGGATGGTGGTGGGGCAGAGCACCATCACCTGCTTCATATCCTGCGTGGCCTTGAACGCAGCGCGCAGGGCCACCTCGGTCTTGCCGAAGCCCACGTCGCCGCAGACGAGGCGGTCCATCGGCTTGGCGGACTGCATGTCGGCCTTCACGTCGGCGATGGCGGCCAGCTGATCGGGCGTCTCCTGGTAGGGAAACGCCTCCTCCATCTCGCGCTGGGCCGGCGTGTCGGGCCCGAAGCGGTAGCCCTGTGTCGAGGCGCGGCGCGCGTACACGTCCACCAGGTCGAACGCGAGCTTCTTCGTGGCCTTGCGCGCCTTCGCGAGCGCGCGCGACCAGTCGGCGGTGTTGAGGCGCGTGAGCCGGGGCGACGCCCCCTCCGGGCCCACGTAGCGCGTCACGCGGTCGAGCTGCTCCACCGGCACGTAGAGCTTGTCGCCCTCGGAGTACTCCAGCAGCAGGTAGTCGCGCGCCGTGCCGTCCACGTCGCGGCGCACGAGCTCCTTGAAGTACGCCACGCCGTGCGCCGCGTGCACCACGTAGTCGCCCGGCTGGTAGGGGAAGGTGATCTCGGTGATGTCGACGCGCCTGGTGGGCCGCGAGGACGAGGACGACGCCCCCTGCGTGTCCGACACGCTCACCAGCGCGAGCTTCGCCTTCGGGATGATCATGCCGAGCGGGATGTCCACGTCAACGACGTTCACCACCCCGCGGCGCAGCCGGCGCTTGTCCTTGCCGGAATGGCATAAAAGGGGACTG
Source organism: Arabiibacter massiliensis (assembly GCF_900169505.1). NCBI lineage: Bacteria > Bacillati > Actinomycetota > Coriobacteriia > Eggerthellales > Eggerthellaceae > Arabiibacter > Arabiibacter massiliensis. The sequence continues at coordinate 958,590 of NZ_LT827021.1, forward strand.
TCCCCTTTTATGCCATTTTCGTCCAGCGTCTCCTGGATGGGCAGGCCGTTGTCGACGAAGGCCAGCTTCATGTCCTGGCGGGCGCGGAAGTTCGGCGCGCTGAACACCACCGTGTAGTCGCCGTCGACGAGCGTGCGAAGGCGGCCGAACAGCTTGTCGGGATGCCCCGCCACCTCCACGCGCTTCACGGGCAGCTCGTCGTCGACGTGCCCGCCCACGCGCATGATGGACACATAGGTGGCGCGCTGCCCCTCGCCGAAGCTCACATTCGAGGGCTCCACGTACAGGCCCTGCGGCGGGATGCTCGAGCCCGCCGCCCGCCCGCGCACGTCGTCGTAGGCGTGCGCCATGTCGTCGAAGAGCGAGCGCGGCTCGATGAGCGCCGTGAGGGCGCCGGGGCGCACGTAGTCGCCGAGCGTCGCGGTCTTGCTGTACAGGTAGGGCAGAAGCACGTCCGAGCCGTCGAAGCGCAGGCCGCCGTCGAGCTTCTCAAGGATGTCGCGCAGGACGGGGTTGGTCTCGGCGGGCCGCTCGAGCTTCTTGCGCGCCCGGGCCAGGCCCGACTTCGAGCACGAGAACTCCACCACCGGGTAGATGTCCACGCGGTCGAGCGAGGCGATGGTCTGCCCCGTCGTGGGCACGATGCGGCGGATCTCGTCCAGCTCGTCGCCGAAGAAGTCCAGGCGCACAGGGTACACGAGGTTGCCGGGGAACACGTCCACCGTGCCGCCGCGCACGGCGAAGGTACCCGGGCCGTCCAGCTCGCCGGTGTTCGCGTAGCCGCGCTCCTCGAGGGCGTGCGCGAGGTCGCCGAACTCGGTGACGCTCGCCCTCTGCGCGCCGGGCGTGTCGGCGAGCTCGCGGCCCGCGTCGAGCGAGAGCGGCAGGAACACGTCCGAGCCCGCCGGCGGCAGCGCGCGCACGAGCGAGCGGGCGCTCGCCACCACCACGGCCTCGCGGCCGGTCGCGAGCGCGTGCACGGCCTCCATGCGCCGCGCCACCTGCGCCGGGTCGCTCGGCTTGGGCACGAAGGGATAGTCGGAGCGCTCAGGAAAGCGCATGACGCGCTCCTCGCCGAGATAGGCCGCCAAGCTGCGCGCGAACGCGACGGCGGCGTCCTCCCCCGCCACCACCACGAGCGTGGCCTGCGGCCGGTGCGCGAACCGCGCCGCCACCAGGAACGGCCGCGCGGAGTTCGCCACGCCGAGCGCGCCGTCCTCGCCTTCGTCCAGCCTGCCCCAGAACGCGTCGAGGCACCCGGACTTCTCCAGCGTGAAGGTGAGCGAGTCGATGAGCATGGCGGCATCCTATCCGTATCCGAGCAGCACGAAAAGCCGCGTGAGGCGGCCGCCCAGCAGTATACCGCGCCCCGCCCGCGCGCCCCAGGATCGTCGCTCCCTCGTGAAGGAGAAACCACAGGCCGGCAGCGGAATGCACGCGAACCGGCGCTGCACGGAATTTGCGCCTGTGCGAGCTGTTTCCTCAAGTTAACTTTCTGCGTGCGGAACAGCAAGCACCCCACCTGCGCTTTCGCATCGCACGCATTTTGGCGATACGTGAAGCCTCGGCTAACACCTCGCACAGACGCAAATATCGTGCAAGCCAGCCGCAACCGAGCGTCCACGTCAGCAGAACAAGCGGGCGTCCTGCGCGCATCGCTCCAAGAACTCGGTGTACTTGAGAACCACCTGGGAGCGGCTCTTGATGCCGAGCTTCTTGTAGATGCTGTGGTTGTGCGCCTTCACGGTGCCGGGGGCGATGAACAGCTTGTTGCAGATGTCCTGGTTCGATTCGCCATCCATGAGCAGCTTGACGATCTCCCCCTCCCGGCCGCTCAATCCGAACGCGTCAAGAAAGCGCTGGAAGGTGACGTCGGCGTTCGGCAGGTAGGGCTTCTCCACCGTGTGCAGCAGCGACGCGGCCACGAAGACGCCGCACACCAGGTACACGGCCCAACAGGCCTCTATTACGAGGTCGCGCTTCCCCCAGAGCAAGTCGATATCCAAGCCGAACACGCGATAAGCAGCGTCGAACGCATAGAGGGCAGCCAGCAAGACGCACAGCGCCTTCAGCCCCATGCCGCTCGCCCAGGGAACCATGCGGAGGAACACGCCGGCATAGAGCGCCCAGATCACCGCATCGAAGACGGCATACGGAACGAAAGGGAGCATTCCCAGGCTCGCCACGGCAAGGCAGGCGGCCCCGAAGGCGATCAGCGAGCCTTTCGAAGGCATGTCGTTGTAATAATGCCCTGCGGCCACAAGGATCACGAACGGAAAGCACGCCATGGAGAACGCCTCCTCCATGAGGCAGAACGACGCAAGGCCCGTGTCGGGACGGCCAAGCGCGGTGAAGACCTCCTTCATGAAGAAGACCACGTTGTCGATGAACGAGCAGGCGAACAGCACCATCAGCCACCACGCCAAACGGCTCGAACGGGAGCGGTATAGCCAGAAGAACACAACGGCTAAAACGACGTACGCCACGATGAGGAGCATGTTGTAGAAAAAGACCGAATACGTCACGCGGCCTCCTCGCTGGTTCCTTTAAACGCCAGGGCATTCTCGCAACAATCGTTCATAGTACGTTTCCACCCGTTTCCCGCAAGTATGAAAAAAGATTATTTCGGATAGAGAGGCCGCTTGGGCACGGTAAACATTATTAGGCCTTCCCGGCGCAGGAAGCCCGGAGGTATACCTTGCACCGAAAAGCGGGACGAAGCGATCGAAGCGATCGCGCCGCACGAGAAGGGAGCAGGATATGGGGACGGAGAAGGCAACGGGCGCGCTGTCGCGCAGGAAGTTCATCGAACTGGGGGCGACGGGGGCGGCGACGCTGTGCATCCTGCCGCTGCTGTCCGGCTGCGGCAGCGAAAACGCCCAGTCGACGGTAGCGGACGGCGCTCCTCGCCAAGGCAAGGCCACACTCGCGTTCAAGGGCGGCACCGTGCAGACCATGGTGGCGGAGGACGACGTGGCCGAAGCGATGGCCGTGGAGGGGAACCGCATCGTCTACGTGGGCGACGAGGCCGGCCTGGAGGCGTTCATCGGCGACGGCACCACCGTGATCGACCTCGAAGGGGGCATGGTGGCCCCCGGCTTCATGGACGGGCACATCCACGCGCCGGGCGACTGGATGAGCGAGCTGTACGAGATCTACCTGGGCCACGCGACCACCGTCGAGGAGTACCGAAAGATCATCGCCGATTTCGTCGAAGCGCACCCCGAGAAGGACGCCTACATCGGCAACCCCTTCATGATCAACGCCTTCGAGCTGGAAGACGGCAGCAACCCCGGGCCGAACAAGGCGCTCCTCGACGAGATATGCCCCGACAAGCCCATCCTGCTGCGTGACGTCTCGTATCATTCGGCCTGGGTGAACTCCAAGGCGCTCGAGCTGGCGGGCATCACTGCCGAAACCCCCGACCCGTTGGGCGGCATCATCACCAAAGGTGCCGACGGCGAGCCCACGGGCTACCTCATCGACGCCGCCGCGACGATGGTGGCCGACCTCATCACGGTTGAGCACACCGACGAGGAGTACCACACCGCCATCGCCAAGTATCAGGAGGACGCGGCGCGCTACGGGCTGACCGGCATCACGAACCTCCCCGACGTAGAGCCGCGCTTCTTCTCCGAGCTCGAGGCCGACGGCAAGCTGAACCTGCGCATGCGCATCCTGCCCGTCGTCGAACCCGGCACCAGCGTCGCTGACGCGGTGAAGGCTGTTCGCGACCTGGCTCGATTCGACAGCGAGATGATATCCACCGGCACGGCGAAGATATTCTCGGACGGCGTCACCGAAGGAGGCAGCGCCGTCATGCTCGAGCCCTACACCGAGGCCGCCGGCAAGGGCTCTGACTGGTACGGCGAATCCATCTGGGACCAGCAGGAATTCTCCGACATGGTGGTGGCGCTCGACAAGGCGGGCGTGCAGGTGCACGTCCACGCCATCGGCGACGGTGCCGTGCACAATACGCTGGACGCCTACGAGCGCGCGGCGAAGGAGAACGGCGCGCGTGACGACCGGCGCAACACCATCACGCATGTGTGCGCCGTGACCGACGAGGATGTGAAGAGGATCGCCGACCTCGACGTGATCTGCGCGATGCAGTTCCTCTGGATGTACCGCGACCCGCTGTGCGAGCTCGAGATCGCCTACATCGGCGAGGAGCGCGCCATGGCGATGTACCCGGTCAAGAATATGCTCGAAGCCGGCTGCTTCGTAAGCGGCGCGAGCGACGGCCCGGTTACCGGCTACGCTCCCCTCGAGGAGATCGAGGTGGCCGTCACGCGCAACAGCCCCTACCCCGGCGAGGAGGACGCCGACATGCACCGGTGGCCCGAGCAGGGCATCACCGCCTACCAGGCCTTGGAGGCCTACACGAAGAACGTGGCCTTCGAAAACTACATGGAAGACCAGGTGGGAACCCTTGAGGAGGGGAAGAAGGCCGACCTCGTCGTGCTCGACCGGAACATCCTCGAATGCGATCCGAAGGAGATCTCCGACAGCACGATCCGCTACACGATCTCCGACGGGCGCATCGTCCACGAGGGGTAGTACGCCGCGCGGCACCGGCTCGGATCCGGTGCCGCGCGCTCCGAGAGCTATCGGATGCCGGCCGCGGCCACGGCCTCGTCCCAGGGCTCAAACGCGGGGTCGTCCTCGCCCGCCACGACCTCCACGCAGCCGTCCTCCACGAGCAGCATGCCGCCGTCGCCGATGGGGCGCATGCGGCTCGTGAGCGAGAACGTGTCGCACAGCCACAGCTCCTCGCCGCCGGTGCGCGCCCAGGCGGGCGCGGGGGGCATCCGCTCGCAGGCGGGCACCGGGGTGTGGCCGACGATCTGGTCGATGCCGGGATACGCGTCCTCCCATAGCTCCGAGCGGTCGGCCCACAGAGGCCCGGGCACGTCCCAGCCGCCCCGGCCCCTGCCGCACGACGAGAGCGCGCGCAGATCGCGCCGCGCGCCTCGCTCGAAGAGCGCGTTCAACTGCGCCTTCGCCTCCTCCGCATCGCCCGGCGCGTCGAGGTGCCGGCACGCCCAGTCCGCCGTGAGTCCCGCATGCGTCAGCAGGAAGCCGTCCACGGTCTCGGCTATCGTCGCGCCCAGGTCCCGAAGCCGTGCCGCGACCTCTTCCATGAGCGGCACGTGCGTGCCCGGCCCCTCCTCGCCCATCAGATACTGGAAGTCGTGGTTGCCCAGCAGCAGGTCCACCCGCACGCCCGCCGCGCGCGCGTTCTCCACCCAGCCGGCGAACAGCTCGAGTGCCGCGAGCAGCTGCCGGCCGGTCGACCCCCACTCGTCGCAGTAGTCGCCCAGGAACACGACGCGCTCCGCGCAGGCCCGCTCGCGCGCCCCGTCCACCCGCGGCAGGATCAGCTCGTGCTTCAAATGGGTGTCCCCCACCACCAACGTCGCGCCCATGGCCTTCCTCCCTTTCGCCGCGCCTTCTCGAATCGACGACCAGTATACCCCGAGGCCGCCGCGCGCCGTGACGAACTGACAACGAAACGCCCAGCACCGCCCGCAGGCGCGCTATCATCGGACGCCGAAAGGAGCGTCAATGAACCGCATCGCGCGCATACTGGCCGGCGGAAGCATCGACGAGGCCATCGTGGCCGTGAAAGAGCAGAGCATGTTCGTGGCCACGGACGACCCCGTGAAGCGCTACTCGTCGTTCTTCATCTGCATCGTGCTGTCGGCCGTCATCGCCACGGGCGGCATCGCAGCCGAGTCCACAGCCATCGTCATCGGAGCCATGCTCATCGCGCCGCTGATGGCGCCCATCGTGGGCACGTCGTTCGCCATCGTGACGGGCCGCCCGAAGAAGGCGGCGAAGACCCTGGCCGTGGCGCTCGCCGGCGCGCTCGCGGTGATCAGCACCGCCTACGTGGTGGCCGCCCTCGTGCCCACGGGCGTGACGCTCGCGGGAAACCCCGAGGTGGAAGCGCGCACCGCTCCGCGCGTGGTGGATCTCGTGGTTGCCGTGGCCTCGGGGTTCGTGGGCGCGCTCGCCATGGCGCGCGACGACATTGCCGAGGCCGTGCCGGGCGTGGCGGTGGCGGTGTCCATCGTGCCGCCCCTGTGCGTGGTGGGAGCGGCGCTCTTCGCGGGCGACCTTACCGCTGCGAGCGGGGCCCTTTTGCTGTTCCTGGTGAACTTCGCGGCCATCCAACTGGCGGGCAACGCAGCGTTCTTCCTCATGGGATTCGGACGTCGCCGCACGTCGGAGGCGGGAGCGCGCGTGCGGCGCATCTGGTACGCCACCGCCATCGCAGGCACGCTGCTTCTAGCGGCGCCGCTCATGGCGTCCAGCAACGAGCTGGCCCGAAACGCAGCCGACGAGCAGAGCGTGAAGGCGGCCGTGCGCACGTGGCTCGACGGCACCGGCTACGAGGCCATCAGCGTGAAGATGGGCGATAACGCCGCCACGGTCCAGATAGCCGGCGCGGGCGCGTACCCAAGCGCCGAAGAGCTTACGGCCCTCATGGCCGAGCGCGGCGTGCATGCGCAGCGCGCCCGCATCCTCGTCATGCGCGAGTACGAGGCCGAAACCTCGTGAAACCCCGGCGAGGCACCGGGCCCGGTACCCCGAAGCCTCGTGGTATAATCCTTCGGAAAGCCGCACCGCCGCCGCACATCAAGGGAGTCTTCCATGAAGATCAGCGCCTCCGAGTTCAAGGTGCTCAAGATCACGCCGAACTCCGCTTACAACGGCATCTTGCTGGAATTCCTCTTCCACTCCAACAAGCTGGAAGGCTCGACGTTCAGCGAGGACGAGCTGGTCAAGCTGGTGGAACACGGCGTGGTCGAGGGTAGCCACACGCTCGACGACGTCATGGAGACGAAGAACTCCGTGGAGGTGTTCGACTACACCGTCGACACGCTGGGCGAGCCGATCGACCGGGACCTGCTCTTCGCCATGAACGAGATGCTCTTCAGGGGCACCACGGAGGAGGCGAACGGCTTCTCCGGCCATTTCAAGCAGATCGCGAACCGAATAAGCGGCTCGTCCGTGCAGCTCGCCCTGCCCTCTGACATCCCCACGGCGATGCCGGAGCTTTTGGAGGCCTACGATCCGAGGGCCATGACGTTTCAAGACATAGTCGCCTTCCACTCGCGCTTCGAGCATCTGCACCCGTTCCAGAACGGCAACGGCCGCATCGGGCGGTTCCTCATGCTCAAGCAGTGCATCGAATCAGGCATCGACCTCATCGTGGTGGACGAGGAGTTCGAGAAGCCGTACAAGGCATGGCTCGAGGTCGCGCAGACCACCGGCGATCCCACCTACCTCGAGCAGACCCTGGCCGACTGCCAGCAGCGCTTCGACGAGAAGATGCGCGAGCGCGGCGTCGCGCGGCTCATCGACGATCTGCACCGAACGAATCTGGACTGAAGGAGGCCCCATGCCGCGCGAGACTATGACCGCGAAGCGCGAGCGCGCGCTGGAGGTGGCGCGCCGCATGAACGAGCACTACCCCGCCGCCGAGTGCGCGCTGCACTACTGGGGCGACCCGTTTCGCCTGACCATCGCCGTACTGCTGAGTGCGCAGACCACCGACAAGGGCGTGAACAAGGTGACGCCCGCGCTCTGGGAGCGCTACCCCACCGTGGCCGACCTCGCCTCCGCTGACGTGCGCGACGTGGAGGACATCATCCGCACCATCGGTTTCTACCACACGAAGGCGGCGAACGTCATCAAGTGCGCGCAGATGGTGGTGGCCGACTACGCAGGCGAGATCCCGCGCGACATCGACGAGCTGCAGAAGCTGCCGGGCGTGGGCCGCAAGACGGCGAACGTGGTGCTGAACGAGGCGTTCGGCATCGTGGAGGGCATCGCGGTGGACACGCACGTCTTCCGCATCGCGCACCGGCTGAAGTTCGCGGGCCCCTCGGCCGACACGCCGGCGAAGACCGAGACGGCGCTGCTCAAGCTCTACCCGCGGCAGTGGTGGGGGCCCATCAACCACCAGTGGGTGCTCTTCGGCCGCGAGACCTGCATCGCCCGCAACCCGAAGTGCGGGACATGCTTCATCTGCGACCTCTGCCCCACCTGCGGGAAGGCGTAGAGGCGGCGGCACTGCTGTGAGCGCGCTTCCGTTTTCCTTGACTTGGAGTACGCTCCATGTGGTTCAATGGTCGCAGACGTTGAAACCTGCGAGGAAAGAGGGGCGCGCATGCGCTATCGGGAGCTGGGCCGCACGGGCCTTGAGGTGAGCGAGATCGGCTTCGGGGCCGAGTGGATGGAGAAGAAGCCGGCCGCGGAGGTGAAGGCCGTCGCGGACGCGTGCGCTGCGGCCGGCATCAACATCCTCGACTGCTGGATGGCGAACCCGGAGGTGCGCAGCAGCCTGGGCGCGGCCATCGCGGGCGATCGCGATCACTGGATCATCCAGGGCCACATCGGCTCCACCTGGCAGGACGGCCAGTACGTGCGCACGCGCGACATGGGCCTCGTGCGCCCTGCGTTCGAGGACCTGCTCGCGCGCCTGGGCACCGACCACGTGGAGCTGGGCATGATCCACTACGTGGACGACGCCGACGAGTTCCGCGCCATCATGGACGGCCCCTTCCTCGCCTACGTGCAGAAGCTCAAGGCCGCCGGCACCATCCGGCACGTGGGGCTTTCCACCCACCGCCCCGACGTGGCGAAGCTCGCGGCGCTCTCGGGCCAGATCGAGGCCATCATGTTCAGCGTGAACCCGGCCTTCGACCTCTTGCCCGCCACCACCAGCTTGGACGACGCGTTCACGTTCGACTATGACGACGCGCTGGTCGGCATGGATCCGGCGCGCGCCGAGCTCTACGCGCTCTGCGAGCGCGAGGGCGTGGGGCTCACCGTGATGAAGGGCTACGCGGGCGGACGGCTGCTCAGCGCCGAGGCGTCGCCCTTCGGCGTGGCGCTCACGCCCGTGCAGTGCCTCCACTACGCGCTCACCCGCCCCGCCGTGGCCAGCGTCATGGTCGGCTTCGACTCGCCCGCCCACGTGGCCGATGCCGTGGCCTACGAGAACGCCGACGAGGCGGCGCGCGACTACGCGAGCGTGCTGGCCGGCGCGCCGAGCCACGCCTACTTCGGCCAGTGCACCTACTGCGGCCACTGCGCGCCGTGCCCGTCGGGCATCGACATCGCCATGGTGAACAAGCTCTACGACCTGGCCGCCCTGCGGGAAGGCGACGTGCCCGCCAGCGTGCGCGCCCACTACGAGGCCCTCGACGCCCGCGCCGAGGACTGCATCGCCTGCGCCGACTGCGAGTCCCGCTGCCCCTTCGGCGTGCCCGTGGCCGAGCGCATGGCCCAGGCCGCAGAGCTGTTCGCGTAGGCGCGGGATCAAGGTGCGGGCATGAAGAAGCCATTCGTCGTCGACAGGGTCATGATCGTCGTCGCGGTCGTCCTCGTGGCGTGCCTCGTCCTCGCCTTCCAACGCCTCTTGCCCGAAACCGACGTCCAGCTCGGCCCGCCGCCCGATGTCCCGGTCGCCGGCGGCCAGACGTATTCCCACGCCGGCGTGACGGTGACGGTCCCGCCGGCGTGGAGCGGCATGATGGCTACCCCGGATACCTCCGGCAGCTCAGATCCCATCGAGATGCTATTCCTGGAAACCGAGTTCGAAGGCGTGTCCGTCACGCTCGACTACGACCACGCGAAGCTCATCCCGCTCGACGCGACGCTCGGCTCTTCCGACAGCGGCTACAAAGGCCGCAGGCTCGGACGGCTGCTGCGCGAGCTCGAGGAGCAGCTCAGCGACGACCGGGAGAAGGAGGTCACCTTCTATGACGCGGTCAGGAGGCAGTCCTACCCCCTTACCGTCGGAGGCCTCGAGGGGTACTGCTTCCGCCCCGCCACCCCCGAGGGCGTCGAGTACGGCTTGAACATCTTCGTCCCGTACGGCGACGGAAAGATGCTCTGCGTGTCGGGCATCTTCGACGACGCGCTCGGCGGGAAGGTGGGCACGCTGCTCTACTCCCCGTCCTTCCAGGCGTTCCTGGACAGCATCGAGTTCGTCTGACCGCGACGCCGCCCTCCGTCGCACGCCGGCTCCTGCAAAGTCCTCGAGTTTTGCACCCTTGCGTTCTCGAAACCAGTCGGAAAATGCAAGGTCGTCGAGTTTTGCACCCTCTTTTCGCGCTCGCTCGAAAGACACGATAATCGCGACCTGGGCTTTCGTCGTCGACGGCGCGTTTCCTGAAGCGAGAATCGCACTTCGAGGCACGCGCAAGGGTGCATAACTCGACGACCTTGCATTTCCAGCCGCCTCCGGCGCGCGCCGCCCCACAGCCGCCCCGGGCGCGCCCTTCCGCGGGCGCAGGGGCGCGTGGTTCCATGGTTCCAGCGGCAAACGGCCGCCACCCAGCCGAAAGGAGCCACCATGAGCCTGTTCAAGAAGCACGAAGCCCCCGTCGAGCGCCCGTCGCGCTTCGAGATGCCCGCCGTCGAGGCCATGAACCGCGAGCGCATGTCCGTCGCCATCGCGGTGGACGTGTCCAGCTCGCTGCCGCCCGAGGCCATGCGCAACGTCGTGGCCAACCTCAACCGCTTCAAGGGCATCGTCTGCCAGGACGAGAAGGCCGCCAAATGCGTGGATGTGTGCGTCGTCTCGTTCGCCGACCAGGTGAAGGTGGAGCAGGACTGGCTGCCCATCGCCGACATGCGCTCCTTCGAATTCGCGCAGGGCGGCTGCACCGACCTCGACGGCGCCGTGATGAAGGCGGCCGAGATGATCCGCGAGCACAGCCGGCGCTACGCCGAAGCCGGCATCGTGGAGAAGAAGCCCTACCTCATCGTCATGACCGACGGCATGGACACCGTGAAAGGCAACGTCGACGCGGCCGCCGACTACGTGGCGCGCCGCGAGCGCGACGGCAAGCTCAAGGTGTTCTTCCTCGGCTTCGGCGACTACGACCGCGCCACCGCCGCCCAGCTCACGGCCGGATCGGGATGCGCCGTGTTCGAGGTGGACAGCGGCAGCTACGACTTCACCGACTTCTTCGACTTCGCCGGCAACAGCGTGAAGGCCGCGAGCCTGAGCGCGCCGGGCGCGAAGCTGCCGCCGGTGAGCACCCCCATCAACACGCCCGCCAGCAACACGAAGGCCGTCAACCTCGACGAGTTCCTCAACCGCTAGCGCCCGCCGCGCCCGAGAGGAGGATCCGCCATGCTGCGCCATTACGCCGTAAGCCTGCCCGGCCCGTCCCACATCGAGAATGAAACCCCCTGCCAGGATGCCTTTGCCGTCGCGGAGGCGGGCGGCGACGTGATCGCCGCCGTCGCCGACGGACTGGGCAGCGAGTCGCACTCCGACCGAGGCGCCCGCGTGGCCGCCGACGCGGCCGTCGCCCACGTCGCCTCCGGCCTCGCCGCCTGCGCGGGGCCCGACGACGAGGAGGCGCTTCTGCGCGCGGCCTTCGGCGCCGCTTACGACGCGGTGCTCGACGAGGCGGCGCGCACGGGCGAGCCGCCGGGCGAGATGGACTGCACGCTCTGCCTGGCCGTATTCGACGGAAGCCGCGTCGCGTTCGGGCAGTCGGGCGACTCGGGCCTTGTCGTCGCGCACGCGGACGGCTCCTACGAGGCGCTCACGCGCATGCAGCGCGACGACGAGGGACGCGTGTACCCGCTGTGCTTTGCCGAGCGCTGGGAGTTCGACCGCTGCGGGGACGCGGCGGTCGTCCTGCTGTGCACCGACGGCGTGCTCGAGGGCATCGTCGCCCCGCCCATCCTGGCCAAGCAGGGGCTCGATCCCGTGGACGCGCGGCTCGCGCGGGGGTTCCTGCACCCCGTGTGCGAGGGCGCGGGCGCGGAAGCGCTCGAGGCCCTGCGCGCCGACGCGGAGGCCTACCTGGCCGCCTTCCCTGCAGAGCTGCTCGACGATGACAAGACGGCCGTGGTCGCCTTCGACGACGGGCGCCCGCCCGCCGAGCAGCCGCCCGCCTACTACGACGGCCCCGACTGGGAGGCCGTCCACGAACGGGCGCGCGCCCTCGTCTACGGAGAGCCCGCTCCCCCGGCGCCGGCCGCGCCGCTCGGACTCGATCGCCTGGTCGATCGCGCGCTTCGCCGCATCGGCCTCGGGAAGGCGAGGGCGTCATGAAGGCGCGCACCCGCACAGGAGCCCTGCTCAGGCTGGAGGAGCCCCCGCTGGGCAAGGGCGGCGAAGGCTCCATCCACCGCATCGCGGGCCGCCCCGGCGAGGTGGCGAAGCTCTACCTCGACCCGGCCGACGCCGCCAAGCGCCGCGAGAAGATCGAGGCCATGGCGTCGATCGGCGACGGCGTCGTGCGGCGGTTCGATCCCGGGACCGTCGCCTGGCCGCTCGAGGCGCTCTACGCCGACGACGGCTCGGGGCGCTTCGTCGGCTTCACGATGCCCGAGGTGCCCACCCCTATCGCCATCGACGCGCTCTACGAGTACCCGCCCGCGCCCGACGCCAACTTCAGCATGCGCGACAAGCTGGGCGTCGCGCAGGCCGTGGCCGACCTCACCGACGCCGCCCACCGGGCCGGCCAGGTGATCGGCGACTACAACGACAACAACGTGCCGGTGCTGCCCGGCTGCCGCGCGGCGCTCGTGGACGTCGACTCGTTCCACGCGACGGTCGGCGGCCGCACCTTCCCCTGCACGGTGTGCATGCCCGGCTACGCGGCGCCCGAGGTGCTGCGCAACATGCGCGGCTCAGCGTCCTTCGAGGCGTGCGCGAAGCCCACGTTCACCCAGAGGACCGACGACTGGGCGCTGGCCGTGCACGTGTTCCGCATGCTGTTCAACGGGGCGCACCCCTACCATTGCGTGCCGCTGCCCAAGGCGAACGGGTCGCTGCCGGCGGTGCTGCCCGTGGACAAGCGCGTCGAGCGCGGCGAGACGCCCTTCTTCGCGCGCGTGCCGGGCGCGAAGCTGCCGCCCTTCGCTCCCGACGTGGCCTTGCTGCCCTCCTACCTGCGAGAGCTCTTCGAGCGCGCGTTCGTGGCCGGGCACGCGGATCCGGATGCGCGCCCGTCGGCCGCCGAATGGAGCCGCGCGCTCGCGCGCTACCGGGCCGGCGTGCGGCAGTGCGGGCGCAACGAGGCGCACTGGTACGGCGCCCATCTGGACGCATGCCCCTACTGCGAGGCCGACGAGCGCGCCGGGCGGGCGCTTGCGAGAAGCGGGCTTCTGCGCGCGCCCTCGCCGCTTCCAGCCCCGCCGGCCCCGGCGCTTCCCGCCTCCGCAGCCGCCTGCGCGGCGCTCCCCGCCGCCCGCGCGTTCTCCTCGCGGCGCCTATCGCGGCGCGGCTTCACGGCGCTCTCCGTACTGGTCGGGGCGGCTGTTGGCACGGGCCTCGTGCTGCTCACGCCGTTGCCGTGCCTGCTCTTCGCCGCGCTGCTCGGCTCGTGGGAGCCGTGGATGCAGATGGCGGCCGTCGGCGCGGGCGCGGCGGGGTCGTGGGCCTACGCCGGCCGGGCGGCGCGCTCGGACTCATGGGCGAGCGGCCTGCTCGCCGCGGCGGCGGCCGTCTGCGGCATCGTCGTCGCAGCCCTCGCGCTCGCGCTTCTGTTTGCGCTCGTGGGCTTCGTGATGGAGGCGCTCTCGGGCATCCTGATGGGCGCGTTTTTGCTCGCCATTCTCGCGGGACTCCTCAATGGCTAGCGCCCGCGCCCTGCGCCGGGCCCTGGAAGGCGCGACGGACGGGATCGTGCGCCGGGCGCGAGGCGCGCGCGGCATGGACGCCGTGCTCATGCTGCACGACTGGCTGATCGGCCGCTTCTCCTACGGCGAGCTGCCCGGTGGGCTCGCCCACGAGGCGGCGGGGCCGCTGCTCCACGGCGCGGGCGTGTGCGAGGGCGCGGCGAAGGCCTTCGAGCTTCTGTGCGGACGCTGCGGCATCCCCTGCCTCGTGGCCATCGGCGCGTCCCGCGATCCCGCGAGGGGCGCCGGCTGGGAGCCCCATGCGTGGAACCTCGTCATGATCGAGGGGCGCGACGGCGCGCCGGGATGGTTCCACGTGGACGCCACCTTCGACGCCGCGCTCTCCACGACGGTCCCGCGCCGCGACTACCTCTGCCTCGGAGACGCCGAGATCGCCCGCGACCACCGCTTCGGCGCGGGAAGCCTCCCGCCCTGCCCGCGCGCCTGGGGCTATTACGAGAGCGTCGGGCGCTTCGCCGGCACGAGGAGCGCGCTTCTGCGCATGGCCCGCGAGGCCGGGCTGCGCGGGGAGCGGACCCTCGTGTTCCAGCTTCCCTTTCTCGAAGGCGCCGACGAGGCCTTCCTCGCGCGCATGGGATCCGAGGCCGCCCGCGAGCTCGCGGGGTGCGCGCCCGGACCGCGCGGCTTCACGCTGGCCTGCAACCCCTCCCAGATGACGTGCCAGGTGAACCTCGCGAAAGACGCCTGAGCGAGCGGAGCCCTCCCCCCCCCCCCGACCCCTTCGACGAGATCATCGACGCCCTCGACGGCCCCTCCCCCGGAGCCCCCGCGCCGCTCGAACCCGTCGACGACCGCCTTGCCGCGGACGCCGCCATCCAGGACGCCTTCGAGCGCCACGTGAGCCTGTTCGCCTGCGAGGACGGCACGTGGTCCGGCATGCCCTGCGCCTTCGGCTGCCGCTACGCCGAGATCGAGGCCGTCCGCGAAGGCGACCTCGTGCGCGTTGCCATCGACACCGGCATCCGCATCCCCGCAGACCGCCGCGCCGAGGCGAACAAGCTCATCATGCTCGAGAACGGCAGCTTCCGCCTGAGCGGATTCGAGCCCGTCGACGACTCGCGCGACGGCGCCGTCGTCTTCGCGTTCGACCTGGATGCGAAGCTCGTCGCGGAGGAGTACGGAACCGACCGGGCGGCCCATCCCGAGTCCGGGGAGGGCGGCCCGCTCGACGCCCTCGCCCGCCTGCTCAAGGAGCGCGACGAGGAGGGAGGGCTCAGCCTCTGCTTCGCGCTCGCCCTGAGCACCGTGCGCGGGTTCACGCCGAAGTTCAACGCCGTCGCCTTCGGCGGCAAGTCCGCCCTCGACGTCGCCGCCGCGTGACGCCCCCGCCCCCGTTCCCCGACCGCCAAAGGAGAGAACCATGACCGCTTCCGCATCGGACAACGCCGCGCCCGCGCGCGTCTCGTTCAAGACGTCCTCGCTCGAGCCGGGCGGCGATGCCCGCGCCTGGGGCTACCTCGACACGCGCCACGCCCGCGTGGGCGTCATGCTCCAGCGCTCGCCCCAGCCCCACCTTGCGCTCTACCCGCCCGTGCGCGTGCCCGACGGGCGGCTCGACGCCTTCCTCGACACGTGCCTCGAGCGCGCCCGTGAGAGCCGCGCGGAATGGGGGCTGCTCACGGTGGACCCCGCCGACGGCGAGGTGTCGCTGCGCATGAACCTCGCGTCCGGCGAAGGGGCCGAGATCGAGCGCGCCCTCGCGCGCGCCGCGGCCTTCCTCGACGAGGAGCACGTCGCGCTGGCGAAGGCATGCTTCGACGACGACGCCGACACCGAGCCCGACGATGAGGCCGTAGGCGGGCATTCGGGAATGAAGGGCCTGATCGAGCGTTGGCTCGGGCCGACGGAGTAGGAGAGGAGGCCGCCCATGGACGCCCGCAGCGCCATCGGCACGTTCTTCGAGGGGGTCATCCGCTGCCCCGACGCCTCGCCCGACCTGGAGGGCGTCGCCGCCACGGTGAACTTCCTGCGCGCAAACGACGTGATGATCGACATCGGAAAGCCCCGCCTCAAGGACGGCGCGGCGTGCCTGCCCTTCATCGTGAAGGAGCCCGAGAGCCGGCTCGTGCTCAAGGAGTCCGGAACGAAGCGCTCGGTGCTCATGATCAAGGAGCTGTTCGAGGGCTGCGACGTGTCCTATCGCGCGGCCGCGCCGAGCGTGCGCACGGCGCCCCTTCTCAAGGCGTGCACGCGCCTCGCCTCCATGAAGCCCGACGGCGAGTTCGCCGAGGCGGCCGACTTCGCCCCGCCTCCGGCCTCCGGCGCCGCCGACGGCGACCCCTTCGACGGCCTCGTGGGCATGGAGGCGCAGAAGCGCTCGGTGCGCGAGGTGGCCGACGCCGTATCCCGGCACGGCCGGCGCGTGCTGAGCAGCTGCCACATGGCCTTCATCGGCAACCCCGGCACCGGCAAGACCGAGCTCGCGCGGCGGCTGCTCGCCTACTGCGACCGCACCGGCGTCACAAGCGGCGCGGGCGTGTTCGTGCAGGCCGACGCCGCCAACCTCATCGGGCGCTACGTGGGCGAGACGCCGCGCCTCGTGCGCGAGAAGGTGCTGCAAGCCGACGGCGGCATCCTGTTCATCGACGAGGCCTACCGGCTGGCCGAAGACGGCCGCGGCGGCAACGCCTACGCCTACGAGGCCGTGAACGCCCTGGTGGAGCTGCTGGAGAGCCGCCGCGAGCGCTTCGTGTGCGTGCTGGCCGGCTACCCCGCCGACATGGAGCGGCTCTTCGCGATGAACGCGGGGCTGCGCGAGCGCATCGGCTTCCGCATCCCGTTTCCCGACTACGGCACCGACGAGCTGGCCGCCATCTTCGCCTCGTTCGCCCGCGCGAACGGCTTCGCCCTGGCCGGCGGGGCGCAGGAAGCGGTGCGCGAGGCGTGCCGCGCCCTGCGGGGCCTGCCCGGGTTCGCCAACGCGCGCAGCGTGCGGCGGCTGTTCGAGCGCGCGGTCATCAAGCAGGTCCGCGACGGGGACGGCCGCGCGGCCATCGAGGCGGGCGACGTGCGCGCGGCGCTGGCCGACCCGGACCTCTGCGGCGCGGACGGCCCGCGCGCCAACCCCGTGGGGTTCTCATCGTGAAGGAACATGCGATAATGAACGGGTCATCTTCGACAAGGAGGCACGACATGCCCACCGACCGCGGAAACCTCCTCGCGCCCGAGAAGGACGGCGTCGTCTACCCGCAGGTGTCCATCGGGCTTCTGCACGAGCTGGGCGCGCGCACCAGCTACAACAGCTGGGCCCGCATCAACGAGCTGCTGAAGCTCGGCGAGGACGGCCACAAGGCGGTGCTCGGCCGCAAGCCCGACCGGCGCAACGGCTACCCGCTCAAGTTCTCGAAGGAGACGTACCTCGACGCGCTCGACGCCATCGCCCTCGGCTACCAGAACGCGCTCGATCCCGCCGAGCTCACGAAGCGCTACCTCGACGAGGCGGGCGTGCGCATCAAGGCCATCGACGCCGTGTTCGAGGAGAAGGCCGCCACCTCCCTCGAGCAGTGGGACGCGAAGGCGGACGGCTGGTGGAACGCCGTCAAGAACGCCCTGTACTGCAGCTTCGAGTACGACAACCGCGCCGGCCGCGCGCCGAAGACGGCGGGCATGGGCGCGCTCGGCGGCCAGCGGCCCTCCCCCGTCGCGCACGAGCGGCCGAGCGCTCCGCTTCGCCTCGTGAAGGAGCTCGTCTTCGGCGACGGCGACGGGAGCGGCGGCCCGCTCGTGCCCGCGCGCCCCTCAGACGACGCCGCGTTTGTCGAGCGCCTGTTCCCGCCGGGATTCGCCGCCGCATCGGAGGAGGCCTTCGGCTGCGCACCGGCTGCGCTCGCAGACCGCGCGCCCGACGCCGCCCTCTCGTGCGCCGCCTACGAATACTTCGTCTGCGACCAGGGCCTGCGCTTCAGCGCCATGGCCCGGCGCTGCGAGGCCTTCATGGCGGCGGCCGACGGACCGGCCTTCTTCGAGCGCGCGGACGGGCTGCTCGAGGCGCTCGGGCGCGATGCGGCGCGCCCGGAAGACATCCGCCTCTCCCGCAGCGCCTTCCTCCGCTGCGCGGACGGCGGCGCGGGCCGGGGCCTGGCCTTCCTGCTGATGGGAAGCCTTATCGGCTTCGACAACCCGCGCCTCCTCGCGCAAGCGGCCGAGCAGCCCCTGGCGCGCAGACGTTGACGCGCGCGCCCAGCGAGGGCATAGTGGAACCGGACACCGATCGAGAAAGGAACGCGCATGGACGACGAGACGACCATCGAGGATGAGGACTTCCTGGAGGCGCTGCGCGGCGCCCTGCTCGGCGGCGCCCAAGCCGAGGACGACGAAGAGGGCGAGATGGACTTCGCCACCGTCGTCGAGGCGAACCAGGCCGTCGCCGGCCCGCGGGGCACGCTGCGCGGCGGCGCCTACGCGCGCGCGGTGGCTGACTGGCTGCTCGAGCACGGCGAGGCGTCGGGCACCGCGGACCAGTGGCACAACTTCATCACGCACTTCCTGAACGCGGACGACTACCTCTACGCGCTCAAGCTGGCCCGCAAGGCGCTCGAGGCCGCCCCCTACAACATCGACCTCCTCGGCGACGTCCTCCAATCGGCCGGCAAATGCGGCGAATGGGAGCTCGGCGAGCGCGTTGTCGAGACCGCCAAGAGCATCCCGCGGCGCTATTGGGACTGGTACCTCGCCATCTGGGCGAGCGAGTTCTACGTGAGCTACGCCGACGTGTGCCGCCCCGAGGAGCGCTCCGAGGCGCTGGGGCGGGGCCTCGAGATCATCCGGGAATGCCGGATGCAGTCGCCGCTCGAGGAGCGGCTCTACAACCAGGAGGCCGAGATCCTCATCGCCGACAACCGCATCGACGAGGCGCGCGACGTGCTGGAAAGCGCCATCTACCAGGAGCACGAGGCCAACGACGGCACGGCGTGCATGATTCCCGCGGCCCAGTGCTGCCTCACCTACCTCGACACCATCCTCTACGGCGTGAACGACTACGCCAAGATCATGGAGATCGCGCGCCGGGGCATCAAGAACGCCGCCGGCGAGAAGGAGAAGGTCAACACCGGCTACTTCCTCCTGCGCGAGGCGCTCGCCCTCGACGGATCGATCCACGAGGAGGAGGAGCGCAACCACGCCCGCGGCTTCGGCAACCAGGAGCTCGTGCGCCAGACGCTCGACACCTACGATCTGGCCTACAGGCTGAACGAGCGGAACGCGTCGTACCGCAAGATCATCCGCGAGCGCTACGCCATCCTCTGCGGCAAGAGCGGCATCGCCGACCGCCGCCTGCCCGAAGACGACTAGCCGCGCCCAGCGCGCCGCCCCTTTTGTCATCCTGAGCGGAGCGGCGCAGCCGCGGAGTCGAAGGATCCCGTGCGGTGCCAACTGGAAGCCTTCCAGCTAACGCCGCATGGGATCCTTCGACTCGCTTCGCTCGCTCAGGATGACAAAAGGGGCGCTTGCGGATGGGACGCGCCGGCGCCGGCTCGAATCTGCTATAATTGAACCGCTGATCTGCGACGTCCTTTTCCGACGCGACGGAACAACACCCCGCATACCCACCGACCATCGGAGGAACCATGCTCTCACCGGGAGACACCGTCGTATACCGCCACCACGTCTGCGAAGTGGCCGCCGTGCGCGAAGGCTACTTCGAGGGCCGCGACTACTTCGAGCTGCACGCCCTGTTCGAGAACGCGCTCAAGCTGTTCGTGGCCGTGGACGAGGCCGAGCCGCCCACGCTGCGCCCCGTCATGGGCAGGCGCGAGGCGCTCGCGCTCGTCGACTCCATCGCCGACGCCGACGGCATCGATGAGTCCGCGCTCAAGCCGACCGCCTCCACGCCCACGCTGCTCGAGCGCCGCATCAAGGAGGAGTACGACAAGCACTTGAAGACTTTCGCGCCCGAGGACCTCATCCCCATCATGAAGTCCGTGCACGCGCGCACCGTGCGGCGCGCCGACGCGGGCCGCCAGATCACCGCCACCGACAAGAAGTACTTCGACCTGGCCGGGGGCCTTCTGTGCGACGAGCTGTCGGTCGCGCTCGACATCCCGCGCGACGAGGTGAAGGACTTCCTGGTGGAACGCGTGAAGAAGGCCGAGGCCCGCCGCCGCTAGCCGCGCGCGGCGGCGACCACCGGCTCTATGGCGGCGCGGTCGGTGGCGTCGAAGCCGCCGCGCATGCCGGAGAGCATCTCGGCCGCGCGCGGGTCGTCGGCCGCCTGCTTCTCCTGCATCTTGAAGAACAGCTTCATGGCCAGCTTGTTCGGCAGGCTCAGGCGCTCGTAGGCGAACCCGCCGCGCAGGTAGAAGCGCTCCACGCCGTCGAACTCCGGCGAGGGGAGCTCCCGCGCCATCGCCTCGTCCACCATATCGGCCCACTCCGGCGGCGTCGCGCCCACCGCGAACGCGACGAAGCGCGTCTCGGGATGCTCGGCGCGGGCGCGGGCGAGCCACTTCTTGCCCACGAGTCCGCCCGCGTGGAACCAGCCGCCGAACACGACGACGTCGTGCTTGCCCGCGTCCGCCCGCTCCACCGGCACCGCCTCGCAGCCCAGCTCCTCCGCGATCCACTTCGCATAGCGCTTCGTGAACCCCGTCTGCGACGCGTACACCACGACGGCCTTCGTCATGACAGTCCCCCTTCGATCGAATGCGCGGCGTAGAACCGCCGCAGATGGTCGGCGATGAGCGGCTCGGCCTCGCCCCACGGAATCCCCGTCTCGAGCAGAAGGAACACCGGGCCGTAGAACATGCGGGCGAGCGCCGCCGCGTCGTCGAGCTTGAAGAGCCCGCGCGCCATGAGGCGCTCGAACACCGCGCGTTGGATGGCCTGGGGACGCTCGATGAACACGAAGCGGTACGCCGCGGCCGCCCGCTCGTCGGCGAACCGGCTCATGGCGAGCAGCCGATGCAGACGCACCAGGTCCTCGTCCTCGAAGAATCGGCGGAATCCCGCGAGCACCCTCCGCTCCACCTCCTCGATGTCGCCGGCGTAACCCGAGGGATCCTCGGTCGGCTCGAACATCACGCCCTCGTCCGCGAACGCCGCACGCGTGCGCTCGAGCTGCTCGGCCAGCACCGCGTCGAAGATGCCCTGCTTGCCGGGAAAATGGTTGTACAGCGACGCGTCCTTCACGCCCACCGCCGCCGCGATGTCGCGCACCGACACCGCATGGTAGCCCCGCTCCGCGAACAGCTCGAACGCAGCCGCGACGATGCGCTCCCTCGTATCCCCCATGCGCTCCTCCTAAAAACTAGCGATCGCTAGCCATTATACTAGCGTTCGCTAGTTTTGCAAGGCCTAGGTTGTCATCCTGAGCGGAGCGAACGAAGTGAGCGGAGTCGAAGGATCCCATGCGGCGCCAGCCGTAAGCGTCACTGCTGGCGCCGCGCGGGATCCTTCGACTCCGGCGGCTTCGCCGCCTCCGCTCAGGATGACAAGGGGAGATGCTCGCTCCGTTCGCTCCGCTCAGGACGACAACATACGACATAACGCCCTCCTACTGCGCCAGGAACTCCTCGAGCATCTGCTTGAGCACCTCCACGTGGGAGCGGCGGGAGCGCGTGGCCGTGCCCACGAGGGCCACGGAGGCGTACTCGCCGTAGCGGTCGAAGAACTGCGGCACCGCCTCGCGCTCGCGCAGGTCCTCGCGGTAGGCGTCGGCGTACGCGTCCCAGCCGAGGTTGCCGTGCAGGTAGCGCTCGAGCATGGTGGGCGCGGGGGCGAACAGCTTGTCGTGCGCGTAGCGCGCGTGCGCGACCTTCTCGACGAAGAAGGCCAGATCGTCGCGCTTCGTGAACCCGGCCAGCTGGTTCGTGTTCTTGAGCCTCGTATCCAAGACGAGGTCGGTCTTCCACTGCTCGAGGCAGTCGAAGAACCCCTCGGCCGACGTCTCGTACGCGCTGATGGTCTCGATTCTCATGGCAGGGCTCCTTCGGGGATGCGCGCCGCGACCTGCACGGCGCCGTGCTTTCGAGGGCACACGCTACCGCATCCGCGCCGCGCGGCCGGGCCTCGCACGCGGCTTGTGGGCCAACCGGGGGCGCGCCGTCACCCGCCTGCCACGCCCGCGCATGCGACCTGCCGATACGCATTCGATCCGCATTCGGTATTCCCCGGGCGGCCATTTGCGTTTACAATGACCCTCAACGAATAGCTCAATCACGAAACGGAGACCGAGCTTGAAAACCAACGAGGCACTCGACTTCTTCGAGCTCGACGCGCGCCTGTTCTACGATGCCGTCGCATTCAGCACCGAGGACTACCTCTACGTCATCGACATGCGGCGCGACCTCGCGCTGCTCTCGGACAACATGCGCGAGGACTTCGGCTTCGACGACAGCCTCATCCTCGGGCTCATCCCCGCGTGGCGCGAGCGCATCGTCGAGCGCGACCGCAAGCGCTTCGACGAGAGCATCGAGGACATGCTCTCCGGCAAGACGGACGTCCACGACATCGAGTACCAGATCCTCAACGCCAAGGGCGAGCGCATCTGGATCCTGTGCCGCGGCCTGCTGAAGCGCGACGCGCACGGCGAGCCCACGGTGTTCGCCGGCGTCGTCACCAACCTCGAGCGCAAGGGCAGGATCGACCCCATCACGGGTCTGTTCACGCACGACGAGTGCCTCAAGCTCATCGACCGGCTCATCGCCCACGGAGGCAGCGGCGGCGTCATGGTGCTCGGCCTCGACGACTTCTCGCGCATCAACTCGCTCAACGACCACGCGTTCGGCGACGGCGTGCTCAGGCAGTTCGCCCAGACCGCGCAGCGCGTGCTGCCCGACGACGCCTCGATGTTCCGCCTCGACGGCGACGTGTTCGCGGCGGTCGTCGACGGCGCGGGCCGCCGGGCGATGGAGGATGCCTACCGGTCGCTGCACATGGTGTCCAACCGCCCCCACGCCATCGACGGCACCCCGTACTTCTGCACCGCCTCCGCAGGCATCGCGATGATCGGCGAGGACGGGCGCACGGGCCAGGACCTGCTGAAGAACGCCGAGAGCGCGCTGGAGGAGAGCAAGCACCGCGGCAAGAACACGTTCGCGTTCTTCTCGTCGGCCATGACGCACGAGAAGCGCCGGCGGCTCGAGATCAGCGACCTCATGCAGCTGTCGGTGGTGGACGGCATGGAGCATTTCTCCCTGCACTACCAGCCCCTCGTGGACGCGCGCACCCTCGAGCTGGCCGGCGCCGAGGCGCTCCTGCGATGGGAGTCGCCCGAGCGCGGCAGCATCTCGCCCGTGGAGTTCATCCCCATCCTCGAGTCCTACGGGCTCATCGGGCAGGTGGGCGCCTGGGTGCTCGAAGAGGCGGTGCGCCAATGCGCCGCGTGGTCCGCACGGCGCCCGGGGTTCATCGTCAACGTGAACATCTCGTATCTGCAGCTGCTCGACGAGGGATTCGTGCCGCTGGTGCGCGAGCTGCTCGAGCGCTACGGGACGGATCCGCGCAGCATCGTGCTCGAGATGACCGAGAGCTACTTCGTCACGGACATGGAGGCGCTGCGCTCGACGTTCGGGGAGCTGCGCGGCCTCGGCGTGCGCATCGCCATGGACGACTTCGGCACGGGGTACTCCTCGCTCGGCCTGCTGTCGCAGTCGCCCGCCGACATCGTGAAGATCGACCGGCTGTTCATCCGCAACATCCACGAGGAGGACTTCAACCGTTCGTTCATCGACGCGGTGATAGAGCTCTGCCATAGCGTGGGCATCGAGGTGACCGTCGAGGGGGTCGAGCAGGCCACCGAGCTCGACGCGGTGCGCTCCATCGGCGCCGACTGCATCCAGGGCTTCATCGTGTCCAGGCCCGTGCCGGCGAAGCGCTTCGAGGAGCTGTTCCTCACGCCGCAGGCGTCTTGACGGGCCCCTCCACCGACTCCACCGGGGACGGCGCCGCCGAGCACGCCGGCAGGCTCGCGCGCTTGAACGACGGGCCGAGCACGTCGCAGGAAGCGGGATCGTCCAGGTCGCAGATGCGGTACGAGCTCTTGCCGGTGCGCTTGATGCCGTAGAGCGCTCGGTCGGCCGCGCAGTAGAACTCCTCCAGCGAGCGCTCCGTCGAGCCGAACGCCACGCCCACGCTCACGCTC
Source organism: Arabiibacter massiliensis (assembly GCF_900169505.1). Taxonomy (NCBI): domain Bacteria; kingdom Bacillati; phylum Actinomycetota; class Coriobacteriia; order Eggerthellales; family Eggerthellaceae; genus Arabiibacter; species Arabiibacter massiliensis. The sequence continues at coordinate 982,357 of NZ_LT827021.1, forward strand.
ACCTCCACGCAGCGCCGCGACAGCTGCTCCACGCCCGCGATCACGTCGTCGCAGATGCGGGTGGCCACGCACGCGCACGGCACGTCGGCGATGAACGCGGAGAACTCGTCGCCGCCCGCCCGGAACACGATGTCGCTGCGGCGGAACGACCGTTCGAGCAGCTCGGCGAACTCCTTGAGCACCATGTCGCCGCAGTGATGGCCGTGCTCGTCGTTCACCTTCTTGAAGTCGTCCACGTCGAACATGAACAGCACGCCCTTCGCGCCGGGCCAGCGCGGCGGCTGCGCGAGCGCCTCCTCCACAAGGCGGCGGCCCTGCGCCACGTGCAGAAGCCCCGTGAGCGGGTCGCGCGTGGCCTGGCGCTCGAGGCGGCTGTACTCCTCCTTGATCGCCCTCTCGAGCCGCGCCTGCTCGGTGACGTCCTGGGTCAGGCAGGCGCAGCGGCCCGCGGCGGGCCGGTAGGTGCTGATGGAGAAGAAGCGCTCCGTCGTCGGATCGCAGAGAGAGAAATGCTGCTTGGCACCCGTGAGGGCCGTCTCGGCCAGGATGCCGATCAAGTCGCGCCGCGCGCCGGGGTGGACGTCGAAGAACGAGCGCCCCTCCAAAGCGTCGGCGGGCGCGCCCTCGATGTCCGCAGCCATCTCGTTGACGCGCTCGTACACGAGGTCGACGGGCTCCCCCGCCTCGTCGAGAACCGCCTCGACCACGATGAGGGGGACGGGCAGCTCTCGAACGTACTCGAATTCTCCGCTTCGGTTCGACACGGTATCCCAAGCGCCTCCTCATATGGTGAACATCGGCAGAAACAGCGGACAGCATCGTATCTCATCCCGCGAAGCCGATAAAGCATTGTACCGGAGCATGGCCGATCCGCAACGTCGCCGTTGAAAAGCCAGGGAGCCCGCCCCCGAACCGAAGGGTAAATCCCTAACGGAATCGTGGGAGAGGGCGTGACAGGGGGACGTGACAGGGGGATATTGTCACTGATGACGCACCTCACGCGTCGCGGCGCTTCGGGGGGCAGCCGAGACGGGCGAGCTCGCCGGCCACCGTGTCCACCAGCAGCGGCAGCGCGTCGTGCACCTTCGGCGTGAGCCCGATGGTGGCCACGGCGGGCGAGGCGTTCTCCACCTGCATGCCCAGGCACAGCCCCTCGGCCTCGTAGCCCAGAAGCGTCGCGGCGTCGAACAGGTCCACCAGCTTGAGGTCGTGCAGCGACGCGGTGGCCCCCGAGTGGCGCGCCATGGCGTCGGGCGCGAAGCGGAGCACCGTGCCCGGCTCCTCGCCGGTGCCGTCCACCGCGTCCACCGTGACGATGACGTCGAATTCGCGCACGCGCTCGATCATGTCGAGGCTCAAGCAGCCCAGGTCGAACAGCTGCACGTTCTCGGGCATCTCGTAGCGCGCGCACAGCTCCTCGTAGGCGGCCGGCCCCACCCCGTCGTCCAGCATGAGCTTGTTGCCCACGCAGAACACCGCGATGGAGCGCGCCGCGCCCTCGGCGGCCACGGCTAGGCCCCCGCCGTCGGTCGGATGGCCAGGTTGTAGTACGTCGCGGCGGCCACCACCGCCAGCGCCACGACGACGCCGACGACGGCCCAGATGCGCTCGCGGCGCAGGTACTCCTCCTTGTCGCGGCCGAAGCCGGCGGCCCGGTGCGCCGCGAAGGGCTGCCCGATGAGCGAGAACGCCACCGTGCCCCCGATAAGCGTGACGAGCACCACGAGGCCCAGCACGATGGCGAGCGCCGTGCGCTCCATGATCGCGGCGTAGAAGATGTTGTCGGCGAACAGCCACACGGGGTAGAACAGGATGGAGGCCCAGAACCCGTGCGCGGGCCCCCAGATGGGCGGTATGAGGAGGGCCCCGATGTTGATGCGGGGAATGCCCTCGAGGAACTCCTCCTCGAGGGCTATCTGCTCGTCGGTCAATTCAGCCACAGTTCGCCGTCCTTTTCGCTCTGCGTGCGTTTCTCTGCCATTATAGACGAGGACCCCGCGCAGGCGGGGAAGGCTCCGCGAGCGGAAGGAGACGACAAGCAGATGCTGGCCATCGCAGGATCGCTGCGAGAGGGAAGCTACAACCGGCAGCTGGCCGACGCCTTCGTCGCCTTCATAGAATGAGGAAGGGCCCCGGAATCCCCGGGGCCCTTCGCAGATTCGAGCGGTTAGTGCTTGAGGTCGTCCTCGCCCACGATCGCGTGCTTCTCGGGATCGTAGACCAGGCCGCCGTGCTCCTTGCGGAAGAACATGAGCAGCGTCGGGGAGATGCCCTCGATGTTCGCCAGGTAGATGTGGATGAACATGAAGCAGATGAAGACGTACATCATGAAGTAGTGGATGATGCGCATCGACATGAGCCCGCCCACCAGATCGGTGCCCGCCGCGAAGAAGCCCACGTTCATCGTGGGGTTCCACAGGCACAGGCCCGTGTAGAACATCACGATGATGAGGATCGGGATGGCGAGGTAGCTGATCTTCTGGGGCACGCCCAGCTTGGCGGACAGCGGATGGTCCTTCTTCAGGAACAGATAGTACTTGATCCACTGGGCGCCCTGGTGGCGGTTGTCAGCCTGCGGCAGCCACGTCTTGTAGTCCATGACCTGCGAGCGGGTGCCGCCGGTGGGCGACGACTTCACGAAGAAGGCCATGGCCACGCGGGCGATGCAGTTGATGAACAGCACGAAGCCGCAGAACACGTGCACCCCGCGGGCGATGCCCATGAAGCCGCCCCAGAACGGGAAGTGGATGCTGAAGCCCGTGATGATGAGCAGCAGCATTGCGATGAGGTTCACCCAGTGCGTGATGATGAACGGCAGCGGATGGGCCTCGCGATAGTGTGCCAGATGCGCCATGTTACTTCACCCCCCAGGGGCTCGTGACGGTCTCGAAGCTCTTGCCCGTCGCCGGCTCGGTGATGTGCACCGCGCACGCCGTGCAGGGGTCGAAGCTGTGCACCGTGCGCAGGGCGTTGATGGGCTTCTCGATGTCGCCCACCGGGTTGCCGATGAGCGCCTGCTCCATCGGGCCGTGCTCGCCGTTGGCGTTCTTGGGCGCGAGGTTCCAGGTGGTCGGGATGATGATCTGGTAGCCCTCGATCTTGCCGTCCTTCACGCTCTCGGAATGGTAGAGCGCGCCGCGCGGGGCCTCCCAGAAGCCGGTGCCGGCGCCGGTGATGGTCTCGGGCTTGCGGAAGTACTCGCTGTCGCCGCCCTTGAGGGCCTCCATCAGCTCGGTCAGCCACTCCTTCATGAGGCCGGCGATGTAGAGCGTCTCGATCTGGCGGACGGCGGTGCGGCCGAGCGTCGACTGGGCGACGCCCACCTGGCCGGGAGCGCCGAGCGCCTCAAGCAGGCCGTTGACCTGCTCGACGATGAACGGCACGTTGCGCTTGTACGCGGCCAGCACGCGGGAGAGCCCGCCGGCCTCGTAGGGCTTGCCGTCGTAGGCGGGGCACTTGACCCAGGTGTAGCGGTCCTCCACGTTGTACTCGGTGTACTCGGGCTTCGTGGTGAAGTACGGGGACGTGAACGTCTCCTCGCCTTCGTACCAGGACGAGCCCATGTACTCGGTGATGAGGTTCTCCTGCACGTCGCTGATCTCGAGCTTGTCGTCGATGACGCCCATGGGCAGATAGCGGTTCTTCATCTGCTCGTTGTAGTCGGCGTAGTCGCCGGGGCCCTCGAACACGCCCCATGCCACGTAGCGGCCGCAGCCCTTGCCCCAGTTGAGCGCGTCGATGTAGTACGGCGCGATGGCCAGGGTGTCGGGGATCATCGTGGCCTCGACCCAGTCGTAGATCTCGTCGATGAGACCCTTGAGGTCGTCGAGCTTCTGATCGGTGGGCACGAACGCCGTGCCGCCCGGGATGAGCGTCATGACGTGGGGCATCTTGCCGCCGAGGATGGCGGAGATCTGCGAGGCCTTTGCCTGCATGGTGAGCGCCTCAAGGTAGTGCGCGGTGCAGATGAGGTCGAGCTCGGGGGGCAGCTGGTAGGCCGTGCCCTCCTCCGCGTCGAACCAGTTGCCCGAGAAGATGGACAGCTGGCCGTTGTCGGCGAACGCCTTCAGGCGGTCCTTGAGGGCCGCGAAGTCGCTGTTCATGGACGTGCCGGCAGCCTGCGCGAGATCGTAGGCGTCGGCAGCGTCGGCCTTGAGCGCATTCAGCGGGTTCACGTAGTCCAGCGCCGCCAGGTTGTAGAACCACAGGATGTGGCTGTGCAGGAACTGCGCGCCCTCGAGGAGGTTGCGGATGATGCGCGCGTTGTTCGAGATCTGGATGCCGTAGGCCTTCTCGGCGGCGATGGCCGAGGAGTGCGCGTGGGAAACCGGGCACACGCCGCAGATACGCTGCACGATCTGCGCGGCGTCCTCGGGCGTGCGGTTCTCCACCACCATCTCCATGCCGCGGAAGCAGCCGCCGGACACCCAGGCGTCGGAAACCTTGCCGTTGGTGACCTCCATCTCGACGCGGAGATGGCCCTCGATACGGGTGATCGGGTCGATGACTGAACGGGTCATGTAGGCTTACCTCCCTTCTTCTTCGTCGTTGGGCTTGTCGGTCGCATCGTAGGTGCCGATGGACTTGTCGGGATGCTTGGCGTCCCAGCTGCGGACCTTCTCGAAGTCGGCGCCGCCGTCCATGCGGCCCGTGAGCTTCATGCCGAAGCCGTGCACCACGAGGGCCGCCGCCAGGATGCCGGTGATGCCGAGCGCGATGGTGCCGGGCTGGACCATCCAGTCGCCGATGCGCAGGTCGCGATGGCGCTTGTAGAACGGCGTGTTGACCTCGACCCAGTTGTGGCCGGGATCGTTCGGGGCCGCCTCGCAGCAGCCGATGCAGGGGGCGCCGGACTGCACGCACCAGCTGCGGCGGTTGTTCCACAGCGTGACGCCGCAGTTGGCCTTCGTCTGCGGGCCGCGGCAGCCGAGGGGATACAGGCAGTAGCCCATGGCCTCTTCCTTGGAGCCGAACTCGTAGACGAACTCGCCGTTCTCGAAGTGGCCGCGACGCTCGCAGTTGTCGTGGATCGTCTGGCCGAAGATGCCGGTGGGCTTGCCCTCGCTCGTGAGGTCGAGCTCGGCGGGCGTGAGGCCCAGAAGCACCACGTCGGCCAGCACGGCCACGAGCCACTCGGGGTTGGCCGGGCAGCCGGGGACGTTCACGACCGGGGTCTCGATGCCGCGCTTTTTGAGGAACGCCTGCACGCCGAGCGCGCCGGAGCTGTTCGGGTTCGCACCCATCCAGCCGCCGTTGACGGCGCAGGAGCCCAGCGCGACCACCGCGACGGCGCTCTCGGCCGCCTCGGCAAGGTGCTCCGTGCCGGGCTTGTCGGCAACGCGCAGCGCCTGGCCGCCCCAGCCCTCGAGCACGGCACCCTCGTACACGAGGATGTAGTTGCCGGCGCAATCCTTGATGGTCTGCTCCTTGGCCAGCTCCATGGAGTGGCCGGCCGCAGCCGACAGGGTCTCGGAGTAGTTCAGCGAGATCATCTCCAGCACGATCGAAGCCGCGTCAGGCGTCTCGACCTGCGCGAACGACTCCGTGCAGCCCGTGCACGACGCGCCCTCGATCCAGATGACCGGGAACAGCTTGCCCTCCTTTGCGCCGATCACGGACGTTTCGAGGGCCTGCGCGACCTTCGGAGCGGCGAGCTCGGACAATCCCGCCGCCACCGCGACCGCGCCGCAAAGTTTCATGAAGCTGCGTCGGCTCACGCCGCGTGCGGAAAGCATCTGCTGAAACTCTGAAACCGTGGCCTCTGTTTCCATGTGCACACCTCCTCAGGTGCTCTCGTCTTCCATTGCTTGCTGATTATGTATTTTCCACGACGATTGTAACGATTGGGAGGACAGGCGCGCGAGCGCAACGTTTGGCCCGCCAGTGGCATGAAAATGTTACGGTATCCGCAGGTCGTAACATGAGTTATTCACTCTCGCCGCAGTTTCCTGCGGTTTCATGCAAAACCATCCCGTTAATCGCGCTTCGTATGCAGTGCGCGCACAGCAAGAAACCGCCCGCCGATTCTCCGGCGCCTCTCGTAGGTTTCTTGTCGCGCGCCGTTTCTCCCGGCTCGTCTCGTCGCGAAGATCGGTATCATATCACAAGCAAGAATAAACGAGAACCGTAAGCAAAAGGATGAACCTATGAGCGCTCCCGAACCCGTTTTCGCCTACCTCGGCCCCGCCGGCACCTACACCCACGAGGCCGCCCGGGCCTTCGCCGCGCGCCTGGGGCACGACGAGCCCGAGCTTCTGGAATGCGCGTCGTTCGACGAGGTGTTCGACGCGGTGGACCGGGGCAAGTGCGAGTACGGCGTGGTGGCGAAGGAGAACTCGCTGGAGGGGTCGGTCACGGCCACGCTCGACAACTTCGCGTTCAAGAGCCAGGCGTCCATCTTGGGCGAGCACGTGCTGGATATCCACCACTGCCTGGTGCTGCATCCCGACGCGCGCCTGGAGGACGTGACCTGCGTGGCCTCGCACGCCCAGGGGCTCGCGCAGTGCCGGCGCTTTCTGGCCGAGCGGCTGCCGGGGCGTGCGACCATTACCACGTCGTCCACGGCCGAGAGCGCGCGCATGGCCGCCGAGGACGTGCATGTTGCCGGCATCGCGAACGCGTTCGCGGCCGAGCTCTACGGCGCGCGCGTGGCCGAGCGCGATATCGAGGACCACTTCGGCAACCAGACGCTGTTCGCGCTCATCGGCCGCCAGGGACACCCCGCCGTGTTCCGAGGCGACCGCTACAAGACGTCGCTCGCGCTGTTTTTGCAGGTGAACCGCGCTGGCACTTTGAACATGATACTTTCGGAGTTCGCCTACGCGGGCATCGACCTGTCCATGATCCAGTCACGCCCCACCAAGCAGCAGCTGGGCGACTACATGTTCTTCATCGAGTTCGAGGAGGACGCGAACGCCCTGCCCGTGCAGACGGCGCTCAACTGCCTGCGTCTGAAGCTGCGCGAGGTGAAGGTGCTCGGCAGCTACCCAGTGGGATAGTCCGTCAACCTGCGGGAGCCGGGGGCGAGCCCAGTCGCTCGGCAGTCCTGCTCGCACGAAACGCCCACTGGGCGTTTCGGCTCGTGCGGAACTCGCTTGGTGGGCTCGTCCCCGGCCCCTTGCCGGTTGCGGCCATTCCACCGGGAAGCTCTTCGCTAAAGCCGGGGTCGACCTGCGCCTTTGTCATCCTGAGCGAGCGAAGCGAGTCGAAGGATCCCGCGCGGCGATAGCGGGAAACATCCCAACCGCCCCCCATGACACAAAAACATGCCGGTTTGGCACTCGCTGCACTAGAATGGCCGCCTTTCCGGAGAGTCAGACGCATCAGTCGCAGCGTTTTCCCAGCTCGCACGAAAACTCTTGACGGCACGCCCTTTGGCAGAGTGCCAAACCGACCGCTTTTTGTGTCGTGGAGGCCGCTTAGCCTGCTTCCCTTCTACAGCGCCAGCACTTCCAGGTGCTCCAGGAGGATCTTCGTGCCGATAAGGATGAGCACCACGCCGCCGGCGATGGTGGCGGCCTTCTCGTAGCGCGCGCCGAAGCGGTGGCCCACGGCGACGCCCACGAGCGCGAGAACGAACGTCGTCACTCCGATGAGCCCCACGGACATGACGATGTCCACGCGCAGGAAGGCGAAGGTGATGCCCACGGCGAGCGCGTCGATGCTGGTGGCGATGGCCAGCATCACCAGCTCGCGCAGGTCGAGCTTGCCGTCGGCCGGGCAGGACAGCTCCTCGTCATCCTCATGGAAGGCATCCCAGAGCATCTTGCCGCCGATGAGCGCGAGCAGGCCGAACGCGATCCAATGGTCGACCGGCGTGATGTAGCGTTCGAACTGCGTGCCGAGCGCCCAGCCCACAAGCGGCATGAGCCCCTGGAAGCCGCCGAAGAACAGCGCGATGACCAGAGCTTGGCGCATGTTCAGGCGCTTCATGCACAGACCCTTGCACACCGACACGGCGAACGCGTCCATCGACAGCCCCACCGCGATCAAGAACAACTCCATGAATCCCATGGCAATCCTCTCGTCCTGCTGCCCCCAGCTGCGAACAAAAAAACACCGGCGCGTGCGCACCGGCTGCATGAAGAAGCGGTGCGACGCCAAGCGCCACACCGCGAGTCTTGTCGTTTCAGGTTGCGCCAGCCTCAAGAAGAAGCAGTATGTTGACGCAGCCGCGCCTTGCCAGCGCCGACTACTCCCCCACGGGATTCGGCTATTCTAGCACAGAAAACGCGCACGAAGCCTGATTTTGTCCAAGCACCTGACCAGGTGAAATAGGTTGTTTCACCTGGTCAGACTTTTGTAGCGACGTGGACAGAAAGCGCCTTCGTGCGCGTTTTCTCGCCTTGTCGCGCAGCGTCACCTTCGCCGGGACGTCGCCGACCCCCCCCCCCCGAACATCACACGTCGCGTGCTTTTGTGCAGACCGCTGATCAGGCTTTACAATGCATTTAACCTGATCAGATGGAATGTTTTGTTTTGCACGAAAAGCGTCCTCGTGCGACCCGCGAACACCACGCGCAGCCGGCTCGCCCTCCCTACGCCCAGAAGCCCTCGCCCTCCTGGCGGAAGAAGCCTTCTGTCACGAGGTCGGACACGATGGAGGCGAACGTCGCCGCGTCCACGGCGTCGCGGCCGGCCGCGCGCTCGAAGGCGTCCAGGCGGCGGGCCAGCTCGTCCTCGCCGATGCCGGGCTCGGCCAGCACCACGCGCACGAGCTCGGCGCGCTTCTGGCGCCGCGACCCCTCGAAGGCCGACTGCCGCGTGTGATGGGCGCTGCGCCGCGAGGGATTGGCCATGATCGACTTCAAATGCGCTCCGTAGTCCAGAAGCGCGTAGTACCACCCCCGCGCGTCGTCCTCGGGGCACGTCGCCGCCACCAGGGGCACCAGCTCGCGATCCGCCACGCCCTCGCGCCCGGGAAACAGCTCGTGCAGAAACACCGTGCGCACGTTCGTCTCCAGGTACACGCCCGGCCGGTTGAACGCGAACGCCATGACGCCCGCCGCCGTCGCGGGCCCGATGCCCGGCAGCTCCATCAGCTCCTCGGCCGTCTCGGGCAGCCGGCCCTCCCGCGTAGCCGAGCACTCCTCGCACGCCCGCTTGAGCGCGAGCGCCCGTCGGTTGTACCCGAGCCCCTGCCACTGCGCCAGCACGTCGGCCGTGCCCGCCGCCGCCAGCGAATCCACCGTGGGAAAAAGCGCCATCCAGCGCTCCCAATGCTTCAGCACGCGCGCCACCTGGGTCTGCTGCAGCATGACCTCGCTCACCAGCACGGCGTAGGGGTCGTCCAGATAGCGCCACGGCAGGTCGCGATGGTGCAGCCGCCCCTCCTCGCGCACCTTCCCCACAAAGGCCTCGCGCGACGGCGCGCCCTCGGGCCACGCAGCGGCGCGATCGCCCGCTAGGCGCACGACCCGCAAGCCTCCGGGTCCGCATCGCCCTTGCACGCATGGGAGCCCTTCGCCGAGTCCATGGCGGCCTCCACCACGGGATGGCTCGCCCCCTGCTCGATGAGGTCCTTGAGCGTGATGGACGCGAAGTAGTCGTTGAGCAGGCGATCCGCCCCCTGCCACAGCTTGTTGTACGCGCAGTCCTTCTGCTTGTCGCAGTAGGCCGGGTCCATCACGCACAGCGAGATGCTCACCGGGCCCTGCACCGCCTCGAGCACCTCGAGCAGCGTGACCTCGGCCGGGTCGCAGTTGAGCGCGAGCCCGCCCCGCGCGCCGCGCACCGTCTTGATGAGGCCGCCCTTCACCAGGTCGTGCTGGATGCTGCGCGCGAACGCGTAGGGGATGCCCTCCTCCTCCGCGATGTCGGAGACGGAGACGTACGACTCGCCGCTCTTGTAGGCGGCGCGCAGGATGCGGCAGGCGTAATCGCAACGGCGCGTGATGTCCATCAGCTAGCTTTCCTTCCCGTTGAGCAGGTCCTCGAGGTTCTCGAGGTCCCGCCTGAAATCGTCGACGACGGCCTCCTCGAGGGCCTTGTACTCCTCGGAGTCGAGCGGCTGGTAGGCCGCCAGCTTGTCGTAGAGGTTGTCGGCGGTCACCGGCACGTAGCGCCGCGCCACGAGGCTTGCCTTGTAGGCCTCCTCGATGGCCTCGCGGGCCGCCATGTACATATCGTAGCGCGGCATCTGCGACGAGTAGCGCACGAGCGCCACGCGGTCGATGCCCCGGACGGAGGGGTGCTCGCGGGCTATCTCCATCCAGATGTCGGCGCGCTCGGAGTCGGTGGGGTAATCGATGTCCACCACCGACAGCGGCTCGAGCAGGTCGAAGAAGAACGGATCGATCTCGCCCGCCTCGGCCGCGGACGCCAGCACGTACACGTCGGGGTTCTCCGCCGCCGAGCGGATGAGGCTGATGGCCTCGCGCGCCCCGCGCGAGAGACTGGCCATGAGGAAGCCGCCGAAGTCGTCGGAGGGGTCGCCCATCGGCGATATCCACAGGTCGAGGTCCTCGAGCATGAGCACGCCCGGCCCCTCGAAGGCGTTGCGCGCGCCGTTGAGCTGGGGCTGGCGGTCGGCCTGCGCCATGACGCAGAGCACCGGCATGCCCTGGAGGTTCTCCTCCATGTGCATGCGGATGGCGGGCAGGTTGAGCTCGCCGAGCGTGGCGGCCATGAAGCGGTTCGCATCCTCACGCGCCGGCGAGCGGAACAGCAGCGCGTCGGAGGCGGGCATGCGGTCGAGCCCATGGCGAGCGTTGAGCAGCGCGACGAGCTCCTGGAAGCGCGGGTCCTTCTGCATGCCCACGCCGAAGTCGCGCATGAGGGCCACCGTCTCGTCGTAGCCGACCAGCTCGTCGTAGGTGATGCGCTCCATCGACGACAGGACCGCGTCGGCATCGGGACCCATCCCGCTTGCGCGCGCGACGGCCTCGAGGGCCTTGCCCATCGCCTCGGGGTCGTCCTGCGCCGAGGCGTCCGCCGCGTCGGAACCCTCAGGGCCGTCGGCCTCCTCCACCGCCACGGCGCTCGCAGCCGGGGCCGGGGCCGTCACGTGCTCCACCCGCATGAGGGGCGCGCCGTCAAGCCCCAGGAAGTCCTGGGAGATCATGTCGGTCATGTCCTCGAGGTCTTCGCGCGTCAGGCCGAACTCCTCGAGCTTGTCGAGCGCGAGCCGCTGCAGCTGGTCGGCGCAGGCGGCGATCTCCTCCTGGTTGAGGTAGGGCTCGAGCCGCTCGAAGGCGTACTCGGCGATGGAGCGCTCCTTGAGCGTGCAGGCCAGGCTCCACGCCTGCTTGAGGCCGTCGACCGCCTCCTCCTCCGGCGGCGTGCCGTCGTTGCGCTGCGCGCGCTCGAACGCCGCCAGGTACAGGTGCATGCCGAGCACGGCGTCGCCCGACGCGCAGGCCGCAGCGGCGCTGCGCAGGTACTCGGCAAAGGAATCGTGCTCGTCGTTGTGGCTGGGCGAGCTGTTCGCGTCGTTCTCAAACATGGACCCAACCTCCTTTGTTATGGGAACATCACTGTCAATGTCGATATGCCTATGTTCAGGTCGCATTTTACCGAAGAACCCCCGCCCCGCACAGGGGGCCTCCCAAACACCACAATTCGTAACGCTGCCGTTGAGCCTCAGCCGAGCCCCTTGTCATCCTAGCGGAGCGCCGAAGGCGCGAAGTCGAAGGATCCCGCGCGGCGACAGCAGGACGTCTCACGGCTGGCGCCGCATGGGATCCTTCGACTCGCTTCGCTCGCTCAGGATGACAAAAGGAAGCTTCGCTCGCCCAGGATGACAAAAGGAAGCTTCGCTCGCCCAGACAAAAAGAAGACGGCGACCCCCCCCCAGCGAAACGGCAACCGTTTTCCGAGGGAGCGCCCGGCGGCATCCATAAGCGAGTTCCGCACGAGCCGAACAGCCCAGCGGGCTGTTCGTGCGAGCTCAGGACTGCCGAGCGTTGGATGCCGCCGGGCGCTCCCTCGGAAAACGGTCCTACCAGTCGAGCACCGTCCAGCCTTGGGCGCGGGCCGTGCGCGACAGCGGGCGGTCGGGCGACACCGCATAGGCGTGCTCGGCGGCCGAGAGCACCGCGCGGTCGGAATGGTGGTCGCCGTAGGCGCTGTCCAGCACCCAGTTGCCGGGCCCGAAGCGCTCGTCGCCGAAGCGCTTCACGGCCGCGAGCTTCTCCTGCCCCTCCACGGGGCGCCCTTCCACCTCGCGCGTATACGTGCCGTCCGGCGCGATGCGCATGCGCGTGGAAATCTGGTTCTCGAAGGGGTGGTGCTCCATGGCGCGCAGGATGATGGGCTCGAACGTGGCCGAGATCACCACGACGGTGTCGCCGCGCTCGGCGTGCGCGCGCATGGCCGCGTCGGCCTCCGGGCGGAACACGGGCGCGATGCGCTCGTCGTAGAACCTCGCCAGGAAGGCGTCCACCTCCTCGGCCGGCTTGCCCTCGAAGGCGGTGAACACGAGCCCGCGCACGGCCGCCTCGTTCTGCGGCAGACGCAGCTTGTAGGCCGCCGCCCACAGAAGGATGCGCGCGAGGATGCGCTTCTTCAGCATCCGCTCGCCCATCAGGTGCGACACGAGCAGCACCGGCGAGTTGCCCTCGATGCTCGTGCCGTCGAAATCGAACACGGCGAGCCGCGCCTTCCCCTCAGGCGCGGCCTCCCCGTGATTGCCAGTCTCCTCGGTCCCCGTGTGGGACATGCGGCGCCACCCTCCCGTTCGGCGGAGCGGCGCCGCGTCCCCCGCGCGCCTAGCCCTCCGCCTCGTCGATAGTCTCAGCGAACTGTGAATTATACAGCTCCGCGTAGAAACCGCCAAGTTCAAGCAGTTGTTCATGCGTACCCTGTTCCACGATGTCGCCGTGCGCCATCACCAGGATGAGGTTCGCTGATCTGATGGTGGACAGCCGATGCGCGATGACGAACGAGGTGCGCCCGGCCATGAGGTTGTCCATGGCCTTCTGGATGCGCTCCTCGGTGCGCGTGTCCACGCTGGAGGTGGCCTCGTCCAGGATGAGCATGCGCCGGTCGGCCAGGATGGCACGCGCGATGGTGAGCAGCTGCCGCTGGCCGCTGCTGATGTTGCTCGCGTCCTCGTTGATCTCGGTGTCGTAGCCCTGGGGCAGCGTCTGGATGAAGTGGTGCACGTAGGCCGCGCGCGCCGCCGCCTCCACCTCCGCATCGGTGGCGTCCAGCTTGCCGTAGCGGATGTTGTCGCGGATGGTGCCGTGGAAGAGCCACGTGTCCTGCAGCACCATGCCGAAGAGGCTGCGCAAATCGTCGCGGGCGAAGTCGCGCACATCCACGCCGCCGACGCGGATGGCGCCGCCCTGCACGTCGTAGAAGCGCATGAGCAGCTTCACCATGGTGGTCTTGCCGGCGCCTGTGGGGCCGACGAGCGCGACGGTCTGGCCCTCGGTCACGCGCGCCGAGAAGTCCTTGATCACCGGCTTCTCCGGATCGTAGCCGAAGCGCACGTGGTCGAACTCCACCTCGCACTCCACGTCGGCCGTGCGCGCGGTGGCGCGGTCGGGCTCCTCCTCCGGCGCCTCGAGGAACGCGAAGATGCGCTCGGCCGCGGCGGCCATCTGCTGCAGGACGTTGCTCACCTGCGTGAGCTGGGTGATGGGCTGCGTGAAGTTCTTCACGTACTGGATGAACGCCTGGATGTCGCCCACCGTGATGACACCCTGCACGGCCAGGAAGCTGCCCGTGATGGCCACGGCCACGTAACCTAAGTTGCCCACGAAGTTCATGATGGGCTGCATGAGGCCGCTCACGAACTGGCTCTTCCACGCCGAGTTGTACAGGCGCGCGTTCGTCTCGTTGAAATTATCCACCGTGCCGTCCTCGCGGTTGAACGCGCGCACGATGGCGTGGCCGGAGAACGTCTCCTCCACGATGCCGTTGATCTCGCCGAGCGTGTTCTGCTGCGCGACGAAGAACTTCTGCGAGCGCTTCACCACCACCATGATGAGCACCACCGAGATGGGCAGGATGACCACCGTCACCAGCGTCATGAGCGGGTTGATGGTGAGCATCATGATGAGCACGCCGATGATGGTGGTGGTGGACGTGATGAGCTGCGTCACGCCCTGGTTCAGGCTCTGGCCGAGCGTGTCCACGTCGTTGGTGATGCGCGAGAGGGTGTCGCCCACGCTCGTTCGCTCGAAGTAGCCCATGGGCATGCGGTCGATCTTCTCCGCGATGCTTCGGCGCAGCTCGTAGCTCGTGCGCTGCGACACCGACGACATGATCCAGCCCTGCACGAACGAGCACGCTGCGGAGAACAGGTAGAGCCCCAGCGTGAACAGGAGGATCTGCGCGATGGCGTCGAAGTCGATGCCGCCCGTGCCGTCGATCTTGGCCACGATGCCGTTGAAGAGCTCGGTCGTGGCCGTGGAGAGCACCTTGGGCCCCACGATGTTGAACACCGTCGAGCCGATGGCGAACACGCCCACCACCACGAGCGCCGCCTTGAAGCGCCCCATGAAGGCGATCATCTTCTTGAGGGTGCCCTTGAAGTCCTTCGGCTTCTCGCCGGGCATCATGCGCCCGCCGGGGCCGTGGCCGCTGCCGGGGCCGCGGCGGGGCCGATGCGTCTGATTCTGCGCGCTCATGCTGCATCACCCCCGTTCAGCTCGGCTTCCGAGAGCTGCGACATCGCGATCTCCCGGTACTCCTCGCAGGTGCGCATGAGCTCCTCGTGCGTGCCCTGGCCGACGACCCGGCCGTCCTCGAGCACCACGATGAGGTCGGCGTGCAGCACCGTGGAGATGCGCTGCGCCACGATGACCACGGTCTTGCCGCCCAGGCGCGTGTGCAGCTGTTGGCGAAGCGCCGCGTCGGTCTTGTAATCGAGCGCCGAGAAGCTGTCGTCGAAGAGGTAGGCGCGCGCCTCGGTGGCGAGCGCGCGGGCGATGGCCAGGCGCTGGCGCTGGCCGCCCGACACGTTCGTGCCGCCTTGGGACACCTCCGAGGCGAGGCCCTCCTCCTTCGAGGCGATGAACTCGGAGGCCTGGGCGATGTCGGCCGCCTCCTCCACGCGCTCGCGCGGCATGGCCTCGTCGGCGTAGGCGATGTTCGACTCGATGGTGCCGCTGAACAGAAACGCCTTCTGCGGCACGTAGCCCAGCTGGGCGCGTAGGGCCTCCTGGCTCACGTCGCGCACGTCGATGCCGTCAACGGTGATGGAGCCGCAGGTCACGTCGTAGAAGCGCTCGATGAGCTTGACCACCGTCGACTTGCCGGAGCCCGTGGAGCCGATGATGGCCGTGGTCTTGCCCGGCTCGGCGGTGAAGTCGATGTGCTCGAGCACGCATTCAGCCGAGTCGCCGTACTTGAAGCTCACGTCGTTGAACGCGATGGTCGCGCCGCCCGCGCTCGCGGAGAGCTCCGCATCGCGCGCGGCGGCGGGATCGGGATCGCAGATGGTGGGCCTCGTGTCGAGCACCTCGTTCACGCGCTGGGCGGCCACGTCGGCGCGCGGCAGCATGATGGATATCATCCCTATCATGAGGAAGCTCATGATGATGACCATGGCGTAGGTGATGAACGCGATGAGGTCGCCCGTCTGGATGGCGCCCGTGTCGATGTAGCTGCCGCCCACCCATACGATGAGCACGCTCACGCCGTTCATGATGAGCATCATCAGCGGCATCATGAACGTCATGACGCGGTTCGTGAACAGCTGCGTCTTCATGAGGCGCGTGGAGGCCTCGTCGAAGCGCTCCTCCTCGAAGGGCTGGCGGTCGAACGCGCGGATGACGGGCAGGCCCGTGAGCATCTCGCGCGACACGAGGTTCACGCGGTCGATGAGCTTCTGCATGATCTTGAACTTGGGCATGGCCACCTTCATGAGCACCACGATGAGGATGCCGATGACCGCCACGGCCAGCACGATGATCCAGCTCATGGCCAGGTTCGTGCGCGACACCATGATGATGCCGCCGATGGCGAGGATGGGCGAGTACAGCACCATGCGCAGGAGCATGACGGTGACCATCTGGATGAGCTGCACGTCGTTGGTGCCGCGCGTGATGAGCGAGGCGGCCGAGAACGACTGCACCTCGGCGTCCGAGAACGACACGACGCGCCTAAACAGCTTCGCGCGCAGCGTCGCGCCCACCTTGGCGGCCGTGCGCGAGGCGATGAAGCCCACGAGGACGGCAACCGCCATGCCGAGCGCGGCGAGCCCGAGCATGATGAGGCCCACGCGCACGAGGTAGCGCATCTGCATGTCGGAGAGGTTGTAGCCGAGCGCCTCGTACTCGGCGCGGGCGGCGGCGATGGCCTGCTGCTCCACGATGGAGTCGCTCGCGTCGCCGAGCTTCGACTTCGCCTCGTCGAGCATGCCGAGGATGTCCTGCTTCTGCACGGCGCCCGCCTTGTAGGCCTGCAGGGCCTGGTCCAGGTCGAGGTCGGGCATCTGCTGGGAGTAGTGGACGGCCACCAGCGGCATCGCCACCATTCGGTCGAGCTCGTTTTGCTCGCGCTCGCCCTGGGCGTTCAGCTTGTAGGTGCCCTGGTCGGTCTCGTCGTAGGCGGCTTCGAAGGTGCGCTCGTCGGCCTCGGGCAGCATCATGGCCACGAGGTCGTGGGTACGGGCCGTCATCTCCTCGGTAGCGGCGTGCTCCACGCCCGACTGCTGGATGCCCACGTCCACTATCTTGGACGTGTAGTTGGGAAGCGCAAGGTCGGTGAACGCCTGCACGATGAGCAGGCACACGATGAGCGCCACCGCCAGCTTGCAGTGTTTGAGATAGCGTATTATGCGCACGGGGCGTCGCCCCCTTCGTCGTGTGGCGCAGCCGGGGCGGCGCCTTCGTGGAACTCCACGACCTTGCGCAGGATGCGCACGAGGTGGCGCACGTCCTCCTCGCCCACGTGGGCCATGACCTCGTCCATGTGCGCGCTGTGGAGCCTGCGGCCCTCGGCGGCCAGGCGCTCGCCCTCGTCCGTGAGGCTCACGGTGATGCCGCGGTAGTCGTCGCCGGAGCGGCGGCGCTCGATGAGCCCCTTTTCCTCGAGCGACTTGAACGCCTGCGAGAGCGCGCTCGGCGTGGTGTGCGCGAACTCCGCGATGCGGCCGGGACGGGTCTCCCCGTGGCAGCGCCGCATCTCATCGACGGCCATCATCGTGCGCGCCTCGAGCGGCGTGACGCCGTCGGGCGTCGGCGGCGTGATGCGGCTGTGGCGCATGCGCTGCATGAGCCCGTACAGCTCGCGCTTCGTCTGGGCGAAGGATTCCTTCATGGGCCCTCCCTTGCGATCGAACGTCAGTTACAATTTAGTTGCTAAACTTTACCACATGATAAGTTTTAGTTACTAAAATGTTTTCAAGAGCACAGAACCTGCACGCCTGGCGGGGCGGGCGTGGGCGGGCGACGAGGCGGGCCGGGATTTTCTCGAAATAGGGTATTGCGCGGGAGGGCTTCACCCGGTAGAATAATCCGCGCTGCTAAAGCACGGGGTGTTAGCTCAGTTGGTTAGAGCGCCGGCCTGTCACGTCGGAGGTCGCGAGTTCGAGTCTCGTACATCCCGCCATCCTGCTTGCGAAGCCCGCCCATCCGGCGGGCTTTTTCATGTCCGGGCCGCGCTCCCCCTCAAGAAGCCTGCGTCATTTTTCCAAGTGAAGCACGCCATTCTCAGCATCCGCGATAAGAGCGCTGAGCGCCACGTCCAAGGCGGAAGCCAGTTTGAGCATGGTCGAGGCCATAAGGTTGCGCTTGCCAATTTCGATTTCGCGCAGATGCGAGTTCTCTATACCCGACATGCGGGCGAAGGCGCGTTGAGACATCCCGAGCGCGACCCTGCGCCGAGCTACAACGCTCCCGAAAGCGCGACGAAATTCATCGTCGGATATGCGGCTCCTGCCATCCATGGGTAAAGGGTAAGCTCCCGCGAAAATTTGATGTGGTGACGCTTCCCTACAGTTGGTATCATGTAATGCATAGGTGGAGGCAAGAACACCCGACGGCAAACGACCGCTGGCGGCACCTGCGCAGGAGGGATCGCCGCCCTCTGCCGGCATCGGAGAAAGGGGGTTCGTGGTGAAACGCGGTATCGACCAGCGCGCAAATCGGGGGTATACTATTGCAGGAGCCAACGTTCATGTACGTCCCGGGCAATTGGTGCCCGGCATCCAGCATGATAAGTTGGCTCCTTCTTTGCCTGCGCGCAGCGACTCTCCCTGTTTCGGTGAAACCGCCTTCAACCCCCCCCCCTCGCAGACGCCCGGTTCGGAGCGGCGCTAAGCTAGCTGCGAAATGCTCGGCGCGCGCCGAAGGTTCAAGCGCAACTGGAAGCGGCGCTCGATGCGAGCCGGGGGCAGAAGCCCAAGGTATCATGTCGAAAGCGCGATACATCATCGAAGGAGAAGACGATGGGCGAGCAAGAGAAGAAGGAAACCGTGGACGAGCAGGCGCAGGCACCTACCGCTCCCATTGAGGCCGTCGAGGCCGGCAGCGAGGGGCAGGACGAGGCCGCGAAGCAGGAGAAGCCCGACTTGGGCTGGTGCGTCGTCGCCAAGGGCCTTGTCGAAGGCGGCACCGAGCGCGTCATCGTGGGCATGGACTATGCGGACAAGGAGGGGGCCGAGCGCGGCTTGGAGGACTGGAAGGAAGCGGAGAACCCTCCGGAATCCGCGAGCGCGAAGGTCATGCGCGTGCCTAAGAAGTGCGTCGTCGCCAAGAAGGAGCAGACCGGCGAAGGCACCATCGTCCTCGCCGACGAGCGCGAAACCCTCGATATCGCCGACGCGCTCGCGGCCGTGCGCGGCGACCGATCCCTGTGCATGATCTACCCGTCCTGGACTGCCGGCAAGAAGGCCGCCCTCGGCGTCGGCGTCGCGCTCGCGGCGGCGTGCCTTGTCGGAGGCATCGCTTTGGCGACGGCACAGCCGCCCGCCTCCGCTCCCGTCGCCCCGAAGGCGACCGCATCGCAGAGCGCGCCCGTGCGCGCCGAGGAGAAGGCCGAGAAGAGCGAGGTCGTCTTGACCGTCAAGGCCGAGGGGGCCGACGCCGGCGTCACCAAGGCCAAGGTGGTCGCCGCCGACGCTGCGGGCAAGACCGTCATCGAGGAGCGCGAGGTCGAGGCCAACAAGGCGGTGGAGGTCGGCGAGCTTGACCAGGGCGACTACGAGCTGTACGTGACGGCAGCGCCGGTGTGCGAGGACGGTTCCACCTACGAGCTGCCGAAGGAGCCGGTCAAGTTCAGCGTTGACGGCGAGGGCGAGCCGGTAGAGGTTGAATGTGCGCTTTCAAAGATCGCCAAGGAGGATATGAGCAAGGAGCAGCTTGAGGCGGCCGCCGACATCCTCGAAGGCGCGGGCAAGGCCGACGCCGCGAGCGCCGCGCGCGCCTCGGCGCAGGCCGCGCCCTCCAAGCCCGGCAGCGCGGCCTCCGTGCAGCAGAGCGCCCCGAGCGCGCCTTCCGGCGGCTCCTCAAGCTCCCAGGGTTCCGCCCCCGCACCAGCACAGCTACAGCATCCCCATCTACGGCAACGGCGCTCCCATCTACGGCAACGGCGCTCCCATCTACGGCAACGGCGCTCCCATCATTGAAGAGCATTACTACTGCTCTATCTGCGGGGAGATACCGGGTGGCTCTTATGTCGGGCATAACGAGCCGCACGCACTCGCGGGGGAAAGCTCAAGCACGTGGATCGACGAAATCGTCGTCGGCTACAACAAGGAGATAATCGGGTATGAGCAGGTGATCACCGGGTATGAGCAGGTCATCACCGGATATGAGCAAGTTGTCACCGGCTACAAGTGCTCCTGCGGGGCCGTGCAATAAGGCGAGTGCGACATAAAAAGCACCAAAGAGGGGGCGAAGGCCCCCTCTTTGACGTAAATCAATAATAGTTATCGTCTAATAATACCATTCGCTGACCTGGGGTTTTGCAAATGCTATCTTTCGGGGCCGGAATCCCTCGAACGGCCCCTCTCCGCGCCCGCGTCCGGCCCTCCCGCCGCCCGCTCGGCCTCCTCGCGCTTGGCGTTCAGGCGGGGGCTGGCGAGCGGTTCTGCCTCAACCGGCCGGCCGGCCTCCGGGCTTTCGACTGGTTTATCGAGCTGCCTCCCAAGCCGGGGCGATCTCCTTAGGTTCACCAGCTTCCATTGCATCGCAGGAGATGCCAGGGCGGCATTGAGCACTGCCGGATACCCGGAGAACAGCAATTCGGGCATATAGTCGGCAAGGGCCAAGCGGGCCAGAAACTCGGCCTCGGCCTTCGACTGCGGCGTCGCGGCCCATTCAAGAAACTCGGCGGCGTCCGATTTCAGCTCTTCAAGGGAAGGAGCCGTATCCGCAGGCAGGACGGGCCAAAGCACCTCCCGAACATCCTGCTCCCTTCCGTCGAATCTTGCCAGGATATCTTGGTTTTTGGGAAAGGACTTCGCCAAGCCCCGATAGAACGTGATGATGCCGTGATCGAGCTTTTCGTCTCCGGTCGTCCAAACGCCTTTCGTTTCGGCGATTCTCCCGATGTCGTATAGGTCGCGAGGCACGACGCGGTCTGAAATCGCGGTGATCTTTCCCGCGACGACCTCAATGGGCGCGTTCACAGGAAAAGAGATCGTCTTCGAGTCGAAGGCGGCGGTGCGAATCGCGGGGGGAACGAGCGGCGCGCGGTTTAAGAAGTCAAGATCGACCTTGATGAAGTCGCGCGCGCCCCGGCGCTGGTCATAGACCAGCTTCATCGTGGTGCCCGCGTGCTCGACCTTGCTTGGCTCTACCCGATAGCCCAATTCGAGGGCGGTGCCGCGAACAGCGCCGACTATCGCATCCCTGTCGCGTATCATCTGCTCCCGGTCGGCAGAGCCGATGTAGTTTATATCGGCATCGAGCGAGAGCCTTGTAGGCTCGATAATGAAGAAATTGAGGGCGGTGCCGCCATGAAGGCAGATCCGGTTTCTCGCAGCGGGGTTGTCGGCAAGGGCATCGAGGAAATCGAGAAGGCGCTCGACTTTCTCTAAGTTCACTCGGTCGAATCTCTCCATGCCCGGCATCATCCTTCGAGCCATCCTTCCATGTCTTCCGACGGGGCGGGCAGGTACAGGTTCCACGCGCCGTCCCACTCGGCGCTCGCGAGGTGCGACGTGCTTCCGAAGTACAAAGGCCCCGAGGACGCCGCCTCGCGAAGCGCCTCGATTGATGCGGCGGGCACATCCCAGGCTTCTTGCTTGCGTTCGAGCACCCATCCGCACCGCGCGGAGACGGACGCCCCCGCGCCCGATGCCAGATCGGCCAGAACCTCGCTATCGACGAACCGGACGACCGAGAGGCTGCGGAAAAGGGCTTCGACGCCGCCGCAGCGGTCGGGCCGTTGCAGGCAGTCGATGATGGTCTGCTCCTTGCTCGTCGCGGCGATCACCCCCGCGCCGGCACGCCTCATGCGCTTGACGAGGGGATCGCGCGAAGGGCGGGGGTAGCGGCGGTACGTCCTTCCCAGAAACACCAGATCGAGCGCGCGGCCCGTGGCATAGAAGCTCGTAGTGGTTGTGGCGTTATGGAGGCCGACGTGCAGCGCAAGGGCCGAATCGTAGGCGAACACCACGTCGCTGCCGAGCTTCGTCGCCACCAGGTAGGGGTCGGCTTCGTGGGCGCGGTACCGCCCCGTGTTCGAGACGTACGCCCCGCGCATGGGGGATAGAACCTTCCCCGCGCCTTTGGCGCGCGACAGGAGGTTGGCGTTGGCAGGCGAGCGCCCGACGGCGTCGAAGTATTCCTCGATGGTGAATGCCGCCGTGTTTTCCAGGAAGTCCTTAGCTGCCATACGTCCTCCAAAGGGTTGACATTCATGCAAGAACATAACATCATATAGGTTATTATACTGCAATAGCATCAACATCCTCGCAGGGTGCCGAAGGTTTGACACCCGCCGGATCCGGCGCGGCCGATGCGCTTTCGCGGCTGTCGAGACGGCTTCAACGCAAGGGGCGTCCTCACGATAGTCAGCCGTAGATCCTCACTCCCTCTTCGGCCACGCGAGCTTCGACCTTCCAGAATTCCTTGCTGCGCGCCTCGAACAGGGGTCGCGGGGCCGCCAGCACGTCGCGCGACAGCGGCGTCCACATCAACGAGCCGCGCACGTCGGCTCCATATTCAAGCGGGCGTTTCCCGTCATCGCTGGTGATGACGTAGATATCCACATCGCTGCCGGGTCTTTCCTCGCCGCGAGCATAGGAGCCGAAGACGTAGATGGCGTCGGTCGGGACGGCGTTGACGATGCTGTCTACAAGACGCTGCAAAAGGTCGTCGGGCAGATTGATTTTCGAGAACCCCTTGATGCTTGCGGCGGCGGCCATCCTTCACCTCCGACTCTTGATGCCGGGTCTTTTCGTGCGTGCAGCCCTATTATACCTTGCGCATCAAGCTGCCGCTCGAACTGGGCGAGGCACGCGCCATCCTCTGCGGCGCATCCTCGCCGCCGAATACGTGTCGGGGCTCGTGGTCGGCAGGCGGTGCCAGGGGCGCGAGGCCTCCCCCGCAGAAAGCGCGTTGGTTCCCAGCAGGGGTCCTGTACGGACAGCCGGAGGCTGTCCGTACAGGACACGAAACTCGCTGTCTGCGGCTATGCCGCTGCATGGGAGGGGATGCGATACCGTGCTTCTCAACAAGCCCGAGGGCAGAAGCGCCGCCGCGCCTGCCCGTTCGGGAGCGCGCTCCCCTCCTCCATCGGGCGAAGCGGCAGGATTTTACGGCTGTGGCACGCATGCGACGACTGCGAGGGCAGCCGCGTTAGCGTCCCCTCCCGTCGCGCGCTCGGGCTCCCTGCGCCTGCCGTTCAACCGGAGGGCTGGCGGGGCCGTCCAGCGCTCACAGGTAAGGGCGGTCGCCGACCAGGGGATTGGACGCGCCCAGCGCGACGTTGGAGAAGAACGCATAGAGGAAGGAGCGGTCTTCGCGAATCCCCTCCCTGATGCTCGCGTAGTTGGCCCTCGCAAGCGCATCGCGGAAGTACGCGCTGTTCTCGGCGAAGGGGGCGTTGTTGACGTCGACCCCCAGGCTTCGCAAGTAGAGCTGCGAGAACAGGGCTATCGTCCGCGTGTTGCCCTCGCGGAAAGGATGCGTCTGCCAGACGTTCGACACGAAGTCAGCGAAGCGCTCGATCTGCCCGCTGTCCAAGGGCAGGCGGTAGGGCCTCGCACCCTCCTGTTCGAAATCGTAGGCGAGCTGGTCCTTGATCATGGTGTAGTCGGCATAGGCGACGGAGCGGCCGACGAGAACAGGCTCCGCTTTCGTAAGGTTCACGCACCGCGCAACGCCGACCCAGCTTTCGTCCAAAACGCCGTCGAAGATGTGGCGGTGGATCGCGAACAGGGTCGAGGGCGCGAGCCTGAACGCGCCCCCTTCGAGGTACTTGACCATGCGCGCCGACACTTCGTCCGCCTCTCGCGTACGCGTTGCGTCGTCGATCGCCTGCTCGCTGTAGTGCTCGGCGATCTGCTTTGACAGCTCTTCGGCAGAAAGCTCGCCCTCGATGTAGCGGCCTGCCTGCTCATCGGCGTATTTCGAGACTTCGAGGCCGTCGGTCGCCTGCAGGCCCTTCGCGGTTTCCCAGTAGTCCCGCCGCTGCGCCATCGTGGTTTCCGGGATCGATTCGACGTATGGAACGTCTTCGCGATATTCAGCCGTGGATTTTTCTGCACTCATGGTTCACCTCCGATTCTAGCTTCGCTCGCTATCTCTGCGCATATGTTCCGCTGGAATGCTTCAGTGCGCTATTATACCTTTCGCGTTCGTGCGGCGCTTGCCGGATGAAAGCAGCGCCCGCGGCATGCCAGCGTCGGGCGATGCGGCAGGAATTTGCGGCTGTGGCACGCACGCGACGACTGCGAAAACAACGACCTGGGCAAACGCTGCGCGCCGGCAGCCGCAGAGCATCGGATACCGCCGAATCCGTGCCACAGCCGCAAATTCCTGCCGCATCGCCCGCTCGGGCAGCCACCGTCGTCTGCGGGAGCGGCCAAAATTGGGTATTGCGCTCATCGGCGTCACCCGGTAGAATAATCCGCGCTGCTAAAGCACGGGGTGTTAGCTCAGTTGGTTAGAGCGCCGGCCTGTCACGTCGGAGGTCGCGAGTTCGAGTCTCGTACATCCCGCCACTTTGAATGCAAAGCCCGCCCATCCGGCGGGCTTTTTCGCTCCCTTCACGTGGCACCGAAAACGGCCTGCCCCTGCACGCGGATTCGGCCGGCAGGAGGCTAGGCGGGGCGCTGGTCGATACGGGTTATGGTGAGGACGCGCAGGGGGTTGCGTTCGGTGCACGCGTCGGCGTCGATGAGGGTGGGGTCGGTGTTCTCCACGAGGAAAGCCAGCGGGTTTTCGGAACCGCCGTCAGGCTGGGCCTCGGCATTCGCCTCGGCGCAGCAGGCGGCCAGCAGCACGTCGGGGCGCAGGCTGCCCGTGGGCTTCGACACCAGCGAGAGCGTGAGCGTGGCGCCGGCCAGCTCCATCTCCCCCGCCAGGAACTCGGGAACGTGCAGCACCTTCTCCTTCTTCTTGCGGACGACGCGCACCTCCTCGGGCACGGGCAGCGCGGCGGGCGCGCACGACAGGAGCGCGCGGTAGGTGCCCACGGGGTACGCCGCCGAGGCCGCCGGCGCGTGCGCGTCGATGTAGGAGCACGCCTTCACCATGAGGTCGGGGACGCTTGCCGCCTGCAGGGCCGCGAGGGCCTCCTCGGGGCGCACGTAGCGCGTCATCTGCAGGTCGAACAGCTCGCGCGTGCCGCCCACGCCCACGGGGAGCGCGGCGCCGAAGGCGATCTTCATGTGGGGCGAGAAGCCCTCGCTCACGGCGAAGGGCAGGCCGGCGCGGCGCACCGCGCGCTCGAGGGCGCGGGCCACTTCCAGATGCGAGAGCAGCGCCAGGCGGCCCTGCTTGCAGAACGTCACGCGCAGGCGGAAGTTGCGGGGATCAGGCATGGGGGGCCTCCTTCTCTGCGCTGGCGCGCCGCGCGGGATCCTTCGACTCCGCGCCTTCGGCGCTCCGCTCAGGATGACAGGAGGCCGCACGCGGCTGTGCGAGCTGGTTGTCGGCGGCGAGGGCGGGGCAGGCGCCGCAGGCCGAGCAGGCGCCGAACGTGCAGTCGGGCGTCGTGCGGCCCTCGTCGGCCAGGCGGCGCTCGCGTGCGAGGAAGCGCTCGGACACGCCGGTGGAAATGTGGGACCACGGCATGACGCGGCCCGCCGGGTAGCTCGTCTGCGCGACGGCGGCCGGATCGAGGCCCACGACCTCGGCGGCCTCCACCCACGCGTCCTCGCGGAAGCACTCCGTCCACGCGTCGAAGCGCGCGCCGCGCCGCCACGCGGCCTCCACCCACGCCGCCGCCTCGCGGCCCCCGCGGCTCATGACGGCCTCGATGAAGCTCGTGGAGGGGTCGTGCCAGTGCACGTCCACGGCCTTGTACTTCACCGAGTGGCGCAGCAGGTTCACGCGGCGCATGGCCTCCTCAGGCGCGATCTGGCCGTCCCACTGGAACGGCGTCTGCGCCTTGGGCACGAAGAGCGCGCAGCTCACGCTCATGCGCACGCTGCCGCGCTGCTCGGGCGGCACGGCGGCCTTCGCGCGGTCGTAGGCGCGCTGGGCGAGCGAGGCGATGCCCTTGATGTCGTCGTCGTCCTCGGTGGGCAGGCCTATCATGAAGTACAGCTTGCAGCGCCGCCACCCCGCCGCGAACGCCGCGTCGATGGCGCCGAACAGGTCGTCCTCGGTGACGTTCTTGTTGATGACGTCGCGCAGACGCTGCGTGCCGGCCTCGGGCGCGAACGTGAGGCCGCCCTTCTTCTGGCCGGCCACGAGCCCCGCCATGTCCACGCCGAACGCGTCGAGGCGCTGCGAGGGCACCGACACGCGCACGCCCTTGCCGTCGCAGGAGCGGTTCACGCGCGTAAGGATGTCGGCGATCTGCGAGTGGTCGGTCGAGGAGAGCGAGGTCAGGCTCACCTCGTCGTAGCCCGTCTCGGCAAGGCCCGCCACCACGGACTCCACCACGTTGTCGGCGGAGCGCTCGCGCACGGGGCGGTACATCATGCCCGCCTGGCAGAAGCGGCAGCCGCGCGCGCAGCCGCGCAGGATCTCCACGTTCAGCCTATCGTGCACCACCTCGGTGAACGGCACGACGCACGGCTCCCAGCCGGGGCTCTCCGCAAAGCGCGTGAACAGGCGCTTCTCGATGAGCACGGGAAGGCCCTCCTCCACAGGCTCGATCCACGAGCCCGCCTCCTGCGCCTCGGCCTCGTCCCGCCAGCGGTAGAGCCCGGGCACGTACCAGCCCGGCTCGTGCGCGAGCGCCCGCAGGATGTCGGCGCGCGGGACTCCGTCGGCGCGCAGGCGCCGGATGAGCGCGAGCGCCTCGGGCACGGCCTCCTCCCCCTCCCCGATGCTGAAGGCGTCGAAGAACGGCGCGTAGGGCTCGGGGTTGAACGCGCAGGGGCCGCCGGCCAGCACAAGCGGGTCGCCCTCGGCGCGCTCGGAGGCGTGCAGCGGGATGCCGGCCAGATCGAGCGTCTCGAGCACGTTGGTGGCCGCGAGCTCGTGGGGCAGCGTGATGCCCACGACGTCGAACTCGGCCACGGGCGCGCAGCTTTCGATGGAGAACAGCGGTAGGCCCTCGGCGCGCAGCACGTCGCAGAACGCGGGCGCGGGCAAAAACGCGCGCTCGGCCGCCATGCCGTCGGCGGCGTTCACGGCGTTCACCAAAATGCGCACCGCCTGGTTGGCCTGCCCCAGCTCGTACGTGTCCGGGTAGACCATGCAGAAGCGGAAGTCCGCCTCGGGCTTGTACACGCAGCCGTACTCGTGGTTGAGGTAGCGCGCGGGGCGCTCTGCGTCGGCGAGCAGCGGCTCGAGGCGCGGCCAGAGATCCGTCATCGGCATGTCCTTCTCGAAGGTCGGTCGGAATAGAGGGCGGGCGGGGCTGCGGGGCGCCTAGCGCGACCGTCCTCCGGCCAGCTTGGTCGCCGCGGCGGCGCGCACGGAGGCTACGGCGCTCGACCCCACGTCCTGCGCCTTCGCGGCCACGCGGCTCGCGGCGGCGCGCACCACCTTGTCGCGCGCGCGGGCCACGGCGTCGGTCAGCCGTCCGAGCGTGGCCCCGTCCTCGAAATACTCGATGGCGGCGCGGCCCATGGCCTGCGTGCCCGAGTAGCCGATGGCGGCCTTGATGGCCCAGCCGAGCGCCGGCACGAACGCCACCAGCTGGCGCGCCACCGCGCGGCACGCGAACGCGCCGCCCACGACCGCCGCGAGCTCCTTCACGCGCTCCATGTTGAGCTCCTCGCCGTAGGCGGCGGCTATCATGAGCAGCATCTTCGCCTGGTTGAGCGTCATGACGGGCAGGTCGGCCCCGGGGATGACGACGAGCAGGCCCACGCCGGCGTTCTGCAGCGCGGTGGCGTTCACGGCCTCGAGCGACAGCGGCTTGCGCACGAAGGGGAAGGCCAGCGCGAACGCGAGGCGCTTCTCGTTGCACGCGTCGATCACCCAGCCGCCCATGCGCTCGGAGAGCGAGGCGGCCGCGGCGGCGTCGAGCGCGTAGGGCTCGGCGGGCGCGGCGGGCGCGGCGGCGTCCGCGGAGTCGTCGGCGGCCGGCAGCGCGGCGGGGACGCGCGGGGCCTTCGGCGCGACGAGGTCGCCGCGCGGGATGGGGTGGCCCGCCGCGTCGGCGACGTCCGCCACGAGCGAGGGCAGCGTGGTCACCACCATGACGGGCACGCCCGCGCGGCGCAGCTCCTCGGCGCAGGAGCCCACGCGCTCGTCGAGCCCCGCGACGATGACGGCCATGTCGTCGCCCGCGTAGGGAGCGAACGGGCGGCCGTCCAGGTACATGAGCGACACGCGCGCATGCACCGAGGCGCTCGCGAACGCCTGGCGCACGTGGGCCAGCACGTCGCCCGGAGCGCCGTCGTCGAGGTACACGCTCACCGACAGCGGCGTCTGGCGCGCCTCGTCGATGTTGGTGGCCTCGTCGATGACCGCCTTGATGTCCACAGGTAGCTGCATAACCGCCCCTTCCCTAGCGCTTCTGGATGTTGTGGGCCCACACGGAGCCCACGAGCCCCAGCATGGCGAAGTTCATCATCGTGCCCGTTGACCCGTAGCTTATGAACGGCAACGGTATGCCCGTGATAGGCATGAGCCCGCAGGTCATGCCTATGTTCTCAAGTATCTGGAACAGCCACATGCCCACGGAGCACATGACGATGAGCATTCCGAACAGATCGCCGGCCGCATGGGCTATGCGGAAGCATACCAAAACGAGCGCGACGTACAGAACCAGCAGCGCCATTACACCCAAAAACCCGAGCTCCTCGGCCAGCACGCAGAAGATGAAGTCGGTGGGCGCCTCGGGAAGGATGTTGAGCGCGTGCTGGGAGCCCTGCATGTAGCCCTTGCCGAACAGGCCGCCCGAGCCGATGGCGATCTGCGCCTGCTTCAGGTTGTAGCCGTCGCCCGTGGGGTCGAGCTCGGGGTCGAGGAACACGAGCAGGCGGGAGCGCTGGTAGTTCTTGAGCAGCTTGTACTGCACGGTTCCGTCGGGATTGCGCGTGGCGAGCACCTCGTCGAGCGCGAACACGCAGGCCACCGCCACGATGCCGGCCGCCAGCGTGATGAGCAGGAACTTCGGCCGCGCCCCGCCCACCACGAGCGCCACGGCGGCGATGAACAGGTACACGAGCCCCGTGCCCAGGTCGGGCTGGGTCATGATGCACGCGAACGGGATGAGCATGATGCCGAGCGCCTTGAGGTACTCGCGCACATCGTCGAGCCGGCCGCCGTAGCGCGCCGCCACGCTCGCGTCGAGCAGGATGACGGTGATCTTCGCGAACTCGCCGGGCTGGACCTGTATGCCCAGCTTGATCCACGACTGGGAGCCCATGCCCGCGTCGGTGCCGAGGCCCGGGATGTGCGGCGAGAGGATGAGCACGACGTTCACGATGAGGAACAGCATCGTGAAGTCCGACAGGCTCCGGTAGTCGAAGCGCCAGAGCACGACCATGAGCACGGAACCCGCCGCCACGAGACCGGCCTGGCGCGGGAACGAATAGTCGGGGTCGCCGTACACGGCCGAGTACACCACCACGAGGCCGTAGCACACGAGCAGCGCCACCACCACGACGAGCGGGATGTTGAGCCACGGCAGGCGGCGCGAGCGCGTGGCCTGCACCACGGCGCGGTCGGGCGCCTTCACCGAGTTGATCTGCGGCAGCTGCGGCATGTCCATCCTCCTCTCGTCGTGCGCCCCCAAGGCGCGCTAGTCGGTCCGCCCGGTCATGGCGGCGGTCATGGCGTCTTCCTTCACCTTGCCCGTCGTGCCTGCTATCTCGCCCATCGCCTCGAGCTCGCCCGCGTCGTAGGCCAGCACGGCCGCGAGCGCCTCCGCGCCCAGCGGCGCGGCCACGGCCGATCCGCCGCCGCCGTGCTCGACCACGCAGGCCACCACGTACTTCGGATCATCCACGGGCGCGTAGCAGGCGAACCACGCCGTGTCGCCCTTGTCGGTGAACTCGGCGGTACCCGTCTTGCACGCCACGGTGGCGGGGTCGATGCCGAAGTCGTTGAACGTCTTCGAGATGTCGGCGTTGTCGGTGGCCACGCCGTTGAGCGCGTCGCGCACGGCGGCCAGGTGCTCGGCGGACACGTCCACCTCGCCCGTCACCTCCGCCGCGCACTCGCGCACCACGTCCCCGTTGGCGTTGCGCACGTCCTTGAGCACGTGGGGCTTGAGCAGCTTGCCCGTGGCCACCGCGCCGTAGGCGACGGCCACCTCCATCGGCGTCACCATCACGTAGCCCTGGCCGATGCACATGTTCACCAGATCGCCGCCCACCCAGCCGGCCACCTCGGGCATGTCGCGGTAGTTGTTAGCCTTCCACTCCGGCGTGGGGATGATGCCCGACGCCTCGGAGGACAGGTCGATGCCGGTGGGCTGGTCGAAGCGGAACTTCGCGAGGAAGTCCTGCAGGGCCGTCTCGCCCACCTGCTCGCGGTTGTCCCAGAACTGCTTGCCGATGTCGTAGAACACCGTGTCGCACGACTGCACGATGCCGCCGCGGAAGTCCACCGTGCCGTGGCCGTTGTGGTTCCAGCACTTCTTCTCCTCGCCGGTGTTCCATCCGTCCCACGTACCCGAGCAGCCCCACGTGCGCGACGCGTCGGCGAACCCGTGCTTCAGCGCGGCCAGCCCGGTGAAGGTCTTGTACGTGGACGCGGCGGGGTACGTGCCCGAGATGGCCCTGTTCACAAGCGGGCTCATCTTCTCCTCGGCGTTGTAGGTCTCCCATGTCGCGTCGGGGATGCCGCCGACGAACGCCGCAGGGTCGAAGGCGGGGTAGCTCGCCATGGCGACGATGCCGCCGTCGGCCAGGTCCATCACCACCACGGTGCCCGCCACGCCCTTGCCGCTGCCGATGATGCCGCCCTCGGGGGCGATGAGCTGGGCGAGCGCATGGTCGCAGACGTACTGCACCGGGCCCTTCAGGGTGAGGCGGACGTCCGAGCCCTTCGTCGGCTGCGTCTCGCTCACCACCTCCACGATGTTGCCCTGGGCGTCGGCGACCACCTTGCGCTGCCCGGGGTCGCCCGAGAGCAAATCGTCGTAGCGCTGCTCGATGCCGGCGCGGCCCACTTCGTCGCCCAGGCCGATCTGGCGGTTCTCGCGCGGCGTCTGGAGGTCCTCGATGATGACGGAGCCCGTGTAGCCCACCACGTGCGCCGCGAGCGCGCCGTAGGGGTAGTCGCGCACGGTGCGCGGGCGCACCTCGACGTGTCGGAACGCGTCGCTGTGCTCCTGGATGAACGCCGCGTCGCGCAGGCGCACGTCGCTCGCCACGACGCGCTGGCTCTGCGCGCCCGAGGAGGCGTTCTGGATGCGCTGGCGCACCACGTGGTACGGCACGCCGAGCACGGCCGACAGCCGCAGCACCACGTCGCGGTCGTCGGCCACGTCGGGGTCGGCCAGCACGGTGAGCGAGGAGCGGTTGCGCACGAGGGGCAGCCCGTCGGCGTCGCAGATGAAGCCGCGCGGGGCGGGCTCCAGCACCGTGGCGTACTTGTTCTCCTCCGAGGCGCTGTCGAACTCCTCCGACTCGAGGATCTGCATGACCCAGAGCTTCGCCGCGAGCGAGCCGAAGATGCCCGCCGCCAGCACCCCCATGGCCATGAAGCGCGACTTGAGGCCGTCGGCGGGGTTCGCGCCCGGACGCTGCGCGGCGGTGCCCGGGCGCGACGGGGCTCCTGCGCCCACGCGCCCGCCCGCGCCCCCGAGCGAGGAGGACACGCCCACCGAGCTGATGGAGCGCACGTCCTTCTTCACGCTCACGCTGGACGACTTCGAGCGGCCGCGCAGGGCCAGCGCGACGGCGACGGCGACGATGACCGCCACGAGCGTGGCGAGGGCTGCGACGATGGCGGCGAACATGGGCCCGACCCCCTACCGCAACCGGGGCGTGCGCGGTCCGCGATCCTGGGCGCCGCCCGCCAGAAGGCGCGCAGCGAGCGGGTAGAGCACGAGGCCGACGACGCAGTCGTAGAGCGCGCACGGCAGGGCGCGGTAGAGGAACGCGTCGAGGGGGCCCGCCGGCAGGCCGAGCGCGACGAGCAGCGCGCCGTAGATCATCTCGACGGCGAAGGCGGCCACGGCCAGGATGGTGAGCGGCATGAACAGCGTGTCGTTGTCGAGCACGGCGAAGGCGCGCGAAGCCGCGAACGAGGCCAGCACGAACAAAAGCGCCATCCCGCCCACCGGACCCGTGCCCAGAAGGTCGTAGGCCAGGCCCAGCAGAAACGGCATGACCGGCCCCTCGCCGTGCGGGTTGGCGATGGCCGCCACCAGCACGTAGGCCAGGAGGAAGTTCGGCTGGGCCGAGAAGAGCGCGATGTTGGGCGCCACGACAACCTGCAGGACGAGCGCGACGAGAGCGCCCGCGGCCACGACGATGTTCTCGCGGGTCAGGTTCACGACTGCTCGCCCCCTTCCCCGCCGTCGCCGGCATCGGCGTCGGAGGAGCCCGCGTCCGCGGAGCCGGAGCCCCCGGCGGCGCTGAACACCACCATCACCGTCTCGAGGGCGCGGGCCTTCTCGTTGGGCGAGACGACCACGCGGCGCGAGACGTCGCCCTGCTTGGCGTCCACCTTCACCACCGTGCCGATGAGGAGCCCGCGGGTGTAGCTGCCGCCGAGGCCCGACGTGACCACGGTGTCGCCCTCGGCCACCTCGGCGTCGGCCTCGAGGTCCTCCAGGTAGAGCAGGCCTTCGAGCGAGCCCCGCACGATGCCCTGGGCGCGGCTCTGCTGTACGAGCGCGGCGGCCCCGCTGTGCGAGTCGGTGAGCAGCCGCACCGTGGCCGTGTGCTCGGCGGCCTCGACCACCTGGCCCACCACGCCCGACGTGCCCATGACGGTGAGCCCGCTGTCCACGCCGTCGGCCGCGCCCTTGTCGATGGCGACGGTCTGGTCCCAGGCGCCGGCGGGGCCGCCGATGACGCGCGCGGCGACGCCCTCGATGTCGTAGGAGTCCTTGAGCTCGAGCAGCGCGCGCAGCTCCTCGTTCTCGTGGCGCAGCTCCTCGGTCTGGGCGTACTGCTCCACGAGCTCGGCGTTGTATTCGCGCAGGCCGGAGAGCGTGCTCTCGTCGGCCGTGAGGTTCTCGATGCCCTCGCCGGCGGCGTCGATACCCGAGCCGGCGGCCGCGCCCACGAACTTGAGCGGCGCAAACGCTCCCGACACCGCGGCCTGCGCGGCGTGCAGCGAGCCGCCTTCGCCCTCGCGGGAGTACGTCGCCACGAGCGCGAGCGACCCGACGACGAATGCGACGAGCAGAACCCGGCGGACGAGCACCGAGCTTCTCTGTTGGAAATTGAGCGCCATGAAAGAGTGGGTCTGCCTTTACTTCGAGCGCATGAGCGTCTGCTTGAGGGCCGTGGGCGTCTCGAGCACCTTGAGGCAGCCCATGACCACGTTGGTGAGCGCCGTCTCGCTCGTCCACACGGGAATCTCCAGCTTATCGGTGAGGTAGCGGTCCAGGCCCGAGAGCAGGCCGCCGCCGCCCGTGAGCAGGATGCCGTTCTGGATGATGTCGCTGGCCAGGTCGGGGTTGGTCTTCTTGAACGTCTCCTTGATGTGGACGACCATCTCCTCGCAGGGCTGCACGAGCGCGGCGCGCACGTCCTCGGACTGGATGGTCACCTCCTTGGGCTGCTCGGTGATGACGTCCTGGCCCGAGATGATCATGTCGCGCTCGCGGCCGTCCTCGAAGGGCAGGATGGAGCCGATCTTGATCTTGATGATCTCGGCCGTGCGCTCGCCGATCTTGATGCCCAGAAGGTCGCGCAGGTGCATGGCGATGGCCTCGTCCATGCGGTTGCCGGCCAGGCGCAAAGACGACGACGTGACGATGCCGCCGAGCGAGATGACGGCCACCTCGGTGGTGCCGCCGCCGATGTCCACCACCATCGAGCCCGTGGGCTCGGTGACGGGCAGATCGGCGCCCATGGCCGCGGCCATGGGCTCCTCGATGAGGTAGGCTTGGCGCGCGCCGGCCTGGATGGCGGCCTCGAACACCGCGCGCTTCTCCACCGAGGTGGCGCCGCACGGGATGCAGATGACGATGCGGGGCTTCGCCTGCCAGGGGTACTTGCGCGGCGCGGCCTTGTTGATGAAGGCCGAGATCATGGCCTCGGTCACGTCGTAGTCGGCCACCACGCCGTCATGCAGCGGATGCTCCGCCGAGAACGCCTCGGGCGTGTGGTTGATCATGTTCTTCGCCTCATGGCCCACGGCGAGCACCCTATGCGTGCTCTTCTCGATGGCCACGACGGACGGCTCGTTCACGACGATGCCCTCGCCCGGGATGGCGACCAGCGTATTTGCAGTTCCGAGGTCGATGGCCATGTCCGTGGACATTTGGCCGGTCAGACCCGAGAACACGTCTAAGAAGGACATACAGGCAAACCCCTTGGATCTCGATTCACGTAGCCTCAGATTCTAGCACAGGCCCCCAACCCCCGCCGAAAATCCACGAGGGAGGCACACGCTCCGTGACAAAGGGACGATTGCCTCGTTTCTCAGTGGACGCTGCAGGAGAGGCAGGGGTCGTAGGCTCGGACGAGCTTCTCTATCTCGAGCTGGACGTCGGGCTTCTCGGCGCCGTCGGCCACGAGCTTCTCGGCCAGAAGGCGCATGTCGGCCTCGAGGTTGGCCACGTTCTGCGCGGTGGGCGTGAGGATGGACGCGTGCGCCACACGGCCCTCGGCGTCGATCTCCAGGTCGTGGAAGAGCGCGCCGCGCGGGGCCTCGGTGAAGCCGACGGCGCGGCCCGCGCGCACCTCGAACGCCGCAGGCTCGCTCGAGCCCTCGAACGCATCGGGCTCGGCCAGCCGCCGGCACAGCTGAGCGCACCGGTCGAGCGCGTCCACGAGCTCCACCGCCTGGGCGACGTTGTTCATGAACGGGTTGTCCTCGGGCGGGCGCAGCCCCGCCTTCGCGGCGGCCACGCGGGCGTTGTGCCCCAGGTGCTGCCACGAGGCGTTGATGCGTGCGAGCGCGCCCGTGAAATACGCCGAGCCCGTCGCGCGCACGCAGGCCAGAAGCGCCGCCGAATGCGCCACGGCGCGCTCCTCGATGGCGTCCTGCACGCCGTTCGCGTCGAAGTCGATGCCGGCCTTGAGGAACCGCGCCGTGCTCGGGCCCTCCACCGGGTAGCGCCCCTCCTCCAC
Organism: Arabiibacter massiliensis; assembly: GCF_900169505.1. Taxonomy (NCBI): domain Bacteria; kingdom Bacillati; phylum Actinomycetota; class Coriobacteriia; order Eggerthellales; family Eggerthellaceae; genus Arabiibacter; species Arabiibacter massiliensis. The sequence goes on from NZ_LT827021.1 coordinate 1,017,038, forward strand.
CATGGCCAGCATGTCGCCGGCCGTCTCGATGGCGGGTACCTCGAAGCCGCGGAACAGATCGACGGCCTTGAGCGCGAACTCGCCCGCCGCGTCCATCTTGTCGGCCAGCTCGCGGTACTCCCCCGCGCCGATCTCGTGCGTGAAGCCGCCCACGACGGCCGTGATGGGATGGATGGACCGGCCGCCCACCTTCGTGCACAGCTCGTTGCCGAGCGCCTTCAGGCCGAGCGCCCGCTCGAACAGCGCCGGGTCCGTCTCGGCGAGCGGGAACACGCTCGGCATGCCGAGGAAGTCGGGGGCGGCGAACACGAACAGGTGCGACGCGTGGTTCTGCAGGTAGGAGCCGTACACCAGAAGCTCGCGCAGGGCCCGCGTGCGGTCGGTGGCCTCGATGCCGAAGACGCGCTCGACGGCGTGCAGGTCGGTGACCACGTGGCTGGCCGAGCAGATGCCGCAGATGCGCGACGCGATGTAGGGCACCTCGTGGAACATGCGCCCGCGCACCATGCTCTCGAACAGGCGCGCCGGCTCGACGACGTTCATCTCGACGGTCTTCACGGCCCCGTCCTCGATGACCACGCGCACGTTGCCGTGGCCCTCGATGCGGGCGATGTGGTCGACATGGATGGAGGTTTTCGTCATAAGGGCATCCTCACTCGCTGGCCGAAAGGGCGGGGTTCGTCTGGTTGAACATCTGGAGCGCCTCGTCGAGCCGCGCGGAGGGCACGCCGTAGCGCTCGCACGCCTCGCGCGCCGAGGCCAGGTTCGCGTCGGGCGAGAGCCCCCGGCAGCCGTTGCAGGGCCGCCCCAGGTTCACGCACCGCGCGCCGCAGCCGGCCGTGGTCACCAGCCCCAGGCAGAGCTGGCCCTTGCCGAAGAAGCAGGTGGTCTCGTTGCGCTTGCAGTCGCCGCACATCGTGCGCGTGGTGAACGCCTTGTTCGACCCGTAGAGCGCCCGCTGCAGCACGTCGACGAAGTCGAGCGTGTCGATGGGGCAGCTGCGCACCTCGAAGTCCACGTCGACGACGGAGCCCACCGAGCGCGGCGCGACCATGTCGCCGCAGGCGGCGGGCACGTGGGAATACACCTGGCCGGGCCGCTCGAGGAACCCGTCGGCCGCCATGCCGGGGATGCCGGCCGTGGTGGCGCACGCGCCGATGGCGATGACGGTGCGGGCGCGTCGGCGCAGATCGCGCACGAGATCCTCCGCTTCCTCGGTGGTCACGGCGCCCTCGATGATGGCGACGTCGAACTCGTCGGGCATGGGGTCGCTCGAGGCCAGCTGCCAGTAGCGCAGATCGATCTGGCCGAGCACGTCGAGCAGGTGCGCCTCGGCGTTGGTGATCTGCAGCTGGCAGCCGAAGCAGCTGGCCAGCCCGGCCACCACGACGCGCGGGGCCGACGGCTCCTCCTGGCAGGCAATGCACTTTCCGGTCATATCGCACGCCTCCATATCACATCGACCCCTGGATGTTCTTGGCTTCCCAGTAGTTGAACACGGGCCCGTCGATGCACACGTACTGGTGCCCGATCTGGCAGTGGCCGCACTTGCCCATGCCGCACTTCATGTGCCGCTCGAAGCTCACGTAGATGCGGTCGTAGCTGATGCCCTTCTTGCGCATCTCGTCGATGGCGAACCGGTACATGATCGGAGGCCCGCACAGCGCTCCGTAGGTGTTGGACGCGTCGATCTCCAGATGCTCGAAGGGCTTCGTGACCAGGCCCACCTCGCCGTCCCACGTGTCGTCGGGACGGTCGACGGTAAGGTAGAGGTCGAAGTCCTTGCGGTGGCGCCACATCTCGAACTGCTTGCGGAACATCACCTCGGAGGGGTTCTTCGACCCGTAGATGATGGTGACCTTGCCGAACTCCGAGCGCTCGTCGTGGATGTTGTTGATGAGCGAGCGCAGAGGCGCGATGCCGAGGCCGCCGGCGACGAGCAGGATGTCGTGGCCCTTCATCTCCTCGAACGGGAAGCCGCGCCCGAACGGGCCGCGCAGCCCCACGATGTCGCCGCACTGCATGGTGTGCAGCACCTCGGTGAAGCGCCCCGTGCGCCGCACGGTGAGCTCGATGAAGCCGCGCTTGGACGGCGAGCTGGAGATGGAGATGGGCGCCTCGCCCACCCCGAAGATGGACACCTCCACGAACTGCCCCGGCTCGTGGTGGAACGCGTCGCGGATGCGCTCGTCGATGAGGCGGAACTCGAAGAGCTTCTCCGTCTCGGTGAGGTCGACGATGGACGTGATGCGCGCCGGCCAGGGCCGATACGGGTTCGCGGCCATCATCTCGGTGCCGGACAGCGGCGCCGCCTCCTCGGAGAACGGGCGCACTTGGACGGTGGAAACGGCGCAGCTACTGGGCATCCTTCATCCCCTTCCTCTCGAAGAACTCGAGCACCTCGATGGGGTTGATGCTCGCTTTGCACGCCTTCACGCAGCGCCCGCAGCCCACGCAGAGCATGCGGTCGTGGTTGGCGAGGAAGCCGTTGAGCTTGTGGTACATGCGGTGCCGCACGCGGTTGCGTCCGTCGGGGCGGAAGTTGTGGCCGCCGGCCACCTCGGCGAACTGCGGCGCGGTGCACGCGTCCCACACCCGCTCGCGCCGCCCGGTCCTGCCGTCGGGATCGAGCGTGTCCTGGATGTCGAAGCAGAAGCACGTCGGGCACACGGCCGAGCACGCCGTGCACGACAGGCACCGCCCGCCGAGCTCGTCCCAGAACGGGTCCTTGTGGAACGCGTCCATGAGCATGGCGACGTCGGTGATGTCGGGGATGGAGCGGTTGAAGGCCTCCTGGCGCCGGCGCGTGGCGTGGCGGAACTCGATGCGCTCGGCATCGGTGGCCACGCGCGGGTCGCACGCCGCCTCGAGGATGTTCGCGGCCTCGACGCTCGAGATGCTGACCAGGTACTTGCCGCCGATGTCCTGCAGGAACAGGTCGTAGCCGAAGCGGGCCTCGTCGCTTCCCCACAGATGGCAGAAGCACGTCTCGGTCGGCGTGCAGCTGACGCCCACGATGAGCGTGGCGTTGCGCCGGGCGACGTAGTACGGATCGGGATAGCGGCCGTACCTGAACACGAGGTCGAGGCGGTTCACGGCGTTGATGTCGCAGGCGTGCGCGCCGAAGATGACGCGCGGGGTGATCTCGGCGGCGAAGTCGCGCACGCCGTTGTCGCGCGCGTCGAAGGCCATGAGGGTCTCCTCGGGCGGCAGGAAGTACTTCTTGGGCGATGCGATGGTCGTCTCGTAGGAAAGGTCCATGTCGTCGGGCGACGCGATGGCCTCGAACACGTGGCTCCCGTCGCGCTCGACGGGAGCCACAACCTCGTAGGTTTCCATGAACGCCGACACGAGCGCCGGCAGCTCGCCGGCATCGATGACTCGATAGAGCATGCTCTCGTCCGTTCTCGTCAGGATGGATGCGCGTGCGTCCAGTGTAGCAAAGGCCCGAAGACCCGCGTCTGAAACGGCCCTGCAAACGACGAAACGCCCCTCCACGGCGGTGAAGGGGCGTTTCCGGGTGAAAAGCCTAGGCGAAGAAGATGCCGATCTCGCGCTCGGCGGACTCGGGGGAGTCGGAGCCGTGGATGACGTTCTCGTCCATGATGAGGCCGAAGTCGCCGCGGATGGTGCCCGGGGCCGCCTCGGCCGGGTTCGTGGCGCCCATGAGCGAGCGGCACTTGGCCACCGCGCCCTCGCCGGACACGACCATCTTCACCACGGGGCCGCTGGTGATGTAGGTGATGAGGCCTTCATAGAACGGCTTGCCCTCATGCTCGGCGTAGTTGGCCTTGGCCTGCTCGTCGGTGACCATCCCGAGCTCCATGCGCTCGATGGCGAGGCCGGCGCGCTCGAAGCGGTTGACGATCTCGCCGATGTGGCCGTTCTTCACCCCGTCGGGCTTGATCATGGTGTAGGTCTTCTGCACTGCCATGCGGTTTCCCTTTCTCTTATGTACATGAAGAAGGCGCGCGGCCGCGGCTGCGCGCCTCCGGTGAACCTGATCGTCAGTTCTGGCTCGCGAAGTAGATCTCGACGTTGGACACCTTCCAGCCGATGAGGTCGCGCACGAGCGACACCTTGTACTGCATCTCGCCGCCCTCGGCCGTCTTCGCCGTCACGTAGGCGGTGGAGTCGCTCATGGACTTGTCGATGCCGTCGATCGTCGGATTCGCGTCCTGCGCGACCGGGCCGACCATCGACGCGGCGCTGTCGGCGGGTACCTCGTCGGCGAACAGCGTGGTCGCGGCGGCCTGCGGGTCGGCGAACAGCTGCTCCACCACCGTCTCCTGCGTCGGGTAGCCCCAGCCCTGCGTGTACAGGAACACGGCGGCGCCGAACGCCACCAGCACCAGGAGCACGATGAACACGAGGATCTTGAGCCCGACGTTGCGGCGCTTGCGCTCCTGCTTCGCGATGCCCTTCGACCACTGCTCGAGCTCCTCGTCGCTCGCGTTGAAGAAGCGGTCCTCGCCGCCCGGCACCACGCCGTACTGGTCGCTCTGGGCGTACGGGTCGGCGTAGTAGTACGGGTCCTGCGCGGAGGCGTAGGGGTCCTGGTCGACGTAGACGGCCGAGCCGTCGGCGGCCACGTCGAGGCCCGACATGTCGGCGCCGGCGGACACCGGGGCGATGACCTGCGTGATCTCGGAAGTGCCCTGGGCGACGGCGGCGATGGCGCGCTGGTAGTCGACGCTGGCCGAGTCGCTGAGGAAGTAGGTCTTGTCGGCGATGGCCTCCTCGAAGGCCGCGGCGGCCTTCTGCATCTGGCCGCAGGCCACGTAGGCCTGGCCGAGGTTGGCGTAGAGCTTGTTGCGCGTGTCGGCCTTCATGTCGAACTGCAGGGCGCTCTCGTAGGAGGCCACGGCGTCGGCCGGCCGGTTGAGCGCCATGAAGCAGACGCCCAGGTTGAGCAGCGCCTTCGTGGGATCGGGGTTGCCCTCGTCGAGCGCGGCCTCGCGGAAGGCGACGCCGGCCTCGGCGGACTTGCCCAGCTTCAGAAGCGCGTTGCCCATGCCGGTGTAGGCCTTGTACGAGGCGTCGTACTTGGCGTCGGACACGGCTATCTCGAAGTGCTTGACCGCGTCCTCGTAGTCGTGCAGCGACGCGTAGGCCATCCCCAGGTTGTAGTTGACCGCGCCGCACGCGTCGTAGGACGCGTCGACGGTGGCCTGCGTGTAGGCGTGGATGGCCTCGCCCGGGTCCTTGAGCTTGACCAGGCAGTTGCCGATCTGGTGGTAGAGCAGCCCCATCTCGCCGGGAGCGAGCGGGCGGCTCGCATCCTGCAAGCACTGCGTGTACGCGGAGAGGGCGCCTTGGAAGTCCCTGCGGGCATAGGCCGCGCGCGCTTGCTGGAATAACTCGTTGTTCATCTGCTTCCTTCGTGTCTTCGCGGTTCGGGCCGAGGCGGCTCGCTAGTCGGCGGCGTTCTCGATCTCGATGCCCTCGATCACATCGCCCACGCGCAGCTGGCCGATGACGTCCATGCCGTCGATGGTCTGGCCGAACACCGTGTAGCCCGAGTCGAGCATGGGCTGGGCGCCCAGGCACAGGTAGAACTGCGAGCCGGCGGAGTTGGGATCCTGCGAGCGCGCCATGGCCAGCGTGCCGTCGAGGTGCTTGTTGTTGGGGTTGGTGGTGTACTCCTCCTTGATGGAGTAGCCCGGCCCGCCCGTGCCGAGGCCCGCGAACGGGTTGCCGGCCTTCTGCACGACCTCATCGGAGGAGAGGCCGCGGGTGTTCGGGCAGCCGCCCTGGATGACGAAGCCGGGCACGTGGCGATGGAACTTCAGGCCGTCGTAGAAGCCCTTGCGCGCCAGCTCGACGAAGTTGCCCACGTGGATGGGGGCGTCGTTGCCCGCCAGCTGCACGCGGATCGTGCCCTTCGACGTCTTGATGACCGCGATCTCCTCGCCGGTCGGCTGGTATTCCGGAGTGTACTGCGCCATAGGGCTCCCTTTCGTTTGCTTGCTATCATGCGCCCACGCGAAACGGGGCGAAATATCGCATACAAGGGAGAAGTTTAGCAGGTCAACCCCGCCCACCCGGAAAAATCGTAGAACATCCACGCCGCGTTGAGGCGCGACGAGGGACGAGGGGCGCGCCGGAGCCGAGCGATCCCCTTCCGCTGCCGAGTGCGCGAAAAGCCCTTGTTCTGGCCCCCTTCGACGCACGATCCGACGACCGCGTCCCCCTGCACGCCGAACCGCTCCGTTCGACACGAAAACCCTCGACGTGAAAGGCCTGGAAGCGGAAAAGCGAGGGCGCCGGCTCGCCGAAGGGGCTGATCTTCGGCGTTTTCCCAGGTCGGGACAATCCAACGCCAGCGCAGATCACAGAAATCCTTTCACGTCGAGGATTTTTGCGCAGAGACGTCGTGATTCGCGTGCAGCCTCTCCTCCGAGGTGGTCGATCATGCGTCAAAGGTGGAGTCGAAACCCTGGCTCGTGGCAGGAATCTCGGTTTTCCGCGCGCAGCGATCCGCTCGGACGAGCGCAGGAGGCATCAGCTCATCGCCTTCTCGTGCAAGGCGATGAGCAGGCGTCCGCGCGCCTCGATGCGCAGGTTGACGGCCTCAAGGAAGCTGGCGATCTGCGCGATATCCTCGGGCACGTAGGAGCCGGGGTCGTCCAAGCGATGCCCTTTCCAGAGCGGAACGACCTCGTAGTTGCATTTTTCGCGCACTGTCTCCTCGTACGCCTCTTCAACACCGTCGGGCTTGGCTCCCTCGGCTTTCTCAAGAAAAACTCTGATAGCATCATCGTCCACGCAGTAGAACTCCAGCCGCGCAAGCTCGACGTAATCCTCGAACGTGACCGGGCATCCTTTAGCGAGCCCCTCCCAATGACCTGGAATGCCCCGCTCCTTGAGCCACTCGAGCGACAGGTCCCAGTAGTCGTGCACGCGCGCATCCTCGGTGCCGAGGGGAAGGGCGCCGAACCCACGCCGCATGTTGAAGGTTCCTCCCCCATCGAACTTCATATAAGGAATGTACGTGAAATTGCCGATCGTGTGGGCAAGCGCTGCGAACCTCTCGAAAAGACGGTGCAGCTCGATGAGATCCCTCCTCCAGTGCCTGGGCCACCCGCGCATCTCCTCGAAGAAGGCGAGGGTCTTCTGGTAGCTCGGCGTCTCCCTCCCCTTCCCGAATCGCTGCGGATACAAGTGTCGCGAAGCAAAGTTGAAGGTGGTCGCGAACGAGTTCATGACATCGTAGCGAATCTGCAGGTCCATTCCCTCTCTGCAGAGCTTATTGCTTGAGAACCTCCATCCCTCGGGCAGGCTCTTCTTCAGCACCATCCTTGCAGGCCACTCCTCCTCATGCTCCATACCGCTGTCAAAATTGTGCTCCTTGGCCAGATACTTGAACGCGAGGAGCTTGGAGATCGGATCCGGGTAATCGCGCCGGTCCTTCCCCGCCGCCGTGAACGCCGCGCGCACCCGGGCTTCGTCGAAGCCTTTGATGAAGCCGTCCTCCATGAGGTCCTTGTAGTCGTAGTCCCACGTGAAAGGGTTCTTGCCGTTCTCTCCCATGTCCGAGCCTCGCTTCCCTCTTGCTTGCAGCTCCATCATACCTCACGCGCCGGCGAAGCCGAGCGTCGGCTTCTCGGCGGGGCCTTCCCAGGAGAAGTCCTCCGGCTCCAGCGTGACGAGCTCCTGCTCGCCCGGCTCGCGCGATCCGAGCGAGCGCACGAGCCGGGCGCCTTACGCCACCATCGCGTGCTCGAGCAGGTTGCGCATGAAGCGGGCGTTGCCGAAGTCCTCCCCTTTCGAGGCGGTCCGCGCGAACCCCTCCGCCTTCTCGGCGGCGCCGGGAGCCAAGCGCAGGCCCTCCCTGTCCGCCATCAGCTCGAGCACCTGCCGCAGCTCGTCCGGCCTGTAGTCGGGGAACTCCACCTGGAACCCTACGCGCGACGCCAGCCCTTGGTTGACCGCGAACAGCCGCTCCATCTCGCGGGTGTAGCCGGCGAAGATGACCACCAGGTCGTCGCGCAGCTTCTCCATCTGATCGACGATGGTCGCGATGGCCTCCTCCCCGTAGCCTCCGCGCCCTTTGTCGTCGAGCGAGTACGCCTCGTCGATGAACAGCACCGAGCCCTTCGCGCGCCTGAACAGCTTCGCGACTTTCGGAGCCGTCCACCCCACGGCCGTCCCCACCAGGTCCTGCCGCCCGCATTCGTAGAAGTCGCCCACCGAGAGCACGCCCTCTTCCTTGAGGATGCGCCCCACCAGGCGCGCCACCTCGGTCTTGCCCGTGCCGGGGTTGCCCAGGAAGGCCATGTGCATCGACACGCCGGCTCCATTTCGCCCCGAGTCGCGGCGCATCTTCTGCACGCGCGCGAAATCGAGGCGATCCGACACCAGGCGCTTCACCTCGTCCAACCCGACGAGCTCCCCGAGCTCCTGGCGCGCGCTCTTCGCCCGCGCGTTCGGCAGACGGCCAACGTCCTTCGGCAGGAGCGTTTGCAGCTCCATCCGCGAAAGCGGCGCTCCCCCGCCCCGCGAGCGGGCCAGGCGCACCTGCTGAGCGCCCACCGCATCCTCGAACAGCTTGCGCACGAAGCGGGCGTTGCCCCGGTCGTCCCGCCTGCCACCTCGCGAGAGCACGTCGCGCACCGCGACCCGGGTCTTCTCGGGCACGACGAGCTGGGCGCGGGCGCACATGAGGTCGAAGACCTGGCCAAGCTCGTCGGCCGTGTAGTCGGGGAACCGCACGACCGACCCCAGGCGCGAGCGGAAGCCGGGATTGGAATCCAAAAGCGCGTCCATCTCGTCCTCGTAACCCGCCAGGATGACCACGGTGTCGTCGCGCCGGTTCTCCATGAAGGCGATGAGCTCGGCGATGGAGCTGCTCGGGCGCTCGAGCATCCCATACGCCTCGTCGATGAACAGCACCGAGCCGCGCGCGGCGTCGAAAGCTTCGTTCACGCTCCAGCTGCCGGAGCCCGACACGGTGACCACGCGCCCCTCGCCGAGCACGCCGGCCTCGGAGAGGACCTGGCCGTACAGGCGCGCCACCTCGGTCTTGCCCGTGCCGGGGTTGCCCACGAACGCCGCATGCAGCGAGAAGGGCTGCACGGGCAGGCCGGAGAGCTCGGCCTCACGGCTCATCTCGCTGCGGAGGAGGATGTCCTTCACCTGGCGCTTCACCTCGTGAAGACCCACCAGCTCCTCAAGGCGCTGCAAAGCCGCCGGCTCCCTGTCGGCCTTCAGCAGCCGCTCTGACTCGGCGGCCACCTCGCGGTACTGCGGGAACGCCGCGCTGATGAGCGCGCGCTGCTTCCATTCGACGAACACCTGATCCAAGTCGTCGAAGGAACGGTTGCGAGCGCGCTCCTCGAGAAGCGCGTCCAGGCTCTCGTCCGCCTCCATCCCCGCTTCGGCAGCGAGTTTCGCCAGATGGCGCCTTTGCCGTTCGATGTCGGCGCCCTGCATCCTCGGAACCGCATCCTCTGCCACGTCCACCATCGGCGCCCCGAGGCGCTTGCGGATGCGTATCTTCACGTCGGGCTTGCCCGGCGGCACGAGGAAGACCATCTGCATGGTGTCGCGATGGCCCCTCAGCATGTCGATGAGCTTGCTGAGCAGGCGATAGGAGCTTTTGCCGAACGAGGAGCCTTCGTCGCGCGATCCGTACCTGACCACCAAGACGTTGCCGTCGAGCGCTTCCGCGAACGCCTCGTTCACTCGGTCGAGCCAGTCCCTCTCGGCGAACGATTCGGGATGGCTGATGTCGAACCTATCGATGTCCAAGGCGAACACGTGGCGCGACGGCAGCCGACCCGCCTCTAGAAGCGCCCCCAGGAGGATGTCCAGGGCGGGCTCGTAGCGCGCGGGACTCGCCCCTTCAAGCAGGTAGTGGACCGGCGCCAGAGCCGCTGCATCTTCCTTGCGCTCGGGCTTTGCGTACACGCGCGCGAGTTCGTCGGCAAGAGCCTGCGCGTACCTCGTGCGCTCCAGGCGCTCGAACGCCTCGGCCTTCGGGAGGGGCTTCGCCAGCAGCCGCTCCGACATCGACTGCGTGCGGCCCATGAATTCCCTCAGCTCGACAAGATTCGCGACGCGGCACATCGCGGCCTGGTCCACCCACGTGCAGCAGCCGTTGCTTTCGCTGAGGATGCAGGTGCCGAACGTGCACTCCTCCACCTCGATCGACGAAGGCTGCGGAAAGCCCCAGAGCCGGCAGGCTTCCAGCGCGTATTCCCTCGCATCGTCCTCATCGACGTTCCACTCGGCGCACAGCAGCGACACGCCGAACCGCAGCACGTCATCGTCGTCGCACCGCCCGTGGCGGAACCGGAAGGGAAACGCCAGCGCCTTTTTGTCGAGCTCGTCGCGCAGGTAGCCCTTCTCGTCGATCATCCAGGCGTCCATGTCGGCGCCCTTGCACACTGCCTGGTAGCACTTCATCGTCCCATGCACCTCTCTCGCGCCTTCCCTCTTCAAAGCCCATGGTAGCGGGCAGCATGGTAGGAAAAACGGACATATGGCGCAACGGGATGCCCTATACTGTGACCCATCGACGCGAAAGGAGGCCTTTATGGGCAGCAGGGCAACGAAGGAGGAGGCGAGGCCGCAACGGCGGCGGGACTGCCGCTTGAAGCTTCTGCCGCTTTGCATCCTGCGCATCCTGGAGCAGGGCACCGATGCCGAGCATCCCCTGAGCATCGAGGACATCCGCAGGAGGGTGGAGGCCGAATACGGCATCGAGGTCGACCGCAAGACCGTCTCGAACAACCTGTCCTGGCTCGCCGAGCTCGACGAGCGGGTGCGTCCGGACGTGAAGGAGCGCTCCGACGGCCAGGGAGGCGTGCAGGAGGTGAGCTGCGGCTGGCATTGCGAGCCCGCGCTCGAGGCGGAGGAGCTGCGCTACCTGGCGGATGCGCTGTTCAGCTGCCCGCGCATGCCGCCGCGGCAGAAGCGCGACCTCTGGCAGAAGGTGAGCGCGCTCGGAGGGGCCCGCGCGAAGAAGCTTGCGGGCTTCGGCGATTTCTACGACGCGAGCCCGCAGCCCGCCGTGAACAGGCAGCTGTTCCGCAGCATCGACGTGCTGAACGACGCCCTGGGCAACGGCTGGCAGGCGAGCTTCTCGCTGGGCAGCTTGGATCTGGAAGGCAGGTTCTGCCAGCAGGCCGGCGAGCGGCGCCACGTGGTGGATCCGCGTTTCATGGCCATGAGCGACGGAAGGCACTACCTCTTCGCCAGCTACCCGAGCGCCGAGATACCCCCGGGCGATCGCAAGATGTACTCGTTTCGCATCGACCTCATGTTCGATGCGGAGATACCCCGCGATCGCTGCGGAGAGCCCCGGAAGGCGACGGTGCCGCCCGACCGGCATCCCGACATACGGGCCTACCTGGACAAGCACCTCTATACGTACTCCGATCCCATCGTCGCCGTGCTGTTCCGCTTCGAGGACACCGATGCGAACCGCAACCTCGTGTTCGACCGCTTCGGGTCGGCCGTGCGCCTCGCGCGCGTCGACGGCGGCGCGGCCGGCGCCCGCCCGCTCCTCGAAGCCTCCGTGCAGGCCAACGAGAACGCCATGCGCTTCTTCGCGATGCAGTATTCAGACGTGGTCGAGGTGCTGAAGCCCCAGAGCCTGCGCGACGCCCTGCACGAGGAAGGACTGCGCGTGGCGAAGCGCTACGCGGGCGGGGCTCCGGGCTAGCGCGCCCTCACACGCGCTCGAACGTCGAGACGACCTCCACGTGGAACGTCTGCGGGAACAGGTCGACCGGCTGCACGCGGGCCAGGCGGTAGCCCTCCTGCTCGAAGCGCTTGACGTCGCGCGCCCACGTGGCGGGGTTGCAGCTCACGTACACCACGCGCCCGGGCGCGGCGGCGGCGATGCTCTCCACCACGCCGTCGGCCAGGCCCGCGCGCGGCGGGTCCACCACGAGCGCGTCCAGGCCGCCCAGCTCCGGCAGCTCGCGCGCCGCGTCGCCGCCGATCACCTCCACGTCCACCCCGTTCATGTCGGCGTTGCGGCGCAGATCGCGCACCGACGAGCCGGCCGACTCCACCGCCAGCACGTCGGCCCCGGCCTGCGCGAGCGGGATGGAGAACGTGCCGCCGCCCGCGTACAGGTCGGCCACCAGCAGGCCGTCGAGCCCCTCGGGGCCGTCCTCGCCCACCGCGCCCCCCAGCCCGGCCACGGCCTCGGCCACCAGCCTCTCGGCCTGCGCGGTGTTCACCTGGAAGAAGGAGGGAGCGCTCGTGAGGTACCGGGCGCTTCCCAGCTCCTCCTCCCAGCAGCCCTTGCCGTCGAGCGTCTCCACGCCCTTGATCTTGCGCGCCTTGCCGGGGTCGGCCATGACGCGCACGATGCTCGTGGCCTTGAGCGCGCTTTTCAGCGTCTTGGCGATGTGCGCGCGGGGAAACGCGCCCGGTGCCGTCCACAGCGCCACCTCCAGGTCGCGCGTGCGCAGGCTGTGGCGCACGCCCACGCGGAAGATCTCCAGATCGGACGACCCCTGCGCGAACCTGAGCGCGCCGCGCAGCGCCTTCGGGGCCTTCTTGAGCGCGTCGTGGGCCAAGGGGCACGAGTCCGGCGTGGCGATGTCGTGCGTGCCCTCGCGGTGGAAGCCCAGCTGGAACACGCCGCGCTCGTCCATGCGCGCGCCCAGCTCCAGCTTGTTGCGGTAGCCCCACTGCCGCTTGCTCGGCAGGCAGGGGCGCACGAGCTCCTCGGCGCGGGCGGCCTCGAAGCCCGCCGTGCGCTCGAGGGCGGCCGCCACGTTGGCGCGCTTGGCTTCGAGCTGCGCCTCGTAGGCCACATGCTGCCACGGGCACCCGCCGCAGGCCTCGCCCGCGCCGCAACGGCCCTCGACGCGAACGGGCGAGGGCTCGACGAGCCGCGCGATGCGGGCGCGGGCGAAGGCCGGCTTCTCCTCCACCACCTCCACCTCGGCCACATCGCCGGGCGCGCCGCCCTCCACGAACACGGCCTTTCCGCTCGACAGGCGGCCGACGGCCTCCGAGCCGTAGCCCATGCGCTCCACCGTTATGGTTTCTTCCATCGTTTGCATCCGATTCTCGTTTTTTGTTTTTCCGTTCGCGCCATGATAGCGTATAATCGTCTGCGCCGTGCCCTTGTAGCTCAGGGGATAGAGCGTCTGCCTCCGGAGCAGAAAGCCGCAGGTTCGAATCCTGTCAAGGGCACCATTTCCGGGAATCATGCGAGGTCGGAGCCATGCTCCGGCCTCGTTTCGCTTTCAGCGGCGCGCGGCCGAAACCGATCTTCGCTCCGAAAACACGCCTCGTGCGCTGAAGCGTGTTTTCGGAGCGAAGATGCGCTCGCCGGAGCCCGCCGGCGCGGCTACTCGATGTCGGAGAGGATCTCGCCGGGCTGGTCGCCGGCATCGAGGAACATCTTGCGCGTGACGAAGTTCCACACCATGACCACGGCGGTGGCGAATATCTTCACCAGCAGGTAGTGCACGCCCAGAAGCTCTACGCCGGCCCACATGCAGCCGTTGTTGATGAGCAGGCCTATCACCGACAGCACCACGAAGATGACGAACTCGCGCCGGCGGCTCATGCCCTCCTTGTGCTTGAACACGTAGCGCATGGACGCCACGTAGTTGAACACCACCGACACGGTGAACGATATGGTGGCGCTCACCAGGTAGTTCACGCCGAACACCTCGGTGAGGAGCGCCAGCAGGCCGTAGTCGATGAAGAACGCGACGGCGCCCACGATGCCGAACTTCATGATCTGCGCGATGAGCTTTTTCACTGCCGGCCAACCTTTCGCCCCTCCTCGCCGCGCTCGGGCGGCCGTTTCAGAAACCCGTCTATTGTGGCATAAACGCGGCGGATATCAAGGGGCTTGCTCAGATGCCCGTCCATGCCGCTTTCCCGGCTGCGCTCCTCGTCCTCGACGAACGCGTTGGCCGTCATGGCCAGGATGGGCACGCGCGCCGCGTCCGCGCGATCGAGCGCGCGGATGGCGCGGGTGGCCTCCAAGCCGTCCATCTCGGGCATCTGCACGTCCATGAGCACGAGGTCGTAGCCGCCCACCGGCGCGCGGGAGAAGGCCCGCACGGCCTCGGCGCCGGTGGCCGCCGTGTCCACCGAGGCGCCCGCCATGGCCAGCACCTCGATCGCGATCTCGCGGTTGAGCTCGTTGTCCTCGGCCACGAGGATGCGCACGCCGGAGAAGTCGTAGTCCCGGGCGCCGCAGCCGAGGCCCGCAAGGCTCTCAGACGGCGCGCTGCCGCCCTCCCCCGCGCGGGCGCGCCCGTCCTCGTCCCTGACAAGCGGCACCTCCACGGTGAACGTCGAGCCCTCCCCCACGGTGCTCGCCAGGCGGATGCGCCCGCCCATCATCTCGACGAAGCGCTTCGTGATGGCCAGCCCCAGCCCCGTGCCGCCGAACACGCGCCCCGTGTCCTCGTCGCCCTGGTCGAACGACGAGAATATCCGCCCGAAGTGCTCGGGCTTGATGCCGCAGCCCGTGTCGCTCACCGCGATGCGCAGCCACACCGGCTCGCCGCCGCCCGACGGCGACGACCCCGCGCGCCTCGGAGCGCGCTCGGGCGGCGGCTCCATGCGCTCGATGCGCAGGCCCACGCGCCCGCCTTCGGGCGTGAACTTGAGCGCGTTGCCCAGCAGGTTGTACACCACCTGGTTGAGCCTGAGCGAGTCGCCCACGAGGCGCGCGGGGATGCCCTCGCCCTCCTCCATGGAGAAATCGATGCCGCGCTCGGCCGCCTGCGTGCCGAACACGGCGTCGAGCGCGTCGGCGAGCGGGCGGAACTCGAAGGGCGCGCGCTTGATCTCCATCTTGCCGCTCTCGATCTTGCTCATATCGAGGATGTCGTTGATGAGCGACATCAGGTGGCGCGAGGCGACGGCCACCTTCTCGAGGCATTCCCGCACCTTCGCGTCGTCGCCCATCCGATCGAGCGCGATGGACGTCATGCCCATGATGCCGTTCATCGGCGTGCGGATCTCGTGGGACATGCGCGAGAGGAACTCGCTTTTCGCCAGGTTCGCCCGCTGGGCCTGCTCGAAGGCAACCTCGGCGCGGTTCTTCTCCTCGGCGAGCAGGCGGGTGTTGCGCCGCACGAAGCGGGAGTACACGAGGAAGCACGCGCCGATGACGAGCGCGATCACGCCGCCCATGAGCACGGCGTTCATCATGAGCAGCCCGCTCAGCGACGCGATGCTGCCGTCGACCAGGTCGGAGGGCATGCCGGTGCACAGGTACCAGTCGCCCTTCGCCATGGGCCTGAGGTAGAGGTACTCGTGGCGCGAGCCGGCGGAGAACGGCACGAGGCACGAATCGCCCTGCTGGACGCTGTGCCTCACGCGCTCGACCCCGCCGCCTCCCTCGGGGCCGGCGTGCTCTTCGAGCAGGTCGAACACGTTCTCGCCGCACGCGAGCCCGCCCTCCCCGCTCGCCATGACGCAGGTGCCGTCGCGCCGCACCATGCTGGAGCGGGACGATCCGTCGAACAGCCCGAGCTCGATCTGGTCGGTGAGGCTGTCGGCCTCGAAGCCCGCCACGACCGAGGTGAACGTGACGCCGTCGCAGGTCACAGGATCGATGTCGCACGAAAGCTCCGCCGTGGGGCCGTAGAGGGCGACCTCGCGCCCCTCGGCGTCCTCATACGACAGCGCCCCCTCCGGGCCCGCCCCGGCGCCGCACGCCCCGCCGCACCCGAGGTAACCGTGCCGCGGCGGGGGTCAACGGGTCCGTGGCCGACGAAAGCCCCGCCGGGGGGGCCGTAGAGGGCGCCCCCGCCCCCCCGGGCGCCCCAACCCGACGGCCCCCCCCCGGGCCCCGCCCCGGCGCCGCCGCCCGCCCCGTCGGCGAGCGCGCCGTCCGCCGTGAGGACGCGCCCGTCGTCCGTGCGCAGCGCGAGGTAGGCGCACCCATCCTCTTCCTGCTGTCGGGCGAGCAGCCGGCGCGCCTGCTCCTCGGTGGGGTCGTCGATGAGCGAGAGCGAGGCGCCCACGGCCTCGGCCAGATGGAACCTGCCGTCGACGCTGGCGTTGAACCGCTCGATCACCTGGTCGCTCAGCTCCTGGAGGTACACCTCGCTGATCGACTCCACCGCCGCGTCGGTCGCCGTTCGGGACGAGATCACCGTGTAGCCCAGGGCCAGCAGGAGCGCGAGGACGAGGACGAGCGCAAGCAGCGCGAGGCTCCTGCGTTCGCGCGCGCGATTCACCAATTCCATACGGATGAAGCCACCTACCTTGCTTGTCACGGCCTTCGGCATTCTACCACGCGCCGCCGCACGCATCCTTACCACGAGTCAACGGCTCATTCACCGCGATCCATCTGGAAATTGACGGAGGCCGCTGGCGCGCGGCGCGCCGTTCGGGTAGGATGGGCGCATCAACCGAGAACGAGGAGCCCATCCGTGGAACAGACTACCGACCCCTCCGCGCGCCCCGCCGCGCCCCGCGTGGCCGTGCTCGTGCCCTGCTACAACGAGGCCGTGACCATCGGCAAGGTGGTGGACGACTTCAGGCGGGTGCTGCCCGAGGCCGTCGTGTACGTCTACGACAACAACTCCTCCGACGGCACGGGGGCCATCGCGGCCGAGCACGGCGCGGTCGTGCGAACTGAGCGCCGCCAGGGCAAGGGCAACGTCGTGCGCCAGATGATGCGCGACATCGATGCGGACTTCTACGTGATGGTGGACGGCGACGACACCTACCCCGCCGAGGCCGCGCCCGCGCTCCTGGCCCCCCTTCTGGCCGACGAGGCCGACATGGTGGTGGGTGACCGGCTCTCCAACGGCACGTACGGGGCCGAGAACGACCGCGCCTTCCACGGCTTCGGAAACGACCTGGTGCGCGTGCTCATCAAGTGGATCTACGGCTTCGAGTTCTCCGACGTGATGACGGGCTACCGCGCCTACAACGCCGTGTTCGCCAAGACCATGCCCGTGCTCTCGCCCGGCTTCGAGATAGAGACGGAGCTCTCCATCCACGCGGTGGACAAGCGCTGGCGCATCGCCGAGGTGCCGATCGACTACCGCGATAGGCCCGAGGGAAGCGAGTCCAAGCTCGACACGTTCTCGGACGGCATGAAGGTGCTGCTCATGATCCTGTCGCTGTTCAAGGACTACCGGCCGCTCGTGCTCTTCAGCTGGCTGGCGCTGCTGTTCTGCGTGCTGGGGCTCGTGGCGGGCATCCCCGTCATCTGGGAGTTCGCGCAGACGGGCCTGGTGCCGCGTCTGCCGAGCGCCCTTCTGGCCGTGGCGCTGGTGTTCATCGGGATCCTCAGTTTCACGTGCGGTCTCATCCTGGACACCGTGGTGAAGGGCACGCGCAAGCAGTACGAGCTGCAAGTGACCGAGGCCTACGAGCGCTTCCGCCGTCCGTAGGCTACCGCTCGAACGGCACGGCCTGCCCGATCGGGCATCGCGCCGTTCGAGCGCATCGAGGGGCCTGCGACCTCAGGCGGCGGCCGTCACGCGCTTCACCTCGTCCAGGTCCCGTCGGCATCATCGTAGCAACGCGCTCGGCAGGGCTGCTTCCAGCGTTCGTTGAAGCGGCAACGTTTCATGGCCCGCAACGCACGGCAGCGTCTGCGATACTAGAGGTTTGCCCCTTTTGTCATCCTGAGCGGAGCGACCGAAGGGAGCGTAGTCGAAGGATCCCCTGCGGCGTTAGCCGTGACGCTTACTGCTGGCGCCGCACGGGATCCTTCGACTCGCTTCGCTCGCTCAGGATGACAAGAGGGAGGCTTCGCCCGCTCAGGATGACAAGAGGGAGGCTTCGCTCGCTCAGACGCTGACAAGAGGGAGGCTTCGCTCCGCTCAGGATGACATACCGCAGGTCAGCGTGCGCTTTCGATGCGATTCCGGAGGGCGTCCTTCTGGTCTGCGGCGAAGGTGTAGCGGGCCTCCTGCATGCGGCCGTCGGGCTCCTCGCGCTCGACGCGGGCGAAGCGCAGCTCGACGGCGTCGAAGCCCTCCTCGAGCAGCGCGTAGGCGTAGCATTGCGCCTGCAGCTCGTGCTTGGCGCGCACGGCCTGCGCGTCCTCGTCGTCCGAGCCGCCCGTCTTGTAGTCCACCACGAGAGCGCGGCCCGCCGCCTCGGGGCCCTCCGTGCACAGAAGGTCGATCTCCCCCTCCATGAACGCGTCGCCCACGCGCACGAAGAACGGCGCCTCCGCGCGGCGAAGCGGCCAGGCGAGCGCCTCGGCGCACGTGTCGCTGGCGAACCAGCGCGCGCACGCGCCGGCGAGGCGGGCGCGCTGCGCGTCGGCGAGCCCGAAGGCGCGCGCGAGGGCGTCGATGCGCGCGGCATCGGGCGCGCGGCCCGTCTGCGCCGCGAACTGAGCGGCGCGATGGAAGGCGCTCCCGAGCGCGACGGCGCTCCCCTCCGCCGCAGCGGCGGACGGGAGCGCCCTCTGCCTGCGGCTCCACCTGCACGCGCTCGAAGCGGGCCGGCTCGGTGCCGCCGTAGGGCACCGCAGCCGCGCCCTCCGGGAAGTCCCCGTCCCCGAAAAGCGCGCTGCGGATGTCGTCGACGAGGTCGGGGTAGGACCCGCCCTTCGACGGCTCCTTCGCGTCCATCGCCACCACGAGCGCCTCGCTCGCGCGCGTGAGCCCCACGTAGAGCTTGCGGCGGGCCTCGGCCAGCTCCTCGCGCGCCGCGCGCGCCTTGAGCGCGGCGCGGTAGGCGGCCGTCGTGCACGCGGCCGTCGCGTCGCCCTCGACGAAGCGCGCCGCAGCCTCCGCATCGGCGTCGGCCGCCTCGCCGGACGCGGCGGACGCCTTGCAGGCCTCGTCGTACTTCTTCGCCGCCTTGCACAGGCCCGGCCGATCCTCCAGCGAGCGCCCCGGCTCGAGCGAGGCGCGGGCGCAGGGGCCGCACGTCTCCAGGACGAGCTTGCCCGAGCGGCCCGACCCCGCGAACTCCGCCAGGCCCACGATGGGGAACTCGAGGCCCTTCGAGGCGTGGATGGTCATGATCTTCACCACGCCGCCGCCCGCGCCGGCCAGCGCGCCCGGCGCCTCCTTGGCCACCTCGAGCTCGCGCGCGAACGCCTGCGCCGCGGACGCGAAGCCCAGGTGGCGCTCGCGCTCGACGGACTCCACCAGGCGGACGGCCTTGAGCACGTTAGCCGCGACGGCCAGCCCGCAGGCCCCCTCGCGCTCGAGCCGCTCCAGCCACCCCGAGCGCACGATGGCGTTCAGCGCCACCTTCGAGGCCGGCAGCGTGCGCGCCTCGCGCCGGGCGTCGGCGAAGAGGCGCACGGCGTGCGCGAGCCGGGGCTCGAGCGCATCCGCGTCCTCGGCCAGGCGCGCGAACCCGCGGTCCAGGTCGCGGCGGCGCATCCGCCCCGTCTGCGGGTCCTCCTCAGTGGAGAGGTCCAGGAAGTCGTCGGCGGAAAGGCGCACCATGTCGCTCGTGAGCACCTCGAAGAGCGCCGCGGTGTTGGCGGGGTTCGCCACGGCCTGCAGAAGGCGCGCCACCACGTGGACCTCCGGCGCGGAGGCGAACAGCGAGCCCCCGGCTATCACGCACTCGAAGCCCTCTGCCCGCAGCGCGTCGGCGTACACGTCGGCGCGCGTCATGGCGCCGAGGAGCACCACCATCTCTCCCGGAGCATGGCCGTCCGCGCGCAGCGCCGCGAAACGGCGGGCCAGCTCGCGCGCCGCCGTGCGCTTGGCGTCGTCCACGCCCACGCCCGTCTTCGTGCCCGCTGGCTGCATCGCCAGCACGACGTCGATGCGCGGCACGCTCCCCCGCCAGCAGCTCGGACGCTCCTCGTGCGGCTCAAGCGACATGAACCCCTCGCCGAACACGTGCGGCTGCTCGAACACGCGGTCGACGAACGACAGCACGTCGCGGTGGCTGCGGAAGTTCTTGGAGAGCTCCACGTAGCGCGCGCCCGTCCCCGGCGCGCGCATGGCCCGCTTGTGCTCGTTGTACACGTTCACATCGGCGCCGCGGAAGCGGTAGATGGACTGCTGCGCGTCGCCCACGGTGCACAGATGCGCGAACCCCTCGCCAGCCAGGCGCGCGATCATGTCGATCTGCAGCTGGCTCGTGTCCTGGAACTCGTCGACCATCACCAGCTTGAAGCGGCGCTCGTAGCGCTTCGCGATGTCCGGGCGCGCCTCGAAGGCCGAAAGCGTCTTCGCGAGCAGGTCGTCGTTGTCGAGCACGCCGCGCGAGCGCTTGGCGTCCTCGTAGCGGCGCGCCACCTTGCGCGCGAGCCCCATGAGCTCCTCGGCCGCCGGCGCGGCGAGCGCGAGCGCGGCCTGGCGGGCCACGCGCCCGTGGACCTCCTGGTAGCCCTTCACGCACGCCTTGACCTCGGCGTTGCCGAACGTCCGGGGCAGCAGCTCGCAGCGATCGAGCACGTCGGCGAAATCCCGCCACGCGTCCGGCCCCGCGCCGCCGCGCTCGGCGAGGAATGCCTGCAGCACGCGCACGGCCTTCTCGGCGTCGAGCGCCGCCTTCTCCGACGCGGCGCTCGGATTCGCCCGGGCGATGGCCGCCGCCGCGTCCTCGTAGGCGAGCAGAAGCTCGCGCGCGGGCGCCGAGGGGCGTCCCGGCGCGGGCCCGAAGCCGACGGCGTCCAGGCCGCCGCGCACGTTGGACGCCTCGGACAGCAGCGCATCGAGCATGCCGGCCACCGACGTGCCGCCCTGCCCCGACGCGCGCGCCGCGTACTCGTCGAACAGCCGCGCGCAGGGCCCGTGCGACACGAGGTCGTCGTCCGCCCCGAGCGCCCCGTCGATGGCGGCCGCCAGCATATCCGTCCGCTCGGCCTCCCCCAGGATGCCGAACGCCGGGTCTATCCCCAGATCGAGCGCGTGGGCCCGCAGGATGCGCGCGCACATGCCGTGGATGGTGGATATCCACGCGCCGTCCACCTTGAGGGCCTGCTCGGCCAAGCGCCCGCCCTCCGCGCGCAGCGTGCGCTTCACGCGCGCCTTGATCTCGGCGGCGGCCTTCTCCGTGAACGTGATGGCCAGCACCTCGTCGATGTCGGCCGCAGCCGGGCCGCTCTCGTCCATGAGCGCGTAGGCGATGCGCTGGGTGAGCGTGAAGGTCTTGCCCGAGCCGGCGCCGGCCGACACGAGCAGCGGGCGGTCCGTGCACGTGACGATGTCGCGCTGGCCGGGCGTGCAGGCGTCCAGGTTCATTGCCTGTCCCTCCTCGACTCGCAGGCGAGCACCGGGCAGTAGCCGCACGGGTCCTTGCCGCGCGGACCGGGATCGATGCGGCCCTCCAGAAGGCGCGCCGCCGCCGAGGCGATGCGCTCCTCCACGAGGTCGACCAGCTGCCCGAAGCCCTCGGCCTGGAGGGCCTCGGCCGCAGGTCCGGGCGCGCCGCACTTCTCGATGGAGAGCCCCGGCACGGCCCCCTCGCCGAGCACCGTGCGGTCCACGGCCCCGGCCGCCTTGGGCTTCGTGTAGGACACGTAGAGCGCGCCGACCACGTCGAGCCCGAGCAGGCGCCTTGCCACCTGGGCGTACATGAGCGTCTGCACCTTGTGCGGCAGCAGCTGCCCGTTCGCCTGGGCCGCGGGCGAGGCCGACCCGAGGGCGTGGTCGGGCGTGAGCGATCCCTTGTAGTCGATGACGACGGCCTGGCCCCGCCCATTCACGTCGATGCGGTCGACGCTGCCGCGCAGAAGGAACCCTCCGTACTCGAACGGCTCGGCCGCGCCGAAGTCGAGCTCGAAGAACCTCGGCTCGAAGCCGGGCAGAAGGAGAGGCTCGCGCTCCACGAAGGTGGCGAGCTTGCGGCGCAGGTCGTCGATCTCGGCCTCCTCGAGCTTCGTGCGGGCGATGAGCGGGTTCTCCTTGGGCCGCAGGCCCGGCTGCGCGGCCAGCCGCTCGTCGAAGACCTCGTCGAGCACCGCGCGCGCCGCGCCCAGGCTCTCGGGCCCCACCTTCGCGTATCCCGCCTCGCGGAAGCGCTCGTAGAAGCCCTTGAGCACCGCGTGCGAGAAGCTGCCCTTCTCCTTCGGGCCGAACTCGACGTCCGGCTCCGACGCGCGCAGACGCCGAAGGGCGAACCACTTGTAGGGGCACTCGAGGTACGTCTCCACCGCCGAGGGCGAGAGCGTCGCGGGCGCGCCGGCGGGCGCGTTCGGCGGCGGCAGCACGATGCGCGGCCGCCCCTGCTCGCTCACCGCGCCCGACGCGGGAACGTCCCAGGAGAGCGGCCGGCCGGCTGCGGGCGCGAGGGCAAGGCCCGTCTGCAGCGACTCCTCGCCGGCGGCCTCGGCGAAGGGGACGAGGCGCGCGGGCAGCCCCGTCGCGCGATCGATGCCGGCGCGCCCGTCCGTCCCCGCCTGGGGCGGGAGGTAGCAGTCGAGCAGCTCCTCGAGCATCACGGCCGGGTACGCCTCGTCGGCGTCGGCCGTGTTGAGCACGCGCTCGCACGCTACCTCGTCGCGGGCGGCCGAGAGCGCGCGGAAGAACCGCCTGCGCGCATCGGCGAGCGCGTCGGCCGGGCGGCGCAGCCCGAGCTTCTCCAAAAGGAGCGTGCGGCCGTCCTCCACGGCGCGCACCGGGTACGAGCCCGCCTCGAGGTCGCACAGCAGGAGGGACGCGCACGAGCACGCGGGGCGCTCGGCCGCTTCGGCGAGCGACAGGAACACCACCTCCGGCGCGCGGTCGGCCCCGGTGCGCGCGGAGGCCGGCACCGCAGCGCACTCCAGGTGCGCGAGCGCGTCCGAGAACGCCGTGCCCGCCTCGGCGCACGCCGCGGCGAACGCGCGAGCCGAAGACGCGGCCGCCAGCTGCTCGGCGCGAAACGCAGGGTCGAAGTCGGCCCTGGCCCTGATGCGCCGCTCGAGCCCTTCGACGGCGCGGTCCAGATCGCCCTCGGCAAGCGCCGCGAGGGCCTCGGCGGCCGCCTCGCTCGCCGAGGACAGGTCGCGGCGGATGCGCGCGGCGTCAACCGTGCGGTCGGCCCGCCACGCCGCGTCGAGGCTGGCCGCCGCGCGCGCCGAGATGCCCGAGAACGCGCTGAGCGCGAAGTCGGAGGCCTGCGCGACGCGGCACGCCCCCTCGGCGTCGAAGGAGAGCAGGGCGAGGAGGGTCCGGCCGAAGGCCGTCTCGGAGAACGCCCTGCGCGCCGAGACGGCCGAGGGGCACCCGCGCGCGAGCAGGGCCGCCGCCACGTCGTCGAAGAGGGCGCGGGGGTCGCGCGCGGCCACCGCCACGGGAAGCGGCGCGCGGCCCTCCGACGCGGCCGCCGCGCGCTCGCGGGCCGCGGCGTCGGCCGCGCAGCGCAGCACGAGCGCGGGCGCGGCGTAGCGGCCCGCCGGCAGCAGGAAGCGCACGGCGCCCGTCGGCTCCACGGGCTCCCCCGCCGCGTACAGCCGCCCGAGCAGGGCCTGCAGCTCCGGCGCGCGCGAGGGGTCGCAGGACGGGGCGCGGCAGCCGTCGTCGAAGCGCTCCACGGGCGCGCGACCCGACAGGGCCCCGGCCAGCCGCTCGAGCGCGCAGGGCAGCTCGTCGAACCCGAGGATCAGCAGCGGGTCCGGCGGCTCCAGCAGATCGGGCAGCGCGTCGGCCGCCTCCGAAGCCTCGATGAGCCCGCGCTCGGCGAGCAGCGCCGCGTAGCGGGCGAGCGCGTCGAGCAGGGCGCGCTCCGCGTCGGTGAGAAGCGCGCGCGCCTCTTCGGAGCCGCGCGCGAGAAGCAGCTGCGGAAGCGCCTCGCGGGCGAGGGCGGCCGCCAGCTCCACCGCGCCCGGAGAGGGCTCCTCCAGCGCCCGGCGCACGAGCAGCGCGCGCGTCCTCTCCTCCACGATGCGGCGGCCGTCGCCGAAAAGCTCCCAGCGGTCGGCGACCCATGCGTCGAACGTCTCCACCCGCGCCCCGAGCGAGCCGGGGCCGCCCACGAGCGCGCGCCGCACGCGCAGCGCCGCGGCGGGCGACGGGACGAGGAGCACGGGGGACGCGCCTGCCGAGAGGTGCTCGGCAAGCCGTGAGCGCGCCGCGTCGAGGGCGGCGTCCGCGTTGTCGCATATGTCGTGCATGAAAGGCATGGAGCCTATTGTACCCTCATCGCGCGACGAAGGGACGGGGTAATTGTTACGCCTTCGTCACGCCCCCTCGGCCTAGTTGAAGGACGCCCCCTCGGGCGACAGGAACGGGAGCCGCTGGTCGAACAACGGCTCCACCGTGGCCAGCACGGCGGCGCGGCGCGCGGTCGGGAACACGAGGCAGATGGGCACGGGCACCGCCTCGTCGGCCTTGAGCGGGCGCAGAGCCGCCATCGGGTACATCGATCCGAGCTTCGAGATGGCCGCGGTGAACAGCACGCCGCCTGCGGCGAGGTGGTCCATGACGCCGTCGAGCGGCACGTCGGTGAAGCGGAGGTCCGCGCCCATCTCGCGGTAGCGCGACACGACGGATTCGTTCGCCTCGTGGAACCAGCCGGAGAGGGCCACCGGATACGGCGCCACATCGGCCAGCGAGACGACGTCGTTCGCAGCCAGCGGATGGTCGCGCTTCATGAACACCGCGGCCGGAACCGTTCCCAGCGGCAGGCTCTCGATGCCCGGATGCGCGTACGCGCCCATCGTCACCAGCGCGTCGAACTCCCCGCTTCGCAGGCCCTCGAGGCCCCGCCCGGCCGTGGCCAGGTCCATGGTGCACTCGATGCCGAGCGCCGCCGTGAGGAACGCCGCCGTGTTCTCGCGGACGATCTCGTTGCCGTTGAACGCCGGCGTGTTGAGCGCGAGGCGCAGGCGGGCCAGCTTGCCGCCGCTTCCGTCGAAGGTGGCCGCGAAGGACTCGAGCTCGTCGAAGCGGGCGAGCACCCGCTCGGCGCGCACATGGAACGCGCGGGCGAACGGCGTCGGGTGCATGCCGTCGCTCTCGCGCTCGAACAGGGCGCGCCCGAGCTCCCCCTCCAGGTCGGCGATGGCCTTCGAGACGGCTTGCACGGTGACGTACTGGGCCTTCGCCGCACGCGAGAGGCTCCCGTGGTCAACGACGGCGACGAAGTATCTGAGCTGTTTGATCTTCACATCCCGGCTGCTTTCGGCTCTCGAATGGAACAGACGATCTTGGGCATTCTACCGTGGAACGCGCGGCCGGAACGCACGAAGGGGCTGCGTTCAAGGGGAAGTTGAAGCAGGGGCTTTCGCCCGCGCGGGCGGGCAGGTTCCGGGACAATGGAAAGGCCAGGAACATTTAAGCTCCTGGCCTGCGGTTTCAGTGGTGCCCCCAACGAGAATCGAACTCGTGTCTCAGCCTTGAAAGGGCCGCGTCCTAACCTCTAGACTATGGGGACGTGTCCTGCGCCTTCCCTCCGGAAAAGCAGCCTGAACATTATTGCAAAGCGCGCACGGCATTGCAAGCGTTTTTTCAGCGGGCGGCCCGAGACGGCTCCCCCCTCCGGCCCCAAGCTGCGCTATGATAGGCCCCATGGATTCTGAAGAGCTCAACATCATCGCATCCCCCGCCGACGCAGGCCTCTCCGCAGAGGACGGCCCGGCCGCCATGGCCGTCGTCGGGCCTGAGGCCGAACCCGAGCCGCCCACGGTCGTGGTCATGCACGCCTCGGTGGGCTCGGGCCATCGCAGCGCCGCGAACGCCATCGCGCAGGCCTTCGAGCTCATGCGCGAGGAGCGCGCGGCGGCCGACGCCGATGCCGACGCCGACGGCCCGCTCGCGGACGCGCCCGCCGTTCCCGCCGACCTCAAGGTGGAGGTGTTCGACGTGCTCGATTTCGGGCGCGTGGTGTTCGACGGCAACAAGGCCGCCTCGCTCTTCACCGGCGCGACGCGGCCCATCTACGACCTCACCTGGCGCTTCACGCTCACCGGACGCCTTCTGTGGGGCGGCGGCTCCATCTGGTCGCACCTCATGTACTCCAAGTTCACCGACTACGTGCGCGAGCATCGGCCCGTGGCCGTCGTGTGCACGCACATCACCGCCGCCAACGTGGCCGTGGCCGCGCGCATGCTCACCGGGCAGCGCTTCCCCATCGTGTGCGTGCCCACCGACTACGAGACGGAGGGCCTCTGGCCGCACAAGGGGACCGACCTGTTCTGCGTCGCGAACGAGTCGATGGCCGAGACGCTCAGGCCGCGCAAGGTGCCCGAGGACCGCATCCTCATCACGGGCATCCCCACGCGCGAGGACTTCCGCCGCGCCTACGACCGCGACGCCACGCGCGACGAGCTGGGGCTTCCGAAGGACAAGCGCGTAGTGCTGGCGCTGGCCGGCGCGTACCTGCCCCGTCCCTACGTGCACTTCCGCACCGCGCTCGACAAGCTGCTGCCCTACCTGCACACCTTCGACAAGGAGCTGCATTTCGTGTTCGTGGCCGGCAGCGACGCCGACTACGCGCGCCATCTGCGCCAGGCGTGCGCCGAGCTGGGGCTGAAAAACGTCACCGTGCTCGACTACGTGGAGGGCATGGCCGCGCTCATGGCCGCGAGCGACCTGGTCATCTGCAAGTCCGGCGGCCTCACCGTCACCGAGTGCCTGTGCGCGCAGGTGCCTATGATCCTGCTCGGCCGCGCCTACGGGCAGGAGAAGGTGAACGTGCGCATGCTCACCTCGCTCGGCGCCGCGCTGCACGTGACCACCGCGCGCGAGCTGCTCGACGCGCTGCGCCACATCGCCGCCAACCCTGAGAGCGAGCACGCCATGCTGGTGAACGGCGGCTTCCTGCGCCGCCCCGACGCCGCGCGCGATGTCGCCGCCGCCACGCTGCGCCTGGTCGCCGCCCCGAAGGATGCGGCCGACCCGCGCTACCGCAAGCACCTGCTGTGGTTCTACTGGGGAGGCAAGCCCGCCCACATCCGCTAGGGGACGACGGCGCGCCCGCACAAACCTCGCCCCCCCCAATCTTCGCTCCTAAAACACGCTCCAGCGCACGAGGCGTGTTTTAGGAGCGAAGATGGGGGTTGCAGCGCCCCGTCTCCGGGAGAAGTGGCAGGATTTTGCGGCTGTGGCACGGGCGACCCGCGATCTCGAAACGCGACCTGGGGAAACGCCGCGCGGGGATCACCGAAGCCGCTCTCCGGAGGCCGAATCCGCGCCACAGCCGCAAAATCCTGCCACTTTCACTTCGGCAGTGCGCGATTCAAGCGCAGAACGCTCCTCGCCTGCCGCTAGAAATCAATGAGATCGCGCACCGGCACATCGAGCGCTTCCGCGATGCGGCACAGGACGTCGATCGTCACGTTCTTGTCGCCGTTCTCGATGGCGAATATGTACTGCTTGCTGCTGTTGCCGATCATCGCGGCAAGCTGCCCCTGCGTCAGACCGCGCTCGCGCCGGAGCGCGCGAACGCTCCTGCCGATCATTTTTCTCTGCTCGATTCCCATTGGACAAGCATAGGTTCCACGTGTATTATTGGTCATCCTATAGGATGACTATTACCGAACAGAGGGGACGTCGGCACATGACCGACGCAGTTCGGCAATGGTCGAAAGAGAAGGAGGACCAGTTGAGGAAACTACTGATCGTTTTCGCTGTCGCCGCGCTCGCTACAGGGGCGTTCGGTCTGGGATGCGCGCCTAGTCAAGAGAAGGCGCAGCCCTCAGCCACGAGCCAAGAGGAGCTGGCGGCCGCCTATCCGCTCAGCAACGTCCAGCACGCGTCGAGCAACATGAAATGCGCGGCATGCCACGACGAGGAGGATCCCGCACAAGGAGTCGATGCCGTCTCTAGCGAGAAATGCCTGTCGTGCCACGGAAGCCGCGAGAAGGTTGCCGAGAGGACGGCAGGCATCGGCGAGGGCGTGAACCCCCACGACAACTTCCATTACGACATGCAGCTCGAATGCACGACCTGCCACAAAAGCCACGGCGAGTCCGTCAACCTGTGCTCCAGCTGTCACGACGCGGATCTTTGGATGAACGACATCCCCTAGCCGCACGACGCGAAAAGAAGCACGTCGATACGAGAAGGAGAATCACATGGACAGGAAGCGTTTCCTGCAAACCGGCCTCGTGGCCACCGCCGCTGCCGCCGCCTCTCTTGTCGGAATTGGACAGGCGTTTGCCGCACCCGAGACAGAGAAAACGGGTGAAGAAGGCTTCGATGAGGTTGTGGACGTCATCGTGGTGGGAAGCGGCCTGGCGGGCACGGTTGCCGCCGTCACCGCCGCAGAGGCCGGCAGCACTACCCTGCTTTTGGAAAAGATGGACCAGCTTGGCGGTACCTCATCCGTGAGCGGGCTGAACTTCGCCTGCACGGGAAGCGAGGAGCAGGCCGCCGAAGGCATAGAGGATGACCCCGAGCTGCTCTATCAGGACATGAGGAAGGTGGCTGACGACTACGGCGACCCCGAACTCGCGCGCATCGTCACGTCGAAGTCCGTCGAGTTCTACCGCTTCCTCACCGAACGAGGCGTCACCTTCAAGAAGTTCAAGAACGGCGGCGGTCACAGCGTGAAGCGCATCCTCTGGGCTGGCGGCGGGCGCTTTCTGCTCGACCCGCTCTACGAGCATGCCGCGCAGAACCTCTCCGACACGCTCGAGGCCAGAACGCGCTGCAAGGTGGACGATCTCGTCATGCGCGACGGTAAGGTAGTGGGCGTGGTCGCACGTCAGAACTACTCGTTTGACTACAGCGCGCCTGAAACCGATGATGCGGAGAACACGAGCGGCCAAGCGCGGCGCATCGGGGCACGCAAGGGCGTCATCTTCGCGACCGGCGGCTATGCACGCGATAAAAACCTGCTACGCGCCGAAAGCGCTATCCTGGCGCAAGCCGATTCCATGACCAATCCCGGCGCCACCTCGGGCGCTATGAAGATGCTCGTGTCCCACGGCGCGCAGGCGGTGAACCTTTCGCTGTTCCGCCTGTCCTACCCCATCCCCACCGAGGACGTGTGCTGGGGCATGCTGGTGAACCCCGACGGCCAGCGTTTCGTAAATGAGCTGGGAAGCCGCAACGACCTGGGCGTCATCATCCTGAAGGAGATGTTGGAGCACGAAGGAAAGCCCCCGCTGCTCATGTACGACTCAAAGGGCATCGAGCTGTTCCGCGACAAACAGCGCTTAGAGATGTCGCTGGCCGGCAGGAACTTCAAGAACGGCAGCATGTACGCCTTCGATACCATCGATGAGATGGCCGAGCACTTCGGCTATGACAAGCAAGTGCTCGCCGACGCAGTAGCCCGCTACAATGAGATGATCGATAAGGGAGTGGACGAAGACTTCGGCAAGGACATGACCGCCCTGAACGGAGCCGCGCTCAAGCAGCCGCCGTTCTACGGGATGAACCTCATCCCCAACAACAACTACACGCCGGGCGGCGTGCGCATCAACGTGTCGGGGCAGGTTCTTGACGAGAACGGCAGCCCCATCGACGGGCTCTATGCTGCAGGCGAGGCAACCGGGGGCGTGCATGGCGCGCAGCGACTCACCGCCTGCTCGTGTCCCGATTGCGGAGCCTTCGGCATGGTGTGCGGCACCGAGGTTTCCGCACGCGAGGCGTCGGAGCTGTAGGACGAGCGGCGGCGCCCTGGGAAACGGGCGCCGCCATTCCCTACGCTCAGCAGCCGCCCCTCCGCTCGGGGCGGTTTTGCTCTTTGTGCGCTTGTCGGGGAAATTCCCAGCAGAACGCGTATAATGGCTGCTCGGCGCTCGGCGGGACTCCCGCTGCCGCGCCTCGATCTTCCGAAGATGCACGACGCGGCGGATCGAACCCCGCATCTGCAATCCGCGACGCGCCCGCGCGCCGCCCCGACACAGAAAACAGAGACATAATGAAGCAATTCAACGAACTCGGCCTATCCGAGGCGGCCCTCCAGGCCGTCGCGCGCCTGGGCTACGAAGCGCCCACGCCCGTCCAGGAGCAGGCTATCCCGCTCGCACTCGTTGGCCGCGACCTCATCGCCGCCGCCAAGACCGGCACCGGAAAAACGGCGGCGTTCTCGCTGCCCTCCCTCGACAGGCTCGGCCACGCCAAGGGCGGCCAGGGCCCGCTCATGCTGGTGGTCACCCCCACGCGCGAGCTCGCGCAGCAGATCGGCGAGGTATGCGGCGCCATCGCCGTGTCCACGCACCACCGCATCCTCACCGTGGTGGGCGGCCTGTCCTACGAGCCGCAGATCTCCAAGCTCAAACACGGCGTGGACGTGCTTATCGCCACGCCGGGGCGCCTCGTGGACCTCATGGAGCAGGGCGCGGTGCGCCTGGGCAGCGTGGAAGTGCTCGTGCTCGACGAGGCCGACCGCATGCTGGACATGGGCTTCTGGCCGGCCATGAAGAAGATCATCGGCGCCACGCCCGCCACGCGCCAGACGCTGCTGTTCTCGGCCACCATCGACCGCTCCATCCAGGACAGCGTGGGCAAGCTGCTGCACGACCCCGCCATGGTGGAGATCGCGCACAAGGGCGAGACGGCCGACACCGTGGAGCAGTACGTCATCCACACGCAGCAGACGCTCAAGCCCGACCTGCTGAAAGCGCTGCTGGCCGAGAAGGGCGCCGAGCGCGTCATCGTGTTCGCGCGCACGCGCAGCCGCGCGGACTCCACGTGCCGACGCCTCAAGCGTGCGGGCTTCACCGTGGAGGCCATCCACTCCGACCGCAGCCAGAACCAGCGCCGGCGTGCGCTCGACAACTTCGCCGCCGGGCGCACGAACGTGCTCGTGGCCACCGACGTGCTCGCGCGCGGCATCGACGTGGAGGAAGTGGACTACGTCGTGAACTACGACCTGCCCACCCAGCCCGAGGACTACGTGCACCGCATCGGCCGCACGGGGCGCGCGGGCGCGGCCGGCTTCGCCGTGTCGTTCGTGAGCCCCGAGACCGCCGACGCGCTCGCCGACATCGAGAAGCTCATCAAACGCCCCATCCCCGAGATGGAGCTGGCCTCCTTCGACGCCGAGACGGCCGCCGCCGAGGCCGCTGCGCGCACCCAGCGCTCCGAGGCGCGCCGCGACCCGGAGATCAAGCAGGCCGCAAAGGAGCAGGCCGCGCGCGAGCGCAAGAAGGCGAAGGCCCGCGAGCAGGCGCAGGCCGAGCCGGCCGCTCCCGCCGCCGGGGCCAAGAAGCGCCGCAGCCCGAAGAAGCCCGCCGGCGTGCAGGGCGCGACTGCCAACCGCCCGCGTCCCGCTCAGCAGGCGAGGAAGCAGGGCGCCGGCCAGCCCGCCGCGGCTCCCAAGTCGCGCGGCGGCTCCGATCTGCGCCCCGGCCGCGCCCAGCGCGCCGCCAAGGACCAGCAGCGCAACCGCGGCGGCAAGCGGAGGTAGCCTACGCCTCCCCTTGTCATCCTGAGCGAGCGAAGCGAGTCGAAGGATCCCGTGCGGTGCCAGCTGGAAGCGTCACGGCTGGTGCCAAACGGGATCCTTCGACTACGGCTTTCGGCCTTCGCTCAGGATGACAAGGGGCCCTATCCCAAGGGGTTCTTGTTCTGGTTGGCGGCCACGCGCAGGAAGCGCTTGGCCAGGGCGTAGAGGCCCGCGAGCACCACGAGCGCGCTGCCGGCCAGCAGCCATTCGCCCTGCAGAAGCTCCGCGATCAGGAAGAACAGCACGGCCGACGCGGCGAACAGCAGCGCCACCGCCAAAACGGCGATCGAAGCCGTGACCGCGATGCGCGTCCCGCGCCCCTCCTCACGCCCGATCTCCTCCATACCCGGCACCCCTTCCCCTCGGTTCCGCCTCAGGATACGCTCTTCGTGGCGATGACGGGCACGCCGGTTCCGCACACGTCCTCGATCAGCCGCTCGCCGGCGGCGACGGGCGCCTCCGGCCGGAGCGCGGCGATGGCGGCCAGCACGTCGCGCATGCGGTCCTTCGGCACGGGACGGGCGGTCTTCACGCTCACGGGCTCGAGGCACCCGGCCGCGCACACGACCGCCGTCACCATGCGCTCGGGGGCCACGGCCTCCTGCGCGGCGTAGTCGGCACCGCGCTTGCACGTGTGCCCGCTCACCTCGGCCACCGCCCCGGACTCGTCGAAGGACACCTCGATCGAGCAGCCCAGCGGGCAGCAGATGCAGGTGAACGTTGCCACGTCGGTTGCGAACTGCATTACTCGGCACCTCCCCCGGCCATGCCCGTCGCCGCAGCCGGGCGCGCGGCGACCGCCTCGTCGCGGCCCTCCACGCGCACGCGCGCCGAGGCGAGCCCGGCGAACTCACCGGCCGCGAGCTTGATCTGCACCATCTCTGCGGGGACGGCCACCATGGTCTTCGCCCGCTTGAGCTCGCGCACGCGCCCGGCCTCGTCGACGCCCTCCACGAAGAAGCGCGGGTTGCGCACGGCGCGCGAGACGCGCAGCGACAGCGTGACGGACTCGTCGGCCGGCGTCGCGGCGTCCACGGCCTGGGGAACCACGTAGCGCACGCCCTCGCCGGCCGTCACGGGCACGGCCGCCCGCGCTCCGGCCCCCTCGCCCGCCGCGACTCGCCTCGCGTGCGCGGCCGCCGCGGCTCCCGCGCGCTGGCCCTCCTCGGAGGCGTGGTCGACCAGGTCGTGCACGTGCAGCGCGTTGCCGCAGGCGAACACGCCGGCGACGTCCGTCTCCAGGCGGTTGTCCACGCGCGCGCCGCCCGTGACGGCGTCAAGCGGCACGCCTGCCGTCTTCGCCAGCTCGTTCTCCGGCAGAAGGCCCACTGACAGCAGCAGCGCGTCGCAGGGCACGCGGCGCTCGGTGCCGGGGATCACCTGGATCGTGTCGGGGTCCACCTCGGACACGTACACGGCCGAAAGGCGCCCCTCGCCCTCCAGGCGCGTGACCGTGCGGCTGAGGTGCAGCGGGATGCCGAAGTCATCGAGGCACTGCACGACGTTGCGGCGCAGGCCCGACGGGTGCGGCATGAGCTCGTAGACGCCCTCGACCTCGGCGCCCTGCGAGGCGAGGCGGCGCGCCATGATGAGGCCGATGTCGCCCGAGCCCAGGATGACGGCGCGCCGTCCGGGCAGGCATCCCTGCAGGTTCATGAAGTTCTGCGCGCTGCCGGCCGAGAACACGCCCGACGGGCGGCTGCCCGCCACGTTGAGCGCGCCGAGACCCCGCTCGCGCGAGCCGGTGGCCAGCACGACGGAGCGAGCGCGAATCGCGCGGGCGCCGTGCTCGTCCACGACATGGACGACGAGGGGCCCGCCCTCCTGCGGCGCGGCCTCGAGCGAGACGGCCGAGGCGCTCGGCAGCACGTCGACGCCTTCAAGCGCGTCGATCTCGCGCTCGGCGTACTCGGGGCCGGTGAGCTCCTCGCCGAAACGGTGCAGGCCGAAGCCGTTGTGCACGCACTGCTTGAGGATGCCCCCGAGGCGCGCCTCGCGGTCGATCAAGACCACGCGCGCGCCCTCGACGGCCGCCGCCTGGGCCGCGGCGATGCCGGCAGCGCCGCCTCCGGCCACCGCGACGTCGTAGACCTCGGAGCCGTCCTCGGCCTCGGAGCCGTCCTCGGCCGCCCGCTCCGGATGCGCGGCACGACCGGCCAGCTCCACGTAGTCGGGACGCGCGGCGGCCACCACCGGCGATCCCGGCAGACGCTTGTCCAAACGGTCGGGCACCACGCCCGCCTCGCGCGCGACGATGCGCGCGATCTCCGGCGAGCAGAACCCCGCGTGGCAGCGGCCCATCATCGCGCGCGTGCGCCACTTGAGCGCGTCGAGCGAGAGCACCGGCAGGGGCCCGTGCAGGGCGCGCACGATCTCGGCCTCGGTCACCTCGCAGCAGCGGCACACGATGCGCCCGGCGCGCGGATCGGCCGCCACGGCTGCGGCGCGCTCTCCTTCAGCCTGGTCGCAGAAGGGCTTCTCGCGCTCGCGGCGCGGCTCGAACCCCGGATTCTCCCGCGCGCCCAGCTGCTCTGCTATGCTTGCCGCCACATGCGCGCCCACCGCCGGGGCCGACGTGAGGCCCGGCGAGTCGAAGCAGGCGATGTTGAAGAAGCCCGGCGCGTCGTCGGGCTCGCCGATGACGAAGTCGCCGCCCTCGGCAGCCGAGGCGCGCAGGCCCGCGAAGTTCGTGATGAGCCCGCGCGAGCCCGCCTCGGGCCACGTGCGGCGCGCCTCCTCCAGCACGAAGCGCAGGCCCTCGGCGCTCGTGGAGACGTCGGCCTTGCTCGCCTGCTCCACCGCGTTGGGGCCGACGAGGAGGTTGCCGTGCACGGTAGGCGTGACGAGCACGCCCTTGCCGGCCGACGAGGGCGCCTGGAACATCGTGCGCTCGAAGCGCGCGCCCAAGTCGGTGTCGTAGAGGCAGTATTCGCCGCGCCGCGCGACGATGCGCAGCCTGCGCTCGCTCACGCAGTTGTTGAGCTCGTCGGCGAAGACGCCAGCCGCGTTCACCACGGCCCGCGCGGCGAACCGGCGGCCCGTGGACGTGGACACCAGGTAGCGCAGCGGGACGCGCGGCGCGTCCTGGGCGCTGGCGGCGGCGGGCTCGAGCGCGGCGGCCTCGGCGGCCGAGAGGCGCGCGATAGACGTCACGCGCTCGCCGAAGCGCACGTCGGCGCCGTGGACCGCGGCCTGCTCGAGCGCGAAGAGCGCCACCTCGTAGGGGTCGCAGATGCCCCCCGTCTCGGCCAAGAGCGCCCCGCGCACGAGCGGGCTCACGTGCGGCTCGAGCGCGCGGACGGCGGCCGCGTCGATCTCGCGCACGCCTTCAACGCCGTTGCGCGCGGCCCGCGCGACGAGGGCGCGCACGCTGGCCAGCTCCTCGTCCGAGAACGCCAGCACGAGCGAGCCGTTGCGCCGGTAGGAGAACCCCAGCTCGTCGGCCCAGCGCGGGAACAGGTGCGAGCCCTCCACGTTGAAGCGCGCCTTGAGGGTGCCGGGCAGCGGGTCGTGCCCGGCGTGGACGATGCCCGAGTTCGCGCGCGACGCCCCGCAGGCCACGTCGTTTCCCGCTTCGAGCACCGTGACGGAAAGGCGCCAGCGCGCCAGCTCGCGGGCCGCCGCAGCGCCCGCCACGCCGGCGCCCGCCACCACGACGTCGGCCGCATGCATCATGTTCGTATCCATGTCGTTCAGCTTACTATTTATCCCCGTTGGGCGAAAGGGTGCACACGCAAACAGCGAAGCGGAGTATCGTTAGGGGCAACGAAGCGACGAAAGGATCGACATGAGGATAGCGGTGGCTAGCGAGGGGCTGAAGGTATCCCCCTATTTCGGACACTGCTCCAGCTTCACCTGCTACAAGATTGAACGCGGCATGATCGTGGAATGCCAGAACATGCCGAATCCGGGCCTGGCCTCCCCCAAGCTCGCGGCGGTCCTGTGCGACCTGGACGTGCGCGTGCTCATAGCGGGCTCCATCGAGCGCGAGGCGGCCGACGCGCTGCGCGCCGAGAGCATCGAAGTGATCCCCAACGAGAAGGGCACCGCCCGCGCGGCCGCCGAGGCCTTCCTCGCGCGCACCCTCACAGGCACGGACGAATGGCACGGCGAAGAAGAAGGCCGCAACGTCTGCGAGGCGTGACAAAAGGACGGGGATATCGTCACGCTCCCCCGAGAACGTGACGATATCCCCGTCCCTCATATGCCCATCGAGTTGTCAAGTGCGAATTTTGACATAGGTCGGCCTACCTCAGGTAGCTACTCCTGAGGTAGGCCTCATCGAATCTGCTTGAGGCTTTAAGACATGTGCATATCCTGCGTGCGGGAGCTTTGGCTCTCGATCATACGGACGCTCAAACGGGTTCACTCTCATATCCTTGAATACGGCTATGCAGCCGCTCATATTTCGATTCTTCTGTGTCAGGCAGTGTCGCTTATCTTTTACGGGGAAGTCTTTGTCCGCATGTTTTCGATGCGCGGGACGGTCGCGAGTTACCTGTGCCTGTTCGAGTCCGTGCTCCAAGCAGATGGGATGTCTTTAGAGAATGCGCCGCATGTCGGCGCTACGCATTCGCCTGCTCTTTCTCGATCGCGCATCCTATGACCCAGATCCAGCGGACAAGCTCGTTTACGACGGCGACCTTGGCCTTGTTGGCGTTTGCGCCGCAGGTTCGAAGGTGAGTGTAGCGCTCATAGAGACGGGCATTTGCCTTGGCCGCAATCGCCTGCACGGCGCCCGATACGCCTATCCCCTCGGGCACCGCCTTGCGACCGGACTTCCATGCGGCGATCCCCGAATACCCCTCTATAAGCGCTCGTCTTAAGTGCTTGTTGCCGGCCTTCGTTATGTGGCCGTGGCTTTCCGCAGGCCCGCTTGAGCCGTTTGAAGGGATCGTTCCAAGCCAGCACGACGTCTTGCGCCCCGTGTCGAAGCGGCTGAAGAGGCCGAACTCCACACGTGCGAGCATCGCGTTTTCCACCTCGATGCCCTTGAGCAAAGTGAGCGCGTCGATGTAGGGCTTGTGCTCGGAGCTCCCGGCCAGCTCGCGCACGAGCGCCTTGAGCTCTTTGACTTCTCGGCATGCGTCCCTCACCTGCCGCCTGTAGGCCTCGAAGGTCTTTTCAGCGGAGATCTCCTGGAATGCTATGTTGTTGAGCCATGCATCGAACTCCCGCGTCCAGGCTTTCTTGGCCCTGCCGGCCTTCGTCTTTTCGCACCATACGCGTCCGTGACGCTGCAAGAAGGCGAGCAGGCGCTGCTTGGCATGCTTGGCGGCGTCGACCGCGGCGCGGTAGGCGCGCACGAGATCGCGCTCCGCCTCGGTCTTCTCATCGGGGATCCAGACGGTCGTGTAGTCGGAGGCGGGGTTGGCGACCTCTCTTAAGATCGCCTTGGCGTCGAGCTTGTCGCACTTGTGCTGCTTGTCCTTGGTCGATTTCGGCAGCGTGGATACCGCGATGACGTCGCAGGCGAAGCCGAGCACGGTGAGCTCGCGCGCCATCCAAAAGCCCGTGCAGCCGCTCTCGTAGGCGCTGTACACGGGCTGCGGGAGTGTCCCGAGCCACTCGGCGACGTCTGCGGCGCTCGGGCAGCCGGTGAAGGTCTTCCTGAAGTGCTCGCCGGTCTCGATGTTCATTGCCTGTGCGTCGATTGAACGCGCATGCACATCCATGCCCACATACGTTGTATACTTGCCCATCGGGAAGCCCCTCTCTTGTTTGTGGCTCTGACAGCCAGGTTGTTGGACCATCCCGATGTTAATCCACGTGCCCTAAGAGGCAAAGCGAAATAACAAGCGGGGCTTCCTTGCCTGTCCGTCACTCGATGGGCATATCGTCTTTGTCACGCCCTCATCACGCACGAAGGCCCCGCGAGCGCTCGCGGGGCCTTCGTCAACCTGAGGGGTTACAGGGCCTTCTTGGCCACCTCGACCACGGCGGCGAACGCGGCGGGGTCGTTCACGGCCATATCGGAGAGCACCTTGCGGTCCAGCTGCACGCCGGCCTTCTTCAGGCCGTTCATCAGCACGGAGTAGCTCAAGCCGTTCAGCCGGGCGCCCGCGTTGATGCGGGTGATCCACAGGCGGCGGATCTCGCGCTTCTTGTTGCGACGGTCGCGGTACATGTACTGGAGGGAATGCTGCACCTGCTCCTTGGCGGCGCGATAGGAACGCGACTTCGCGCCGTAGTAGCCCTTCGCGCGGTTGAGGACGGTGCGACGCTTCTTATGGGCGCTGACTGCGCGCTTAACACGAGGCATGTTTGATCACTGCTCCTTTTAAGACTAACGGATGCCGAGGTTGCGGCCGATGACCTTCTGGTCGGCCTTGGCGACCTCGGTCTCGTGGCGGAAGTTGCGCTTGCGCTTGGGGCTCTTCTTGGTCAAGATGTGGCTCTTGAACGCCTTGGAGCGCATGATCTTGCCGGAACCGGTCACGCGGAAACGCTTAGCGGTGCCGCGGTGGGTCTTCATCTTAGGCATTGCCTTCGTCCTTCCCTTCTTCGTTCTTCTTCTCGTTCTCTTTCTTTTTCTTCGCCGCCACGGCCGAGGGCAGAGGGGCGATGAGCATGTGCATGTTGCGGCCTTCCATCTTGGGCTGGCTCTCGATGACGGCCATGTCCTTCAGGTCGTCGGCGAGGCGCTCGAGGATGGTCAGGCCCAGCTCCGGGTGGGCCATCTCGCGGCCGCGGAACATGATGGTGATCTTGACCTTGTTGCCGGCGTCGAGGAAGCGCAGCACGTGCTTCTTCTTGGTGGTGTAGTCGCCCACGTCGATCTTCGGGCGGAACTTCATCTCCTTGGTCTCGATCTTGCTCTGGTTCTTGCGAGCCTGCTTGGCCTTGATGGCCTGGTCGTACTTGAACTTGCCGTAGTCCATGATGCGGCACACGGGCGGCTCGGCCATGGGGGCGATCTCCACGAGGTCGAGGCCCTGTTCGTCGGCAACCCGCTGGGCCTCCGCCGTGACGTAGATGCCCATCTGCGTGCCGTCGAAGCCGATGAGGCGGCATTCGCGGACGGTGATTTGTTCGTTGAGCCGGGGCTCCTGAGCAGCTATCGCGCTCACCTTCCTTCCTTGCGCATACAAAAAACCCGCGGGCTTCGAGGGCTCGCGGGCGTCGCATTCGCATAAGGCCGGAAGGCCGGTATTCGAGCGACCCGTCAGCAGCCGAAGCGCCGATGCAGGTGGAGGGCGGAAACCCTCGCTTGAGTAAACAGCTTGCATAGTGTATCACGGAATGCGCTGGATGCAAGGAAAATCTACATGCCGACGACGGCGGGCGCTGGCCGCGCCGCAGAATCCCCGAGAAGGCGCATCGAATGACGGTTTTGCGCAGGATTTTGTTGTTTTTACAACACGATTGGAGAACGATCACGGGCTACGCGGCCTCCAGTAAAAACGCGACC
This sequence comes from Arabiibacter massiliensis, assembly GCF_900169505.1. Classification (NCBI taxonomy): domain Bacteria; kingdom Bacillati; phylum Actinomycetota; class Coriobacteriia; order Eggerthellales; family Eggerthellaceae; genus Arabiibacter; species Arabiibacter massiliensis. The sequence continues at coordinate 1,055,664 of NZ_LT827021.1, forward strand.
TGGGCAAACCCCATCAACGCTTTGAGCCGCATGGCGAAATCCTGCGCAGAACCGTCATTCGATGCGTTCCCGAGCGCTTTTCGTAGCACGCGGCGCCGCTCGGCGAAAGGCGCTTGCGCGCGACGTAGCGTCATGCGATAGACTGCGCGAAAGCGCGCCTGAGGGCTCGGGGAAAACCCGGCCGTCCGATTCCATCGGGACGCGACGCGCGCGCCGTTTGCTATACTCGCCAGCACCACCGACACGGAAGGACACCATGAGCCGTATCTCCCGCATCCTCATGCTCGCCGGCGCCTGGATCGCCTGCATCCTCGGATGCGTGGGCGTGTTCATCCCCGTGCTGCCCACCACGCCTCTCCTGCTGCTGGCGACGTTCCTGTTCGCGAAGTCCTCGCCGCGCTGCCACGCGTGGATCGTGCAGACGAAGGTGTACCGCACCTACGTGGCGGCGTTCAAGCAGGCCGGCGGCATCCCGCTCGGCACGAAGGCGCGCATCCTGGCCGTGTCGTTCGCGGTCATGGGGCTGTCGGCCTGGTTCGTGCGCAAGCCCGTCGTCTGGGCCGTCCTGGCGGCCGTGTCGGCGTTTCTGCTCTGGCTCATGTTCGTGCGCATCCCCACCATCGCGCCCGAGCACGTGCGGATGATCCGCCAGCTGGAGGAAGCGGAGTAGACCAGCTCCCTAGCGGCGCAGGCTCCCATCGTCGCCGCGGAGCCGCCGTTTGATCGCGAACGCCATGCACGCCGCCGCAAGGATGGCGACGGCCGCGAGCGCGGAGGGCGCGGGTGCGTCGCCTGTGGGGGCGAGCGCGGAGCCGTCCTCGGGATTCTGCGCCTTCTCCTTTACGGGCAGCTCGAAGGCGGCCGCCAGCGAGACGTCGGCCACCACGGGCGCGTCCCAGTCGTAGGCCGAGCCGTCGAGAAGCTTCCACCCGGCGAACAGGTACCCTTCCCGCGCAGGATCGGCGGGGCGCATTGCGGCTATCCCGTGGTTCACCTCCTGCGCGTCGTACGCCGAGCCGTCGGGCAGCGCGCAGGCAACCGTATGGCGCACCAGCTCGGGCACGAACACGCCCGCCGTGCGCAGGGGCACCGCGTCGTACGCCTCGCCGAGCGGGTTCGCGTCGCTCCCGTTCCCCACCGCGCGCCAGCGGCCGGTGTGCGCGCCGTCGGCCGCATCCACGCCGGGCGCGGGGAACGCATCCTCCAACGTGAATCCCTCGCCTTTCAGCTCCACGCGCACGAGCGAGTCCACACCAGCGAACATGCCTTCCGCGTCCATCGCATTCGAGGTGTCGAAGGCTGCGGGCAAAACGAGTGAGGCGAGGCTCGAGCAGCCGGAGAACATATCGCACATGTCCTCCACGCTCGACGTATCGAAGGCGTCCGGGAGCTCGAGAACCTCGAGCGAGGAGCAGTCTAGGAACATCTCGTACATATCCTCCACGCTCGACGTGTCGAAGACGCCGGGGAGATCAAGGTAGGCGAGCGAGGAGCAGCCGGAGAACATGCCGTACATGTCCTTCACGCTCGAGGTGTCGAAGCTCTCGGGCAGCGCGAGGGATTCGAGCGAGGAGCAATCGGAGAACATGCAGGCCATGTCCTTCGCATTCGATATGTCGAAGGTGCTGGGGAGCTCAAGGGAGACAAGCGAGGAGCAGCCGCTGAACAGGCCGAACATGTCCTCCACGTTCGACGTGTCGAGGCTCGAAAGGCCCTCGATCGAGGTCAGGTTCTTGAAACCGGAGAACAGGGAGAAGCACTCGGCGGGGGCGGCCACCGGCGCATCGAAGGCGATGGAGACGACGGACTCCTCCCAGCCGGTCCAAGGGGAATCGCCGCCCGTGTCGGCGCCGGCCCCTCCCAGCAGATGGAGGACGCCGTCGCCCGACAGCTCCCAGGCGCACGTGCCCCACATGCCTGCGGCAAGGTTCTGGGAGGTCGCGGCCGACGAGACGTCAGCCGTCACGTCTCCGTCGATTCCGTACGCGGGCGCCGCCTGCGCGCACAGCATGAGGGCGGCCGCCAGAAGGGCGGCGAGCAGGGGAAGGGAGGCGGGCCGGACAGGCCGGCCAATGCGAGCGCGGACACGTTCCCCGAAACCGCAACCGTCGGTCGCCATGAGAGACGCCTCCCCTCCCGCTTGCAAGACAAGCGCAGGCTTTTCGGCGGGCATGCGCGCCCGCCGCTGCAGTGGGGTCAGTATATCAAACGAGGGTGGGCGGGACGCCGCCGCTAGTTCTTGTCCTCGTAAAGCTCGATGACCGCGCCGTCTTTCACCACGAACGCGAGGCGCACGCCAGGGCCGGCGTCCATCGGGCCGCAGATGACGCGGTCGGCATCGTCGGCGTAATGATCAAGGTCGTCCACCGCGTAGGCCACGTGCCAGCGGCGATGCAGCTCCTCGGGGAAGGGCGTGCCCTCCTCGAACTTGAGGTACTCGATCTTGTAGTCGTAGTCGTCGACGTTGGACACCCAGAACTTCATGTCCTCGTTGTAGGTCATGTTCGGCTTCTTCTCCGTGATGGGGATGCCGATATGCATATAGGTTGCGGTCATGTGGCGCTCCTTTCTGTTTTTGTCATTCTGAGCGAAGCGAACGCAGTGAGCGGAGTCGAAGAATCCCGAACGGTGACAACCTCGGCGCTTGCTGCTGGCGCCGCACGGGATCCTTCGACTCCGGCCTGCGGCCTCCGCTCAGGATGACACGGGGGGAAGCCTGCGGCCTCCGCTCAGGATGACAGAGGGGAAGCCTGCGGCCTCCGCTCAGGATGACATGCTGAACACCTCCATCGCTGCCTCCGCGTCGGCTTGCATGGCGGCGGTGGCGGCGTTGGCAAGGGCGTGGAAGTACTTGGGATGCTCGCGGGCGATGAGCTCTTCCACGGCGCGCACGCCCGCGTTGGACATGTAGCTGAAGTAGTTGATCTTGCGGATGCCGGCCGCGATGGCCGCGCGCGTGTCCTCGCGCGACAGGCCGCTTCCGCCGTGCATGACGAGCGGCACGCCGCAGACGCGTTTGAGCTCGGCGATGCGGTCGAAGTCGAGCTTGGGCTCGGCCTTGTAAAAGCCGTGCACCGTGCCCACGCTGGCCGCCAGCGCGTCGATGCCGGTGTCGGCCACGAAGCGCGCGGCCTCGGCCGGGTCGGTGTAGACGTTCGCGCGGTCGTCGTCGGCGTTCTCCAGGCCTTCGTGGCCGGTGGTGAAGCCGATCTCGGCCTCCACGTCGGCGCCGTAGTCGTGCGCGAGCTCCACCGCGGCGCGGGTGAGCGCCACGTTCTGGCCGTAGGGCAGCTGCGAGCCGTCGATCATGACGGCCGAGAAGCCCAGGTCGAGCGCGCGGCGCACGTAGTCCAGGTCCTCGCCGTGGTCGAGCATCACGCACACCGGCACGCTCGCCGCCTCGGCACGGGCCACCATGATGGGGCCGATCACGTCGATGGACGTCTCCTCCTCGTGCAGCTGGGCGTGCTGGATGATGACGGGCTCGTCGCGCGCCTCGGCGGCGGCGATGGCGGCCAGCAGAAGCTCCAGGTTGGGCGTGTCGAAGGCCGCGGCCGCGCAGCCGCGCTCCTCCGCCCAGGCGAGGACGGTGTTCATTGATGCGAGCATGGCGCTCCTTTCGGGAGATGCGTCGCGGCTTCGCCGCCGCACGGGATCCTTCGACTCCGCGCCTTCGGCGCTCCGCTCAGGATGACAAGAGGGGGAGCGCCGACAGGCGCGACACTGTTTTACTTCTTCAGGTACGGCGTGGTGCAGGGGGCGTTCCAGAGGCGCAGGAGCTCGTCGTCCATGCGGGCCATGAACATCTGGAAGCCGGCCTGCTCTTGCACGGTGAGCATCTCGCCCACGAAGTTGGCCACCACCTCGATGTTCTGCTTGGCGAGCTCCTTCACGGCGGCGCGGTACACGATGAGCTGCTCCATGAGCGTGGTGGCGCCCGAGCCGTTGATGATAAGCATGACCTTCTCGCCCGGCTCGATGCCGATATCCTTCACCAGGGCGTTCACCATGATGGCGGCCGTCTCGTCGGCGGACTTCATGGGCTGGCGACCGCCGCCCTCTTCGCCGTGCTGGCCCATGCCGATTTCCATCTCGTCGTCGCCGAGCTCCGCGAGCAGCGTTCCCGTCTGCGGATGCGTCGCGCCGCGCACGGCCACGGCGAGCGTTGCCATGTTGTCGGCGAAGCGCTGCGCGACGGCGGCCACCTCCTCGAGGCTTCGGCCCTCGGCGGCCGCGGCGCCCGCGATCTTGTACGTGGGGATGCAGCCCACGAGTCCCCGGCGGTCGTCGGCGTTCTCGCGCGGGGCGTTCGACACGTCCTCCTGCGTGACCACCTTCACCACGTTCAGGTCCAGCTTCTTGCACTGCTTCATGGTCATGTTGCCCGTGAGCATGTCGCCGGCGTGGTTGAGCACGATGTAGAGCACGCCTTTGCCCTTGTCGGCCAGTTTGATGGCATCCACGCAGGCCTGCGGGCCGGGCGCGGCGAAGATGTCGCCCACCACGTCGATGTCCACCATGCCCTCGCCCACGAACCCCTCGATGGCCGGCTCGTGGCCGCTGCCGCCCTGGGTGACGATGGTCACGCGGTCGGCGCTGGCCAGGCCCTTGTTGATGACCATGTTATCCTCACCCAGCTCGATGATGTCGGGGTTGGCCATGGCCAAACCCTCCAAGAGCTCCGCGGTGAGATCGTCGGGGTTGTTGATGAACTTCTTCATCTGCATGGTGCTTCCTCCTTGTCGGACGGATGGGTGGGACGAAAAAGGCCCGCCGCGCGCTGCAGCAGGCTCGGATCCCCTTAGTTATTGCGCGCAGCCCTGGGCGAGCCCGCGCAGGAAGAGCGATGTGGACACGGCGCCCGCATCCGGCGTGCCAATGGTGGCGTCGCCGTAGCTGCGCGCGCGGCCGAACTTCGAGGCGAAGCTCTCGGAAGCCTTGGCACCCGTCTCGGCGGCATCGGCCGCGGCGGCGAACACGGCGGCCGCGTCGTCGTCGGCAGCGTCGCACGCCTGCGCGGCCTCCACGGCGGGGATGAGCGCGTCCATCATGGTCTTGTCGCCCACCTGGGCGTTCGTGATATCGCGCATCTCGGCCAGGCACCCGGCGAACATGCGGCGCGCCGCGTCGGCTCCGATGGCGTCCTCCTCATCGCCCAGCTGAACGCCCAGGCCGCCGATAAGCGTGCCGTACAAAGGCCCCGCCGACCCGCCGCGCACGGCCATGGCGGCCATGCCCACGTCGTCGAGGAAGTCCTTGACGGGCTGGCCGTCGTCCCAGGCGCCTGCCTGCTCCTGGATGACCTTCGCGATCTTCGTCACGGTGATGCCGTGATCGCCGTCGCCGAACTTCGAGTCGATGTCGCTCAAACGGTCGGCCTCCTCCAGCATGAGCCGCGCGCTCTCGCGCAGCATCCCCTTGAACGTTTCCCGATCGATCATGGAAGCCCCTTTCCCGCGCCGGAAATTCGCCTAACGCAAACTCTACCCGCTCCCCCGCCCGAGGTCAATGAGGGAGTTCCGCCGACACGAACGACGCCGAATACGCCACGGGCGTCGCCTGCGGGCATCGACAGCCCCAAAGCAGCAGCGAACTCGTTGACGGCGGGAACGCGCGGTGTCTATGATGACGCCACGTCTGCCAGCGCGGACGGCAGCGTAAAAACGCAGAGGAAAGGCAACAGCATGAAAAAAGGCGCCCGGGGTTTGCTCGTTTTCCTGATGACGGCGGCAATGGCGGCGCTCTGCGCCCCCGCGATCGCCCTGGGCGACGAGCCTGCGGCTGGAAACGGCGTCGCGCAGGCGGGCGGCGTCGAATACGCCACGCTGCAGGAGGCCATCGATGCCGCGCAGCCGGGCGAGAAGGTCACGGTGCTGCAGGATGTCGAGGAGAACGTCGTCGTGGGCGCGGGGACGGACGTCGTGCTCGACCTGAACGGAAAGATCGTCGCCGGAGCGGCCGATGCCGACGGGACCTACCGCCGCGACACGGTCGTGGTCGAGGGAGCGCTCACGGTCCGGGACGCCACAGCGCCCTCGTTCGGCCCCGTGGTGGATGAGGACTACGGCGACATCTACCCGTACGCGTCGGGCAAGATCCTCGGCAAAGCCCCCACGGCCGAGCCTTGCGCGAAGGCCCTGCGCGTGCGCAACGGCGGCTCGGCCGTCATCGAGAGCGGCATCGTGGAGTCCGAGGGCGGCGACGCGGCGCTCGTGAACGCCGGCTCGTCCCTCGAGGTCGGCCGCGCGTACGTCCACGGCTCGCAGCGCGGCGTGGGCGTGGAGGGCGAGGGCGCCACGTTCAAGGCGGGAGGCTGCGTGATCATCTCCGAGGACGGCGCGGCCGTCGGCGGCAGCGGAACCGAGGGCGCCGAGTACGGCGGCACCTCCATCGCAATAGACGGCGGGGCCCTCATCAGCCATTCCAAAACCGACGGCTACCTCGCCTGCGGCATCTACCATCCCCAGCGCGGCACGCTGGACGTCTCCAGCTGCACCGTGTACTCGCACGGGGGCGTGGGCATCCTCATGCGCGGCGGCACGTTGAACATGACGGGCGGCACCGTGGTCACGACGGGGGACGCCGGCGGAAAGGTGGGCGACGGCGCGACGGTCGTGGATGCTTGCTACAACGTGGTGGTGGACGGCGCGTGCGGGTACTACGACAGCGCCAACGCCCGGGCGTCCCTCTCCGGCGGCCTGTTCGTGTCCGAGGGCGGCGCGACCCCGCCTCCGCTTTGCCAGATGGGCGCCGAGGGCCGGCTCGTGGTCACCGGCGGCACGTTCGACGCCGACGTGTCCGCGTTCTTCGACGGGAGCATCTACTCCCAGAACCCGCAGGGCGCGCTTGAAGACTCCGGGGCCGTGGTGCCGCGCGTGTACGGCATAGCCTACGACCTGGCGGGAGGGACGCTGCCGGACGGCGCGGACAACCCCGCGGCGTACACCTACTTCGACGGGCCGATCACGCTGGCGAATCCGACGCGGACGGGCTACGTGTTCGCCGGCTGGACGGGCACGGGGCTCGCGGGTGCCGCTGCGCAGGCCGTCATCCCCGCCAACTCCACGGGCGACCGCTCTTACACGGCCACGTGGGATCCCGAGCCGGGCACCCGCGTGGATCCGGACGCTTCGACGGGCGAGGACCCGCATGCGCAGGACCGCCCGGAGGCGAAGCGGCTCGCCAAGACGGGCGACGGCAGCGGCACGGCCGTCGGCACGCTCGCATGCATCGCCGCCCTCGCCGGCGCAGGGGCGGCCGTCGCCGCCGTGCGCGGAAGGCGCCGCGAGAGGTAGCGGGAGACCGTCCCGTTCGCGGGATCCGGGGCGCGGCGAGGAGACCCTTTCCGCGCGCCTGTTACGCGTTGATGTAGACGTAGATGATGCGGATGGTGTCGGCCAGATTGCCGGACATGTTGGCGGTGGCGTAGTCGTAGAGCAGCACCGACGACCACTCGTGCTCCGCGCCGTCGAGCTCGACCGTGCCGGAGAACGAGCAGTTCTCCTTCACGAGCGTCGTGCCGTCGGAGGCGTAGGTGGAGTAGGCGGTCTTGTCCTCGGGCAGCTTGGCCGAGCCTGCGGGCACGTCGATGCCGGCCTCCTGCAGGGTCTTCTCCACGATGCGCTCGTTCTGCACGGCGTCGACGAAGCTGAGGGAGCCGTACCCGAGCGACGCGGTGGCCGCCGAGTAGCCCGCCTGCACGACCGCGCCGTCCTCGTTCAGGCCCAGGTACACCGTAGGCGTGCCGGAGCGCGTGTCGGCCGGCTCGTCGGTGAGCAGCACCGTCGCGTTCGTCTTGACGGGGTTGCCCTCCTCGTTGACCTCCTCGGTCTTCGTCACGGTGGCTCCGTGCTGAAGCGCCGCGACGGCCTCGTCCTGCGTCATGCCCAGCACGCCCGCCAGATCGGGCACGTCGGTCTTCTTCGCGGTGGCCGTGGCGGCGTCCTTGGTGTCCGCCTCCTGCATGGCGTCCACCTCCTGGGAGCCCTGCTGCTGCTGCGCCTGCTGCGTGGCCATCAGCTGGCTTTCCTGGAACCAGAGCCAGGCCACATAGCCGAGCGCGCCGATGAGCAGCACCAGCAGCACGACGATGGCGATGAGGATGCGCCGCATGCGGCGTGATTTGCGCTGGTGCGGCGGGATGGGCGGCTTCTTCTGCTTCTTGCCGTGGCGGGCCTTGGGCTCCTCCGTCCCGGCGGGCACGACGTCGTCGCCGAACAGCAGCGGCGGCGCGTCGACGGGCTCGAGGCTTTCGAACGCGTCGGGATACTCGTCGTCGTTGTCGCCGCGGTAGCTGAAGCCGCCCGCATGGGCGCCGGGACGCGCGGGGATCGGGGCGAACGCCTCGGTGAGCCCGAGGGAGCCCTCGCCGTCGGGGCCGTCCTGCCCGCCCACGGGCGCGAAGGCCTCGGTCAGGCCGATGCGATCGTCCGTCGCGGGATCGGTCGAGGGATCGAAAGCGGAGCCATCGGGTACGTTTGCGGCATGTTTGGGCATCGTTTCAACCTTCCTGGATGTGCGCGGCGAAGCTAGTGGGTGACGATGTAGGCGACCATGACGACGACGAGCACCACGGCGATGACGACGAGCGCCTTCTGCATGATCGGCATCGGCGCGGACTCGAGGTCCTCGGCGGTCGTCGCGCGGTAGCCGTCCTCGCGCGCGGCCTTGGGCGCGGGGGCGGGTTCGGGCTCCGTCGCAGGCGCCGCTTCGGGCGCAGGCTCGAACGCCTCCGGCTCCTCGGCGGGAGCGGGGGCCGGCTGCGCGGGCTGCCGGATGCCGGCCTGGATGACGACGTCGTCCTCGTCATCGGACGTCACGGTGATATGGGAAAACTTGGCTTCGTCTTGGGCCACGGGATGTTCCTTTCGCCTCGTCTGCGATTATAGAGGATTATCGTCGCGGATGCCCCTGTCCAAATAATATCCATCGGGCGCGAAGCGCTTGCGGTACGTGAGGTAGCATGCCGACACGATGGCGATGGTGTTGGCCGCCGACAGCATGAGCATGACCACGATCTGGTACTTGGCCGCCGCGAGCGGGTCGGCCCCCGCGAGCAGCTGGCCGGTCATCATGCCGGGAAACGTCACGATGCCCGCAGCCGACATGTTGGCGAGGATCGGCGTCATACCCGCCCCGATGGCGGCCTTGAGCGAGGGTGCGGCCGCCTCGTGCGGCGTGGCCCCGAGCGCCACGAGCGAGAACATCTCGGGCGCGCGGGCGTCCATGTCCGCGAACAGCCTATCGATGGCCACGGCGATGGCCGCCATGGCGTTTCCCATGATCATGCCCGTGATGGGCACGAGCTGACGCGCGTTGTACCACGGCTCGGCGTGCACGACGCCCTCCACCACGATGAGCCCGATGGCGAACGACGACACGAACAGCGATACGAACACGGCGCCCGCGAGGCCGGGCACGCGGCTCTTCACGCGCGAGGTGGCGATCTGCGTGGCGGCGATGACCATGGCCGCCAGCACCAGCAGCACGAGCCACCACGTTTGGAACTCGAAGAGGTACGTGAGCAGGAAGCCCGCAGCCAGAAGCTGCACGAAGCAGCGCACCGACGACACGGCTATGCGCCGCGTCTGCCCCAGCTCCAGCCGCCACGACACGAGGCCCGCCACCAGCATGAGCGCGCTCGCCGAGAAGAGCTCCACGTAGCCGATGTCCACCACGCCGTCGGTCATGGGCGCTCCTCCCCCGTCGCCGCTGGCGCGGGTGCGAACGAGAGCGCGTCGCCGGCCAGCGTGAACGTGCCTGCCGCGAAGCCGTCGGAGGCGCGGTGGCGTATGCGCAGGCAGGCGGTGCGCTCGTCCACGAGGCTGCGCGTGAGGCGGCCCACCGCGAGCGCGGAGGCGTCGTCGAGCGCGGCGTCCACCTCGTCGAGCAGCAGCACGCGCGGACGCGTGGCGAACGCGCGCAGAAGCGCCACGCGCGCGGCCTGGCCGCCGGAGAGCTGCGAGGCGTCGCGGGAAAGCTCCACGTCGCCGAGCTCGGCCGCCTCGAGCAGCCGCGCGAGCTCCTCGTCGGCGGGCGGACGGGTATCCGCGTTCACCTTGAGCTTCCAAGGGAGCACCAGGTTGTCGCGCACCGTGCCCGCCACAAGCGACGCCTGCTGCGGCACGAGGCACACCCGGCGGCGCCACTCGACGGGCTTGAAGCCCGCCGACGGCAGGGCGTCCAGGTAGAACTCGCCCGCATCGCGCGCCATCATGAGGGCGCACGCGCGCAGGAGCGTGGACTTCCCCGCGCCGGAGGGGCCCACGAGGTCGTAGATCGCCCCTGCCTCGAGCGCGAACGACACGTCGCGCGCGAGCGGCACGGCTTCGCCGCCGCGGCGGTAGGACAAGGCGATATGCTCGGCTCGGAAAAGGCTCATGCGACCATGGTAGCACCGTTTCGCCATCGGTAGCGACCCCGTTGCCAACCGTCCTCATTGCGCCGCTTGCTTATGCGTTGTTTCATACGTATTATATACTGCATATTCGACATATGAACCGAAGGAGCATTCGATGTTGAACTTCGAGAAGATATACCCTGTATCGGCCATGCAGCGCAAGCAAGGCGAGCTCAAGCAAGCAGCTCGGGAAGGCATCGTGCGCATCACGGAGAACGGCTCGGCCGCCTACGTGTTCTGCTCCGAGGACATCTTCATGGACGCGCTCGAGCAGACCGCGCGCGACGCCGCCTTCGCCGCGCGCCTCGACGAGATGCTCGCGCGCGGACGCGACGACGTCTCCTCCGGCCGCTTCCACGAAAGCCCCGAGGACGCTCTGAACGCGATCGAGGCCATGCGCACGTCGATGGGGCTTTCCGATGAAGAAGACTAGGGTGCTGTTCACCTACGGATTCGAACGCGACGTGGCCATGAAGGTGCAGCGCGCATCGAAGCGCAGGGAGGTGATCGAGGCCGCGCGGCTCATCGCCGACATGCCCGTCCTCGGGAGCACGAACCTCCCCGCATCCATCGTCGAGAAATACGGGGAGGGCGTGAGGAAGGCGGTGGTGTCCCCCTTCCTTCTGATATACGAACTCAAGGGAGACGAAGCGCGCATGATCGGCCTCATGCACGAGCGGGAGGCTTATTGAGCGCGCGTCGCCGGCGGGCTGCGGCGGCTGCGGCGGCTGCGGCAAACGCCAGCGCGGCGAGGGCCGCCGGCGCGCCCGCGAGCGCATCGCCGGTGGGCGCGAGCGCTGCGGCCTCCGACACGTCTCCGCCGCCGGCCGCTGGCGGCCCGTCGGTAGCGGGCGGCGGCGCGTCCGGCTTCCCGGGGGCTTCCGGCTTTTCGGGCTCCGCAGGATCGGGCTCCTCGGGCTGCGAGGCGTCCACCTCGTAGATGAAGAGGGAGTGCGCTGATGCGCCGCGATCACAGGCGAACCGAGCGGCGATGACCGGCGCGTCCGGGTCGAAGGCGATGGGCCCGTCGTACTCCTGGTAGACCCATTCGCCCCGTCTGTTCGCTTCATACGTTTCATACGACATCGCGCAGTACTCGAGGCGCGAGCCGTCCACCATGTCGAGCTGCGGCGAGTCCAGCGAGATAGGGTCGCCGTCCCGCAGCGCGCTGCCCTCGGCCGGGGAGGCCTCGATGGCGTAGTCGAGCGGCAGCGGGGAATCCACGATGCGCTCCTGCACGCCCTCCCCCGCGCCGGCCGTGGGCTGCGCGCGGTCCAGCTCCACGTACACCGCCGCTCCCCCGCCGTAGACGGCCTCGGGGACGAAGCCTTCCACCACCGACAAAAGGCTGATCTGCGCGCCATCGATCACGGACGGGTCGGCGGACGGGTCGTTCGTCAGGCTGCAGGGGCCCTCCTTGTCGCGCACCAGAAGCGCCGTGTTGTAGTTGAGGAGAAGCTCGTCGAAATCCTTGGCCGCGCATCCCGCGCCCTCGCCGAGGTAACCCAGGGCCTCGAGCGTCTTCACCAGGGCTTCCTTCGTGCAGGAGCCGAAGCCTCGGTCGTCGCGCTCGAGGTCGAACACGGATCTGTACAGCCCGTCGCCGCCGTGCAGCCTCCCGTCGCCGCTCGAGAGCCCCCGCGTCTGGTTGGCGAGGTAGCGCGAGAACAGGTACCAGTGGGCGTAGTACGCACTGCCATACACGTCATTCGGCGCATACTCGCCCTCGAAGACGAACGGCACCCCCACGCCGAAGTGCAGGAGCGTGTGCAGAAAGTCCAGCCTTGAGTTTACAGTCGCCCCGTACCCCGCGACGGCCACCGCAGCCTCGGAGAATACCTCGTTGAGCCACGTGTCTTGATGCCCGCCTGTCTGGGCGTAGTTCACGAGGTGCTGCAGCTCGTGCACGAGGGTATACATGACCCGGTCCTTATCGAAGTACAGCCCTCCTTCTTCAGCGCGGGCGTTCACCGTGTTAAGGTGCAGCATGTCCATGTGGTTTGTGAAGCCCGCAAGCTCCGGTTCTATCGGCTCGAGATCCTCCTTCGAGAACAGGTCTACACTCGAGAAATACCCGGCGGCGTAATCCATGCTCTCGCCGAACCGGTGGAACACGAATGCCACCTTGCCGTCGCCGTCCACGTCGTAGCGCGCGGCGTCGCCGAACGTTGCGTACACCTTCTTGATGGCGGCATCGAGCTCGGCGGCGAACGTCTCCAGGTCGGCAGGGGCGAACAGATCGTAGCCCTCCTCCTCCCAAATCGTGTACGTGCCGCCTGTGGCGACCACCCGGGCCTTGAAGCCCTCCGCCTCGCGGCCAGTGGCGAAGAACGTGCGCACGTCGCCCACTTGGTAGATCGTCTTGGACTGGCCGCCGTCCTCGCCATCGAGGGCCAGCGCGTTCGCGGAGTCCGAGGAAAGGCCCTCGGGCAGGGGCTCCATGAAAGGAGTGCCGCACACGAGCGCGGGATCGCCCGCCGCGCCTTCCGCAGCGACGTCCGAGAGCGCCCGCGCAGCCGCGGCCTTGGTGTAGCCCGAGGACATCAGGCTCGCATCATACGACGCTTCGTCGCCAATGGGAAGCGTGCCCTGCACGACGGCCACCTGCGTCACGCCCTCAACAGGTGCAGGTGCGGGATCGCCGTAGGCCTTGATGCCGAAGTTGTCGTAGGTTAAGAAGTCCTCCCCCATCTCGGCGGCTTCCTGATGTAAAGACTCGACGACTTCGGCCCAATCGCCCCATCCGCCCCCGAAGCACAGGAGGCTCTCCCCGGGGTTTATGACCCCTTCCTCATAGCACGAGAGCAGCCGGCCTTCGGGCTGGGACTGGTTGACGAAGTCCACGCCGTCCCTATTGACACCCATTCGCGTCAGAAGATCGTATCCATCCTCCGCCTGCACGGTGATCACGACGCTATACGCCTTGCCCGCCTCCACCACGATGGGCGACTCGAGCTTTTCGCGATGGTAGCCGCCATAGCGGTACGTCTTCTCGAAATGAGCCGCCAGCCGGCCGTCCGCAGGGTTGGCGCATCCGTCGTCGAGCAGGTACACGTCGAACGCCACCTGCGACCCCGGCGCCACGGTCTCGCACGACACGGCGGTCAGGTTCATGCGTTCCTCGGCTGTGAACACGTTCGCCATCGAGGTGGGCTCGGTCTGCGGCATCCGCAGGGCCCCTCGCGAGGGCATGAAGTCGTACTGCGCCACGATCCAGTATTCCGCCTCGGGGTTTGGATCGACGGTGTAGTAGTCGAACGTCTCCGCGCACACGAGGCTCTTGTCGTAGTACGAGAGCCAGAAGTACCCGTTGCCGTCCACGCCCCATTCGTTTTTGTTGGGGAACTCCTGATTGTTGGCACCCCAGCTGTTCTTCACCAGCCACGCGCCGTCTCCCGAAGGCTGATGGTCGGCCAGGAAGTTGTCCTTGGAGTAGGCGTCGTCCCATCCCACGACGCACACGGCATGGTTGGCTCCGGCGTCATCCCAGGTATAGTGCGCCCAGGTGTCGGTATCGAGGTACTTCGCCGTGCCGGGCTTCCCGGGTCTCCAGGTGTCCGCGCAGAAGGAGATCTCCACCGCGCGCCCGGCCAGCAGTTCTTCCTTTATGGCCGTGACGCCCTCCGGGCGGTTGTTCTCGGGCGGCGGCAGGATAGAGCTTTCTTCCAACTGGAAAGACTGCGAGAACCGCAAGCTCTGGTCGACCGCCCAGGTGCCTTCCTCCGCGTAGTACCGGCCGTCGGCATCCTTAATGCCCTCGTCGTTTTGGTAGGGGGCCAGATATTCGGGCACCGGTCCTATCCCGGAGCAGAGCACGGACGTCGCCTGGAAGGCCGTGCCGCCTGTGTTCATGACGAGGGAGGGATCCAGAGGGTCGATCGAAGGGTCGTCTGAGAAGGTGTGGATGCCCTCGCCGTCTTGCGACGACCCGTCGGAAAGCGGCGTCTTGGACATCCACGCCAGATGGCGCTCGGACAAATCGAACTTAGAGAGGTCGACGGCTTCGCCGCGCGCCTTGAGCTCGGAGAGGATGCTCGTCTCGGACGCGGCGATGGCGCCGAACGCCCAGCAGGTGCCCCAGGGGTTCTGGAACTTGACGGGAGTCACCACGCCCTCGTCCACCAGGCTGTATGCGGAGGGTAGCAAGGCGTTATCGAGCGGCGCCGCCCCATCCGCAGAGCCGTACGCGTCATAGCCCATGAGGGCGCGCATGCTTCCCGTGGCCTCGAACTCGGCGAGGGCCTCCCTGTTGGCGGCCAGCATCTGGTCGACGACGCGCGAGGCGGGCGAGGGCTCGTCGGCGTGCGCGGGGACCACTGCGGGCGCGAGGGCCGCCATGGGCGCGAGGGCCAAGGCGAGCGCCGCCGCGAGCAGGATCCTCGGCAGTTGGACGGACGCGAAACGCGGGCGCGTGGTTTCCCTCATCGTCTTCCTCCTTTGCGGCGCGAGGCGGCTGAAGCCCCGATGGCGAGGCAGGCGACGGCGGCCAGCAGCGCCGCGGCGCCGCCCATCGCATCGCCCATGTCCGCGAGCGTGGAGGGCGACTGCCGGCCGGCTTCATCCTTCCCATCCGCGGGATCGTCGGCAGCAGGATCCTTGCCGCCGGGCTCGTCCCCGCCGGGCTCCTCGGGCGCGGGCTCGAACGTCAGGCGCTTGAACACGTCGCGCCCCTCGATGGCGTCCACGCCCAGCACGTAGAACGCGTCCCCCAGCACCGCTCCCCCCGCATAGGACACCTTCGTCGCCGCCAGGCGCGTGGAGAGCGCCTGCCACGAGTCGGCCGTCGGATCGTACACCCACGTGTCGGAGCCCTCCAGACCCTCCTCGTTCAGGCCCGCGATCACCAGCCGCTCGCCCGCCGCCTTCGCCCCCTCCACGGTGGAGCCGGCGGGCAGCACGCCCCAGGCGGCCTGGCCGTACTGGCCGGCCATCAGCGACGAGGGCAGCGGCCCCTGCTCCCAGGCGCCGTTCACGAGCCGCTCCACCGTGCCCACCAAGATGCTCGCCTCCGCGTCGGAGTTTCCAGCTGCGACGGTCGGCACGCCGTCGAGCACGGCGAAGGCGGGGGCGAAGCGCGCGTCGCCAAGGGGAGGCAGAGGGGTCGATTCCCCCGTCTCCAAGTCGAGGCTCGCGAACAGCGGGGCCGCCTCGAGGCCGAGCAATGGGACGCCGCCGCCGCACACCCAGAACGTACGGCCATCGCAGAAGGAGGAGGCAGTGGGCAGAACCAACCACTCAAGGCCGTACTGGTTCAGAGCGCTGCCGTCGATCGGCCCTCCCACCGCGCCGGTGGACGTGTCCAGGGTGTAGACGAGGTTATCGACCGTCGAGGTCATGACGTACAGGACGTCGCCGTGCGAGCAGAGCAGAAACGGATCCTCTATCCTGTCTTCCAGGGCCTCCTCGAGCGCCCAGGAACGGTCGGCGGGATCGTAGACCAGCAGGCCGTAGAAGGGGACGAGCCGCTGGCCGTCGCTGCGGCACAGGCCGTCGCACGCCGCATACACCTTCCCCCCGGCCGCCGCCACCTTCCAGGGGTAATTCTGCTCCAATCCCCTTGCCAGCCCCAGGCTCTCCAAGTCGGGGGCGGGAAGGCTCTCGTAGAAGCCCTCCCCCTCCTCGCTGCCCACGAGCACCTGGCGGCGGCCCGTCTCGCCGTCCTCCGCGCGCACGACCTCCACGTAGCGCCGCTTGGATTCGAGCGAGGCGGGCAGCGTCACCCGGATCTCGTCCTCGCCCCACTGCGCCACGGAAAGCTCCTCGCCATCCAGCAGCACGCGCCCCTCCTGGGATCCGAACCAGCTTCCCCGCACCGTGGCCTCGAGCGACCCGTCCGCCGCGCATTCGAGCGCATCCACCACCGGGTAGGGGTTCGTCGCCGCCCGCATCACGTCCACCATGCCGTCGGTGGTGCAGGTGCCCGAAAGCGCGTCGGTGCGCCGCACGCCGCCGAGGAGGCGGGCGCGCAGCGTCTCCGCGTCTTCGTCCGCGAACACGCCCGCCAGCAGGGCATAGGCGCCTGCGGCCGCCGGCGAGGCCATGGAGGTCCCGTCGTAGAAGTCGTAGGGAACCGTCGTCTTCGAAAGCGATACATCGTCGATGCCGAACTCGAGGTCGAGCCCCTCGTCATAGGCGGTGAAGTTGCGCGAGAGCTTCACGGCGAAGTTCCCCCAATCCACCTGGCCGCGCACCTCGTCGGGAATGGGGGCGACGGACGTCTTCCACGCGCCGTAGTTGGCGTCGAGGTCCTTGGGCGTGATGTCGAGCCATTCGCCGTCCGTCGCACGCAACGACACCCTGATCAGGCGGTTGCCGCTCTCTTCTTTGGAATCGGCCACCTTCGCGTTGAAGGCGAGGAAGCGCAGGTCGTCCACGCTGCCGCCCGCAGCGACTTCGACCGCCCCCGGCTGCGTGCGCAGCACGAGCGAAGCCTTCTGGCCCTCGTGCGCCCCGCTCACGGTCCAGCGCACGCTGTGGCCGGATGCGGCCGAGCCCGCCCATGCGGCGTCCGTCCGCACGGCGGCCGTCGTCACGCCGTCGCCGCCTTCGGCCTCGAACGAGAACAAGCCGGGCTCGTCCTCGAAGTCGTCCCTGACGGGAGTCGTGCCGGCGTCTTCGGGGTCGACCATCCCCAGCGCAGCGGGGACCGTGGAAAGGATGCCCACCCCTGGGGCCGCGATGTCGGTGGTCGCCGCGCCGTAGTCGGAGAACGACGAGAGGGCGCCGTCCCGGCCGGCGGCGTCCACCGCGACGATGCCCTCGGACGTTCCGCTGGAGGGCATGTCGGAGGCGAGGTCGTGGTCGATCGAATAGTTGCCTGAGGCGCAGAAGGAGACGATGTCCTCGGTGCGGTAGAGATCTTCCATCACGTCGCTCAAGAGCCAGCTGACGCCGCCGCCTCCCCACGAGTTGTTAGCCGCCACCAACGGCACGCCCGCCTCGGCCGCCTGCTTCATGTAGGAGTACGCGTCGATGGCCAGCGAATCAACGAGCCCGCCCTCCTCGTTGGCGATGCGCAGCCCCATGATCTTCGCGTTCGGAGCCACGCCCGCGCCGCCCTCGTTGTTGTTCGCCGTGGCGGCCACGATGCCCGCCACGTGCGTGCCGTGTCCGTCATCGTCTCGAGGGTCGTCCATGCCGTGGAAGAAGTCGTAGCCGTGGACGCCGGGAAGCCCAGTTTGATCGGGGTCGTTCACCCAGAGAGAGTCCACCAGGTCGGGATGGGTGCAGTCCACGCCGGTGTCGATCACGGCCACCACCACCTCGCGCAGATGGGAGGCGCCGGGAAAGCCCTCCTGCGCCCACAGCTCGCGCGCGTTCGTGGCGCCGACGACGTCACCGTTCGAGGAGAGCTGCCACTGGCGCTCCAGCAAAGGGTCGTTCGTGGTGGCCTGCGCGGCGTTCGCCGCCGGCGCGGCGGCGGCGGCGGTTTCGCCTTCGGAGGACGGCTCGGGATCGTCCAGGCGGACCACGTAGTCGGGCTCGGCGCACACCACGCCCGGGACGTCGGCCAGGCTGAGCAGCAGCTCCTCGGTGGAAAGCTCGTCCGATTCGATGAGCAGCACCTGATCGGCGCTCTGGGCTGCGAAGCTGCGCGCGCCGGACGCCGGCTGCTGAGCGGCGCCGTAGGAGTAGAGGGACTCGGCCGACCAGGCGGGCGCGTCGTTCGAGTAGGAAGACACGGGGGCGAACTCGTCGGTCACGCGGGCCAGCACGCGCCCCTGCTCGTAGTCGCCCGCGCCCAAAAGCTCTTCGAGGGTGCGCGCGCCCTCGCCGGAGCCGACGCGCGGGTTGCCGTCGGAGGCGGCGGGAGGCTCCTCGGCGAGCGCGGGCACCGCCATGAGCGACAACGCGAGAGCCAGAACCAGGGAAAGAAGACGTTTCATGCAAGACCCCCCTGCGAGCGTGAGTATACCTACGGGTATTTTACCGGGGTCTTGGCCGGCCGACCTGCGGCTCCGCGCAACGTCCGCCCCGCCTCGCACCAACGCGCCCGAAACTCGAACGAACGTCGAAGCACCCCTCCCCCGCGCGCCGCTCGACGCGCAACCCCGGCCGCTCGGTCGCGCACGCAAGAACACCCGCCCGAAGGCCGATCCTGTCCATGATGCTTCAACTCAACAAATGTTTCACGTGAAACATTTGTTCCGGCTCCCCCTATGACGCACAATCGAGCTCAGGGGAGGGTGTGCACGCGGTTCGAGCCCTCCCGACACGAAAACCCTCGACGTGAAAGGATTCCGGCGATCCGTGCGGGCGCCGGGATTACGCGACCTGGGAAAACGCCGAGGGCCCTTCGCTCTGGGGAGCCGATGGCCGCCCTCTTCCGCCTTCGGACCTTTCACGTCGAGGGTTTTCGTGTCGGGAGGGCCCGCTTCGCCTGCAAGAGGACGCGGCCGCCGGATCATGCGTTAAGCGGAAAGCCAGAGCATTTGTACTGACGCCGTTTCGGCGACAAGGCCTTCAGCCGCCGGTGAACGAGTCGTGCGTGATGTCGCGTCGGCTGTCCGAGCGGAGGCCGCAGGCCGTGTTGCTTGTCATCCTGAGCGGAGGCCGCAGGTCGTATCGCTTGTCATCCTGAGCGGAGCGCGTAGGCCGTATCGCTTGTCATCCTGAGCGGAGCGCGCAGCGCGGAGTCGAAGGATCCCGCGCGGCGACAGCCGTGGCGCTTTCGGCTGGCGCCGCAGGGGATCCTTCGACTCGCTTCGCTCGCTCAG
Source organism: Arabiibacter massiliensis (assembly GCF_900169505.1). Lineage (NCBI taxonomy): Bacteria > Bacillati > Actinomycetota > Coriobacteriia > Eggerthellales > Eggerthellaceae > Arabiibacter > Arabiibacter massiliensis. The sequence continues at coordinate 1,074,780 of NZ_LT827021.1, forward strand.
ACAATATGACCCGAACCGATGCACCTGCGAGTGAAAAAGAGAGAAGACCCCGAAGATACTGACGGCCTTGAAGGCTCTATCGTGGGTTATTCCCCGCTACACTTGCAGGTATCTGGCCATCGGTGCGCAAGGGCGTACCACAAGCATTGGAAGGGGTCTTCTCATGGCGCAGTATACCATCAACACCAAGTACCGCTCGATCTTCGGGATGGATGTGCACGCACGCTCCATCACCATCAAGGGCTTCGACTGCGCGACCGGGCGCACCAAGATAGCCAAGCTCGGCGGCTGCCCGGCTCCCGCCGAGGTAATCGGCTGGATGCGCGCGAACTTCGAGGAGCCCTTCTACGCCGCCTACGAGTCGGGGTGCACCGGCTTTCATCTGTGCCGGGAGCTGCGCGCACTCGGCGCCGCCTGCGACGTGATCGCCGTCTCGTCCATCGCGCGCTCGACCGACGACAAGCTGCACAAAAACGACCGGCGTGACGCCGCAAGGCTGCTCTTCGAGCTTTTGAACCCCGTCTCCACGCTCTCGGCGGTGTGGTGCCCGGATCCGGAGTGCGAGGCCGCGCGCAACCTCGCCCGGGCGCGCTTTGGCGCCGCGCGCGACGCCAAAGCCGCCAAGCAGCGCGTCACCTCGCTTTTGCTCACCCACGGCGCTATCTGGAACGAGAGGACTCCTGCGGGAAACCTCAAGGCGACCTGGACGCGCGAGTGGCGCGAGTGGCTCTCGAAGGTGCGTCTGGAAGGAACCGGGGCACAAGACGCGCTTGCCTTCCTGGTCTTGTGTGCGGACGAGGCGCAGGCGCGCCTTGCGCGCATCTCAAAGCAGACGCTTGCCCTCGCCCAGACCCCGAGGTGGAAGCCCGTGGTTGATGCGCTCTCGGCCATGAAGGGGATCGACGTGCAGAGCGCCTTTTCACTGGCAGCCGAGTACGGCGATTTCGAGCGCTTCGGCGGCGGGGGCGCCGTCGTCAAGTGGGCGGGGCTCACCCCCTGCGAGTCCTCGAGCGACGATTCGGTGAGCCGCGGGCGCATCGACAAGGCGGGGGACAACTACGTCCGGGCCGCCCTCGTCGAAGCGACCCAGACGCTCTCGCACCAAACCGAAGCCTTCAAGGCCCTGCGCAAGGATCAAAAGGTCGATCCGGGCGTGCTCGCCTGCGCGCGCAAGGCCTCGCGCCGGGTGCTCGAGCGCTTCCACCATCTCACCTGCGAGGCGAAGAAGGGCTCCAACAAGGCCAAGGTGGCAGCTGCCGCCGAGCTCGCCCGACAGGTGTGGGCCGTGGGACGTGCCGCCCAGAGGGCTCAGGCGGCCGCCAGCCAGGCGCAGGAGAGCTGACAGAGGCATCCCCCCTGGCAAGCCCGCCGTCTAAGTCCGTTCGGGAGCCCGCGCGTCATCCTTGCGCACCAAAGGTCGTGTGGCGTGCGCGTACTCAGACTAGTTTTCTCTCTCATAGGCGGATAGCCCGAACAAAGGACAATTGGAGTGCGGGCCGCATGATCTGCCGCGGTGTCCGCGGATTTAAGGTATGAGAAAGCGCCGTGTAAGAAGACGGCGCATATGCTCGGCGGGCTTTGCAGGGAGATGTTCATAGAGAAGGGCCGATCCTTATCCGACGGGAAAGGACCGGTCCTTTATTGCCTCTTGACACGGTTCGGGTCATATAAGGATGACAAAGCTGGGGCTTCGCTCGTTCAGGATGACAAGGGGGAGGCTTCGCTTGCTCGGGATGACAAAGCTGGGGGCTTCGCTTGCTCGGGATGACAAGCTGCGCGGCTTTCGCCGCCTTCGCTCAGGATGACATCATGTGCGCTGCTCGGGCGCGTACGGCTTGGCGGCGGCGCACCGCGAGGGGGCAGGTGGATCCGTCGTCCAGAAGCAGGCTTTGCTGCTCGATCCGCGCGACGTGGCCCACGTTCACCACGCACGAACGGTGCGCGCGCACGAACGCGTCGGGGAGCCGCCCCTCCATCTTCTGGATGCCCTCGCGCACGAGGAACTCCTCGTCCCCGCCCCAGATGCTCCGCACGCGGCAATGGGGCCCTTCCGCGATCACGCACAGCACCTCGTCGGGCGCGAGGTAGTGGATGTGCCCGGCGACGTCGCGAAACGCAAGCTTGCCGTCGTCCTTTTCCTCGCCGAAGTGCTCGCGCAGCAAGCGGAGCATGTCGCTGTTCGCAGTGGAGGCGGGCGGCCCGCCTACGCCGCCGTCGATGGCATGGGAGCAGTGGACGCAGGCGATGCGCGGCCCCTCGGGCCGGCGTCCCCACACGAACGTCATCCGCTGCTTGAACCGCAGCGTCTCCTTGAGCTCGGGCACGTCGATGGCCAGCATGCACGACCCGATCACCACCCAGGCGCTTCCGACGCGCCGGGCGTGCCAGTGCTCATCTGACAGCGACAGCGTCCCCTCCCCCTTGTCGGAAACGAACGCCTCGCGAATCGAATCGACCCCCGCCATCGCCTGCCATGAGAAGGGGCCGAACCACTCGACGTCGTCCGCGACCCACCGAAACGCCGCCTCTTCGTCGTTGGTGACGTCGAAGGCGACCGCCGTCTGGCGCGAGAGGTCGATGAGCACCTGCTCCTTCCACTCCGGCACCGGCGCGCCGCGGCCCTCCGTCGCTTCCTTCGCCATGCGCGCCTCCCTTCGCCCGTGAAGATCATCTCGAGGAAAGTATACCTGCAACCGACCCGGTTCTCGAAAGCTTTCGACGCTCGTGCCGAATCGGGGCGCGTTCGTGCCGCGTCGACTCGCGGACGGACGACGGCGGCACGGGAGCGGGCGCGCGTTCCGTAAAATGGTGCGTGCAGGTTCCGATTCACGGTTCACAGGAGGAACGCCATGGCTGGATCCACCCGAAGCTGCGAAGGCGCCGGAAGCTCGAGGGAAGGCGGCGGGCCGGGCGGGCGCGTCCTGCGCCTGGCGCTGGCGGCGCTGCTCGCGCTCTCGCTCGCGCCCCTGGTGACGCCCGGGAGCGCGCGGGCCGACGAGGGAGCGGACGCGGGCGGCGGGGCCGACGAGGTGGCGCAGCAGCTGGCCGTAGGCGCCTACGCACAGGGCGAGGCGGTGGTCATCGTGGACAACACCGCGGCCGGATACGGCCTACGCTCGCGCAGCGTCGACGTGCTGGCCTCGGCCGAGCCCCTGATGGACGCGTCGGGCGAGACCTACGCGAGCGCCACCGGCGAGAGCCTTCCTCTTGAAGAGCCGGCCGAGAACGGCGCTACGGTGCTGCGAAGCCGCGCGGCTCTGCCGGAAGAAGACGCCGTGACTGTGTCGCTCGTGCGGCAGGAGGGGGCTTCCACCGAGGACCTGCTGCGCCAGCTCGCCGACGACCCGCGCGTGCTCGCCGCGGAGCCGAACTACCTGTTCAGCGTCGATCCCGGCGAGGATGCCGACGAGGCGCGCCTGGCCGCCGTCCAGGAGGCGCTGGGGATGGATGCCGCAGTCGACGCGGACGGCTCGAACGGCCCGGGCGCCCCGGCCGCTGCGAACGGCGCCGGCGCGGACGTGCTCGACCTGACCGCCTACCAGTGGGGCTGCGACAGCAGCGGCGACACGCTGGTCGACGAGTCCGTCACCCGCCCCGACGACTTCGACATCAACCCGCCTTCGTGGAACGTCGAAGGGGCCCAGAACGCCTCCGGCGTCGTGGCCGTGGTGGACACCGGCGTCGACGTCGGCCACCCCGACCTGAAGAACATCATGTGCGACATGACGCAGTACACGACGCTCGGCGGCGAGCACGGGTTCAACGCCTTCGCCGCGCTCACGGGCGGCGACGAGACCGACCTTACGGACAACTACCACCATGGAACCCATTGCGCCGGCATCATCGCGGCCGAATGGAACGGCTTCGGCACGAGCGGCGTCGCCTCGGGCGTGCAGCTGGTCGCGGTCAAGGCTGACAACGAGGAGCGCAGCCTGCCCCTATCGGCCATCCTGCTGGGCTACGGCTACCTCGCCAACGCCGTGGAAGGCGGCCTGGACCTCAAGGTCATCAGCAACTCATGGGGCGGCGCGGACAACGCCATATCGTTCTCCCTCGCGGTGACCAAGCTCGGCGAGAAGGGCGTTGTGTCGGTGATGGGCTCGGGCAACGAATCCGCCGACCTGGACAAGAACCCCTCGATGGCCGGCGCGCTCGCGCACAACCCCTACGTGGTGACGGTGAACGCTTCCGACATCGCCGGACGCGTCGCCTCCTTCAGCAACTTCGGCTTGACGAGCACCGACGTCTTCGCGCCCGGCGTGAATATCCTGTCCCCCGTCCCTGTCGGCACGGGAGCGTACCTGCCCGAGGCCGACGCGGGCCGTCTGAGCTTCGACACGTTCGACGGCAAGGGCGAGGGCGTCCAGCTGCTCGGGATGGACGCGAGGGGAGAGGAGGTGACCGAACCCGTGCCCGGCCAGGCTGTGCAGGACGCGACGCGCTACGACGCCGCAGGCGGGGCGCTCACCGTCAAATCCACCGATCTGAACGGGCCGATTCCGGGCATCTCCTTTGCGGCCGTGTCGATTCCCGTGAGCGAGGAGAACTTTCCCAAGGTGCGCTACATCGGCCTGAAGTGCCTGGGCTGGCCGCACGAAGGGGTGATGGTGACCGTCTCCGTCAAAGCGAACACCGCCCGCGGCGTCGACTGGGTCGCCCTTAAAGGCCCGACCCAAAGCGAAAACGGCTGGGGGACGGTGTCCATCGACACGCAGGCGCTTCTCAAGGAAGGCGAGCAGCTCGCCTACGAGGACGGCAGGCTGCTGGTGCAGCTGATGATCCTGGCGGAGGATCCCATCGACTTCGCCATCGACGCCGTGGGCGTGGGCGCGGACGGCGCGTCGACCGGATACGCCTACAATAGCGGCACGTCCATGGCCACCCCCATGGTCACCGGCGCCGCCCTGGTGCTGGCCGGCGACGCCTCCCTGGAAGGGATGGCGCCGGCCGAGCGGGCCGCCGGGCTGGCGGCGCTCGTGAAGGGCACGGTGCGGCCCATGAAGGAGTTCGAGGGCCTGTGCAGCTCGGGCGGGCACGTGGATCTGTCCGTCGCGCAGCAGCCCGCCATGCGCACGCCGGTGGTGTCGAACGCGCGCGTGGAGGCCGACGGCGACCAGGTGCGCATCGTCGTGGAGGGCAGCTTCTTCGGGGCCGATAAGGGCAGCGTGCGCGTCGGCGGGCTTTCTGCAACCGTGGAGACCTGGTCCGACTCTTCCATCGCCGTGACGTGCCCCAAGGACGCGAGAAGCGGCGTGCTCGCCGTGGAGGTGACGACCGCGAACGGACGTGCGGGCACGAAGGGCTTTTTGCTGGACGTGCCGCACTCCCCTGCGGGTTCCACCCCCGTGTTCGAGAAGACCATTCCGCTTCCCACCCTTGAAGAGGGGTTTTCCGCAAACGTCGACGTCCTGCTGCCCATCGGGCTGGGCGGCTCCCTGTACGTGCTGCCCGTGTTCTCCGAGAAATACCGGCCCTTCACGCAGCTGTGGCGCTACGACGAGGGAGGGGCGTCGTGGACGCAGTGCGCCGACCTGCCCGTCACGCCCAACAACAACGTCTCGGTCACCACGTACGACGGCAATCTGTTCCTCTACGGAGAGACGGGCGCCGACGCCGAGGCGAGGCCGCTGCTGCTCAGCTACGATCCGGCCGCCGACGCGTGGCAGGAGCACGACGCGTCGGGCCTGCCCCTCGACACCACCATCGCGAACTGCGACGGGACGCTGCTGTTCGTGGGAGCGGCGGAGTTCAAGAACGGCAAGTGGCGGAACGTCACCGCAGACAACATCGTCTCCTACGATCCCGAAACGGGTGCTGTCCAGGTGGCAGGCACGCTCGCCGTCCCCTGCGCGACGCCCCAGGTGGCCGTCCGCGGCTCGGAGCTCCTCGTGGCGGGAGGAACCCAGTACACCTCAAGCGGCAAGGCCTCCATCCTCCAGAAGATCGAGCGCGTGACGAAGCAGGGCGGCGCCTACGCTGGAAAGGAGATCACGGACGCGCTGCCCGCGCTCGCGCCCGGCTACGCCTTCTCCCCCTCGCTGGCAAGCGCGAAGAAGGGCTTCGTGCTGACGGGGATCACGGGCATGGCGGATGCGAAGAGGGCCGACGCCGTGCTGGACGAGGACACGTTCCTGCTCGATCTGGAGGGCGGCGGCACCTCCTTCCAGGGCCTCGGCACGCGCGCGTCCGCCGCGCCGCTGTACAACCCCCGCGCGACGGCCTACGACGGCTGGCTGTACGTGGCGGGATCGTCCAACCAGGAGGAAGGCGGCTTCGTGCTGCGCGCCACCCCGATGGAGACGCTCCCGCAAGCAGGCGACGTGCCGGAGCCAGGTCCGGAGCCTGAGCCGGAGCCGGGACCTGAGCCGGGACCCGATCCGCAGCCTGAGCCCGAACCCGAGACGACGCCGGCCGCGGACGGCGGCTCGCCGGCAGCGCTCGTACGCACTGGCGACCCCCTCGCCCCCGCCGCCGTGCTCCTCGCCTGCGCGCTGGCCGCAGGGGCGCTTGCGATGGCGGCGCACCGCAAGCGCGAATAGTCTTGAGCCGCCCGGTCACTCGGGCGGCACCGCCTTGGAGAAAGCATGCCCTCGGCAGGCGGGTTCCCCGCGGTGGCCGAGACCTGCCGCCGATTTCGCCCCTCCCGTCAAAAAAGAGCCGGTTTGGCAATCCTCGGGCGCATTTCGAGGAGCCTCTCGGCGAGCCGGCCCGAGAAAGCCCAGGTCGCCATGTTCGGCGGCGCGCAGCCGATTGCCAAACCGCCTCTTTTTTGACAGCAGCCCCTCGTTTCGGCGTCAAGGCTCCCGGGTCGAAGGGAGGGATCCTCGCGCAGCGCGACGACCCTGGCGCGCGGCCCGGCGGAAACCGCAGCGCGGCCGGGAGACCGGGGCGTCGCTCCGCCGATCCGAGCCCGCAGGCGGTTCTCCGGGAGGACACGCACGAAATTTGCGTCTGTGCGAGCTGTTTGCCACAGTTAACTCACGGTTTCGCTTATGCGTTCAGCATAATGCCTGGTCGCTAGAGCCTGTGTGCTGAAGTTTGCGAGTTAGCTATGGCAAACAGCTCGCACAGACGCAAATTTCGTGCATCCGCAGATGTTGCGGCCGGGGAGGCACGCCCTCCCCGGCCGCGGCGGTCCCTCTTACTGCAAGCCCTCGATGTGCGGGATGGTGGCGAAGCCGGCGGCCAGCTCCTCGTCGGTGGGCTCGTGGTCGGACATCTCGCCCTTGTTGAAGGCGTCGTAGGCTTTCATGTCGAAGTAGCCGGTGCCGGTGAGGCCGAAGAGGATGGTCTTGGCCTCACCCGTCTCCTTGCAGGCCTTCGCCTCCTCCATGGCCTGGAAGATGGCGTGCGCGCTCTCGGGCGCGGGCAGGATGGTCTCCAGGCGCGCGAACTCCACGGCGGCGGCGAACACGTCGGTCTGCTTCACGGCCACGGCCTCCAGGTAGCCGTCGTGCTTGAGCTTGCTCACGATGGGGCTCATGCCGTGGTAGCGCAGGCCGCCCGCATGGTCGGGACTCGGCTGGAAGCCGTTGCCGAGCGTGTACATCTTGGCGAGCGGGCAGGTCTGGCCCGTGTCCGCGAAGTCGTAGGCGAAGCGCCCGCGCGTAAGGCTCGGGCAGCTCGCGGGCTCCACGGCCACGAAGCGCGTGTCGGGCTTCTCGCCGCGCAGCTTGTCGCGCATGAACGGCGCGATGAGGCCGCCCAGGTTCGACCCGCCGCCCGCGCAGCCTATCACCACGTCGGGGTACTCGCCCAGCTCTTCAAAGGCCGCGTAGCTCTCCAAACCGATCACCGACTGGTGCAGCACCACCTGGTTGAGCACGCTTCCCAGCGTGTAGCGCCCCTTGTTCTCGGGGATGTTGAGCGCGCGCTCCACCGCCTCGGAGATGGCCGTGCCGAGCGAACCCGTGGAATCGGGGTGCTGGCTGAGCATCTTGCGCCCGATGGCCGTGGTGTCCGACGGCGAGGGCGTGACGTTGGCGTTGAACGTCTCCATGATGTTACGGCGGAACGGCTTCTGCTCATACGAGCACTTCACCATGAACACGTCGAGGTTCAAGCCGAAGTGGTCGGCCGCCTCGGCGAGCGCCGTGCCCCATTGGCCCGCGCCCGTCTCGGTGGTGATGCCCGTGAGCTCCTGCGCCTTGGCGTAGTAGGCCTGCGCGATGGCCGAGTTCAGCTTGTGCGAGCCGGAGGTGTTGTTGCCCTCGAACTTGTAGTAGATGCGCGCGGGCGTGCCGAGCGCGCGCTCCAGGTTGTACGCACGGCAGAGCGGCGAGGGGCGGTAGATGCGGTACATCTCCTGGACGGGCTCGGGGATGTCGAAGTAGGCCGTGTCGTCGTCGAGTTCTTGCGCCACCAGCTCGTCGCAGAACACGGGCGCGAGGTCTTCCGGGCGCGCCACGGCGCCGTTCGGCAGCCGGATGGGCTCGGGCTTCTCCGGCATGTCGGCCCGCAGGTTGTACCACTGCGTGGGAATCTGGTCTTCTCGCAGGTACAGGCGATGCGGCGCGTTGTCGGTCATGATGGTTCCTTTCACGTTTTGCGGCGTCCCCGCCGCCGGTCGTTCCTCCGTCCGCACACGAAAAAGAGCCCCCGGATCTCCGAGGGCTCTTCTGTGTATGTATGCGCGGAACAGAAGCCTATGCGAGACCCGGGATCAATGCCTTCTATTCCACCACCACGCGCCGACGAGCAACGTGCAGAACACGAGGTCGGCGAAAGCTGCGGTGTTGGCGGTTGCGGGCAAAGGGCTCCTTCTGAATCGGTTTCCGGGTCGGACGAAGCATAGCACGCCCGCCCCGCTTTTGGGAAGGGGCGAATTTCAGATCGCTCCCGCCCGCCCGGATCCCAGGCCGCTGCAACACGGCCTAAAGCCAGCCTCAGTCAAACACTTCGAACGCATGCACCGCCGGCGACGGAGAGCAGATGCCTTTCTCGTTCACCGCACGAACCTTAAGGCGATAGGCCCCAGGGGCGTTCGGCGTGTATGCGAAGCGCCAGTACACCCATCGCTCGGCATCGGCGCGCTCAACCGGATACGTCGTCCAATGTTCGCCTTGGTCGAGGGAAAACTGTATCGCCGCGATGCTGCAATCGAAGTCGGAGGCGTAACCCTCGAAGGGAAGCGGTTCGCCAACCCGAGCGACGTATGGAGCCTTCACCGACACGTTAGGGCGGTTCGCGAAGTCATGCCCATCGTATTCGAACGAATCGAGCAAAGGAGGGTCGTCCTCACGCGTGAATCGGATGCCGACGATGTCGCGGATGTAGAACTTCGCGGGGAGCTGCGGAATCCAAAGCTGGTTGATAGCCCCCATCACCGACAGAACATCCTCGCCGTTCACCTTCGAAGCGACGATCGCCCCCTGCTCCACGAGAGCCTTGAGAGGAAGCGACAGCTCTTTGCCGTCAGCCGCCGTGAATGTGACCGTGTTGCATTCCATACCCTCATCGCCTCCCGAAATCGAAGCCGGCGCCCCGCTATGCGCGATGGGCGCCGGCAGTGCTTCGCTACCTGGCTTCGGCCATCTCGGCGATGGACTCGAGCGACACACCTTCGACCTCGGCGTTGGCGATGGCGCCGCCGCCCGCCACGTTCGACGCGCATGCGCACGCCATGACATGGGAAGCCGCGCCCTTCTCGCCCTTCATCTCGTCTACGGTCGCAGAGAACGCATTGCCGACATCGCCCGAGACGTCGATGGATGACTGCATCCGCTCGATGCCGTACCCGGGCAACGACGAGCACAAGGTCGCAGCAGCCTTGCAAAACACGTTCGATATCTCCTCGTTCGACGAAAGCACACCCTGGTCGAAGGAGAAATTCCCCACAACCCGCGAGACATTTGTCAGCGGCGATTCGCTTGCGGCCCCATCCTCCGCCGTTACGCCCGCACGAACGGCCTCGTCTGCGCCGTCCTGTATCGCAGGGACGGCGACGGCCGCACCTGCTCCGACCAAAAGCGTCAGGGAAGCAAACGCTCCGGCAACCTTCGTAGTTGTTTCATTCATCGATGCCACCTCGCTACCCTTCTACCGTGACCATGACGCTTGCAGGTTTCTTCTGATGCCAATCTTTCCCATCGACAGCCTGCACCTTCAGACAATACGTGCCGGGCTGAGTCGGCGTCCATTGCGCATGGAAGCGCTGCCAGTTGTTGGGATCCGCATCGGCCGCCACATCCACATTGATCCACGACTTGCCATAGTCCCAGCTGAACTGCACTTGCTTGGTGCTGTGGCCGTCCACGTTCCACACCCACGCGAAGCCTTCAAGGTCGATAGCCTCGCCGACCTTGAACACCTGGCCGTCGGTCGCCGGGTTGAACCATGCCGAGTTGCACCCGTACAAATGCGGATCCTCGGCTCCATCATAGAAATCGTCGCCGGCGATGACTCTGACCGGGGCGGTGACGGGCTCAGTTCCGAACTCGATGGTCTTAAGGTACTTGACCCAAGTACCACCAGGGAAGCCGGGCTGCACGAGCACGGCGGGAGCGCCTTGCATCTCTGTCAGTTCATGGCCGTAGTACTCGGTGGCGACGAACGCGCCGTTCTTCAAGGCGTCGTCGAGCTCCACGCAGAAGTTCCAACCCTCTTCAGGATCAGCGATGCCGTTCACGGTCACAGCCCCCTCGTCGATACCGCCGCAATACTCGATGATATCGCTCAACAAGTAGCCTGAAGCCTCGAAGCTGTCCTCAAGCGACGAGTTCACGCCGTTGACGAGGCATTCCTGCGTGACCTGCTGAGTGTGCTTCTCGAAATGATCCTCGAGGTCGGCGAGCGTGAGCGTCATGGGGTTCTTCACGCCCTTGACCTCGATGCTCCAGGAGGCGAAGTCTTCGTCGGTCCACTCGGGGATGTCGAAGTTCACCGCCTCGTAGCGCTGGGATTCGTCGGTCATCTCCTGGTCGAGCTCAACCTTGAGATCGACTTCGTCCGATGCCAGCGTCGATATGCCGATGGAAGTATCGGCATCGTAGCCGCGCATGTGGAAGAAGGCTTCCGAAGCGGGCGTGTTCGCCGTGTAGCCGCTCAGCTGCTCTTCGTAGCAATACTCGTCCCACATGACGATCTCGCCGTTCTTCTTAGTAGCATGGCAGCTCCAGCAGTTGCCGTTGTCGGCATCCGTGAACGTCGCGCTGCTGAAGTGCGTCGCATGCATGTAATCACCTAGATACACGCCGCCGCGTGTATCATGCATCGAATGGCACGACTCGCAATCGTTCCAATCAACCGTCTTGCCGAAGATGGCACCAGTTGTCATGATGTGCACCGTAGGCGCGATGTCCTTGATCGTCGCTTGAAGATCCTCGTGGCACGCATCGCACCCTCGACTCCCCCAGTTGACCTTAGCCGAAATATTGTAGTCGTCAGGCAGCGCCCCCGCATCGCGCTGCTGGAAGTCGTTCAGCTTTATGTTGGTGCCCTCTAAGGCGACCGTCTCAGTGGAATTCTGCTCCGTCGCAGCATCGCCGGAAGCATCCGGCTGCTGCGAAGCCGGCTGTTGCGGCGCGCATCCGACTGCGGCCAGCGTGGCCGCGATCATCGCTGCGATGCACAGCGCGGCGATCAGCATCCTCTTCGATGGGCGGCGCGTCTCGGCCGTTTCCTCGGTTTGCATATCGTCCTCTCCTCTCCATATCCAACTCGTACGTTTGCTACCGTCCCCTTGCGATTTTGCACCCCCTTTCTCGTTAAGCGGGGATAGCCGCACCCTAAAGGAAAGCGAAGTTGAGCGCATCGACGGTTTGAGGCGGTCTTTCAAGGACATGAAACCTCCCCTCATCAAGCCGTCATCACTTCTCGTCAAAAATCGTTTAGTCAGTTATTAGACCGTGATTGTTGATGCCAAAAACCGAGGAGTCGGTAGCATGGGAGGACACCGGAGAGGATCGGGGGGATCATGCTCACACTCGCACAAACGCTCAGATCGAAGCTCACAGCCGGGGTCGCCATCGCCCTTGCCGCAACAGTGGTGCTCGGAGGATGCGCCGGGAACATGCAAGGGTCCGACGGACCGCAACCGGCGTTTTCGGGGGCAGTGCACGAGCAAACCATGGCGGCTATTGCAGAAAAGGACGTTGACGCGTTCCCTGTCTCCACCGTTATGAACTCGTACGCGGTGCCCGGCGGCAATGTGCCCTCGTGGTCCTACCTGTTCGCGTCGCAACGATACGCGAAGTTCTATACAGTGTTCAACTACAGCACGAAAGCGACCGCAAGCATTTATGGTGCCACCACCTGGAACGAGGACGATTGGGAGGAGGCACCGAAGGACGTGCCCTCGATGGTGCGCGTCGACGCCGACAAAGCCTACCTCAACATACTTGATGAGCATCCCGAGCTCCGAAGCCAACCCTACCGTGTGTCTTTTTTGGCCTACGAGCCCGAAATAGAGAAAACCGAAGATGCACCCGAAACAATGACGTGGTATTTTTACTTCACGGATGAAGACGCTCTGAACGCATTCAACAGCAGCGTCGAGCATCCGAACGACATAGCGAATGCGATCGTAACCGTCGATGCGCGAACAGGGGATGTTCGTCAACAGGGGTAGCGTCAAGGAAAACGCGTATGATAAAAGAACAGGGCAATCTGTTTTACGGGGCGACGTCGGCGAGTTCCATCGTCGGGTCGGCGCTTATGTGGGCCTGGTGGGATCTCGCCTTCTACTCGGGCATCTTCTTCAACTGGAGCCGAGCATCGCAGCCTTTCACGGTGCCGTCGTTTGTCGTCGGCATGGCCACATGCGGCGCAACCCTGTTTCTCCTAGCCCGTTTCGCACCCTCCGCATCCGCACTGCTCCACAACAAGACGACGACGCAGCTAGCAGGATTCGGCGCGATCGGCCTCGCTTCGTCCCTGCTATCCATCGCAGCCGCCATTTGGGAATCGCTGCCACTCGCTCTGGTTTTCGGCGCCACGAATGGAGCGGTCCTTGCCGTCGTCATGGCACTGTGGGGCGCGGTCTGGACGGAACGCGGCGCCCAATCGGCAACCATCAACGCCTCGCTGGCCATAGCAATCGGAATCGCGTTCGACGGCATCGTCCTGTTCGCCATGAAGCCCTTAGCCGCCGCTGTCGCCGTCTCAGCGTTTCCCCTGATCTCCATCTTGTTGTACGGCTACGCGAAACGCAGCTGCGTCGACGGCGAGGTGTTCTCCCGCACGCGCTCGACCCGTTACGAGCATGCGAGGGTGCACAACGTGCTGAAGAAGGAGTTCTTCGGCATAAGCGTGCTGTTGCTCCTCGGATTAACCATCGGCGAGATAGCGTTCAACTTCATGAACTACCACTTCGCCTACGAGCAGATCGAATCGATCTCAGGAGTGGACTTCAACTACCCCTACCACGTTGCGAGAGCTATAGGCGCGTTCATATGCTTCGTGGCCATCGGCATCTTCAACGTTTCTTACAAACGCTTCTTCTGGGTAGGCACGCTGCTCATGTCGTTCGCGTTCGCCATGATGCCGTTCCTCGGCTCTCTGGGCATACCCGCGTACTACAGCAATTACGTCAACATGGCCTGCTTCGCCCTCGTCGCCATATTCGAGCTGAGCGTATTCTGCGAGATATCATACGCCCGGCGCACCTATCCGTTCGAGTCGGTGTGCTTCGGGATGATTTTCATGACCGGCTTCATCGACACGGGACTGATCGTGGGCATCTTAGTCGATTTTCTCCACCTCGACTCCTCGCAATATGCAAGCCTGATGACGGCGGTCGGGTACGTGCTCATCTTCGGATTGCTCGCTGCGATCTCCGAGGGGCAGCGCTACCTTGATCCGGAAACAGGCGTTGCTTCGGGCCGTAGGCTCAAGACCGAGCTGCAGAACAGCCTTGAAGCAAAGCATCGGAAGCTGCACGACACTTTGGTAAAGCAGGCGAAGCTCACGGCTCGCGAGCAGGATATCCTCGACGAGCTGCTGCGAGGGCGCAGCACGATATCCATAGCCGGAAGCTTCAACATCTCCGAAAACACCGTGAAATCCCACGTGCAAAGCATATACAAAAAGCTGGGTATCCACAGCAAGCAAGAGATGCTCGAGAAGTTCAATGCTCCATTCGACAGAACGGGAGTCGTGCAGAACGAGCTCGACGGGGGCGAGTCCGGCACCGACGCCTCTCGCAAGCGCTCGCTTGACGCGATTATCACCCATCTCGCCAAATCCTACGGCTTGACGGTTCGGGAGTCCGAAGTGTTCAGTTTGATGGCACGCGGATATCGTCACAAAGAGATGGAGGAAAAGCTGTTCATCTCCGCAGCCACAGTGCATTCCCACACGGCGAGTATATACGCGAAGATGGATCTGCACTCGCACGACGATCTCTCGGCCCTCGTTAAGAAAACCCGGAGCAGCATGGCAAAGCTCGACGAGCCGGCCAAGGAACCTGCCGGCTGACCCACGGGACGGGATAATCGCTCCCGCCCGCCCGGACCCCGGGCAGCGCCGTTCGCGGGCGTTTCCAGACCGTTGAAAACGAGCCTTTCGGAGGGCCATTCTGCACGCTCGGCAAATTAAATCCACGTTTCATGGGCAGTTCCGGCCCCACGGCGGGCTTTATTGCACTAAAGTATGCGGATACGCTTCCGCGCTCGACGCGGAGCGCAAGCGGGCGCAGGCCCGCGGACGGCCCCGAATGGACGGGGCGCGAGGGAAGGAGAACCATATGGAAGAAAAGAAGAACGCGTTCAGCAGGCGCACGTTCGTCGAGCTGCTCGGCGTCTCGGCCGCAAGCTTCGGACTCGTGAGCCTTGCCGGCTGCGGCGGCGGTGGCGGCGAGGGCGGCTCGACCGGCGGCGGCGCGGCGGGCGGCGCGACCGACACCATCACGTACAGCCTGACGGCGGATCCGCGCGCGCTCGACCCGGCGTACTTCGACGACGGCGAGTCGGCGGTCGTGGCCTGCAACATCTACGAGGGCCTGTACCAGTACGGCGCCAAGGACGCCAAGGTGGCGCCCTGCCTGGCCACCGACCTGCCCGAGATCTCGGACGACGGCCTCACCTACACGATCAAGCTGCGCGAGGGCGTGAAGTTCCACGACGGCGCCGACTTCAACGCCGAGGCCGTGAAGAAGTCCATCGAGCGCCAGCTCGAGCCCAACCGCAACTCCGACATGCCCTACGCGTCGTTCGTGTTCGGCGAGGAAGCCGCCGGCAACGGCGTGGAGAAAGTGGAGGCCGTCGATCCCACCACGGTGCGCATCACGATGCGCGCGGCGTCCGCCCCGTTCGTGAAGAACCTGGCCATGGCGCTCGCCTCCCCCATCGTGTCGCCGACGGCGGCCGACGCGGCCACGCCCGGCCAGCCCATCGCCGAGCCCAGCGGCACCGGCCCCTTCAAGTTCGTCGACTGGACGAAGGGCGCCTCGGTCACCCTCGTGGCCAACGACCAGTACTGGGGCGACGCTCCCAAGCTCAAGAACCTCGTGTTCAAGATCATCGCCGAGGGCAACACGCGCCTCACCTCGCTCATGAACAACGAGTGCGACATCATCTCGAGCGTCGATCCCGCGTCGGCCGACCAGATCACGAGCAACGGCTTCGAGCTGTTCTCCGAGGACGGCATGACCATCAACTACATGGCGTTCAACACCGAGTCCGACATCTGCAAGGACCAGGAGGTCCGCAAGGCCATCGCCCAGGCCATCAACGTCGAGGAGATGGTGAAGTCCATCTACGGCGACTACGCCACCGTGGCGAACTCGGTCATGCCCACCTGGATGGCCCCCTACACCAAGGACGTCAAGCAGACCACCTTCGACCCCGAGGCCGCCAAGAAGACGCTCGCCGACAAGGGCGTCACGTCGCTGCAGTGCATCACCTACACCACCGCCCGCCCCTACAACCAGAAGGGCGGCACCGACCTGGCCAACATGATCCAGGGCTACCTGTCCGAGGTGGGCGTGGACGTGTCCATCACGCAGTACGACTGGACCACGTACAAGACCAAGGTGCAGACCGATCCCTATGACATCTGCTTCTACGGCTGGACGGGCGACAACGGCGACCCGGACAACTTCATGAACCTCTTGGCCGACACCAACTGGTCCATGAACGTGGCGCACTTCCAGGACGAGGAGTACAAGAAGCTCATCGCCCAGGGCCTCGAGACCCCCGACGGGGACGCGCGCGACGCCATCTACCTCCAGTGCGAAGAGATGGTGGCCGAGAAGCAGCCGTGGGTGCTCATCTCGCACTCCAAGAACCTGCTCGGCATCAACCCGAAGGTGCAGAACTTCTACTACCATCCGACGGGCGTCGCCTTCTTCAAGGGCGTGTCCAAGGAAGCCTAGGGCAGATCCGCGCTATTCGACGGGGCCGCTCGCCACGAGCGGCCCCGTTTTGGGTTCTATCGCCGCCCAGCGACGTTTTCTAGCCGCTAATCGGCAATGCATGCGCTACACTGTCATGCATCTTTTCCGCAAGAAAGGAGCAGCCATTGCTCAAATACATCCTCAAACGAATCCTCATGGTGATTCCCGTCTTGCTGGGCGTGACCGTCATCATCTTCATGATCACGCGCGTGTTGGCCCCGGACCCGGCTCCGGTGGTTCTGGGCGAGCACGCCACTCCTGAGGCGATGGCCGTCTGGCGGGCGGACAACGGGCTGGACGATCCCATCTGGCTGCAGTACGTCAACTTCGTCGTGGGCGCCGTGCAGGGCGACCTCGGCACCTCGTACTACACCCACCAGCCGGTCACCTCCGAGATCGCCGCGCGCTTCCCCGCCACGGCCGAGCTCGCCATCTGCGCCATCATCGTGGCGTCGCTTCTGGGCGTCGCGCTGGGCGTCTTGGCGGCGGTGAAGAAGAACAAGCTGGCCGACAACGTGAGCATGGTGGTGGCCCTCGTGGGCGTGTCGATGCCCATCTTCTGGTCGGGCATCCTGCTCATCCTGCTGTTCGCGGGCATCCTGCACGTGCTGCCCTCGAGCGGCCGCGTCACGCCGCTTCTGCAACCCACCGGAGGGACGGGCTTCTTCATCATCGACACCATCATGCAGGGCAACTGGGCGGCGCTCGGCGACGTGCTCGTGCACCTCATCCTGCCCACCGTGGCGCTGTCGCTGTACTCCATGGCCATCATCACGCGCATGACGCGCTCGAGCATGCTCGAGACCCTGAACGCCGACTACATCCGCACGGCGCGCGCGAAGGGCCTGAAGAAGGGCACCGTGAACGTCAAGCACGCGCTGCGCAACGCCATGCTGCCCATCTCCACGGTCATCGGGCTTCAGTTCGGCAGCCTCCTCGGCGGCGCGCTCCTCACCGAGACGGTGTTCGCGTGGCCGGGCATCGGCAAGTTCGCCGTGGACTGCGTGCTGAAGAGCGACTTCCCCGTGGTGCAGGGCATCGTGCTTCTGGTGGCGGTCATCTTCGTCATCATGAACCTGGTCGTCGACATCGTGTACGCCTACCTCGATCCCCGCATCAAGTACGGCGCGAAGGAAGAGGGGTGATCCGCATGGCGAAGAGAAAGCAGCTGGCCGCAGAGCCGGCCGGCGCCGACGGAGTCGTGCTGAACGGCCAGCCGGCCGCCAAGGAGAAGCGCGTCAGCGTGTGGCGCGACGTGGTGGCGGGCATCGTGTCCAACAAGGCGTCGCTCGTGAGCGCGATCTTCATCCTCATCCTGGCGGCCATCGCCATCGTGACGAAGCTGTTCCCGCAGGTGCTGCCGTACGACCCGTACGCGCAGAACCTGGGCGAGTCGCTGGTGGGGCCGAGCGCGGCGCACTGGTTCGGCACCGACATCCAAGGCCGCGACATCTTCAGCCGCGTGCTCGTGGGCACGCAGATCACGCTGACCGTGGGCCTGGCCGCCGTGGCCATCTCGCTCACCGTGGGCGTGCTTCTGGGCTCCATCGCCGGCTACAAGGGCGGCAAGACCGACACCGTCATCATGCGCGTCATGGACATGATGCTGGCCATCCCGTCCATCCTTCTGGCCATCGCCATCATGGCGGCCCTCGGGCCCGGCATCGAGAAGGCGGTCGTGGCCATCGGACTCGTGTCCATCCCCGAGTACGCGCGCATCGTGCGCTCGGAGATACTCTCCATCAAGGAGAACGACTACGTGGCCGCCGCACGCGTCATCGGCGACTCCAACGCCAAGATCGTGTTCCGGCACGTGCTGCCCAACGTCCTGCCGTCCATCATCGTGCGCGCGACGCTCGGCATCTCCACGGCCATCCTCGACGCCGCCGCGCTCGGCTTCCTGGGCCTGGGCGTCCAGCCGCCCGACGCGGAGTGGGGCGACATGCTGGGCCGCGGGCGCAACGAGCTGTTCCGCGCGCCGTGGCTCATGATCTTCCCCGGCCTGGCCATCACGCTCACCGTGCTCGCGTTCAACCTGCTGGGCGACGGCATCCGCGACGGCCTCGATCCCAAAGCAAGGAAGAGGTGATCCCATGCTGCTATCGGTGAGAAACCTCTGCACCGACTTCCCGCTGAAGAAGGGCGTCGTGCACGCCGTCGAGGGCGTGAGCTTCCAGGTGGACGAGGGCGAGATCCTGGCCATCGTCGGCGAGTCGGGCTCCGGCAAGTCGGTGACCAGCCTGTCGGTGATGGGCCTCTTGGCCGAGCCGGGGCACGTGTCCGGCGGCGTGATAGAGTTCCAGGGCCGCGACCTCGTGGGCCTGTCCGAGCGGGAGTACCGCGAGCTGCGCGGCAACGACATGGCCATGATCTTCCAGGAGCCCATGACGTCGCTGAACCCGGTGTACCGCGTGGGCAACCAGATAGTCGAGGCCATCCGCACGCACGAGAAGGTGTCGAAGAAGGACGCCCGCGAGCGCGCGATCGACCTTTTGCGCAAGGTGGGCATCCCCAGTCCCGAGGCGCGCATCGACGACTACCCGCACCAGATGTCGGGCGGCATGCGCCAGCGCGTCATGATCGCCATGGCGCTGGCCTGCAACCCGAAGCTCTTGATCGCCGACGAGCCCACCACGGCCCTCGACGTGACCATCCAGGCGCAGATCCTCGACCTGCTGCGCCGCCTGCGCGACGACACGGGCATGGCGGTGCTCTTGATCACGCACGATCTGGGCGTGGTGAGCGAGACGGCCGACCGCGTGGTGGTCATGTACTGCGGCCAGGTGGTGGAGGAGGCCGAAGTGCGCACGCTCTTCGACCACCCGATGCATCCCTACACGCTGGGCCTGCTGAAGTCCATCCCGCGCCTCGAGGACGACGACTCGAAGCGCCTGTACATGATCAAGGGCATGGTGCCCAACCCCCTCGAGATGCCGCCGGGCTGCCACTTCTCCGACCGGTGCGACTCGTGCATGGACATCTGCCGCCAGAAGATGCCCGACATCGTGGACGTGGGCGGCCACAAGGTGCGCTGCTTCTTGTACGAGGATGCCGAGGGCGAGGTCAAGGGCGCTTCCGCCATCGCGGCCGCCGAGGCCGAGGCGCACGCCGACGCGGAGGCCGCGCGCGAGGTGGAGACCGCCGAGGCGCTGCTGGCCGCCGAGGAGATCCGCGAGGCAGAGATAGAGGAGCTCGAGAAGAACGAGGAGGCGATACGATGAGCGAGAACATCGCAGCCGGCGCATCCGCGCAGGCGGACGCGCCCGAGCAGGATATCCTGCTCGACGTCCAGCACCTCACGAAGCGCTTCGCCGCCGAGACGAACTTCTTCGGCCGCGCCACGTCCTACGTGCAGGCCGTGGACGACGTGAGCTTCCAGATCCGCCGCGGCGAGGCGTTCGGCCTGGTGGGCGAGTCGGGCTGCGGCAAGACCACCGTGGGCAAGATGCTGGTGAACCTGCTTCGGCCCACGTCGGGCACCATCGTGTTCGACGGGCACGACCTCACGGCCATGAAGCAGGCCGAACGCAAGCGCTACTGCAAGGACATCCAGCTGATCTTCCAGGATCCCTACGCGTCGCTCAACCCCCGCATGCGCGTGGGCGACATCATCGCCGAGCCCATCATCACGAACAACATCCTGCCGAAGGACCAGGTGGAGGACCGCGTGAACGACCTCCTGGAATGCGTGGGCCTGGCCAACTACATGCGCAACCGCTACCCGCATGAGTTCTCCGGCGGCCAGCGCCAGCGCGTGGGCATCGCGCGCGCCCTGGCGGTGAACCCGAAGCTCATCGTGTGCGACGAGCCGGTGAGCGCGCTCGACGTGTCCATCCAGGCGCAGGTGCTGAACCTGCTCGACGAGCTCAAAGAGCAGTTCGGGCTCACGTACCTGTTCATCGCGCACGGCCTGAACGTGGTGAAGCACGTGTCCGACCGCGTGGGCGTCATGTATCTGGGCAAGATGATGGAGATCGCGCCGAAGAAGTCGCTCTACGCCGATCCGCTGTCGCCCTACACGCAGGCGCTGCTCTCGGCCATCCCGTCGGTCGACCCGGCCACGAAGCGCGAGCGCATCATCCTGGAAGGCGACGTGCCCTCGCCCATCGACCCGCCGGCAGGCTGCCGCTTCGCCGGCCGCTGCTTCGCGAAAGTCGAGGGCTGCGACGAGGTGATGCCCCCGCTCGTGGAGGTGAAGCCCGACCACTGCGTGGCCTGCCACCGCTACGACGAAGGCGGCCCCGGCACGGCGAAGATCTAAGCAACCCCCAAGGGCCCTCCCCGCAACGGAGGGCCCTTTCTTTATGACGCAGGGCGTGACAGGGGGACGCAGGACGGGGGTAATGTCATCGCTCTGGGGTCGGTGCAGAAAAAATCGAGGGTTTTGGCAAAACGGAGCGAATATGCACTGGAAATCGCCCGTCCGGGCACCTCTGATGCCGAGCTTCTGAGGAAAACGCCTGATGGCGAAATCCGATGCACCTAGGAACGGGTGCATATGCGTTCCAAATTGCCAATCCGGCTGCAAAATCGTGCATCGGGCATCTATCGCAGGGCGGCGCGCCCTGCGGGGCCGAAGCGGCGGTCGCGCTATCTCGCTGTGGATGAGACGATTACCCCTGGCTCTTATACACAACTGACGCCGCCGACGAAGGGTTAGGGGTGGATGATGGGGGGGGCCGCAAGGTTCAAAAAAACAAGAAGCCCAGGGCCAGGCGCGAGGCGTTGCTCTGCGAACCGCTCTACCCACATCTCAGACTCTGGCACGCCCTCCCCGATCGAAAACAGGCATCCGACGAAAGGCAAGGCATATGGATCTCACGCCCCAACAGAAGCTGCACGGGTTCACCGTGCGCACGCGCGAGGAGCTGCCGGAGATCGACGGCACCGCCTACGTGCTCGACCACGACAAGAGCGGCGCGCAGCTGCTGTATATGGCCAACGACGACGCCAACAAGGCGTTCTCCATCGCGTTCAAGACCCCGCCGGCCGACGACACGGGCGTGTTCCACATCCTGGAGCACTCGGTGCTGTGCGGAAGCGACAAGTTCCCCGTGAAGGAGCCGTTCGTGGACTTGCTGAAGAGCAGCATGCAGACGTTCCTGAACGCCATGACGTTCCCCGACAAGACGATGTATCCCGTGGCCAGCACCAACGACCAGGACCTCATGAACCTCACGGACGTGTACCTGGACGCGGTGCTGCACCCGGCGATCTATCGCAAGCGCGCCATCTTCGAGCAGGAGGGCTGGCACTACGAGCTGGCGGCCGACGTGGAGGCCGATGCGGGCGATTCCATCGCGGGCGACATGGTGGCCGCCACCGAGGCGGCGGACGGCAGCGCGCGCCTTACGCTCAACGGCGTGGTGTACAACGAGATGAAGGGCGCGCTGTCCGACCCGAATTCGGTGCTCTACGACGCGCTGGCGGCGGCGCTCTTCCCCGACACGGCCTACCGCTTCGAGTCGGGCGGTACGCCGCGCGCCATCCCCGACCTCACCTACGAGCAGTTCCTGGACGAGCACGCGCGCCACTACCGCCTGAACAACAGCTACCTCACGCTGTACGGCAACCTGGATATCGACCGCATGCTGGCGTTCCTCGACGAGGCCTACCTCTCCCCCGTGGCCGACGAGGAGGCTGCGCGCGACCAGGCGCGGGCGCACAACGGCGAGGCGCCGCTTGAGCCCCGCACGCTGGAAGCGCAGGCGCCGGTGAAGAACCTCGACGTGGTGCGCACCATGGTCACCGCGCCGGAGAACGCGTGCGCGGGCCTGGCCTTCGTGGTGGGCCCCGTGGCCGACCGCCGGCGCGCCGTGGCGGCCGACATCCTGGTGGACGCGCTCATGGGCTCGAACGAAGCCCCGCTCAAGCGCGCGCTCTTGGACGCGCGGCTGGCCGACGACGTGGAGGCCTACCTGGAGACGTCGGTGCTGCAGCCGTTCGCCGTGGTGCAGCTGCGCGGCCTGGCCGAGGGCGCGATGGAGCGCTTCCGCCCCGCGTTCGAGGACGCCGTGCGCGACCTTCTGGAGCAGGGCATCGACCCGGCGCTTCTGGAGGCGTCGCTGTCGAAGGCCGAGTTCGTCATGCGCGAGCACGACTTCGGCACGGCCGACGGCGTGGTGCTTTCCATGACGGCGCTGTCGGGCTGGCTCTACGACGACGATCTGGCCACATCCTACCTGAAGTACGAGGATGACTTCGCGTTTCTGCGCGGGGTGCTGGACGAGGGCTACTTCGACGACCTGGCGCGCGAGCTGTTCTTGGAAAACAGCCACTGCGCCCAGGTGGAGGTGCGGCCCGTGGACGGCGACGAGGAGGCCTTCGAGGAGGAGCGCCTGGCGGCGGCCGAGGCGGCCATGGACCCGGACGACTTCGCCCGCGTGGCCGACGAGGAGGCCGAGCTGCGCCGCTTGCAGACAGAGCCCGACTCGCCCGAGGCGCTGGCCACCCTGCCGCGCCTTTCCGTGGCCGACATCGGCGCGGCGCCCGAGGAGCCCGCATACGGCCTGGTGCCGGACGCCCCCGTGCCGTGCCTGCGCCACGACGCGCCCACGCGCGGCATCGCCTACGCGTACCGCTACTTCGATCTGGCGCGCATCCCGTTCGAGGAGCTGCCCTACGTCGCCGTGCTCGGGCTCGTGCTGGGCAAGCTGGGCACCGCGCGCCGCAGCGCCTCGGAGCTGGACACGCTCATGAACGGCAAGCTGGGCAACCTCTCGTTCTTCGCCGAGATCTACGAGGACGCCGACGACCCGGAGGCCCTGGCGCCGAAGCTCGTAGCCAGCGCGAGCGCGCTCTCGGAGAACATCGACTGGCTGGCCGGGCTGCCGCGCGAGGTGATGCTGGAGACGGACTTCTCCGACACGGGCAAGATCAGAGACGTGCTGCAGCAGCGCCGCATCGCCATGGAGCAGGGCTTCGCCTCGGCGGGCCACACGAGCGCCATGGCCCGCCTGTCGTCGTACTACCTGCCGGCCGGCGTGGTGCGCGAGCAGCTGGGCGGCGTCGGATTCTACCGGTTCCTGAAGGGCCTGCTGGCTTGCTTCGACGAGCGCGCGGACGAGCTGTCCGCAAAGCTCGAGGACCTGGCGCGGCGCCTGTTCTGCGACGACGGCGCCGTGGTGAGCTTCACCGGCTCGGACGAGGACTACGCGCGCTTCTGGGAGGCCGGCGGCGTCTTGGGCCGCGAGGGCGAGGGCGGCGGCGAGGCGCGGCTCGTCGTGCCCGCGCCTGTCGTGCGCAACGAGGCCTTCGTCGTGCCCACCGACGTGTGCTACGCCGCGCAGGGCTTCGACCGCCGCGCGTTCGGCGCGCCCTACACGGGGGCGTGGCAGGTGGCCGCCAAGGCGCTCTCCTACGACTACCTGTGGAACGAGGTGCGCGTGAAGGGCGGCGCGTACGGGGCGGGCTTCCAGGCGGCGCGCACGGGCACCCTGCGCTTCTACTCGTACCGCGACCCGCACCTCGACGAGACGCTGGCGCGCTTCGCCGGCGCCTCGGCATGGCTGGCCGCGTTCGACCCCGACCCCGACGCGATGGACGGCTACGTGGTGAGCACGGCGGCGGGCTTCGACACGCCGCTTAAGGCGCGGATGCTCGTGCGCCGCCAGGACGGCGACTTCTTCGGCGGGCGCACGCCCGAGAGCCGCCTGCGGACGCGCCAGGAGATCGTGGAGGCCGACGCGGCCGCCGTGCGCGCGCTCGCGGCCCCGGTGGCCGACGCCGTGCAGGCGCAGGCCGTCTGCGTGTTCGGCAACCGCGACATCATCGAGGGTGCCGCGACCGACCTCGACGTAGTGGACCTGCTAGCCGAGTAACGGACGGCCCCTCGCGTCCGACGGCCCCCGGCGCCCTACGCACCGGGGGCCGTTTCAATTCCCGAAGTGGATGCGGCTGAAATCGGCTTTCGAATGAAGGATGCGCTCGACGTGCACGACGCTCGACTCCTCATCGATCCAGTAGAACGCCGCGTACTTCCCCACCACGAGCTTCCGGCGCAGCGTCTCGGTGAATCCATACGCTTTCTCGGAGTTGCGCGCGGGGAGTGCAGAAAGAGCCTGAACCGTTCGCTCCATGACCTCGTGCATTCTTTCTTTCGAACGTTCAACCGAGAACGTGAACTGCACCTCATAGAACGTCGACTGCTTCAGATCGAGAAGGGCGCTGTGCTCGAATTCAACCTCATAGTCCATGGTTCTTCAGCTCCTCTTCGACGAGGCGGTCGAGCTCCGCTTTCGCTTCCTCGAGGTTGTACGTTTGCGGGTGCCTCTTGTTGTGCTCGACGGCCTCGTCGATGAGCAGGCCCACGTACTGGTCGTAATCGAACGCGGCCGCGTCCATGACCACGAGGGACGCGCGACCGTTCTTCGTAAGGTAGATAGGCTTGCCGGTCTCCTTGGCGAGCGATTCGATGGCGTTGTAGTCGCGTCGGATGTCGGTGGACGAACGGATAATCGGTGCTGCCATGCTGGGCTCCTTTGCGCGTACGCTGATAATTCTCACAGTATACTATGCTCAAAGTGTGATTTCCAGCGGGGAATCGCATGAAAGGCGCGCCGACGTTTCACGTGAAACATTTGTACGGGCACCGGCGCTCGGGGCGGGCGCACAAATGCGGCGATTCGGGGGCGCAGGGGCGCGGGTTTGAGCTAGAATAAGCGGTTGGAACCGAGCGCATGCGCAGGGGGTTTCGGGGGCCGCCTCTGCCGTCCGCAGCCGGGACGAACACGCCGCCCGACGCGCATGCGGCCGCGCTTGACGAAGCGCGGCATAAATGATAGTAATAGAGTATCAAATAGACGAGAAGGATACGGAGACCGCACATCATGCTCGAACTCAAGAACCTCACCTTCGAGGTGCCCATCGCCGAGGGCTCGAAGGAGACGAAGCGCATCATCGACGACCTCACGCTCACCATCCCCGACGACCGCTTCACCGTGATCACAGGCCCGAACGGCGGCGGCAAGTCCACGCTCGCCAAGCTCATCATGGGCGTCGAGCGCCCCACGAGCGGCCAGATCCTGTTCGACGGCGAGGACATCACCGAGCTTACCATCTCCGAGCGCGCGAACAAGGGCATCGGCTACGGCTTCCAGCAGCCCGCCCGCTTCAAGGGCATGAAGGTGAAGAAGCTCCTCGACATCGCCGCCGGCAAGAAGCTGCCGATGCTGTCGTGCAACGAGTACCTGGCGCGCGTGGGCCTGTGCTCGGCGAACTACCTCACCCGCGAGGTGGACAAGAACCTCTCCGGCGGTGAGGTGAAGCGCATCGAGATCGCCACCATCCTCGCGCGCGACCCGAAGCTCGCCATCTACGACGAGCCCGAGGCCGGCATCGACCTGTGGAGCTTCGACCGCCTGACCGAGACGTTCCGCGACATCCACGAGGCGCGCGACGGCCGCTCCATCGTGATCATCTCGCACCAGGAGCGCATCATCCAGCTGGCCGACGAGATCGTGCTGCTGCGCGAGGGCCGCGTGGCCGAGACGGGCACGCCCGAGGAGCTCATGCCCAAGCTCGGCTTCGTGGCGAAGGGCATCCCCGGCTGCACGTTCACCGAGCCGCCCGAGCTGCACCTCACCGAGATCCCCACCACCTGCTAACCCGCGCTGCGAACGGATGTTTCACGTGAAACATTCCGCCGCCCGCACATCCGAAGAAGGAGGCCACCCATGGCTGTCGACCTGTCCCCCATCGACGAGAGCCTGCTCGCCGAGATAGCGAACATCCACGGCATGCCGAAAGGCGCGTTCAACATCCGCAAGGACGGCCAGCTCGTCGAGCGCCACTCGTCCGCGAACATCGAGATATCCACCAAGACCGACCACCCCGGCATCGACATCCGCATCAAAGCCGGCACGCGCGGCGAGACGGTGTACATCCCCGTCATCGTGACGCAGGCGGGCCTCAAGGACGTCGTGTACAACACGTTCTACATCGAGGACGACTGCGACGTGACCATCGTGGCCGGCTGCGGCATCCACAACGAGAGCCACCAGGCCTCCGAGCACGACGGCATCCACACGTTCTACTGCGGCAAGAACTCCCACGTGAAGTACGTGGAGAAGCACTACGGCGAGGGCACTGGCACCGGCGAGCGCATCCTCAACCCCGTGACCAACGTGGTGATGGAGGAGAACTCGAGCTGCGAGATGGAGCTCACGCAGCTGCGCGGCGTGTCGTCCACCGTGCGCGACACGAACGCGGAGCTCGGCGCGAACGCGAAGCTGGTGCTCACCGAGAAGCTACTCACGCACGACGACCAGGTGGCCACGTCGAACATGAAGATCGAGCTCAAGGGCGACGACTCAAGCGTGCAGGTGATCTCGCGCTCGGTGGCGCAGGACAACTCGAAGCAGGTGTTCAACCCGCTCGTCATCGGCGAGGCGGCGTGCCGCGGGCACGTGCAGTGCGACGCCATCATCATGGGCACGGCGAAGGTGACGGCCATCCCCGGCATCGAGGCCGCCAGCGAGGACGCGCTGCTGGTGCACGAGGCCGCCATCGGCAAGATAGCCGGCGACCAGATCGTGAAGCTCATGACGCTCGGCCTCACCGAGGAGGAAGCCGAGCAGGAGATCCTGGAAGACTTCCTCAACTAGCTCCGAACGCCCGCCCATCCCCTGGATGCGCGGGCGTTTTTCGTTTGTCATCCTGAGCGGAGCGAAGCCCCTGGTTGTCGAAAGCGGCCGTTCGCCCTCAAAACTCCTTGTTTTGCCGCGCAGAACCGTCACAACTTGTGAAAATCCGGGCATTTCGTGTCGCGAGAGGCTACGCCTCGAAGCGGTTGGCGAAGTGGAGGATGAGGGCGGCGCTCGTGGGGGTGCAGCGCTCGCCGGGAAGCGTATGTTCGCAGACGGGGATGCCGCGCGCGATGATAGCGGCCGTCGCGGGCGCGGGGATGGGAAGCTCGCCGTGGGCGCACTGCACGGTTCCGCAACCCGTCTGCACGCGCGTGGCGACGATCTCGTCGGG
Source organism: Arabiibacter massiliensis (assembly GCF_900169505.1). NCBI lineage: Bacteria > Bacillati > Actinomycetota > Coriobacteriia > Eggerthellales > Eggerthellaceae > Arabiibacter > Arabiibacter massiliensis. The sequence goes on from NZ_LT827021.1 coordinate 1,102,090, forward strand.
ATCGGCGGCCTCCACGGCCAGGCAGAGGCGCAACGCATTCGCGATGCCGGCGCCGTTTCCCACCTCGTGGAAGTGCGTCTCCTCCACCGCGCAGCCGTGCGCCGCCGCCTCAGCCTCGGCGAGGATGCGGTAGACGCCGCGCAGGTCGTCCTTCACGCGGCTGCTCGCCGCGAGAGCGTCGATGGTGGCGAGCACCTCGCCCAGGTCGTGATGATGCCCCTCGGGCACGCCCGCCGCCGCAGCCGCCGCCTCCACGCGCTCGCGCGCTTCAGCCGGGAGCGCCGCGAGCGTCTGCTCGAGCAGCGCCGCCCGCGTGGCCGACTCCCTCAGATCCCAGTGCAGAACCGTCATGCCGTCCTCGCTTTCACATGGTTGATGAGGTGCGCCTGGTAGCCCGCACCGAAGCCGTTGTCGATGTTCACGACGGACACGCCCGAGGCGCAGGAGTTGAGCATGGCCAGCAGCGCCGCCACGCCGCCGAAGCTCGCGCCGTAGCCGACGCTCGTGGGTACGGCGATGACCGGGCACGATGCGAGCCCGCCCACCACGCTGGCAAGCGCGCCCTCCATGCCGGCCACGGCCACCACCACGCTCGCGGCCGCGATGTCGTCCGCGTGCGCGAGCAGCCGGTGGATGCCGGCCACGCCCACGTCGTAGAGGCGCACGACGTCGTTGCCGAGCATCTCGGCGGTCACGGCGGCCTCCTCGGCCACGGGAAGGTCGCTCGTGCCGGCCGCCGCGATCACCACGGAGCCGTTGCCGTCGGGCGCGGGAGCCTCCCCCAGGATGCCGAGGCGCGGCAGCTCGCGATATGAGAACGGGAGGGGGAACGGCTGGCGCCGCACGGGATCCTTCGACTCCGCGGCTTCGCCGCTCCGCTCAGGATGACAGGGGGTGCAGGCTTCACCGCTCCGCTCAGGATGACAGGGGGCCGCGAGCAGGCGCTCCACCTCGGCGGCTTTGTCGGCGTCGAGGCGCGTGACGAGGACGCGCTCCTGCCCGCCCTCCACGAGCGCGCGGCAGATGCCGGCGATCTGCTCGGCCGTCTTGCCCGCGCCGTACAACACCTCCGACACGCCCTGCCTCACGCCGCGATGATGGTCCACCGTGGCGTAGCCGAGCTCCGTGAACGGCGCCACGCGCAGGGCCCGCTCGGCCTCCTCCACTGGCTCCTCGCCCGCAGCCACCCGCTCGAGCAGCTCGCGCAGCTCTCGTTGCTCCATGTTCGCCCTCTCCGTCGTCTCCGATTCGCCGTGCCCGACCATTGAACCACTTGGAGCGCGCTCCAAGTCAAGAAGAAAAAGGCCGGAACGCGAACGCGCGCCCCGGCCCCTCGACTCCCTCTTGCAAGGTCCTTACACGGCGACGTCTTCCGGCTGCACCGCGTTGCCGCCGGCCTCGAGCTCGCTCTCGGCAGGCGTCTTGCCTTCGCCTTCCGCAGCGGCGTCGCCCTCCGCCGCAGGCGTCGCAGGCGGCTCGGCGGTAGCAGCGGCCTTGTTCGCCGTCGCGCCCTCGGTGAGCGGCACCGTCGACAGGTCGAGCGCGATGCCGAGCCACTTCGTCTCGATGACCGAGATGATGCCGTTGCCGGTGAGCGTGGCGAGCGCGTCGGACACCGCCTGCTTGAGGTCGGCCTTGCTGTCGAGTACGCCGGCGCAGTAGCCGCTCGGCTGCTGCATGAGCGCCACGACGTGCACCTCGTCGCCGGCGTTGTGTGCGGCGTAGGCGCCGATGACGGCGTCGGCCGCCACGTACTGCACCTGACCGGACTCAAGCGCGGCGAACGCGCCCTTCAGGTCGTCGGTGGTGGTGATGGCGCCCTGGTCGAACTCGTTGGTCACGGCCCAGGCGCTCTTCGAGGACACCTGCGCGGCGATCGCGGGGGCCGTGGCGTTCGTCGGCACTGCAGCGTCCGCCGTAGCCGCGAACAGGGCCACGCCCGTGGGCAGGTAGGCCTCGGATTTCCAGAACGTCGCCTCGGTGTCGGACTTGTCGATGCCGAGCACGATGTCGACGCGCTCCTCCGTGAGCGCGGCCGCGGGATCGGCGCCCACGTCCACGATCTCGAGCTTCAACCCGAAGCTGTCCGCCAGCGCGGCGGCGATGTCCACGTCGATGCCGATGATCTTGGAGGAGCTGTTGGGCTGCCCGGCCAAAGGCGCGCTGTCCGCGTTCACGCCGACGCGCAGCGTGCCGTCCTTGCCGATGGTCGGCGAGGAGAGCGTGGGCTCCTTCTCGGGCGGAACATAGCCCTCCTTCGACGAGCATCCTGCCAGCACAGCGAGCAGAGCCGCCGCGCACACAACCGCCAAACCGCAGGTCGCGAGCCTCTTCATACGCTTCATATCCGATGGGCCTCCCTAAGCCGCGTTTCTCTCTCGTGCGCTTCTTCCGACTGACCTAGTCTTTGCCCCCACACTCGCGCACCGGGGCGGAGCTTGCGCCCGTGCCCTCTCGCCCGTCGCGGCGGTATACCGCTTCATGTATACGGGCGGTGCGGCTTACCTCTAGGATACGCCATGATCGTCGCGCGCGGACGCGCGGCTTACGTGGGTCCTTTCGACCGCATCTGCCGTGGACTAGGGTTCTCACCCGCAACTACAGACTCGAAAGAAGCACCGTCAAGTGTATCAGAACATGAAAAGGCCCGGAAGCGCACGCGCGGAATCTGCGCGAACGCCGCCGGGCCCCCACAAGTCGAGCGTCTTACGCGGCCGCCTCCCCGCCGGCGAGCAGCGTGCGCTCACGCGCTCGACGAGGGATTTCAGCAGGGGCGCTACGTTCGCGCTTGATTTCTGCTTGATCTACGCTGGAAATGCGCTTGATCCGCGCTGGATTTTGGATGGAAGCGCGTCGGGCGCGCGCTGGATTCGCGCTGGATCGGGGCGGCGATGCGCTGGAACGCGGCTTGGGATGCGCTGGAAGCGCCGTGCTATGCTCCCTTCCATGGCCGCCGTCCTCGAAAGAGCAACCCGATCCCCCGCGCCCGCCCGTCCGGTGCTCGGACGCGTGCGGCGCGAAGCCGGGCTCTACGGGCGCGCCGCCGCCGAGGCCGTGGCCGAGACGCTGTGGCCCACGCGCTGCGCCGTGTGCGACGAGCCCGGGGAGGTGCTCTGCGCCCGCTGCCGCATGATGCTTCCCCACCTCGACTGGTGGCGCGCCTGCCCCCGCTGCGGCGCGCCGTTCGGGCGCGTGCAGTGCAGCGAGTGCAACCCCGTCGTGCTGGGCGCGTCGGGCCTGGACGAGCCGCCCTTCGACGGCTGCGCGAGCGCGGTGGTGTACGGCGACGACGCGGCGCGCGTGGTGCGCACGTGGAAGGATTCGAGCGAGCGTCGGCTCGTCGAGGAGATGGCCGGGCTCATGGCGCTCGTCGCGGTGCCGGCGTGGCTCGAAGGGCGGCCGGCGGTCGTGCCGGTGCCGGCCACGTCGGCGGCGCTTCGGCGGCGCGGGTTCGATCACGGGGCGGACCTGGCGCGCGCGACGGCCGAGCGCCTGGGGCTGGACGTCGCTCCCCTGCTCGCGCGCCCGCGCAGCCGCGACCAGCGCGCGCTCGCCCGGCGCGGCCGCATCGCCAACATGGAGGGCCGCTTCCTCGCGCTGCCGGGAGCGGACGCGCCCGAGGCGGCGATCATCGTGGACGACGTGTACACCACGGGCTCGACGCTCTTCGCCGCCACCCAGGCCGTGCGCGCGGCGGGCGCGCGGCGGGTATACGGCCTGACGTTCGCCCGCGTCTGGTGAGGGCAAGGAGATCTTCGCTCCTAAAACACGCCTCAGCGCGTGAGGCGTGTTTTAGGAGCGAAAATGCTCCCTACGAGCTTCGAAACCGGCAGAAAGGGCGGTGATGCTACGATGAAAACCAACGACGGGGAGATGGCGCTTCTCTTCTCGCAGGCCGAAAGCAGGGGGACATGCGTGGTGCCGTCCGACACGCGCATCCGCGAAAGCATGCGGCGGCAAGTGGAGCGCGGCAAGGCCGTGCGCCCGGTGCGAGGGGCTTACGCGCGCGCCTCGTACTGGAACGCGCTGCCAAGGCGCGAACGGGCGCTTCACAAGATGAGATCGCTGCAGGAGCTTCACCCCGATTGGGTGTTCTGCCACGAATCCGCCGCGCTCGCATACGGTCTGCCGGTCACGCTCGATCGACTGGACAACGTGCACGTGATCACATCGCAAAGGAATCGAAACGCGACGTGCGGGGCGATTCGCTGGCATATAGTGGAAAACGACCGGGCGATCGAAGCGGGAGGCCTTCGCGTCACCTCCCTGACGCGCACCGTGTTCGATTGCATGCGCACTTCGGATTTCAAGCAAGCGCTCGCAACGGCAGATGGCGCCCTGCGGCTTACCGGGATGGGGTCGAGCACGTTCGCGTCGCGTTTCATGCAGATCGGCAGCGGCCTTGCAGGGTTCCGCCACGCCATTAAGACGATGCATTGCGCCGATGCCCGCAGCGAAAGCGCGGGCGAGTCCATCGCGCGAGCCGCGATGATCGAGCTGGGATTCGCGCTCCCCGAACTCCAAGTGCCTTTCCGGCAGCCTATGAGCCCGGGGCGCACCTTCCGCGTCGACTTCTTGTGGACCCGCTTGGATGGCAGCATGGTCATCGGGGAATTCGACGGGATGCAGAAGTACGAGGACGCCGCGATGCGGGGCGGCCGCGCGCCCCTTCGCGTGCTCGCGGACGAGCAGCACCGGGAGTCGCAGCTCACGCTGTACGGCATGCCCATCGTGCGGTTCTCCTACAAGGATGTGATGGATGCGAAACGCTTCGAAACGCTGCTCGACAATTACGGGATTCCCCGGAGAAAGAGAGGGCCTAAACCAGATCTTCGCTCCTAAAACACGCCTCAGCGCGTGAGGCGTGTTTTAGGAGCGAAGATCGCTGCCGCGCGCGCAAAAACGGCGGACCCGCCTGGGGCCCGCCGTCGTAGGGGCGCTTCTACAGGATGCGCTCGCGCTGCTGCTTGGCGCTGGCGGCGTCGGAGAGCTCGGCGACGTCCACCGAGATGCTGTGCCTGATGGGCTTCCAGTTGCACTTGCGCACGAGGGCCACGAGCGCGATGGGGATGTAGGTGAGCATGAAGATGGGGAAGGTGAACATGTAGCGCACCTTCTTCGCCGTGGTGGAGCGGATGGAGTCCCACTCGACGAACGTGGTGAGCACGCCGAACATGAACATGAACACCAGGTAGTTGAACAGGCAGAAGAAGATGGACGACACGGAGGAGGCGATCATCACGCCCGTGGACATCATGCCGGTGAGCGCGAGCGCGATGATGATGCCGTTGAACAGCACGCTCACGATGGTGAGCAGCATGCCCGGCGCGATGGTCATCAGCATGTCGTAGCACGCGAAGCGCGAGCCCTTGGGGTTGGTGACCACGCCCTTCGCCAGGCGCGCGCCGTAGTGCCAGAACACCTGGTAGAAGCCCTTGGCCCAGCGGAAGCGCTGGTTCCACGAGTCGCGGAACGTGATGGGCTGCTCGTCGTAGAGGATGGCCGTGGGCGTGTAGCTGATGCGCACGCCCTCCAGGATGCTGTTCGTGGAGAACTCGATGTCCTCGGTGAGCAGGTGCCACTTCCAGCCGCCGTGGCGCTCGATGATGTCGGCGGCGATGAAGAAGCCCGTGCCCGACACCGCGCAGCTCGTGTTCAGCGTGAGGCGCGCCTGGTTGAGGAACTTCGCCTCGCGCAGGAACCACACCGCGTAGCCGGCGCTGATCCAGTTGGAGTCGTAGTTCTTGGAGTTGCGGTAGCTGGTGGAGGCCTTCGCGCCGTTGTCGTAGGTCTTGTTCATCTCGCGGAAGTAGTTCACGTCGAGCACGTTGTCGGCGTCGAACACGAAGTAGGCCTCGTAGCCGGCGTCGGCGTACTGCGAGCGGATGCACTGGAAGCCGTAGTCGAGCGCGTAGCCCTTCCCCACCTCTTTGTCGTTGTGGCGCGGGAACACGACGGCGCCGGCCTCGCGCGCCACCTGGGCCGTGTTGTCCGTGCAGTTGTCGGCGATGACGAACACGTCGATGAGCTCCTGCGGGTAGTTCTGCACCTTGATGGAGTGGATGAGGTCGCCGATGACGGCGCTCTCGTTGCGCGCCGACACCACGACGGCGAACTTGTGGTTCCTCTTCGCCTCGAGCGTCTTCGGCTTGCGCGTGAGCACCACGAACACGTAATACAGCTGGTAGGTGTAGCAGATCGTGAACGTGATGAACACGCAGAAGTTGAACACGTCTATGAACGAGATCTGCGAGAAAAACTGGTCTAGCACCTTCGCTCCTTTGCCGGGCCGCCCTTCTTCCGCGGCCGTTCCATGCGCGCACCCGTGTCCGGGGGCCGCTTTCCGCCCCCCTGGTCCGTATCATGTTCTCGTCGAGGGTGCGCCGAGCGCATGCGCGCCGCGCGTTGCGGCGGGCCTTGCGTTCGAGCTTGGCAGATTATAGCTGCTCACCACCCATGTTGGTCAACAGGGAGCGCGTTCGTTACCGTTTCTTCCGTTTTCCGCATCGGAAATCACCGGGAATCACAAAGCTTCTGCATACGAACTTCATAAACGCCGTGTTAAGGGTGCGCGGGCGGACGGCGGGGAGCGCTCGGCGAGCGGCCGGGAGCGTCGTCTGCGCGCGGCCTCGTCCGTCCGTTTTATGAAACGGAGCGCGGGGCTCTGCGGGTGCGCGCCGCCCTGTGATACTCTGGGAAGCTATCCGGAACCATCATATCTACGCGCTTTTTGGAGGCAGCATGCCCGAGAACCACGACATCAAAGACATCGCCCTGGCCGACGCCGGCCTTGCCCGCATCATGTGGGCCGACCGCGACATGCCCGTGCTCGCCCGCATCCGCGAGCGCTTCGAGCGGGAGCGCCCCCTCGCGGGCGTGCGCATCGGCGCGTGCATGCACGTGACCACCGAGACGGCCAACCTCATGCGGGCGCTCGTCGCCTCCGGCGCGCAGGTGACGCTGTGCGCGAGCAACCCGCTGTCCACCCAGGACGACACGGCCGCCTCGCTCGTGCGCGACTTCGGCGTGGACGTGTTTGCCGTCGCCGGCGAGGACGCCGACACCTACAACCGCCACATCGAGGCCGTCATCGCCACGAACCCGCAGATCATCATGGACGACGGCGCCGATTTGGACACCGCGTTGCACACGACGCACCGCGACAAGCTGGAAAACGTGGTCGGCGGAACCGAGGAGACCACCACCGGCGTGGTGCGCCTGGCCGCGATGGCCGCCGAGGGCGCGCTCGCCTACCCCGTGTTCAACATCAACGACGCCAACACCAAGCACTGCTTCGACAACCACTACGGCACCGGCCAGTCCACGCTCGACGGCATCGTGCGCGCCACGAACCGCCTTCTGTGCGGGCGCACCATCGTCATCTCGGGCTACGGCTACTGCGGCAGCGGCCTGGCCCTGCGCGCCCGCGGCATGGGCATGCGCGTGATCGTGTGCGAGGTGGACCCCTTGAAGGCGCTCGAGGCGCACATGGAGGGCTACGAGGTGATGCCCGCGGCCGAGGCGGCGCGCTTCGCCGACGTGTGGGTGACCGTCACCGGCAACTGCAAGGTGGTGGACGCGCCGGCGTTTGAGAACATGAAGGACGGCGCCATCGTGTGCAACTCCGGTCACTTCGACTCCGAGATCAACCTCGTGTGGCTCGAGGAGCACGCCGTGAAGAAGCAGGAGCTCAAGCCGCTCGTCGAGGAGTACACGCTGCCGGACGGCCGCACGGTGATCGTGCTCGCGCAGGGGCGCCTCGTGAACCTCTCGTGCGCCGAGGGGCACCCGGCGTCTGTCATGGACATGAGCTTCGCGAACCAGGCGCTGGCCGCCGAGTACCTGTACCTGCACGCCGGCGAGCTGGAGAACAAGGTGTACGACGTGCCGGCAGAGATCGACGACGGCGTGGCCCGCGTGAAGCTGGAGACGCTCGACATACGGATCGACACGCTCACCGAGGAGCAGATCAAGTACATGAACTCCTGGAACTTCGCCGAGGTGTAGGCCCCCGCTTCGGCCGCTCGCCCGTCCGGGCCCCGCTCGCCTGCCGCGAGCGGGGCTTTTTTTGCTATGATGGCGCCACCTTCCAAGGAAAGGCGGTGGCCCGCATGCTCGGCACTCTGATCTCGGTCTTCTGCGCCATGGCTCTGTACCTGCTCATCTTCCTGTTCGTGCTGTTCGTCGGCTACCTCATCGTGAGGCGCGCCGTGCGCGACGGCATCATGGACGCCCGCGCCCGCATCAAGGAGCTCGAGGAGCCCTGGACGCCGCCCGCCGGGCCGGCCGCTCCCCCGAGCACGCGGGAGTGACGGCTTGCGATTCGGAGTCGGGTTGTCAACGCCCTCGGCCGTTTCTTGCCTATTGAGCAAATTTGCTCAATAGGCTCGCAAATCTGCTCAACGGAAGCCGCCGTCCTGCGTGGAGCGCGCCAGCGCATGCCCCTCATGTCATCCCGAGCGGAGGGTCGCCAGCGTATCCCCTCGCGTCAGTCTTTGACGGTCACGCCGAGGCGGCGGGCGATGCCGGCGGCTTGGAAAAGGTCCATCGCGCAGCCGCGCAGCTCGCCCATGGCGTCGGAGAGCACGATGCCCTCCAGCTGGCACGTTGAGAAGTCGATGCCGGCGAGCGTCGCGCGGAAGAAGCTCGTGCCCAGGAAGCGCACGTCGTCGAAGGCCGTGCGCTTCTGGCGCAGCTCGGCCAGGTCGGCCCCGGAGAAGTCCGTCGCCGCCATGCGCACGTCGGTGAGGCGCGCCTTCGCCAGCGAGGCGTAGGCGAACGTGGAGTCGCGCGCCTCGTCGCGGCTGAGCACGGCCTCCGTGAAGTCCGCGCCGGTGAACTTGCACGACGAGAACGTGCAGCGCGTGAAGTTGGCCTCCGCAAACGAGCTGTTCGAGAAGTCGCAGCCCGAGAACGACACATCCGTGAACAGCGCGCGCTCGAAGTCGCAGCCCACAAACGAGCAGCCCTCCACCCGCGACTCGGACAGCTCGAGCAGCGCGAAGTCGGCCCGCTCGGCCGCGTCGCCCGCGATGCGCACGTGCGCGACGCGCGGGTCTCCCCCGCAGGCGCGCTCGATCCAACCCTTGAGGCTTTCGACCTCGACGAGCTCGGCGGGAATGGAAGGGTTAGCGAGCTGGGGCGCGCTCGACGGCTGGGGCATGGCACGGGCTCCTCTTCGCGAGGCCGCCGGCGGCGGCGCGGAAAACGACCTTCTCATGATAGCATCGGCGCGCAACGCCGCACCCCGCCATCCGAGAGAAGAAGTCGCCGGCACGCCACATTAAACAATGACTTACAGCATCATGGACAAAATCGGCCTTCGGGACTGATTTTTTCGCATCATTGCTGCCGAAGAACGAAGAAACCCCTGGTGGCAAGAAGCAGACCCGGTGGTTGCGAACAAGAAATCAGTCCCGAAGCCCGATTTTGTCCACAGCCTTTCCTCCGCGGCCGGACAACATCCAGGATGACAACAGGCGTGCCATTATCCCCGGGCTTTTGGCACGTTCACCTCGGGCGGCGAACCGGCCGGCTCCTCCACGATCTCGACGTCCACGGCGCCTCCTTTCGCACGCCATTCTACCCGACCCGCGCACCGGCAAGCCCTTCGGGCACGATCTCCTCCACGAACCAGCGCGGGCCCTCGTGGAACAGGAACGTGTGCGCGTGCCCCACGAGCACGTCGTAGCGCACGCCCTCGCCGCCCACCTTGAGCGACGCGCACATGCGCACCCCGAGCACGGCGCGCACCGGGAACCGCCGCCCGTCGCGCCACAGCACCGCGCGCGGCACGATGCGCCCGTCCTCCAGAAACGTCGCCTCCACCTCCACGTAGCGCTTCCTCCTCCCCGCGATCCCCCGCACCATGACCCGCCCCCTTTCCCTTTGTCATCCTGAGCGAGCGCAGCGAGTCGAAGGATGACAAGCTCTAGAAATAGCCTACCGGGTGCACGACGTTGTCGCGCTTGATGTCGAGGTCTGTCAGGCTCTCGTCCACGAGCTCGGCGCCGCGGCGGACGCAGGCGTTGCCGAAGCGGCGGCGCAGCTCGTCGATCGTCTCGTCCAGGTCCTCCAGCATGCGCCGGCGCGCGTCGAAGGGCAGCTCGAGCTGCTGGGGCGCGTCCATGGGCTCGAGGCTCGACGCGCGCACGTGCAGCCCGCGCAGCGGATGGCCCTCGTCGAGCGGCTCGTTCGCCGCGAGCAGCTCCCAGGCCGTGCGCGCGATCGTCCCGGTCGTGTTCGTCGCGCGGTGAAGCGTCGTCTGGCGACCGTAGCTCGAAAGGTCGCGGGCGTCGCGCACGCCCACCGACACGGTGGACGCCCGGAAGCGCGCCTCGCGCAGCCGCTGCGCCACCGACTCCGCCAGAAGGTAGATGAGCGCCTTCGCGTCGCCGGGGCTCACGATGTCGTGCGAGCAGGTCAAACCGTTACCGAAGCTTTTCACCGTGCGGTCGACCTCGTTCCTCGCCGGGTCGTAGGCCTTCACGGGCGTCGCGTCCTCCCCGCGGGCGAACGCGCGCAGCACGAGGCCCACCTTCCCCAGGCGGCGACGTAGAAGCTCGGGCGAGGCGCACGCGAGCTCGCCGATCGTATCGATGCCCGACGAGTGCAGCTTGGCGCGGGTCGCCCGGCCCACGTACAGAAGCTCGCCCACCGGCGCGCGCCACACGAGCTCGCGGTAGTTCTCCGGCGTGACGGCCGTGACGGCGTCGGGCTTGCGCACATCGCTGCCGAACTTCGCGAAGATCTTGTTCCACGACACGCCGATGGACACCGTGCAGCCCAGCTCCGCCTTGACGCGTCCGCTGATCTCGGCCGCCGTGCGCAGCGCGTCGCCGCCCAGAAGCGGCAGCGAGCCGGTGAGGTCGAGCCAGCACTCGTCGAGGCCGAACGGCTCCACGAGGTCGGTGTACTGGTAGTAGATGCGCCGCGCCAGGGCGGAGTAGCGCTGGTACACGTCGTAGCGCGGCGGCACCGTCACCAGGCCGGGGCACTTCGCGCGGGCCTCCCACAGCGCCTCGCCCGTCTTCACGCCGGCGGCCTTGGCCTCGGCGCTCTTGGCCAGCACGATGCCGTGGCGCGTCTCCTCGCGCCCGCCCACCACGAGCGGCACGCCCCGCAGCTCGGGGCGCTCGGCCTGCTCGACGCTCGCGTAGAACGCGTTCATGTCCGAATGGAGGATCACGCGGCCGTGGTCGACCCCCTCCGGCGAACCGATCACGCAGCCCCCGAACGTCTCGTGCTCCCGCAGTTCCCCCGCAGCCATCGCCATCGCCCTCCTCCCGCATCGCCTTCTCGTCGTCTCGCAGAGAACGCATGTTCGCACATGTGGAGACCCTCCGCAAGCGAACAGACCGTGGAGTTTTAGGAACAATATTCGGCGTTTGATCAGGTCATATATGAGCGGCCAGCCCTACAGGGCCAGGTGGGTGCGCACAAGCGAGGCGGCCGCCTTACGAGAAGGTAAGGCGGCCGCAAGGAGCCCGCAAGCGTCGCGTCAGGACGCCCGCGTAGACTGGAAGGCGTCGAACACGAGAGCGAGGAGGATGCCATGGAAAAGCTGCGCGTGCTGGCGACGCTCGCCGCCATCGTCGCCGCCGTCGTGATGGAGACGCTGCTGGGACGCTTCGACCGCGCGGGCGCGCGCCCGTAGCCCCGCCCTACAGCCACGCCGCCGTGGTGCCGACGCCTGAGGCGCGCAGGGCGGCGGGGGTGCCGGCGAACACCACTTCCCCGCCCGCATCGCCGCCGCCGGGGCCGAGGTCGATCACCCAGTCGGCATGGTCGATGACCTGCGGGTTGTGCTCCACCGCCACCACGGCGCCGCCCGCGTCCACCAGGCGGTCGAGAAGCGCCAGGAGGTGCTCCACGTCCTGCGGGTGCAGCCCGCGCGTGGGCTCGTCGAGCAGGTAGAGGCTCGCGCGCCCCTTGCCGTCCGCCAGCTCGCGCGCCAGCTTGAGGCGCTGGCTCTCGCCACCGGAGAGCGTGGTGAGCGTCTGGCCCAGCAGAAGGTAGCCGAGCCCCACGTCCTCGAGGAGGCCGAGCGTGCGCGCGAGCCGCCGGGCCGCCGCGCCCTTCGCGTGCGCGCTGTCCGCGTCGGCAAAGAAGGCCCGGGTCTCCTCCACCGACATGCGCAGCACGTCGTCGATGGATTTGCCCGCGAAGCGCACGGCCAGCACCTCGTCGGAGAACCGGCGGCCGCCGCAGGCCGGGCACGTCGCCTCGACGTCGGTGAAGAACAGCATGTTGCTGGTCACCGTGCCCAGCCCCTCGCACCGCTCGCAGCGCCCGCCCGGCGCGTTGAACGAGAAGCTCCGCGCCGCGAGCCCCGCCGCCAACGCATCCTCGGAGCCCGCGAACAGCGCGCGGATGTCGGCAGCGGCCCCGGAATAGGTGGCCACGTTCGAGCGCTTCATCTTCACGAGCGGCTCCTGCCCCACGTCCACCACCCGGTCGAACCGACCCGCGCCGCGCACCGTGCCGCCCTCGAAGTCGCCGTCGCCGCGCGCGACGAGCCTGAACACGAGGGTGGACTTGCCGGAGCCGGACGGCCCCGTGACCGCGGTGAGGCAGCGGGCGGGGATGTCCACGTCGATGCCCTTGAGGTTGAACAGGCGCGCGCCGCGCACCTCCACGGCCGTCTCGCCGGCCGGGCGGAACGCCTCCTTGCGCGCGGGCGGCCGGGCGAGCCAGCGCCCCGTGGCCGACGCGGGCTCGGCCATGACCTCGTCGAGCGTGCCGGCCGCGACGATGCGACCGCCGTGCGCGCCCGAGCCGGGGCCCAGGTCCACTACGAAGTCGGCCGCGCGCACGACGTCGGGGTCGTGCTCGATGACGAGCACGGTGTTGCCCGCGTCGCGCAGCTTCTCGAGCACGGCCACGAGGCCGCGGGTGTCCTTGGGATGGAGGCCCTGGGTGGGCTCGTCGAGGATGTAGACGACGCCGGAGAGCTCCGAGTCCAGCACGCTGGCCAGGCGCATCCGCTGCAGCTCGCCGCCGGAGAGCGTGACCGTCTGGCGGTCGAGCGTCAGATACGAGAGCCCCACCCGCGCCAGCCGGTCGAGCTTCGTGAGCACGTCGCGCAGGTAGTCCTCCACGTCGGCGCGGTGCGCGGCGGGAAGGGACCCATCGAGCGCGCGCACCCAGTCGCGGATGCCCTCGAGCGAGGAGGCGGCCAGCTCGGGCAGCCGCGTGCCCGCCACCGTCGCCGTGCGCGCCAGCTCGCCCAGGCGCTCGCCGCCGCACACGGCGCACACTGCCTGCGAGAAGTAGCGCTCGAAGTCGCGCCCGCCCCCTTCGCGTTCCGCCCAACGGCGGCGCAGAAGCGGCACGACGCCTTCGAACCTGCCCGCGGCGGCGGTCTTCGGCTCCTCGACGCCCGGACATGCTGCGGCGAGGGCCAGGCTGGCCGTGCCGTTCAGCAGGATCTCGCGCTGCAGCGCGTCGAAGCGCGCGACGGGCGCGCCCGCAGGGTCATCCAGGCCGTAGCGCCGGCACGCCTGGCGAAACGATTCCACCAGGTAGTCCCGGTAGCGGCCCTTCCAGAAGTCCACGGCGCCGTCCTCGAGCGTGCGGCTCTCGTCGAGCACGGCCACCAGGTTCACGTCGAGCGTCCTGCCCAGGCCCTCGCACGCCGGGCACGCGCCCTCCTTCGTGTTGAACGAGAACTGCGTGCGCGTGAGCTTGGGCATCCGATGCCCGCAGGCGGAGCAGCGCATGAACACGAGGAAGTCGTCGCCGCGCCGTTCCGTCTCCTCCTCGCAGTCGGCCGAGCAGATGCGCGCGCCGCACTCCGGGCAGGCGCGCTCGTGCAGCTTCTCGAACACCATCCGCAGGTCGGTGTACACGTCGGTGACCGTGCCCACCGTGGAGCGCGGGTTGCGGTTGCCGGAGGACTGCGAGACGAGCACGGCCGGCGAGGCGCCCCGCACGCGCCCGACGCGCGGCTTGCGGATGCCCTCGAGCCCCATGGCCTCGAGGTACTGGCGCTGGCACTCGTTGAACAGCACGTCCACCGCGAGCGTCGACTTGCCCGAGCCCGACACCCCCGTGAACGCGACGAGCTTCCCCTTGGGGATGGCCAGCGAGACGCCGCGCAGGTTCCCCTCGCGCGCGTCCTCGATCACGATGTCGGCCATAGGTCGCCCCTTCCTCCCAACGGTTTCACGGCGAAGGGCCATTGTACCGCGCCGCAGGGGCGGCGGACGGATGGCGATCTCACGACGATTGTCTGAGCAGAGCTCCGGAGGCACTTGCATGGAATTTGCGCCTGTGCGAGGTGTTTGCCACGGGAAACTTGCGATGGGCAAAGCTCTACCTCACGCGACCTGGCATTATGAAGAACCTCTTTCCGATTTTGCAAGTTAGCCTCGGGAAACAGCTCGCACAGGCGCACATTCCATGCAAAGGGCCAGAGCCGTTGAGCGGCTAGCGCGCGCACTCTGCACCGAAGTGCACGGCGGCGGCGATGGCAGCGGTCGCGAGGGCGATGCCGGCCACGACGACGGGCAGCGGCGCGAACAGCCACAACGCGAAGGACGCGGCCGCAAGCACGAGCGCCCCCTGCTCGTAGCACAGGCGCGGGCCGTTCGGGAACAGGCGTACCGCATCGAATCCGCAGCTCAGAAGCGAACCGGCATTCAGAAGCACGGCGAGCGCGACGGCGGCCGGCAGGGAGGCGCCCGCAGGGGCCGCGATCAGCGAGACGCCGCAGGCGAGCGCCGTGGTGAGGACGAACGCGGGCAGCGCGTCCCAAACGAGGAGCTCGAGCGTGCCGAACGGCAGACGGTCGCGTACGAGGCGCACGCGCACGTCGTCGCGAAACGGCCGCGAGGCTTCGCGCACGCCCTGCTTCATCATCATGAGGGCCTGCAGCCAGAACAGGAAGAGCACCGGCCCGCCCGCCCCCAAGACGGCGAGCACCCCCAGCGGCACGACGAGCGCGCCCTGCACGAGCAGCGCGGGGATGCCGTCCCACTGCCGCAGGTGCGACAGCGCCGCACGGGCAACGAGGGTGCGCCGCCCCTCCGCAGGCGGCAGCGAGAAGCGCACGGCGCGGTCGGCCAGTTTGCGGCGGCGCTGGTGCTCGGCCACCTGCTCCCAGGAAAGGGGCGACAGCGGGTCGAGCCCGCACAGGTCGGCGAACAGCGCGCTCTCCTCGATGACACGGGTCATGTCGATGCGCGGCGCCATGAGGGCGAACATAGCGGCAGCCGCGGCGAGGGCAAGCGCCGCGCCAGCGCCGAGTGCCGCGGCTGCGGCCGGGACGAGCAGCAGCGAGGAGTCCGCACATACCGCGAACGCGATCCAAACGGCGGCGAGCACGACGAGCAGGATCATGGCCGCCGCCGTCTTGCCCCTGCTCCAGCGCGGGCTCGCGAGCCGCACGACGCCCACGGCCCAGCCGGCCGCGACCGCCGCGCCCGCGAGCGCCGCGCAGGCGAGCGCCGCCGCCGGGACGGCTGCGGCCGCGACGCCGGCGCTCTCCAGGCCGACGCCCAGCAGGAACCCGACGGCTCCGCCCGCGAGCACGCCGCCGAGCACCTGAGCTCCGGCCGCCACGCCCGTAAGCGCCCGCGCGCCCACCGGGCTCGCGGCCACATGTGCGATGTCGGGATGCGACAGCTTGAGCGGCGACGTCCGTGCGCCGCCGATGCCGATGCGCGCGAAGAGAAGCACGGCTGCGATCAGCGCCGCCCGCACCGCGAGCGCGCAAGCGGCGACGCCGGCGCCCGCGAACACAGCGGCCACCGCGTCGACGAGCGCGGCGGCCATGAGCGCGAACCACACGGCGAAGAGGCCGACCGCGTACAGCTGGTAGACCCGATCCAGCGCGCCGCCCTCCTCGATGCCTGCGCCCACCAGGTGCAGAAGCCGGTTCGCCGTCCAGCGCGCGTGCCGCACGCGCAGCCACAGCAGCAGGCCGACGTCATGCATCGCCGTCTCCCGCGCGCACGTCGAGCCGGCCGCCCTCGAGGCGCAGCACCAGATCGGGCCGCAGGTCGGGCACGTCATGATGGCAGCTGGCCAGAACGGCGCACCCGGCCGCCCGCGCCTCCTCCAGAAGCGCGCTCAGCACCCGGGCGGCCTCCGGGTCGAGCGGCCCGTACGGCTCGTCGAGCAGAAGAACGCGCGGCGCGCGGGCGAGCGCCAGCACGAGCGCGAGCTTCTGGCGCATGCCGCGCGAGTACGACGACGGCAGCTTGTCGGCTTGCCCTGCAAGGCCGAACCGCTCCATGAGCCGCTCGGACGGATCGCCCTTCGCCGACAGCCGGTTCGCCTGGCGCACGAAGCGCACGTGCTCGCCCGCCGTGAGGTCGTCGTAGAACGCGGGCACGTCGGGCACGAACGCCACGAGCGCCCGCAACGCGCGGTTCGACCCGTCGAAGCGCTCGCCGCAGAGCTCCACCCGCCCCTCGGCGGGCGCGTCCCATCCGGCCAGGCAGCGCAGAAGCGTCGACTTCCCCGCGCCGTTGGGCCCGACGAGGAACGCGGCCTCGCCCGCGCCCAGCGAGAACGACGCGCCGGCGAACACCTCCGCCCTCCCGTAGCGGCAGCCGAGCCCCTCCGCCCGCAGCACGACCTCGCTCACAGCGCCTCCAACCTGGCCAGCAGCGGTTGGAACCGCGCGTCGTCGGCACGCTCCGCCCATTCCGGCCGCGCCATCACCAGCTGCGCGCACTGCCGCCTCATGTCGAGCGCGCCCAGGTACGCGGCCGCCGCCTCGCCCTCGTCGCCGGAGGGCGCGGCCAGCTCGGGAACCAGGTCGTACAGCACGCTCTCGCCCGCGCCGTACAGCAGCGCGCGGTCGTCGAGGCGCTCGAGCAGGCGCACGAAGCGCCCGAGGTAGGCCTCCGCGCGCTCCCCGTCTCCGCCGACCAGGCACGCGGCCGACGCGTTCGCCAAGAACGTGAGCGCCGCCATGGGGTTCTCGTCCTCCAGGTCGAAGCCGACGAGCAGGCCCTCGCCGGCCCGCACGAGCGCCTCGCGATGCGCGTCGTCGTCGGCGTAGAGCAAAAGCTGGGCGCTCACGCTGCTCATGGCGCTCATCACGCCCCAGCCCATCGACGCCTGGTACAGCCTCAGGCTGGCCTCGCGTTCGCCCCGCTGCTCGTACAGCGCCGCCAAGGCCAGGTCGACGCCCTGCACCCTGTCGGGCTTCAAGCTCTCGAGCAGGGCGACGCAGCCGTCCAGATCGCCTTGAAGGTTCATCGCGGAGGCGCGCATCATGCGGGCGGCGCCCACCAGCGCCACGTCGTCGGAGTTCTCCTCGACGCGCGCCAGCAGTTCGACGGAGCGCGAAAGCAGGCGCTCCCCGCGCTCCGGGTCGAACGCGGCGCGCTGCATGAGGAGCGTGCCCATCTGGTGCAGCAGCGGCCAGCAGGAGTAGTAGTCGGCGATCAGCCGCTCAACCTCCTCGAGGGCGGCGTCCGGATCCTCGTCGATGAGCATGGCCAGGCGCAGGTAGGCGTCGCGCACCTCCTCCGCGCTCAGCTGCGGGCGGTAGTCGAACAGCTCGTCGAGCGTGAGGCCGAAATACGCCGCGATGCGCGGCAGCAGGGCCACGTCGGGCATGCTCTGGCCCAGCTCCCACTTCGACACGGCCGCCTTCGTCACGCCGAGGTGCGCCGCCAGCTCGCCCTGCGTCACGTCGGCGGCGCGCCGCTCGCGCGCGATGGTCGCCCCCAGGTTGATGCCGTCCATGCGCCGCTCCTTCCGTCCGCGCTCGCCTCATGTTCCCAGTATGGGCGAACACGACCGGTTGACGCAAGCGATCATCAGTTGACTTCGAGGGACCTCGGTCAACCGCGCGGGAGCCGCAGCGTCACGCGGGCGCCGCCGCCCTCGGAGGCGTCGCGGTTCGCAAGCTCCACCGAGCCGCCGTGGCGCGCGGCCGCGTCGGCGGCCACGTGCAGGCCGAGGCCACTGTGATCCCGCGCGGCGCGAGCGGGATCACCCTGGTAGAAACGCTCGCAGCCGCGCCGCAGGGCCTCAGGCGAGAAGCCGGGCCCCGCGTCGGCCACGCTCGTCGCGAGCATGCCGTCCTCCACCCGCACGCGCACCTCCACCGCCGAGCCCGCCGGCGCGTGCTCCACGGCGTTGGCCGCCACGTTCATCAGGGCGCGCTCCACCAGGACCTCATCCATCCGCAGCGACTCGGGCAGCCCCGCGCCCTCGTCCCATGTCACCCGCACGCCGCGCGCCGCTGCCAGTGCCTCCACCTGCCCGCGCAGCCGCGCGAGCAGCGGTGCCAGCGGGCGTTCCGCCGGCTCGAACCCGAGCGCGCTGCCCCGCGACACGTCGATGAGCGCGGCCAGGTATGTCCCCATCTGGCGCGCGCCCTCGGCGGCATCGGCTGCGCACGCGCGCTGCCCGCCCTCCAACCCGCCTTCCAGCAGCAAATCGACGTTGCCGCGCACCACGGTGAGCGGCGTCTTCAAGTCGTGCGCAAGCGCGGCGATCTGCTCGCGCTGCGCCTGCTCGGCCCGCCACTGCGCCTCAAGCGAATCCTTGAGCGAGGCGCGCATGTCCTCCATCGCGCCCAGCACGTCGTCGATCTCGCTCACGCCCGACGTCCCCACCGAGAAGTCCAGGTCGCGCTCCTCGATGCGCCGTGCGGCATCGGCCAGCGGCGCCATCTTGCGCGAGATCACCCGCGCCGCCCGCACGGCGATTCCCGCCAGCACCAGCAGCGACAGCGCGGCGAACGCCCCCAGCAGCAGGTTCTGCGGGTTCGGCAGCGCGTCGCGCAGCTCCTTGGACGCGAACTGGGGCAGGTAGTCGTACATGAGCACGCACGCCGACCCGTCGGCCAGCTCCACCCGAGCGTAGCGCGTCGTGTCGAGGCCCCCGTAAGCCACGGCGAGCCCGTCGAAGGCGGCCGCGCGCAGATCCTCCCGCGCGGCCTCGGGCGCGTCGCCGGCCACGTAATCGCCGCCCGCCGAGAACACGGCCCAGCGGAAGCTCGACGGCACGGCGGCGTCGACGGCCTCCAGGTCGTCCGAGCCGAGCTGCGCCAGGCGCGCCGACGTCTCCGCAAGCGCCGTGTCGCCGTAGTTCGCCGGGTACATGGCGCCCGAGTCGATGAGCAGGCCGAGTGTGAAGTACGTGCCCAACGCCAGCGCGACGGCCGCCGCGAGCACGTAGGCGAAGTACCGCAGGATGACCAGGCTGAGCGGCAGCCCGCGCTTGCGGGGGCGCCGGGATTCGCCTCCGCTCACGTCGTCCATCGGTACCCCACTCCCCACACGGTCTGCACGGGCTCCGCGCCCGCCGCCTTCAGCTTCGCGCGCGCGTTGCTCACGTGGACCGAGATGGTGGCCGCATCGCTCTGCGCATCCCACCCCAGCACGCCTTCCACGATCTGGTCGCGCGAGAACACCTGGCCGGGATGGCGCGCCAAGAACTCGCACACGTCGAACTCGGTCCTCGTGAGCGGCACGAGGCTCTCGCCCACGTACAGCTCCCGCGCCGCGAGGTCCAGCCGCACGTCGCCGAACGCGAGCGCATGCACCCGCTCGCGCCGTTCGCGCCGCAGGTGCGCCGCCACCTTCGCCCGCAGCTCGGCCGTGCCGAAGGGCTTGCGCACGTAATCGTCCGCGCCCACGCCCAGGCCGAACACGGCGTCCTCCTCCGCGGCCTTCGCCGTGAGGAACACGATGGGCGCGTCCGTGAGCGCGCGGATGCGGCGGCACAGCTCGAAGCCGTCCATGCCGGGCATCATCACGTCGAGCAGCACCAGGTCGTAGCGCTCGGGATGCGCGGCGAGCGCCCCGTCCGCGTCCGCCGCGCAGCGCACGTCATGCCCGTCCGCGGCCAGCGCGCGCTCGAGCAGGCTCCTGATGGCCGGCTCGTCGTCCACTGCCAGTATCCTCGCCATCCGCGCGCCCTCCTTTCCTTCGCCGACGAGTGTAGCACGATGACGGACTGTCGCCCGAAACGTACGGTTTCGCCCGAAAAACCGTACGTTTCGGGCGACAGCGCGGGGCGGGAAAGCCCTCGCAGCCCCTCATTCCCCGCCGCGGCGGCCCTCGAAGCGGTTCGCGCAGGCCAGCCCCGCAGCCGCCACGACGGCCGTGACTATGGCGCACGCCGCCGCCACCGCGAGCCACGCCCCCGCGAGCGCCTGGGCCTGCGCGTCCGCTCCCGCGCCCGCGGCGATGGACGCCTCGAGCGGCAGCGACGCCAGGCGCGAGGGCCATGCGAACGGTATGAACGCGACGGCCTCTACGCCGAGCGCACCGGAGAGCGTGCCGGTCACCAGCCCGTTCGCCAAGCCGCCCATCGACGCCATGGCCGCGACGAGCCCGAGCGCCCCCAGGCCGATGGAGGCGTTGCGCCCCAATTTCATGGCCACGGGCAGGAAGACCGCGTACGCGCACGCGCTCCCCGCCGCGATGCCCGCCACGGCCGCCGCGATCGCCGCGGGCCCCGGAACCGACCGCCCCGCCAGCGCGAGCTCGCCGCAGAACAGCGCCGCCGCCCAGGCCGCCGCCGCAAGGCCCAGCCCCAGCAGGACGGCCGCCTTCGCCGCGAGCGCCGCGCGACGCGACGACGCGCCCAGCAGATTCGCCCCGTCGCCCGCCCGCTGCTCGGATTCGGCCGCCAGCCCGCACGAGATGCCCGCCAGAAGCGGCGCGCCCGCGCCGAGCAGCTGGAAGAACGCGTCGGTTCCCAGAAGCGAGTCCCACGGCGTGGCGGCGAAGTACGCGCCCGCCAGAGCGCCGAGCGCCGTCGCCAGCACCGCATGCAGCCACAGAAGCGGCGAGCGTCGCAGCCGCACGGCCTCCGAGCGCAGCGCGTGCGCGAACGTCACGCGCGCCTTCGCGCCCGCCATCATGCGGCCTCGCGCTTCGAGAACCACGCCGCCCCCGCACACGCGAGCAGGGCGAACGCTGCAACGGCGACGGCGATGCCCAGCGCGGCCTCCCAGCCGAAGATCCCCAGCGGGTCCCCCGCCTCGAGCGGCACTCCCGAGGGCGCCACGCCCAGAAACGGCGCGGTCGCGCAGAGCGTCGATGCCGGCGGAAACAGGAACCACGCCCCCGACGTCCACAGCGCGACAGCAACGCCCACCTGCGTCAACGCCGGGATCGCGATACCCGCGAGCGTGCCCAGGCGCAGCGTCAGCGCAAGCGCGGCGGGCACCATCCACGCGCTGCACGCCGTAGCGACGAGCGCTGCGGCCAGCCCCACGAAGAAGCCCGGCCCCTCGGCCCCGAGCGCGGTGAGCGCGGTCGAGCACGCGAGCACCACCAGGTTCGCTCCCAGCGAGAGCGCGAGCGCGCACGCCACCTTGGCCCACCAGGTGCGCGCCGGCGGCAGCGGCAGCCCGAGCACCGGGCGCAGCTTCTGTCGCGCGTCGAGGTTCGCCACGGACGCGCAGATAAGCGCCACGGCCACCGGCATCATGATCGCGAGCCAGTAGTTCCACATGTTCGTCGCGATGCCGCCGACGGCGCCCATGCCCGGGATCACCCCCGACGACAGCACGCCCAGCGCGCAGAACGGCAGCGGCGCGACGAGCGCCACCTTGCGCGCGCCCCCGCGCCTGCCTTTCAGCGCCTCCGCCCGAAAGGCCCTCGCGAACGACCCCGCCCGCGCGCCCATCAGGCCACCGCCTTCCCCAGGCACACGTCCATGAACAGCCGCTCCAGGTCGGCTCCCCGCTCGATGGGCGCCTCGTAGGCCAGGCGCCCCTCCACGATGATGCCCACGAGGTCGGCCACGTGCTCCACCTCGCCGAGGATGTGGCTCGACAGCACCACGGTGATGCCGCGCGCGGGAAACGACCGGATGAGCGCGCGCAGCTCCTGGATGCCCACCGGATCCAGGCCGTTCGTCGGCTCGTCCAGGATGAGCAGCCGCGGATGCCCCACGAGCGCGAGCGCTATGCCCAGCCGCTGCTTCATACCGAGCGAGAACCGCCCCGCCCGCTTGCTCCCCGTGCCGGCGAGATCCACGATGGACAGCGCCTCGTCGATGCGTTCCTCAGGCACGCCGAGGAGCGTCGTGCGCACGCGCAGGTTCTCGCGCGCGGTAAGGTTGTCGTACAAAGGCGGCGTCTCGATGAGCGCGCCGATGTCGTTCAGATCGTCGCGCGTCCACGGCCGCCCCGCGAACGAGATGCCGCCCGACGTGGGCCGCAGCATGCCGCACACCATCTTGAGCAGCGTCGACTTCCCCGCCCCGTTCGGACCCAGAAGCCCGTACACCGCGCCCTCGGGCACGTGCAGCGAGCACCCGTCCACCGCCGTCTGCCCCTTGAACCGCTTCGTGAGCGCGTCCGTCTCCAACACATAAGCCATGCCGGCTCCTTTCTCTTGCCTCGAGAACAGGATGCGCCCGGTTTCTAAAGATTCGTTAAAGGCCGGCGAACCGGTTTCCCTCCGCTGGATTTCGCGCGTCTGAGCGGAGCGCGCTGCGCACTCCCCTTGTCATCCTGAGCGAGCGAAGCGAGTCGAAGGATTCTACGGTGCCAACCGGGAGCTTTCAGCTAGCGCCGCACGGGATCAACCTATGGGGATTTTTTCTTTCAAAAACTTTGCCCGTATCGCGTTTTCAGGTAGCGGATCGAGGGCGCGAGGACCCGGCCCCCTGCTACAATGAGGGGGCGGCGGCCCGGTATGCGCGGCGCGGGTTCGGCGAAAACCCCGACGCTTTCTCTAGGCCGCGGGCGCGGGCTGCCTGTAGGGGCGCCCGCTCGACAGGATGGCGTAGATGACGTCCGCGCGACGGCGCGCCAGGGCGCGCAGCGCCTGCCTATGCAGCTTGCCCTCGGCGCGCTTCCTGTCGTAGTAGGCCCTGGACGCCCCGTCGCAGTCGAGCGCCGCGTCCGCCGAGCCCAGGAAGGCGGCCTTGAGCCTGCGGTTGCCCTTCTTGGACTTCTTCGAGGAGTCCCTCTTGCCCGACTGGTCCTTGACGGGGGCGATGCCCGCGTAGGAGGCCAGGCGGTTCCCGTCCGCGAACCGCCCGATGCCGCCGATCTCGGCGACGATGACGCTCGCGTAGACGGGCCCGATCCCCGGCATGCTCTGGAGCAGGGCGATCTCGGGCAGCGAGTCCGCGATGCGCGCTATCTCCCGCTCGGCGGCCGCGACCTCCTCCTCGAGCTGGTCGAGGCGCGCGGCGAGCCTCTTCGCCTGCGCCTCGACGGCGCCCGCCGCGGGAAGCGCCACCCCCATCCGCCCGATAGCCTCGAACGCCTCGCGGATCTTCTCGGGGCCCCGGTTCGCCTGGCCCTTGAGCTTCGACGCCCACTGCGCCGCCCGCTTCTCGCCCGCCCGGCGCAGGCCCGCGGGGCCCCCGTAGCGCGCGATGACGGCGCGAGCGAGCGAGGTGTGGAGGGCGTCGCCCGCGAAGAGCTCCTCGAGCGGCGGGCACACCCTCTCCAGGCAGTCGTGGAGGCGGTTGTAGGCGCGGGTGCGCTCGCGCACCGCGTCGGCGCGGGCGCGGGGGAGGACTCGAAGCCCCGAAAGGGCCTCCTCGCGCTCGGCGACGAGGCGGACGAGCCTCGGGTGCCTGCGCGGCGCGTCGGCTATCACGAGCGCGTCGGCCGCATCGCTCTTCCCCTCCGAGTAGAGCACGGCGAGGTCGTGGAAGTCCTTGGGCGATATGAAGGCGGCGTCGAAGCCCATGTCGCGCGCCACCGCCACGGGAAGCTCCCCGAAGCCGCCGGGCTGGTCGACCACCACGAGCATGCGCGAGCCGCCCGACGCGTCGGCGAGCGCGCGCCTGATATCAGCCTCGTCCGCAGCGATCGCCCTCCTCATCTCGGGCTCGAGGGAATCGCGCCTGAAGCTCACCGCGAAGTGCCCCGACTTGCCCACGTCGATGCCGCAGAAGACCTCGTAGTCCATATCCCGGGCATCCATGCGCACCACCTCCTGAAAGCGAGAACCGAGCCGGCTTGAAGGCTCCTAGGCTCCGCTCCAGCAGGATTCTACGAACGCCGCGCGTGCGGCAGCAACAACCTATCAGCGATAAGCGCAAGCCCGCGGATCCGGTGGCATGATCCCGAAGCCCTAGCAAGAGAAGCACCTTCGATCTGAGCCATGTCCGGATCCGGGAGAGCCGGCCGGGAGGGCCCTTCGCCCTCCCGGGGCAGGATTATAGAGAAAAATCCCCGTAGAATCCTTCGACTCCGCGCTGACGCGCTCCGTCTACGCGGTCGCGTTCATGGCGGGCGACGCGCGCGCGAGCGTGCTGAATCCCCTGCTCGTGGGCGAGCGCGAGCTCGTCGTGCGCTGGGGATCGTACTTCTGCGAGCGCATCCCGCTTACCGCCGTGGCAAGCGCGGGCGCCGCCGAGTGCGACGCGGGCGTCCCTAAGGCCGAGCGTCTGAACATGGCCGCGATGGGCGCTCAGCCCTGCTGGATCGAGTTCGCACGCCCGGTGGAGACCGCCACGATCACCGGCGGGAAGCGCTCCGTGCGCTGGCTGTGCGTGAGCCCCGACGACGCCGCCGGCTTCAAGCGCGCCGTGCTCAGCTCGCGCGCAGACCCGACAGCGCGCCGCGCATGAGCAGCCGCCCCGCGGCCACGCCGAGCACGCACGCCGCCAGGCTGCCGCCGGCGTAGAGCGCGGCCATGGCGTGCCGACCCTCCTCGAAGAGCGTGAGCGTCTCGAGCGAGAACGTGGAGAACGTGGTGAAGCCCCCGCACACGCCCGTCTTCAGGAAGAGCGCCGCCTCGGGTGGGATCGCGCCCTCCCCATTGGCCGCCTCGACGACGGCGCCGATGGCCACCGCGCCCACGAAGTTCACGACGAAGGTCATGAGGGGGAAGTCGCCCCCGTAGGGCACGAGGCCCAGGAGGTAGCGCGCCACGGCGCCGATGAACCCGCCCGCGCCCACCAGCAAAAGCGCCGCCATACCCAAGCCCCCCTCGCCTGTAGAAAGGCCGGAAGCCCCAGGGGGCGTCCGGCCCGGTGATCGATGGAGCCAGCGACAGGATTCGAACCTGCAACCCGCAGTTTACAAAACTGCTGCGCTACCGTTGCGCCACGCTGGCATGCGCGAAAAGAACGCGCCAGCGTATTGTACGACAACGCGGCCCGTTCGTGAAGCGCGGAAACCCCGCGTCCACGCCCAGCTCACAGCGCCTTCGGCTCCGACGAGGCCGAAGCGGCAACGAGGCCGTAGCGGTCCGGCCACATCCTGCGCCGCAGGGTTGCGCGAGGCCCTGCGGCGTGGTTTTCTTTGGGCCATGGCTTACCGCAAGACATATGTGGAGGTGAACGCCCGCGTCGACGTGGACGGGCGCGTCACGCCGCTCTCCATCGTCTGGCGCGACGGGCGCACGTTCGAGATCGACCGCGTGATCGACTCCATCCGCCGCGCGTCGGCGCGCGTGGGCGGCACCGGCATCCGCTACCTCGTGACCGTGAACGGCCGCGAGAAGTACCTGTTCTTCGAGAACCCCCGCTGGTTCGTGGAAGAGGTCGTGCCCGACGATAAGATGCAATCCTGAGCGCAGCGCGCCGTCCTGCGCAAAATCTCGCCGGAGGATGCAAGTTGTGACGGTTTTGCGCGGGTTTCAACGGGGTTCGGCGGCTTTTTCGTCCCCTCCGAACAGTTTTTTCGCGGCGGAATTTCTACGACCTGGGACGATGCGCCGGGGCAGCGCCCTTCCCTGGCGCAAAACCGTCACAAGTGGTCCCTTGCGCAGCCGTCCGATTCTGCGCGCTACCGATGAATTGGGGCCGTCGACGCCGCCGCTCCCCTTCGAAGCGATATACTGGCGTCTGACACGGTTGCCGACACGCACGAGGAGAGACTTCGCATGAGCAAGCACGACCCCGCCCGTCCTGAAGCCGACGATTCCGCCGACTCCCCGTTGGAGCGGGAGTCCCCGATCAAGCGCAAGATCCCCATCCCCCTCAAGGTCTTCGGCGTGCTGTGCATGGTGAGCGGCGCGGCCGTCGCCGTCGTGCTCGCGCTCGTCGTGGTGGGCATGGTGCTCGTCATCCGCTCGGGCAACCTCACCGGCGACCTGTCCACGGCCACCATCGTCATCTTCGTGGCGCAATCGGCGCTCATGACCGCGCTGGCCGCCCTGTTCGCCGTCCTCGGCGTGCGCCTGCTGCGCGACAAGCGCCGGCGCGCGGCGCTGCTCGCCGACGTCATGATCGTGCTCGTCATCCTCGTGGCGCTCTGCGACATGATGCTCGGCGGACTCACGCCCGACCTCATCCCCTACGCCGTCGTGCTCGTGGTGCTCATCGCGCTGCAGAGCTACGTGGACCCGTCGCTGTCCGAGGAGCGCGAGCTGCAGCGCAAGCTCCGCGACATGGAGGCGCGCGAGCAGGCCGAGGACGGCACGCTCGGCCGCGACGAGACGGGCCGCGGCTACATCGCGCTCAACTTCTTCAACATCTTCTGGATCTTCGTGGTGTGCTGCGTGCTGGGCCTCATCATCGAGACGGTGTACCACTTCGTGTGGGTGGAGCCCGGCCACTACCAGGACCGCGCCGGCATGCTGTTCGGGCCGTTCTCGCCCATCTACGGGTTCGGCGCGGTGCTCATGACCGTGGCGCTCAACCGCTTCCACAAGAAGAACGTCGTCCTCATCTTTCTGGTGAGCGCCGTCATCGGCGGGGCGTTCGAGTACGCCACCAGCTGGTTCATGCAGTTCGCGTTCGGCATCGTGGCCTGGGATTACACGGGCACGTTCCTGTCCATCGACGGGCGCACCAACGGCATGTTCATGGCCATGTGGGGGCTTCTGGGCGTGGTGTGGATCAAGCTCCTTTTGCCGTGGATGCTGAAGCTGGTGAACCTCATCCCGTGGAACTGGCGCTACGGCGTGACCACGGTGTGCGCGGCCCTCATGATCCTCGACGGCGCCATGACGCTGCTGTCGCTCGACTGCTGGTACCAGCGCATGGCGGGCAAGCCCTCCGAGACGGCCGTGGAGGAGTTCTTCGACCGCCACTTCGACAACCAGTACATGGAGGAGCGCTTCCAGAGCATGTCCATCGACCCCGCCAACGCCACCCGCACGAGCTAGCGGGGAGAACGCGGGGCTCCCCGCCGCTGCACGTCCCTGCCATCGCCGGATCCCGGCGCGCAACCCACGTGGACAAAATCGGCCTTCGGGACTGATTTTTTCGCACCGATCTCGCCTTGCCGCGGAGAAACTCCAGGTGGCGAGAAGCTGAGCCAAGAGCACCGAACGAAAAATCAGTCCCGAGGGTTGATTTTGTCCATGATGCTCCCGCTCATATATTGACGGTGGCTGCGCGACCGACTTAGAAGGGGCCTGATGTCCCAAAAGGGGTCAGGCCCCTTTTGGGACAGTTCGTCTTACGCCTGCTTCTTGATCTCGGCCGCCAGGTAGGTGCACACGGCCACGATGACAAGGCTCACCAGCGACTGCCACTGGAACGTGCCCTGCATGACGCCCATCACGAGCCCCACGACGCCCAGCACGAGTCCGATGATGCACAGCACGAAGAACAGGCCGATCTTGCGCGGGTTCTTGGCGCCGCGCAGGCCCAGCAGGCCGATGATCAGGTTGATGACGCCGCCCACGACGGTGCCGATGCCCAGGGCCATGGCGGCGGTGGCCATGTCTATGACGGTGCCGCCCACGTCGATGCTCTCGCTCGACATGCCCGGGACGGCCGACCCCGCCGCCACGAACGCGCCCATAAGGATGACGAGGATAGCCCACGCGATCAGGATGATGGAGATGATCTTCAGCGTTTTCTGGGAACCGGACACGGTCCTCCCCTTTCTGCCGATGGCGCGAGGCCTGGCGCGTCCCCCTATCCTGTGACGCGACACGCTTCCCGCCGCTGAAACGCGCGTTGCGCGTTGCGCGAGCCCTTCGCGCTGGCGAAAGTATATCCCTGACCTCGATTATCAGTCGGCTTGCCGCGCTGTTTCAAACGTCGTTTGAAACACGCCGGAGCAGACGGGCGGCGGGCTTTCCGCGATTCCCCCGCGCACGGCCTTGACGGCGAACACCCGTGCGCGTATGATAGGCGAACGGATATTCTCGCGAACATTTGATCTGGGGAACGGGCGCGCGTATGGAGCTGATCGACAAGCTGGAGGTTCTCGCCGACGCGGCGAAGTACGACGTGGCCTGCACCTCGTCGGGCATCGACCGCGACGCGCGGAAGGGCAAGCTCGGCAACACGATGGCCGCCGGCTGCTGCCACAGCTTCTCGGCCGACGGACGCTGCATCACGCTTCTCAAGGTGCTCATGACCAACGTGTGCGTCTACGACTGCGCCTACTGCGTGAACCGCGCCTCCAACGAGGTGCCGCGCGCCGCGTTCAAGCCGCGCGAGCTGGCCGACCTCACCATCGCGTTCTACCGGCGCAACTACATCGAGGGGCTCTTCCTCAGCTCGGGCGTCATCAGAAACCCCGACTACACCACCGAGCTCATGATCCAGACGCTCGCCATCCTGCGCGAGGAGCACGGATTTCGCGGCTACATCCACGCGAAGGCCGTGCCCGGCACCTCGCCGGAGCTGATCGACAGGCTGGGGCATCTGGCCGACCGCATGAGCGTGAACATGGAGCTGCCTTCGCAGAAGAGCCTCGCGCTGCTCGCGCCCGAGAAGGACAAGCAGCGCATCATCGCCCCCATGCGCCAGATCCGCGACAACATCGCGGTGGACAAGGACACCCGCGCGCTCGTGCGCAAGAACACCACGTACATGAAGCAGGTCGCGCCCAAGCGCAAGGAGCGCGCCTTCGTGCCGGCCGGCCAGTCCACCCAGATGATCGTGGGGGCCACGCCCGAGAGCGACTTCCAGATACTCAACCTGTCCGCGGCGCTCTACCGCACGCTGTCGCTCAAGCGCGTGTTCTTCAGCGCCTACACGCCCGTGAACGACGACGCGCGCCTGCCGAGCGCCGACGCCATCCAGCTCAACCGCGAGCATCGGCTCTACCAGGCCGACTGGCTGCTGCGCTTCTACCGCTTCGACGTGACCGAGATCATCGACGAGGAGCACCCCTTCCTCGACCCCGACCTCGACCCGAAGGCCAACTGGGCTGTCAACAACCTGGACTTCTTCCCCGTGGAGGTGAACACCGCGCCGCTCGAGGCGCTGCTGCGCGTGCCCGGCATCGGCGTGCGCGGGGCCAACCTCATCGTGCGCGCGCGGCGCACCACGTGCCTGCGCGAGCCTGAGCTGCGCAAGCTCGGCATCGCCTACAAGCGGGCGCGCTTCTTCATCACGTGCGCGGGCACGTACGCGGGGCGCGGCGCCGACTTCACGCGCGAGGGGCTGCGCGCGCAGCTGGCCGCCCCCATCAAGGGCGGGTCGCACGGGCGGCGCGCCGACAAGGCCATCCCGGGCCAGATGAGCCTGTTCGAAAGCGTGGAGACGCCCGAGAAGGCGCGCATCGCCGGCGGGCGCGAGCGCGCGGCGCGGCTCGGGGAAGCGGAAGCGGCGGCCCCGCAGGCGGACGGGGCGTTCGGCTGGCAGCGCGCGCTCGAGACGCCGACCGAGGTCCCGGCGTGATCTCGCCGGAGGAGCCCCTGGCCGACGCGGCGTACTGCTACGACGGCACGCCCGAGGGCCTCTTCACCGCCGTGTTCAAGGCCTACGAGCTGCATGAGGACCCGCTCGACGTCGTGCGCGAGGCCTGCTTGCAGCCCCGGCTCGGCCAGATCGTGCGCTACATCGACGCCGACGACGAGCTGGCCCGGCGCGTCGAGCGCGGCATCCGGCGCACCTGCGGGCGGGCCTCCTTCGAGGCCGCGCTGCGCGCCTCGCTCGCGGACGACCCGAAGGCGGGCACGGCCGTGTACCGCTTCGTGCGCCACGCCATGGCGGCCAAGCGCAACGTGCTCGGCGACCTCGCCCACCCGGCCGTCGGGCCCGTGCAGCGCCTCGCGCGCTCGGTGATGAACGAGCGCCACCGCATGCTCCAGTTCCTACGCTTCGAGCATATGGAGAACGGCGTGTGGTTCGCGCAGTGCAACCCGAGCGCGGCGGTGGTGCCGCTCGTCATGGACTGGTTCAGCGGCCGCTTCAACACCCAGCCCTTCATCATCTACGACGAGGTCCACGCCATCGCGGGCGTCTACGACGGCGACGGCTGGTACCTCGTGCCGTCCTCCGAGGTCGTCCTGCCCGACCGCGCGAGCGAGGAGAGGCTCATGCAGGCGGCCTGGAAGCGCTTCTACGACACCGTGGCCGTGGAGGCCCGCTACAACCCGGAGCTGCGCCGCCAGTTCATGCCCAAGCGCCTCTGGAAGAACATCGTCGAGATGCAGGAGCGCATCCCCGGCACTGACCTCGCCCGCTGAGCGCGCCCGGCGATCTTCGGCCGAAACACACGCTTCAGGACGCTGTGGCGTGTGTTTCGGCCGAAGATCGCCGCGCAGACACCGTATTGCACGCGAATCCAGCCGCTCGAGCACGAAAATCCTCGACGTGAAAGAATTTTGACGAGCCGCTCGAGAACCGATTTCCCGCGACCTGGGAAAACGTGGTGAGGCCGCCGCGCCAGGAAGCTCCAACGAGCCTTTTCACCCCGTTTACCCTTTCACGTCGAGGTTTTTCGCGTCCGACAGCCTGCTTTTGCGTGCACAGTGTCATCCTGAGCGAGCGAGGCGTGCTCGTTGGGCCCCGTTTGGCGGTAGCAGGAAGCGCTACAGCTGTCGCCGCACGGGATCCTTCGACTCGCTTCGCTCGCTCAGGATGACAAAGGGGAGCGCGCCGGCCGCTCCGCTCAGGACGACGTCGCGCGCCCTCTACACCCCGGTGAGGTCGAAGGGCGGGATGAAGCTTTCCTCGGCGGCGCCGCCCTCTTGCCAGAAGTAGTCCTCGATGCCCAACTCGTCGGCGTAGTCGAGGAGGCGCCCGTAGTCCTCGTACGAAACGCGGCGCTCGAGCTCGGGAGAGTCGGGGAAGGCGCGCACGGGCGTGTACTGGTTCATGAGCGACAGCAGCACCGCGCCGCCGAAGCGCTCGTGCACGAGGCGCACGACGCGCTTGGAGTCCTCGAGCGCGCCGGGCAGCATGAGGTGGCGCACCACGACGCCGCGCACGAGGCGCGGCTCGCCGTCCACCTCGTCGAACGCGGGCTCCCCCGCCTCCTCGACCATGGCCGCAAGCGCGGCGAGCGCCACCTCGGGATAGTCGGGCGCATGCGAGTAGCGCGCGGCCAGGCCCGCGTCGGCGTACTTGAAATCGGTGAGGTACACGTCCACCGTGCCCGCGTTCGCGCGCACCGCCTCTACCGACTCGTAGCCCGACGTGTTCCACACTACCGGCAGCGCGAGCCCCTGACGCCGCGCCAGCGCCACGGCCGCGCGCGCCTCGGGCGCGTAGTGCGTCGGCGTCACGAGGTTCACGTTGAGCGCGCCCTGCGCCTGAAGCTCCAAGAACATCTCGGCCAGCCGCTCCACGGACACCTCAGCGCCCGCCTCGCCTGCGGCGATCACCGCGTTCTGGCAGTAGACGCAGCGCAGCGGGCAGAAGGCGAAGAACACGGTGCCGCTGCCGCGCGAGCCGCTGATGGGTGGCTCCTCCCAGAAATGCAGCGCCGCGCGCGCCACGACGAGCCGCCCGTCGGCGCCGCACGCGCCGCGCTCCCCCGCCGCGCGGTCGGCCCCGCAGGCGCGCGGGCAGAGGTCGCAGACGGCCGGGAGGCCGTTCGCTGACGCCGCGCGGGATCCTTCGACTCGCTTCGCTCGCTCAGGATGACAAAAGGACGTCTGCTGCGCGCTCCGCTCAGGATGACAAAAGGACGTCTGCTGCGCGCTCCGCTCAGGATGACAAAAGGACGTCTGCTGCGCGCTCCGCTCAGGATGACGGTTTCTCAATTGACCGAGTAGGCGCCGTAGCCCGGGTAGTCGGAATAGCCGCCGTGGTCGTGGCCGTCGTGTTCGTCGAAGTCGTAGTCGTCGAACCCCTCGTCCGCCTCGCCGTAGGCCTCCTCGGCGCGCGTCCAGTCGAGCCCCTGCTCGGCGCAGACGGCCTCCTCGCCGTACACGAGGGCGAGCGCGGAGGGCGCCTTGTCCGAGCCGCCGATGACGGCCAGAAGCTCGAGCAGATGCAGGCACGCCTCGGCCTGCGGCAGGATGAGGTCCACGTCGTCGGCCGCCGTGAGCGCGGCGGAGAGTTCGGCCATGAACATCTCCACCGTGTAGTCGCCGTCGAAGCGGCCGCCCTTCACGGCGTCGAGCACGCGCTCCGCCGTGGGCGTGGCCGCGCCCACCCGCTCAACATCCTGCCCGAAGGCCGACGCTGAGCGCCGCACCGCGCGGTACAGCGCGTCCGCCTCGACGGCCGACGCCACCTGCGCCGTGGCCTGCAGCGTGTACGCCGCGCGCGCGAGCTGGGCCGATCCGGACCCGCCCGTATCCTGCACCTCTCCCGCGAGGGCCTCCAGCACCGGCCGGGCGCTCTCGAGGGCATCCTCGTCGCCGGCCGCGAGGCACACGAGGTTGCCGCGGTCGAAGGCGTCGGCGCGGGCGATGTCCACCACCACGAGGGGCGCCTCCACCGACACGAGGTCGCTCACCACGGCCACGGCGTTCAGCTCCCGCGCGAAGCTGGGGGTGGACGGCGACAGATCGATGAGCAGCGTGCCTTTGCGCGCCGCCTGCACCAGGCCGTCCTCGTCGAAGTACGCGTCCTCGAGCGCGGTCTGCGACGTGCAGTAGCTCAGCACCGCCGAGGCGCTGCCCACGTCACCGGTGCGCACGTAGCCGAGCGCCCCCAGCCGCTCCTCCACCATCGAGCCCACCGTCTCGTTGCCCACGTATGCGAACGCCTTTGCCATGCCAGCTCCCTCTCCGTCGTGCCCGTCTTATTCCGCGCCCTTGACGCGCTTCGCGATGCGGTCGGCCACCGACAGCTCCTCGCGCTTGTCATTGCCCCAGAACACCACCGCTATCATGCCCGGCCCCACATGGCTGCCGATCACCGGCCCGATGCTGCTCTCCAGAAACAGGATGCCGTCGTCGATCTTGGCGAGCGCCTCCTTCAGGCGGTCGGCGTCCTTCTCGCAGTCGGCGTTGCCGATGACCACGTGCTTGCCGGGGCCCTCCTTCGCCGCGCGCTTGTGATAGTACTCGGCCAGCTGCCGGATGCCCTTCTTGCGGCCGCGCGCGACGCCCGCCAGCGTGAGCTTGCCGTCGATCCCGATGGTGAGCAGGGGCTTCACGTCCAGCTTGGAACCGGCGTAGGCCACCGAGCTGGGGATGCGCCCGCCGCGCCGCAGCGCCTCGAGGTCGTCCACCATGAACTCGGCGTCCACGAAGAAGCGCGCCTCCTCGGCCCACAGCGCCAGCTCCCGCGCCGTCATGCCGTTGTCGCGCTGGCGGATGGCCTCGTACACCAGCAGCGCCTCGGCCACGGAGGCCAGGCGCGTGTCCACCAGGTAGAGCTCGGCGTCCGGATGCTCGGCCAGGAGCTGCTCGTGCACGAGCGCGGCCGCGTCGAAGCTGCCGGACAGCCCGCTCGAGAAGCTCAGGGCCACCGTGGGCACGCCGCTCTTGATGGCGCGCTCGAACACGTCGCGGTACACGTGCATGGGCACCTGCGCGGTGGTGGGCTCCTCGCCCGTGCGCATGGCCTGGTAGAAGTCGTGCGCCGACGAGGCCTGGTACAGGTCGTCGGCATGCTCCCCGTCGCTCATGATGTAGGGGAACTCGACGAGCTCGACGCCCTCGCGGTCGACCACCTCGAAGGGAAGGTCGCAGCACGAGTCGATGATGAGGTTGCAAGGATGCGGCATGGCTGTTCTCTCTCCTTGGACGGGGTTGCTTCGGTCGTGCGCGCCGCCGTGGGGCGGCATGGTCAGGACGTGCAGGCGCGCGAGCGCACCGGGCCGGTCAGCTTGCCCGCCACGGCGCTCGCGCACTCGTAGGCGATGCCGACGGCCGGCCCCACGTGCAGCCCGATGACGGGGCTCACCGGCAGCACCTTCACCGAGCGCCCGATCAAGGGCTCGATCACGTCGCGGGCCCAGGCGACGGCCGGCGCCTTGTCGCCTATGTAGTGCACCACCACGCGCTTGAGGCCATGCTCCTCGATGTCGGCCTTGAACGTGGCGACGATCCTGTCGAGGGCCTTCTTGCGCGTGCGCACCTTTGCGAGCGTGGTGGCCGCGCCGTCGGTGACGGTGAGCACGGGCGAGAGCTGGATGAGGTTGCCCAGAAGCGCGGCGGCGTTTCCGATGCGCCCGCCCTTCTGCAGGAACGTGAGCGTCTCGGGCGTGAACAGGAAGCGCGTGCGCTCGATGCCCGAAAGCGCGGCGGCGGCGCAGCCCTCGAGGCCCTCGCCGGCGTCGCGCGCCTCCACGGCGTCGAACACGGGCCACGCCTCGTCGTAGCCGCACGAGCTTGAGTCCACGATGACGTACGAGAAGCCGATGTTGCGCGCCTTCACGGCCCGCGCGGCGCGCACGGCCCCGTCGAAGGTGCCCGAGAGCCCGGTGGAGATGAAGATGCCGAGCACCTCGTCGCCGGCCTTCGCCGCCTCCTCGAACGCCTGCTCGAGCGTGAGCTGGGACGGCTGGCTCGAGGTGGGGATGTCGTCGACCATGTCGTAGATGTCGGCGTAGAACGCGTCGAGGTCCATCTCGGCATCGGCGTGCTCCACGCCGTCGCGGTTCACGAACAGCGTGACGATGTCGATGCCCGCCTCCCGCGCCTCGTCCGCGGGGATGGATGCCACCGAATCGGTGATTATCCTGACCATGACGTCCTTCCTCATCTCCTCGGGCGCTCGCGCCCGTCCTCTTCGGCCGCAGCGCGGCCCCTGCATGACCCTACTCGATGCCCCGCAGCCGCAGCACCAGGTCGCGGCGGCGCTCGAACAGCCCGTACTCGAGGCCCACCGGGTAGGTGTGCGCGTTGAACATGCGCTTCTGGCTCTCGTCGAGCGTCTCCAAGCCGGCCCGCGCCCGCTCCCGGGCGGCCAGCGCGTCGCGCAGCTCGGGCTCGAGCACCGTGGTGCCCCCGCGCGCGAGCGGCTTGAGCAGCGTCTCGGAGCACAGGCCCGCGAGGTTCTTCTGCCGCAGGTCGTCGGAGGGGTCCACGATGACCTCGCGCGAGCCTGCGCCCGCGTTCACGTCGAACACCATGTCGCCGGCCAGCCGCCCGTTGCCGCAGTAGAAGTAGCGGCGCACGTCGAGCACGCCCGGCGTGGTGAGCTTGGCGGCCGACTCGGATATCTTGAGCCGGTCGGTCCACTCCTGCTCCCCCGGCGCGCGCGTGGCGGAGAGCTTGTACACGCCGCCTAAGGTGGGCTGGTCGTAGGCGCAGGCCAGCTTCGTGCCCACGCCCCACGAGTCCACCTTGGCGCCCTCGTCGCGGATGGACTGGATGGTGAACTCGTCCAGGTCGTTGGAGAGCACGATGCCGCAGTCGGAGAGCCCCGCCTCGTCGAGCATGCTCCGCGCCATCTTGGCCAGCCACGACAGGTCGCCCGAGTCGATGCGGATGCCGGAGAGGCGCTCGCCGCGCTCGCGCATCTCGAGGCCCACGGTGATGGCGTTTCTGATGCCCTCGTTCACGTCGTAGGTGTCCACGAGCAGCACGCAGTTCTTCGGGAACGCCTCGGCGTAGGCGCGAAACGCCGTGAGCTCGTCGGGGAACGACATCACCCACGAGTGCGCGTGCGTGCCCGACACGGGGATGCCGTAGAGCTTGCCCGCCAGCACGTTGGACGTGGAGGTGCAGCCCCCCACGATGGCCGCGCGGCTCGCCCACAGGCCGCCGGCCGCGCCCTGGGCCCGGCGCAGCCCGAACTCGGCCACCGGCGATTGGGCGGCCAGGCACACGCGGGCGGCCTTCGTGGCGATGAGCGTCTCGAAGTTCACGCAGTTCAGAAGCGCCGTCTCGATGAGCTGGCAGTCCATGATGGGGCCCACCACCCGCACGAGCGGCTCGTGGGGGAACACCACCGTGCCCTCGGCCACCGCGTCGATGTCCACGTCGAGGCGGAAATCGCGCAGGTAGTCGAGGAAGGCGGGCTTGAACAGAGGGCCGCCGCCCGGCGCGTCGAGGGAGGCCAGGTAGGACAGGTCGTCCTCCGAGAACGCGAACGACTCCACGAGCTCGGCGAGCTGGGCCATGCCGCAGGCGATGGCGTAGCCGCCCTTGAACGGGTAGTCGCGGAAGTACATGTGGAAACAGGCCTGCGTCTCGCGCTGGCCCGTCTCCCAGTAGCCCTGCGCCATCGTGAGCTGGTACAGGTCGGTGAGCAGCTCGTAGTCGAGCTTCATGCGATCACGCTCCTTCGTTCGCGCCGTTCGCGGCGCCGCCCTCGCCCGCGCCGCCCGCCTTGTGGCTGCGCCGCCGCGCCCGGCGATGCCCGCCGCCGTCTCCCGAGCCCGAGCCCGCGCGCTCGCGCTCGGCGCGGGGCTGCGCGCCCTCCTGGCCCTGGCCCTGGCCTTGGCGCAGGCCCGACGACTTCTGGCCGGGCCGCGGCCCGCCCTGCTTCTGCTTGGGAGCCGCGCCCTGGCGCTTCTGCCCGTCGCCGCCGCGCGCGCCCTGCTTCTTGCCGCCCGAGCCGCCGCCCTGGCGCTTCTTCTGCGCGCCCTGGCCGTTCTTCTGGCCGGATCCCGCGTCCTGGGACTGCTTCTGCCTGCGCTTCTGCGGCGCTTCGCCGCCCTCGGCGGGAGCGCCCTCGCCCCCCACCTTCGTGGAGCGGCGTCGGCGCGGCTTGCGCCCGCTCGAGGCCTGCGCGTCGGCCTGCTTGCCGGAGCCCGACCCGCCGCCGCGCCCGTTGCGGCCCGCGCCGCCGTTGCCGCCGCCCCCGTTGGCGCCGCGCGCCTTCTGGCCGCCGCGGCCCGTGCGGCGCACGGCCGTGGGGTCGGCCAGCTTGTCCGAGCCGGTCAGCTGCGAGGTGGCGAAGATGGAGCTCTCGCCCGCCACGCCGATCACGGCCTGCTCGTTGGCGGCCTCCCAGGCCTCCTCGCCCACGCGCTTGGGGCGGTTGGAGCCCTCCTCGGGCGGGTCGAAGTCCGCCAGCGGAACGCGCACCGGCTTCTCGCCCTCCACCTTGAGCGACACGATCTCGCGCGGCACGTCCAAATCCACCACCTTCGCCGTGCCCGCCGGCGTCTCCACCTGCGAGTTCTGCTTGGGCGCGCGGCTCTTGAAGTCCTTGTACGCGTCGAACTCGTAGCGCAGGCAGCACATGAGCCGCCCGCACACGCCCGAGATCTTCTGCGGGTTGAGCGAGAGGTCCTGCTCCTTGGCCATGCGGATGGACACCGGGCAGAACTCCCCTCCCAGGCGCTTGCAGCACAGCTCCTGGCCGCAATGCCCGAGGCCGCCCACCATGCGCGCCTCGTCGCGCACGCCGATCTGGCGCATGTCGATGCGCACATGGAACCGCGAGGCCAGCTTGCGCACGAGGTCGCGGAAGTCCACGCGCTCCTCGGCCTCGAAGTAGAACACGGCCTTGTCGCCGTCGAGCAGGTACTCCACCGACACCGGGTGCATGTCGGAGCCCGCCTCGGCCGCCATCTCCTTGAACACGGGCAGCGCCTCGGCGCCCTTGCGCTCCATCTCGGCCGCCTGGGCCTCGTCCTCGTCGGTCGCGACGCGCTTCACGGGCTTGAGCGGGGTCTTGAGCTTCCGCACCCGGCTCTCGTCGGCCTCGAACACCGCGCCGGCCGCACGGCCGAACTCGGTGCCGCGGGCCGTTGACAGCACGAGGCCGTCGCCCGGCTCGATGTCGAGATCCCCGGCGTCGAACCAGAGGGTCTTGGGATTGTAATGCAGGTTCACGGGCGCTATCCGAACCATCGGACACCCCCTCCTATCTCATCTATCTCGACCCGCGCACGCGCGCGGGGCTCGTCGTTTCGTACAGCAGGTCGCGCACTTCGAACAGAAGCGCGTCAAGGCACGTCTCCGGGGATACATTATACGAGATCGCCTCGTCGCAGCGGCGCACGGCGGAGAGCGCGGCGGCGGCGCGCGCCTCGTCGGCGGCAGCGGCGGCCTCGTCCACCTTCCCGCGCGCATCCACGTTGATCACCAGCTCGGGCGTCTCGGCGCACACGGCCATCACGTCGCGCAGCCACGAGCGCACGATGGCCGTGAGCTGGCGCAGCGACTCGAACGTCTTGGCGGTGAGCTGGCGCTTGTTGCGCGCCTCGATCTGGCGGATGGCCGACTTCGCCAGGAAGTCCGCGTTCTCCGCGAGCTCCTGCTCCTGCTCGGCGCGCACCACGTCGAGCGGCGCCTTGGCCAGCACCGCGAGCTCGCCGGCATAGCCCACGAGATCCCAGTCGTCGGCCGTGCGCAGGCAGCCCAGCACCTCGAGCACGCGGGTGCGGAACGCGCGGCGCTCGTTGGACTTGAGGAACTCCACCGCGCGCGTGAGCGAGCCGTCGCACGCCGCGAGCGCCATGCGCGCCTGCTCGAGCGACGCGCCCGAGTTCTGCGCGATGATGCCCGCCGCCTCGCTGGCCGGTATGGAGCGAAACGGCACCACCTGGCAGCGCGAGACGATGGTGGGCAGCACGCTCTCGCGCGTGCGGCCGAGCAGGATGAGCACCACGTCGGCCGGCGGCTCCTCGAGTGTCTTGAGGAAGGCGTTGGCCGCCTGGGTGCCCAAGAGGTCCACGCGGTCGAGGATGTACACCTTCTTCTTCGCCTGGATGGGCGCGAAGGCGGTGTCGGCCACGATGTCGCGGATCTGCTCCACCAGATAGCCGCCCGCCCCCTCCGGCGCGAAGTAGCGCACGTCGGGGTGCTTCCTGCGCATGATGCGCCGGCAGGCGTCGCACGCGCCGCAGTTGCCGCCGCGCGGGCCCTTCGCCCCCTTCGGGCACATGACGGCCTGGGCGAACGCGTAGGCGGCGAGCGTCTTGTTCGACCCGGCCGGGCCGGTGAACAGGTAGGCGTGGCTCACCTTGTCCTGCGCCACCGTGGCGCGCAGGAACTCGCGCACCTTCGGCTGGCCGAGGATGTTCTCGAACGCATCGGCCACGGGCTTACGCCTCCACCTGGGAGCGCTTCACGTCGAGGCGCTCGAAGAAGGCGGGGTCGGCCTGGGCGAGGCCGGCCATCCACGGGAAGAGGTCCGCGAGCTCGGCGAACACCGCCGCCGCCGTGCGCGACTTGCGGTCGTCCGAGACGACGACGCGCACGCGGGAGGGCTCGTCGCGGGCGATGGACAGGAAGGCGTCGTTCACGCGCGCATGGAACTCCTCGCCCTCGCGCTCGAGGCGGTCGGCGCCGCGATGCGTGGCGCGGGCGAGCCCCGTGCTCGCGTCGCCGCCGGTCATGAGCAGGATGGTGCGGTCGGGCCGCACGCCCTGGCAGGCGAACTCGTTCGCGCGGTCGATGAACGCGCGCGACAGGCCGCGCCCGCAGCCCTGGTAGGCCACCGTGGAGTCCGTGAAGCGGTCGCACAGCACCACCGCGCCGCGTTCGAGCGCGGGGGACACCACCTCCGAGACGATCTGGGCGCGCGCCGCCTCGTAGATGAGCAGCTCGGCCTCGTCGGACATGGCGGTGTTGCGCGGGTCGAGCACGACGGCGCGCAGCTGCTCGCCGATCTCGGTGCCGCCGGGCTCGCGCAGGCTCACCACCTCGCGGCCATGCGCGCGCAGCGCCTCGGACAGGAAGCGGATGTGCGTCGTCTTGCCGGCGCCCTCGCCGCCTTCGAACGTGATGAAGATGCCAGGTGCGGCATCGGATGTGTTTGCCAACTGCTGTGCCACGTGAGTCTCTTCGATCCTTCTCGCTGGGGAACGCATCGCGTCAGAGGTCGTACACGTCGTCGCCGAGCGCGTCCACGCCCACGAACACCGGGAAGTCCACGACCTCGATGCGGCGCAGCGCCTCGGTGCCGAGGTCGGCGTACGCCACCGTCTCCGATGATGCCACGCACTTCGCCAGATACGCCGCAGCGCCGCCGCATGCCACGAAATAAACGGAACCCGTCTCGCGGCAGGCATCGCGCACCGCCTGGCTGCGGCGGCCCTTGCCCACCGTGGCGACGATGCCCGCGCGGTGCAGCGCCGGGGCGGCGAAGTCCATGCGGCTGGCCGTGGTGGGCCCGACCGCGCCGAACGGGCGGCCGGCCGCCGCGGGCGTGGGGCCCGCGTAGAAGATGGCCTGGCCGTCGAGGCCGTAGGGCAGCGCGCCGCCGGCTTGCTCGAGCTCGGCCATGAGCCGCACGTGTCCCGCGTCGCGCAGCGTGTAGAGCGGCCCCGTGAGCAGGCACGCGTCGCCGGCCCGCAGGTCGGCGAGCTGCGCGCGGTCGAGCGGCAGCGCAAGGCGGCGCCTGTCATCCTGAGCGGAGCGACCGGAGGGAGCGCCCCCTTTGTCATCCTGAGCGGAGCGACCGGAGGGAGCGCAGTCGAAGGATCCCGCGCGGGCCGTCAGGCCGTCGACGCTTTCCGTCATCGCGCGCCCCTTTCCGCCGCGAGATCGATGGTGCAGCGGCGCATGGCGGAGCATCCCATGTTGATGGCGAGCGGCAGCGCGGCGATGTGGCAGGGCGCCGTGGCCACGCGCACGGCGAGCGCCGTCGTGGCGCCGCCGAGGCCGCCGGGGCCCACGCCCGTGGCGTTCACGGCCGCGAGCAGCTCCTCCTCGAGCGCGCGCACGCGCGGGTCGGCCGCCGGCTGGTCCACCGGACGCATGAGCGCGCGCTTCGCGAGGCCCGCCACCTTGTCGAACGTGCCTCCGATGCCGACGCCCACCACGAGCGGCGGGCAGGCGTTCGCGCCCTTCTCGCGCACGCAGCGCATAAGCTCGTCCACGATACCCTGCTTGCCGGCGCCCGGCACGAGCATGGCCACACGGCTCGCGTTATCCGAGCCGCCGCCCTTCAACATGACGTGGAGCCGTGCTGCGCCCAGCTCGTCGACGGGGTGGAGGTCGCAGAACGCGGGCGTGTTGTCGTTCGTGTTCGCGCGGTCCAGAATGGCGTCGCGCACCACCGACATGCGCAGGCGCGCCTCGTCGTAGGCGCGGGCCACCGCGGCGTTTACCTCCGCGAACACGTCGCCGGCCACGAGCACGCCGGGGCCGATCTCCAAGCTGACCCACACGGTGCCGGTGTCCTGGCACAGGGGCACGCGGTCCTCGCGCGCGACGGCCGCGTTCTCCACCAGCTGCTCGAGCACGGCGCGTCCGCGCGGGCTGTCCTCGCGCGCGAGCGCCGCAGCGAGGCCCGCCTCTATGTCGGCCGGCAACTCGCACGCCAGCCTCGGGATGGCCGCGTAGACGGCGTCTGCGACCTGTGATTTCGTGACGATGGTTTCCATAAGGGAGGATTATACCGCAACCCGCCCGATCCGCCGCCCGGGATGCCGCGCCGAGGCCGCGAGAGCCCCGGCTTGCACGGAATGCACGAGATTTGCGCCTGTGCGAGCTGTTAGCCGCGGCTCACTCGCTTACGAGAAACGTCCCGCAGCGTTTCCCCAGGTCGCAAAAGCTCCGGCCGCCACCCCACCGAGTTAGTCGCAGCAAACACCTCGCACAGGCGTCGATCTTGTGCAGAGGCGAAGCGGGGCAGCGGTCACTCCGGATGGAACAGCTCCTCCACCGTGGTGCCGAGCTCGCGGGCGAGGCGCAGGGCGAGAGGCAGTGTGGGATCGTACTTGGCGTTCTCCACGGCCACGATGGTCTGGCG
Source organism: Arabiibacter massiliensis (assembly GCF_900169505.1). NCBI lineage: Bacteria > Bacillati > Actinomycetota > Coriobacteriia > Eggerthellales > Eggerthellaceae > Arabiibacter > Arabiibacter massiliensis. Next base: position 1,143,685 of record NZ_LT827021.1, read on the forward strand.
GCTCACGCCGCAGCGTTGGGCCAGGTCCTCCTGGCGCAGCCCCAGCGCCTTGCGCAAGCGCTTGATGTCGTTGCGCATGGTGCCGCCCGCTTACGCCGCGTACAGGGCGAAGAAGCCGGCGAAGAACGTCACCAGCGCCACGCCCAACGCGCCCACGACGATGCGCACCGTCCGGTTGGGCTCATGGTACTCGTCGTCGCCCTCCACCATGCGCCGCTTCATCGACTCCTCGGAGAAGCCCTGGACCAGCAGCACGGCGATGAGCACGAGCGTGGGCAGCATGTCCCGCGCGCCCCCCGTGGCCAGGTACAGCACCAGGTTGACGAGCGTCCATGTCGCCAGCAGCAGGACCGCGAACTTGTACCCCAGCGCCTCCGACCGCGTCCTGATCGACTTCCCCATCTCGTCCATGATCGGCTCCTTTCAGCCAAAAGTAAAGGGCTCTTGACATTTCGCAGTATGCCGCGTTTGCAGCAGGATGTCAAGAGCTCTTTACTTTTTGGTGTGCCCAGAAGCAGGGTCACGCCTCGGAAACCCTTACGCCATACCTTTTCCACCGTTTGTTCGCTTGCGCCTTGCACGCACGCGTGCCATACTGGATTTATTCAAGGTGTTCCGCCACCGATAAGCTGCGGATGGTTTATGCAAGGTGTTCCGCCACCGATAAGCTGCGGATGGTAAGCATGAGCGGTTCGAGTAGTCGAGCCGCTCATCTTTTTCTGGGGAGAGGGGACTGCTATGGGCGCGCGAGCGCAAGGGCTGAGCCGATACGCGGGGACTACTTCACCACGAAGTCGCCGGGGAGGCGCGGGGCGGTGCACGCGTACGTCACGGCCGGGCGCCCCAGCAGCAGGCACATCTGCAGCGGCTTCTCCCCCGTTTCGAGGAACGTGCGCACGGCGGGCAGCTCCTCGGAGGCGCGGCAGAGGTAGCCGTTGAACAGGACGCCCAGGCCAAGCGTCGCGGCCATGAGCTCCATGTTCTGGGCGGCCAGCCCCGCATCGTCGGCGCGTTCGGCGGCCACGTACACGACGGCCGGCGCGTCGCGGAACAGGAAGTCCCGCTTCCCCGCCCGCGCGTCGCGCAGAAACGGCTTGTAGAGCTTCGCCCAGCGCGGCTTCTCGTCGGCCGGCAGCGCGAGCAGCTCCTCGATGCCGTCCCACACGAGGCGCTTGAGCTCGGCGAGGCCGTCCTGCACCACGATGAAGCGGCACCCTTGCGCGTTCTTCGCCGTGGCGGTGTAGCGCCCCGCCTGCAGCACGAACTCTAGCTCCGCGCAGCTCACCGGCTCGGCCCGGAACGACCGCACGCTGCGCCGCGACTTGACGGCGCGCAGAAGCGCCGCCGCATCCAGCGTCTCGCTCGCCGGCACCGCATCCTCTACGTCGGCCATATCGTAGCCGGGGATGGACACCGCCGAGGTCGGGCACACGGCCACGCAATGCCCGCACAGGATGCAGCGGCCGCGCACGCGCGCGAGGCCCTCCTCCACCCGCAGGTTGTCGCCCACGCAGTCGGCCGCGCACCTGCCGCACCCGATGCAGAGGTCCTCGTCTATCTCGATCGGCGCGCTCACGGGCTATTTCCCCGCACAGTCCTTCACGGCCTGCGCCACCGCCTCGGCGGCACGCGGGTCGAAGGGCTCGGGCATGATGAAGTCCTCGGACAGCTCCTCGTCGGACACGAGGGCGGCCAGCGCCTCGGCGGCGGCAAGCTTCATCTCCTCGGTGATGCGCGTGGCGCGGGCCTCCAGGGCGCCCTTGAAGATGCCGGGGAACGCCACCACGTTGTTCACCTGGTTCGGGAAGTCGGAGCGCCCGGTGCCCACCACGCGCGCGCCGGCGGCCTTGGCCACGTCCGGGTAGACCTCCGGCACGGGGTTCGAGAGCGCGAACAGGATGGCGTCGTCGTTCATGGAGGCCACCATGGGCCCGTCCACCACGCCCGGCGCGCTCACGCCCACGAAGATGTCGGCGCCTGCAAGCGCATCGGCGAGCGAGCCCTCCACGTCGTCGAGGTTCGTCACCTCCAGCATGGCGCGCTTCACGTCGTTCAGGCGCGTGGAATGCGAGCTCACGATGCCGGCGCTGTCCACCAGCATGATATGCTTGAACCCGTAGCTCAGCATCAGCTTCGTGATGGCGATGCCCGCGGCTCCGGAGCCGTTCACCACCACGCGGCAGTTCTCCTTGCGCTTGCCGACGATCCGCAGCGCGTTGATGATGCCCGCCAGCACCACGATGGCGGTGCCGTGCTGGTCGTCGTGGAACACGGGGATGTCGAGCGCCTCGATGAGGCGGCGCTCCACCTCGAAGCAGCGCGGGGCCGAGATGTCCTCCAGGTTGATGCCGCCGAACGACGGCGCCAGGCGCGCCACCGTCTCAACGATCTCGTCCACGTCCTGCGTGTCCAGGCAGATGGGCACCGCATTCACGTCGCCGAATGTCTTGAACAGCGCCGCCTTGCCCTCCATCACCGGCATGGCTGCCATGGGGCCGATGTTGCCCAGGCCCAGCACCGCGCTGCCGTCGCTCACCACGGCCACGGTGTTCGCCTTCATGGTGTAGCGGTAGGCGTCGTCGGGGTTCTCGGCTATCTTGCGGCACGGCTCGGCCACGCCCGGCGTGTACGCCAGCGCCAGGTCCTCGCGCGTGGCGATGCGCATCTTGGGAACCGTGTCCAGCTTGCCCTGCCACTCCTCGTGCACCCGCAGCGCCTCTTCGCTCACATCCATGTTCTCTCCCATCAGCTTACCGGTACGTGTTTGCAATTATATACCCGTCGCGCCGCCTGCCGCGTTCGGGCCGCCGCGGGGCCGCTACTTCGCGGCCGGCTTCTTCGCGGGGGCCTTGCGCTTGGCGGCAGGCTTCTTGGCGGGGGCCTTCCTCGCGCCGCCCTTCCCCGCCGCGGCCTTCTTCTCGTCGTCCTGCTCCTTGCCGGGGCAGTCGAAGTTGGGGCAGAGCTTCCACGGGCCGCGCGCGGTGGTCACGATCACCATCGGCGCGCCGCAGTGCTCGCATACCTCGCCGGTGGCCTGGAGCGCGCCGTACTGCGGCAGCGGGTAGCCTACCCCGCACTCGTCGTAGTTCTCGCAATGGATGAAGCGCTTGAGCGTGCGCGGGTTCTTCTGCGCCACGAGGTTCGCGTGCTTGCCGGCGGCCTTGCACACGGGGCACTCGCCCACGATCACGTCGGGCTCCTTGTTCGTGGAGCAGTTCGGGTCGATGCAGATGGTGCGCGGTTTGCTGCGGAAGGCCGTCACCTTCACCTGGGGCATGCCGCAGGTCGGACACGGCTCGGGGACGGCCTCCACCTTGCCCTTGGGCAGCGGGAACGTCACATCGCAGTCGGGCCAGCCGGCGCAGCCGATGAACATGCCGCGCGTCTTCTGGCTCGCGCGCAGCTGCAGGTCACGGCCGCACTTGGGGCACGGGCCCACGTAGGCGTCGGCGGCCACGGCGTCGGCGAGCGCGTCCTTCACCTCTTCGGAGTGCGGCAGCAGGCTCGCCAACTGGTCGGCCAAGAGGTTGCGGCTCGTGGTGACCACGTCGAGCTTGGTCTTCTGGCCCTCGGCGATGTTGTCCATCTCCTCCTCGAGCTCGGCCGTCATCTCGGGGTGCGTGATGTGCGGCGCGAACTTGTCAAGCGCGTCGCACACGGCCATGCCCAGCTGGCTCGGTTCGATGGGGTCGTTCTGGATGTACTTCACCGTGTAGAGGCGCTCGATGATGGAGTGACGCGTGGACTTCGTGCCCAGGCCCAGCTTCTCCATCTCCTGGATGAGCTTGCCTTGGCTGTAGCGCGCGGGCGGCTCGGTCTGCTTCTTCGTGCAGGTGGCGCCGCTAAAGGCGATGCGCTCGCCCTCCGCGAGAACCGGCAGCTGCTCGTCCTTCTTCAGGCCGTAGGGGTAGATGGCGCGAAAGCCCGGCTTGACCAGCACGTCGCCCTTCGCCACGAACGGCTCGCCGTTCACGTCGAGCGACACCTTCGTGCCCTCCACCACGGCCGCCTCGGAGAGCGTGGCCAGGAAGCGCCGCGCGATGAGGTTGTACAGCTTGTAGTCGGCGGGCGCGAGGTCATCGGGCGTGGCCTTGGCCGTGGGGTAGATGGGCGGGTGGTCCGTCGTCTCCTTCTTGCCGCGCGTGGCCTTGAGCTCGCCTTTCGCCAGGAGCTCCTTGCAGTAGGGCGCGTAGGCGGGGTTGCCGGAGATGGCGCGCACGGTCTCGGCGAGGTCGAGCGAGCTCGGGTACACCGTGTTGTCCACGCGGGGGTACGAGATGTAGCCGTCCATGTAGAGGCTCTCGGCGATGCGCATGGTGCGCGCGGGGCTGATGCCCTCGGCGGACGCGGCGGCCATGAGCGAGGTGGTGTTGAAGGGTGCTGGCGGCTGGACCGTGCGCTTCTTCTTCTCGACGGCCGACACGGTGGCGGACGTCGCGCCTTCCACGTGCGCCATCACCGCGTTCGCCTCGGCCTCGCTCTTGAAGCGGGCCGTGGCATGCGGGGCCTCGAAGGCGTCGGGGTCGGTGCCGAACGCGCCGCGGATCACCCAGTAGTCCTCGGGCACGAACGCCAGCCGCTCGCGCTCCTTCGCCACGATGAGGGCGAGCGTGGGCGTCTGCACGCGGCCCGACGAGCGCACGTTGCCGTAGCCGGCGAACTTCACGAGCGTGAGGTAGCGCGTGAGCACCGCGCCCCAGATGAGGTCGATGTCCTGGCGCGAGGCGCCGGCGGAGGCCAGGTTCACGTCCAGCTCCACCAGGTTGTCGAAGGCGTGGGTGATCTCCTCCTTCGTGAATGCCGAGTACCGCGCGCGCTGCACAGGCGCCGTGGGGTTCACCTCCTGGATGCAGGAGAGCGCGTCGCTTCCGATGAGCTCGCCCTCGCGGTCGAAGTCGGTGGCGATGATGATGGAGTCGGCCTTCTTCGCCAGGTTCTTGAGCGAGCGGATGATCTCCTTCTCCTTGGGCAGCTTCTTGATGGGCGCGTACACGAGGTAGGGCAGCGCGTCCATCTTCCAGGCCTTGAGCTCGACGCCGTCCTCGGTGAAGGGCTTCTTCTTCTTGAAGGGGGGCTTGGGCAGCGTCGCGGGCAGCTCCGCAGGGAACGTCTCGCCCTCCTCGGTGACGCCCTGCCAGCCGCCGCGCTTCTTGTACACCATGGTCGGGGTGAAGTCGGGCTCCAGGATGTGGCCACGCAGGCCGATGGTCACCCATTCCTCGCCGTCCACGTCGAAGCGGTACACCGGCGTGGAATACACTTTGTCGGCCTTGGGCCGCTTCACGCCGAGCAAGTCGGCAATCTTTTGAGCCGCGTCGTTCTTCTCGGTTACCACCAGCTTCACGCGGTTCCTCCTCTTCTTCGGGCCGCCTCCCGCGGCCTGATCGCGTTCACACGATGCCCCATTCGTTTATTAACGTGTGCGGGGATGGCGCGCCTGTGCGCGCAGCAGACGCTAGCATACACGATTTGCGGCGCTTGCGGCGAAAATTACGCATCTTGAAGCGGTTGCGGAACCTGCGAGGCGTGGCGGCGCGTCACACGAAGCTGATGCGCAGCTTCTTGCCGAGGCCCCGGGCCACCTGCTGCAGCGTCTTGAGCGTGGGGTTCGCATTGCCGGACTCCAGGCGAGCGAACGCGCTCTGCCGCATGCCGCAGCGCTCGGCCAGCTCGCGCTGGGTGAGGTTCTGCTCCGCGCGCGCCACCGTGATGGCGCTGATGATGTCGTACATCGGCTCCAGGCGCTCGTACTCGGCAGCGAACTCCGGGTCCTTCATATGCTCTTGGAGGCTCCTGTCCAGATCATCCATTGCCAAACCTCTCCTCCCAATCGGCTTTGTAGGCGAGCGCCCGCGAAAGCTCCCTGCGGGGCGTCTTCTGCGTCTTCTTCACGAACCCGTTCGTCACGACGATCCGCCTGCCCGAGAAGAAGAAGTAGAACGACCGCGCGATGTCGTCGCCCTGCCTGCTGCGCAACTCGAACAACCCGTTCCCCATACGCTTCGATTGCGGCTCGCGCAACCTATGGGCCTCCTCGCGCAAGGAGCCGAGGTCGCGGTGCACCTTCGCGTTCAGCTTCGGGGGAAGCGATTCGAGGAACTCGTCCATGGGCGCGCGCCCGCTCGGCTTCCGGTAGAAAACCACCTCGAACCCTTCCATGTCGCCCCCTTCTGCGGGGCCATTCCAGTTTATAACATTTATGTTATATCGTCAAGAATCCCGCCCCACCAGGATAGCAACGCGATCCAGCGCGGAGATGGCGCGCATGGCGTCGATTCGCCGCATGGATCCAACGCGCTTCCATCGCGGCTCCAGCGCGGATCAAGCGGATATCCGACGTGGATCAAGCAGGAATCCAGCGCGGATCAAGCGGATTCCCAGCACTCGAGATCAGAGCCCTGCGCTTGCCGCCGCCCACAGGCACTTCCGAAGATCGGATGGTGATTTCGTAACCGCCCGTTGAAGATGTCGGGGGCGTTTTGTGAATCGGCGCGAACTCGGGTAGGCTGTAGGGAGGGGGATGCCGCCGAACCGTCCCACCAACGCTTCCGCCTCGCACCATCGACGCACTCACGGCGGCTTCCTGCCGATCGGTCCGAACCTGAAAGGAGAGGCCCTCATCATGAAGAAGATCATCGGAGTGCTCCTCGGGCTCGTCGCCCTCGTCATCGTCGGCGTCGTGGGCGTGTTCGCCCTGTCGGGCCCCAACGCCGCGCCCGGCCCCGTCTCGGATGCGGCCAACGAGGCCAAGGCCGCCGTGACCAACGCGGCGCTCGACGCGAGCGGCGTCAAAGACCAGGTGAAGAACGCCATCGACGCGAATCGCGACAGCATCGCCGCCGCCACCGGGCTCACCGACGAGCAGCTGGACGCCGCCATCGCCGACCTTGACATCGACAGCTGGCAGGCCGCCCCGCTGCCCGCGGACGCCAAGGCTGCGGGCACCGTCGAAGGCGCCTACGCCGGAATCGAGGGGACCATCACCACCTACGACGACCCCGGCTACGTCACGATAGAGGCTTACGGGCAGACCGTGACCCTCGAAGTACCCGAAAGCGCCCAGCAGTACCTCCCCTTCCTGGCCTACGCGCAGTAAGGCGAGATGAGAGAGGAGGGGGGGGGTTACCCGTCCCTTTGTCACCCCGTCCCTCCCTACGACGTGCGGGCCTCCTTCAGCTTCCGCTGGTAGGCGCGGACTATCTGGGAGAGCGTGAAGCACACGACGAAGTAGACGGCGGCCATGATGCCGAAGATGGCGAAGATCTGCGCGGTCGAGTTGTAGCTGTTCATGAGGATCATGCCGCGGCCCATGAGCTCCTGCAGCGCCATGGCGCCCCAGAGGTAGCTCGTGTCCTTGATGGTGGTCACGAACTGCGACAGCAGCGCCGGCACCATGTTGCGCAGCGCCTGCGGCAGGATGATGAGCAGGTAGGTCTGCACCGTGGAGAAGCCCTGCGAGCGAGCTGCCTCGTATTGGCCGTGCGGCACGCTGGCCAAACCTCCGCGCACGATCTCGGCGACGCTCGCGCTCGTGAACAGCGTGAACGCGAGCACGGCCGCCCCGATGGGCGGCAGCTGCGCCACGAAGAACGTGAACATGATCCACAGCAGCAAGGGCGTGTTCTTGAACACCTCGATGTAGGCCGTCGCGATGCCCCGCAGCGCGCGGACGTTCGACGTGCGCATGACCGAGATCACGGTGCCCAGCACGATGGAGCATGCGATGGCGAGCGCGCTGATGAGCAGCGTCATCCCGAGGCCCTGCAAGAGGAACCTCATGTTAACCCAGGTGAAGAGCGCGGCTATGTCGTTCATCGGTCCTCCTCCCGCCCCAGCTCGGCATCGTCGGCGGCGATGCGGCCGGCCTCGTCGGCCCCTTGGTCCAGCTTGACGTCGTCGGGCTCGGGAGTCTCGGGGCCGCCCGTCGCGACGCCGGCCTCCGCCGCGCGACGGCGCGCGGCCCGCTGCTGCCGCGCGACCGCATCCTCGGATTCGGCGTCGAAATCGGCTTCGTCGCGCGGGATGCGCACGTGGGCCAGGCGCTCGGCCGCGCCGCCGATCTCGCCGGGGACGGAAAGGTTGTCCAAAAAAGCGTCCTCGCCGAGGCGCGCCTCCACGCGACGGCGCACGTCGCGCGTGATGCGGTCGCTCGTGGCCGTCTCGGCGCGCGAGGCCAGCGCCTCGTCGGCCTCGGCCGACCTGCGATGGCCCTTCGACCTCAAGTCGCGCGCGCCCTCCGCGGCCGCGTCGAGCGTGGCCGGCATCGCCGCGCCCTCGGCGTCCACCGGCCCCTCCAGCCCGCGGCGGGCGGCCACGCGGCGCTCCAGCTTGCGATGCGCCTTCACGCGGCCCGACTTCGTGCGCATGGCGCGCGCGGCGCCGGCCTCGTCGCCGCCGCATTCCTCGGCGATCTCCTGGGCTATCTCGCGGCCTATCTCGTCGGCGATCTCGGCTGCCTGCCGCCCGGTGAACGCCTGCTCCAAGGGCCCGCGTCCGGCGGCGTCGGCCTCCTCGCCCAGCACGTGCAGCGGGTGGCGCGGCGAGGGCGCCTGCCGGGCCGGCGCGATGTCAACCGTGTCGAGCATGGTGTCCACGCCCGCGGCCATGGTGGCGGCCGCCGCGCGCCCGGTGATGTCGTGCGTGCCCGGCGTGACCTCCATGGCGTCCTCGCCCAAAGCCTCGCTCGCGTCGCCCGTGGCCAGGTGCCGGTGCGCGCGGGTGCGGCGCTCCAGGTAGAGCGCCAGACGCGACAGCGGGAAGCAGATGGCGAAGTACAGCAGCGCCGCCACCACGTACACGGGCCCGTAGTAGCTGGTGGAGCCCGCGAACGAGTTCGAGAAGTACATGAGCTCGCCGCCCGCGATGAGCGCGAGCACCGACGTGTTCTTCACGAGGTTCGCCGCCTGCACGGCCAGAGGCGGCATGATGATGCGGAACGCCTGCGGCAGGATGATGAGGAACATGGCCTGCCAGTACGAGAAGCCCTGGCTCTTCGCCGCCTCGAACTGACCGCGGTGGATGGACCCGATGCCGCTGCGCACCACCTCCGAGATGTAGCCGCCGTGGTAGATGCCGATGGCCAGCACGCCTATCCAGAACGCCGCGAGCGAGAGCCCCAGCAGCGGGAAGATGGCGTAGAACACGAACACCTGCAGAAGCAGCGGCACGTTCTGCACCACCTCCACGTACACGCGGGTGACCCAGCGCAGCACCGGGATGCGCGACACCGACAGCACGCCGAACAGGATGCCGAGCGCAAGCGCGATGACCAGGGCGAGCGCGGAGATGCCCACCGTGGTGCCGAATGCGGCCAGGATATCGGGCCAGCGCTGGAAGAGCGCCTCCCACTTGTAGGGTGCGAAGATCTCAAGCATCGCCGCCACCCGCTTCCGGCTTCTCGGTGGCCAGGCCCCAGCGCTCGTAGAGCGCATCCAGCGTGCCGTCGTCGGCCATGGCGCCGATGGCTGCGTCGATCTGGGCGGCCAGCTCCACGTTGGACTTCTTCGTGGCCACGCCGTACTCCTGCGGCGCGAACTGCGTATCGAGCAGCATAGTGGAGCCGTCAACGTAGCCGTTCAGGATGGAGCGGTCCACCGAGAACGCGTCCACCCGGCCCGTGACCAGCGCTATCTTGATCTCCGGGTACGTGGAGTACTCGGCGAAGCTCATGGAGATGCCTATCTCGTCGCCCGCGGCGGTCAACTTGTCGCGCGTGGTGGCCGACAGCGCCACGCCCACGGTCTTGCCGTCCAAGTCGCGCAGGTCGGCGATGCCCGAGGACTTCTTCACCAGCACGCCGATGTGGTCGGTGTAGTAGGGCCGCGAGAAGTTGTAGCTCTTCTTGCGCGCCTCGGTGATGGTGAACGTGGCCAGCGTGGCGTCGAGGGTGTTGTTGTCGAGCATCGCGCCGCGCGTGGTGACGTTCACGCCCGTCACCTTGAGCGCGTCGGGGCTGCCCTTGATGCGTTTGGCCAGCTCGCGGGCGATGTCCACCTCCATGCCTTCGATGTTGCCCGTCTCGGGGTTCTGGAAGCCGAAGCCCGGCACGTCGATCTTCGTGCCCACGCGCAGCACGTCGGGGTTCGCCACGCAGCCGGCGAGGCCCCCGAGGGCGAGCGTCGCAGCGGCCAGCGCCGACGTGCGGATGAATGTCCGTCTCGATATCATGGCGCGCCCCTAAAGTATCTTCGAGAGGAAGCTCTTGACGCGGGCGTTGTCCGTCTCGTCGAACAGGTAGTGCGGCGTGCCCTGGTCCACCACCAGGCCGTTTTCCATGAACACCACCTTGTCGGCCGCCTCGCGGGCAAGGCCCATCTCGTGGGTGACCATGACGATGGTCATGTTGGTTTCCGCGAGCGACTTGATGACGTCGAGCACCTCCTGCACCATCTCGGGGTCGAGCGCGCTCGTGGGCTCGTCGAGGAGCATGATCTTGGGATGCATGTTGAGCGCGCGGGCGATGGCCACGCGCTGCTGCTGGCCGCCGGAGAGCTGGTCGGGGTACTTGTCCACCTTGTCGGAGAGGCCCACGCGCTCAAGGTAGGCCCGCCCGTCGCGTTCAGCCTGATCGCGCGGCACCTTGAGCACCTTGATGGGCGCGAGCGTCACGTTCTGCAGCACCGTCTTGTGCGGATAGAGGTTGTAGCTCTGGAATACCATGGCCACGTCGCGGGCGAGCGCGCGGGCGTTCACCTTGCGGTCGGAAAGGTCCATGCCGTCCACCACGATGCGGCCGGCGTCCGGCATCTCGAGCCCGTTGATGCAGCGGATGAGCACGCTCTTGCCCGAGCCCGACGGTCCGATGACCACGACCTTCTCACCCTCGGCAACCTCAAGCGACACGCCCTTGAGCGCCTCCACGGTGCCGAAGCTCTTATAGATATTGGATACCGAGATAGCGTCTGCCACGTCGATGAACCTCCCGTATTCGATGGCGAGTGCATCGGCCAGTCTAGCACGCACGCCATCGTCCCAGATGGCATGCAGGTTACGGAAGCTTCACGAAAGCGAAATCAGTCACGCCTAGCGCAAAATCGGCACGTGCCGTTGTCATCCTATGGGCGGAGCGCGCCAGCGCGGAGTCGAAGGATGACAGAGGGGGCCGTCGACGCCTCCGCCCTGACAGAGAGGGTGCCTTTAAAAGATGACCTGTAAGCTTATGTCAATTTCTTTCGGCTGTGGTACGGATTCGGGCCCTGCGCGAAGTTGCGGCGCTCGCTACGCAGCGTTTCCCCAGGTCGCATTTTGCGATCGCGACTCGCTTATGCCACAGCCGAAAATTCCTGCCACTTCGTCTGCGGGTCCGCCTAGCGGGCGAACATCAGGCGCTCGCTGTTGAACATGCGCTGGAGCACCAGCACGCCCGCGCCCGTGAAGGCGAGGTTCGCCGCCACGCACACCGTGATGTTCACCGGCTGGAAATCGAACGTGAAGATGCCGATCATGGCCTGCACGCTGTTGTACAGCGGGATGAGGTAGTACCACCAATCGGCCTGGGCCTCGCCGAACATCCCTAAGATGCCCACCAGCATGACCACTATCATGAGCGGCGTCAGATACATCGACGCCTCCTTCACACCCTTCGCCAGCGCCGACACCACGGTGATCAGCATGACGATGACGAGCGTCGTGGAGATAACCACCACGGCCAGAAGCAGGTACTCCATCGGGCCGTACACGTTCACGTCGATCATCCCCTGCGCCAGGCTCGGCAGGCCCGCAAGGATGCCTATCAGGCTGGATACGGCGATAGCCAGCCCGATGAGCGTGATGGCCAGCACCTTGCCCAGCGCGATGTCGCGCCGGCGCACGGGCGTGGCCAGAAGCGTGGCCATGGTGCCGCGCTCCTTCTCGCCCGCCACCGACTCGGCCGCAATGGACATGCAGCTGCTGAACAGGAAGATGAGCAGCAGCATGGGCACGATGGACACCACGAGCGAGCCGGCGACGTCGCGCTTGTCGGCCACGTCGTAGGCGCCCTGTCCCGCGTTCACGTCGAAGCGGTTCGCCAGCGACGACTCGTAGCCGTCCAGCACGTCGCGCAGCGCGGCGAAGGCGGCCTGCGAATCGGGGTCGGTGGAGTCGTAGTAGATCTCCACCTGCGGAGCAGGCTTGCCCGAAGCGGGGTCGTAGGAGGCCACGGCCTCGTCGAAGCCCTCGGGGAACACGGCGAACGCCTTCACGTCGCCCTGGTCGATGCGCTCGCGCATGTCCTGCGCGCTCGGCGCCGTGGGCTCGTCGCTCACCCGCAGCACCGTGTCGGCCGCCAGGGAGCGCACGCTCTCGGGCAGGTTCACCGCGGCCACCGCAGGCGGCTTGGCCATGTCGGGCTTGGACATGTCGGCTATCACGTTGCCCATGACGCTCCACATGGCGAAGATGAGCACGCCCGGCAGCACGATGGAGACGAGCGCCGACACCCGGTTGCTGAAGAACCGCGCCAGCTCCTTCCTGGTTATCGTGAGCACGTTGCCCTTCATGACGCCTCCCCCACCGTCTGCGCGTACAGGTCGAAGAACGCGTCCTCAAGCGCGCGGCCGCCCGTGACCTCCGGCAGCGTGCCGCTGGCGGCCATGCGCCCGTCGATGATCACGCCCACGCGGTCGCACACCTTCTCCACCAGGCTGAATATGTGCGTGGACAAAAGCACCGTGCGGCCCTCGCCTTTAAGCTCAACCAGAAAGTCGGTGACCGTCTTGGCCGTGAGCACGTCCAGGCCGTTCGTGGGCTCATCGAACACGATGACGCGCGGGTCATGCGCAAGCGACATGGCGAGCGAGGTCTTCTGCTTCATGCCGGTGGACAGGTCGGCCACCTTCGTCTGCGCGAACGCGTCGATGCCGAAGCGGCCGAACAGCGCCCGCTTGCGCTCGTCGCGCACGGCAGGCGCCACATGGTGCAGCTCGCTGAAGAAGTCGAACAGGTAGTCGGGCGAGAACACGTCCTCCAACTTGAGCTCGCTGGTGAGGAAGCCTATCTTCGCGCGCACCGCCATGGGGTCGGACACCACCGAAGACCCCTCCACCAGCGCGTCGCCCTCGTCGGGCTTCACGAGCGCCGCGAGCATGCGCAGCGTGGTGGTCTTGCCGGCGCCGTTGGGGCCCAGAAGGCCGTATATCTCGCCGGGAAACACGTCGAACGATAGACCGTCGACGGCGGTTTTCGTGCGGGCGTCGGTGCGGTCGATCTTACGCTGCTTGGCCGAGAGCCTGAAGGTCTTTTTCAGGCCCTGCACGGAAATGGATGGCTCCATCGGCTCCGCCTTTCGGGGTCGGTGTCGGGCCTCACGCCGCCGTCGCGGCCGGCTCGGGGTCCTCGGCGGCGTCGGCCTTCGCCTTCGCGGCCTCGGCCTCCTCGCGCTCCAGCACGCGCTGCATGGCGGCGATGGCGCACTCTATCATGCCGTCGTCGGGCTCGTTGGTGGTGAGGTACTGCATCTGCATGCCAGGCCACAGCACCACCTTCACCAGCGGGTTGTCCGGGTGGCTGCCCGCCCACTTCACCGTGATCTCGTACGAGATGCCGGCGATCACGGGCATGAGCAGGATGCGCACGAGGATGACCAGCGCCAGCTTCGGCGCGCCGTCGGGCACGCCCCACGCCTCGATGAGCCCGTTGATGGGCGTCACCGTGTACACGAAGATGGCGATGACCATCACCATGATGAGGAACGCCGTGCCGCAGCGCACGTGCAGGCGCGGGAAGCTGCGGGCGTTCTCGGGCGTGAGGGGCAGGCCGTGCTCGTAGCAGTGGATGGTCTTGTGCTCGGCGCCGTGGTAGCCGAACATGCGCTTGATGTCCTGCATGCGCCCGATGAGCCACAGGTAGAACACGAACACGGCCACGCGCAGCAGGCCGTCCACGATGTTCCAGAGCACCGTGTTCTGGTCGTACTCGCCCACGATGAGGTTCGTGATGAACGCCGGCGCCACGATGAACAGCACCACGCCCAGCACGAGCCCGAGCACCATGGAGATAGCCATCTCCTTCTTCCCGAACTCCGCCTCCTCGTCCAAGAACGACTTCTTCGCCGGCGCGGGTTCGGCCTGCGCCTCCTCCACCACCTCAAGCGACGTCTGCGCCCCCAGCGCATCGATCACCGCGTCCGGCCGCCCGAAGTCGTCCCTCCACGAGAATCCCCCCTCCTCAGCGAGCGAGCCGATCGGGCTCCCCTCAACGTCGGAAACCGCCCCCTCCGCAGCGAAGGAGCCCCCAGCGCCCTCGGAGCGGAGGGGGTCGGCATCGTCCACCAAGCGAGTTCCGCACGAGCCGGACAGCCCAGTGGGCTGTCCGTGCGAGCAGGACTGTTCGAGCGACTGGGCGGTGCCGGCCCCCTCCGCGGACTCGCGAGCAGAACAGGCAGCCTCATCAGGTTCATCTTCCGCAAACGCATGCTCGGCGGCGATCTCGAGCGCCTTGAAGCCCAGCACGAGCGACTCCACGAGCGCCCGGCAGCCCCGCACGAGCGGCCAGTGCATCCATCCGCGGCCGGCGCGGCCGCTCGCCAGGTCGTGCTCCTCCACGTAGATGCCGCCGGAGGGCTCGCGCACGGCCACCGACCAGTTGTACTTGCCGCGCATCATGATGCCCTCGAGCAGCGCCTGGCCGCCCACGTGGGTCTTGAGCGCGCCGTCCTCTTTGAACGCGCGCGACAGATCACTCTTCTGCTCGGCCATCGTCTAGCCCCTCGTCACGCGAGGATAGGGGTTGCCGCAGGTCATCTTGCCCTCGGGGCACGCGCCGCGCACGCAGGGCGCGCCGGCGTCCATGAACACGAACGGCGCCGTGGGCCGCGCGAGCTCGAGCATCCGGTGCGCCATGTCGCGGATCTCCCACTGCGCGCGGTTGCAGCAGCGCAAGGAGAAGAAGTGCAGCAGCTCGCGCACGTTCATGGTGATGACGATCTTCGTCTCGGCGGCATTGGGCAAGAGGTAGCGCGCGTCCTCGGCGGGCACGCCGGCGTCCAGCAGCGCCCGGTAGGCCTCCTGCGCCTTCGCCACGGCCTCGTCGAAAAGCGCGCTCGTCGCCTCGTCGGCCGCGATGCTCTCCGGCTTCACCACGGCCACGCCGTCCGCGAACTTCACGTAGCGCTGGCTCTGCTGGTTGAAGCTGGCGATGCGGTGGCGCACCAGCTGGTGCGTGAGCGCGCGCGACACGCCGTCCACGGCGAAGGTGTAGCTCGCGTGCTCGAGCGTGGAGAAGTGGCCGCTGGCCATGATGGTGGAGAGCACGCTCTTCACGCGCTCCTCGGGCATGGTCTCCATGAGCTCGGCCGCGCCCACGGGCGCGTAGCACAGGCGCGCCGCCGTGGCGATGGCGCGCTCCGGATCGGGCGTGTGGTAGAGCAGTTCGACGTGCATGGGCTCCATACTCCTCAATCAAGAAGAATTACGGCAGATCGGGCGGTTCCCGCGCCCCTCCGCGCTCTCGTTCGCTACTATGGTACCCGAAACGACCGGCCGATGGCGGCGCGAGTCGTCCGCCCTCAAGCACCCTCCACGCGAAAGGCACGCCATGGACGAGAACTTCGAGCCGCTGCTCACCACCCGCGACTGGAACGAGGAGTGGAAGCGCCTCCAGCGCGCCCGCCGCCGCCCCGACGACGCGTCGTACTGGGACAAGCGCGCACGCACGTTCACCACCAAGGACGCGCCGAACCCCTACGTGGAGCGGTTCCTGGAGCTGGCGGCCATCCGCCCCGGCGAGACGGTGTTCGACATGGGCTGCGGCACGGGGGCGCTGTCCATCCCGCTGGGGCTCGCCGGCCACAAGGTGGTGGCGGCCGACTTCTCGCAGGGCATGCTCGACCGGCTGCGGGAGGACCTGGACGCCTACGGCGTGACCACCGTGTTCCCCAAGCTTATGAGCTGGGAGGACGACTGGCCCGCCCTCGGCGTGCGCCCGGGGATGGTCGATGTGTGCGTGGCTTCGCGCTCGGTGGCCACGGCCGATATGAGGGATTCGCTTCTGCGCCTGACCGACGTGGCGCGCCGCCGCGTGTGCGCGACGCTGGCCACCGGGGCCTCGCCGCGCACCGACGAGCGGGTGCTCGCCGCCATCGGCCTCAAGAGCGTGCTCGGCCACGACTACCTCTACGCCCTCAACATCCTGGCGAACGAGGGCCTGCGCCCGGAGCTCGCCTACATCGACTCCACGCGCGCCGACACGTTCGACACCGCCGAGGAGGCCTACGAGGCGTTCGCGCGCATGGCCGAGGACTCCTGCGGCGCGACGACGCCCGCGCCCGCGATGGCCGCCGCCCTCGGGCGGCTGCGCGAATGGCTGGACGCGAACCTCATGGAGAACGAGCGCGCCGGCGAGCCCGACAAGAAGGGCGTGCCCGAGAAGCGCCTACGCCTACGCGAGCCCCGCACCGTCACCTGGGCCTTCCTCGCTTGGGACAAGTAAAATGGCATAAAAGGGGACAGTCCCCTTTTATGCCATTTTCGCACTACAGCTCGACGCGCTCGAACATGTCCTTGCCCACGCCGCAGACGGGGCAGATGAAGTCGTCGGGCAGCTCGTCGACGTACTCGATATGGCCGCACACCGTGCAGCGCCAGCCCACCTTCGGCTTGGGCGCGTCGCCGGCAGCGGCGGGCGCCGGCGCGTCGGGCGCATCGGGCAGGAAGCTCGAGGCCTTCGGCGGGGTCTTGCCGCCTTTCACCTGGTGGTAGTAGGCGTAGGTCATCGGCTCGCCGGGGCACAGCTTCTCGGCCTCCTCCACCTCGCCGACGTAGAGGATATGCGTGCCCAGGTTCACCGCCTGCACGACGCGCACGGAGAAGCGTGCGACGCACTGCTCGGCCACGTAGGGCACGCCCGCCGCGTCGAGGCCCGTCTCGCACGAGGCGAACTTGTCCACGTCGGTGCTGCAATGGAAGCCGAACGTGCCGATGAGCTCCATCGTGGCGTCCTTGGCCAGGCACGACACGGTGAAGCGCCCGGAGTCCAGGATGACGTCGGTGGTGGCGTTCTCCTTGTTCAGCGCCACGCTCACCTGCAGCGGCGAGGACGTGACCTGCTGGAACGTGTTGGCGACGCAGGCAGCCTTGCGCTCGCCGTCCGTCGCGCCGATAAGGTAGAGCCCGTAGCTCAGATTGAAGAACGCGGTCTGATCGATCATGGTGCACCTTTCCCCAGCTCTCGATTTCACTATCCGTAATGATAATCATTATCAATAAGGAATGCAAGCGCCGTGCGGAAACGGCCGGCGGACGGCGCTCAGACGGGCAGCCCGAGCGCCTCCCGCACGCGCGTGCGCGCCTCCTCGCCCGGCGCGAGCTCCTCCGCGCCGCCCCATGCGGCCCCGAAGCGCTCGCGGGCGCGCGGGCACAGCCAATCACGCACGACGGCGAGCGCATGCGGGAAGCGCTCCGTCGGCCCCGCCGCCAGAAGGGCCGTCGCCGAGGCCAGGCCGCCGTCGCGCTCCAGCTCGAGCCGCCCCAGCTCGTCCACCACCAGAAGGCCCGGCCCTGCGCCCGATGTTTCACGTGAAACATCTGTTTGCGCAAACGTTTGTTTCACGTGAAACATCGCCTCCGCAAGCGCGTCGAAATGCGCGTTCACCCGCGCAAGGGCGTCGTCGGAGATATGCCAGGCCAGCTGGGCGGCGGCGCTCTGGCTGGCGGGATCGAACGCCCCCTCCGCAAGCGCCAGATCGCGCCGCCGTGCGAACGCGACGCGCTCGCCTCCCGGCAGCAGCACGTTGTCGATGCCGAGCTTCTCGAGCCGCCCCTCCCCCTCGCGCCACACGCCGGGCGCGAGCACGCCGGCCACCTCGACGCCCGCCTCCGCGAGCTCCGCCGCCAGGCCCTCGAGCCAGCGCGTCTTGCCCACCTGCACATCGCCCGTTAGCAGGAACAGCATCTCCGCCCTCCGCATTCTCCTTGCTCAATTATCCTCAAACGCATAGTATACTCTTCCGAAGATAAATCATCGGCAGAAAGGGCCGCCATGGACCGCCAGAACCCCGACTCCTCCCCGTGGGAGCTCTATGACCGCCTCATCGACAGCATACCCGAGGACGCCGTGGTGCGCGACTACTGCCTGGGCACGCATTGGTCCTACGTGGAGGCCGATTGCGGCATGGGCGTGAGCTTCACCTGCAAAGGCGGCGCCCGGCGCGCCTGCAAGCGCGACCTGCGCGGACGGCCGCTGCGCGAGACGGCCCAGCTCGCGAAGTCGTGGTGCTTCGAGGAGGCGACCCTCGGCGTGGCGGCCCTCAACGCCTTCTACGCGCGCACGGAGCTGCTCGACCCCCTGGGCGCCGCCTACGACGAGCCGGTGGAGCTGCCCGACGGCACCGTGCGGAAGATGGACGCCTTCGAGCTCTACCGCCCGCGCATCGAGGCCGCAGGCGGCGCCCAGGTCGTGGTGGTCGGCCACTTCCCCCGCGTCGAGCGCATCGCCGAGTACGCCCGCCTCACCGTGCTCGAGCGCAACTGCTCAAGCGAGCTCGACACGCCCGATCCCGCCTGCGAGTACGTGCTGCCAAGCGCCGACTTCGCCTTCATGACGGGCGTCACGCTCATCAACAAGACCGCGCCGCGCCTGCTCGATCTCGCGCGGAACGCGCATGTCGTCATGGTGGGCCCGAGCGTGGTCATGTCGCCCGTCCTGTTCGAGCGGGGCGCCGAGGCGCTCGCCGGCAGCGTGGTGGCCGACCCGGAGAAGGCCCGCTTCGCCGTGAAGACCGGCGCAGGACGGTTCTTCGGCGAAGCGCTGCAGATGGCCATGCTGAAGCGTTCCGGCACCTGACCCGCTCCGCGAAGGTCCCGATGCTTCACGTGAAACATCCGTGCTAGAACCCCCGATGTTTCACGTGAAACAATGGCACGCCGAGACCTCGCGCGCTTCACGCCCCACTCCTTTCGCGCCCTTTTAATTATTTTCGATTGATAATATTCTGATTTTGGGATATATTTGCCCTACATTATCCTTGAATGAGTATCAAGGGGGAGCGGCGGTGGAAGCGACAACCGACAGGCTCGACGACCGGAGTGCCGCCGCGCGCTGCGCATCCCGGCGCGCCAGCCGGCGCGGCGCCGCCATCATCGTAGCGCTCGTTGCGCTCATGGTGCTGGCCGTGCTGGCCTCGCTCATGCTGGGACGCTTCCCCATCTCCCCCGCCGAGGCCGCGGGCATGCTGGGAAGCCTCGCCTTCCCCATCGACCCGTTCTGGACCGACCAGCAGGCCACCCTGTTCTTCCAGGTGCGCCTGCCGCGCATCGCGCTCGCGCTCATGGTGGGCTGCAGCCTGGCCGCCGCGGGCGCCGCCTACCAGGGCACCTTCCAGAACCCGCTCGTCTCCCCCGACATCCTGGGCGCAAGCCAGGGCGCGGCCTTCGGCGCCGCGTGCGCCATCCTTCTGGGACTCGGCGCCTTCGGCGTGTCCGTCTCCGCGTTCGCCTGGTCCATCGGCGCGGTGCTGCTGGTGCTTTTGGTGGGCAGCCGCGCGAAGGGGAACCACCTGCTCATCGTGGTGCTGGCGGGCGTCATGGTGAGCTCGCTCTTCCAGGCGGGCGTGTCGTTCACCAAGCTCATCGCCGACCCCACCGACCAGCTGGCCGCCATCACCTACTGGCTCATGGGCAGCCTCACCGGCGCGAAGCCCTCCGACCTGGCCATGGCGGCGGGCCCCATGGCCGCGGGGCTCGCGGTGCTGTTCGCGCTGCGCTGGCGCATCAACGTGCTCACCATGGGCGACGACGAGGCCTCCACCATGGGCGTGAACGCCCGGCGCGTGCGCATGATCGTCATCCTCGCGGCCACGCTCATCACCGCGGCCAGCGTGGCGGTTTCGGGCATGATAGGCTGGGTGGGCCTGGTCATCCCCCACTTCGCGCGCATGATCATCGGCTGCGACTACCGCCGGCTCCTGCCCGCCAGCATGCTCATGGGCGCCATCTTCCTACTCGTGGTGGACGACGTGGCGCGCCTGGCGGCCACCGCCGAGATACCCATCGGCATCCTCACCGCGTTCGTGGGCGCGCCGTTCTTCCTGTACCTTATCACGCGGAAGAAGCAGCGCCTATGAGCATCGACGTCGAGCACCTCACGTTCTCCTACGGCAGCCACCGCGTGCTGGACGACGTGAGCTTCCACATCCCCGACAACACGCTGGTGAACGTGCTGGGCCCCAACGGCGTGGGCAAGTCCACCCTGTTCCGCTGCATCCTGTGCCTGAACGGCGGCTGGAAGGGCAGCATCCGCGTGAACGGCAGGGACCTGCGCACGCTCTCCATCCGCGACCGCTCGCGCGAGATCGCCTACATCCCGCAGTCGCATTCCTCCACCTACGACTACGACGCGCTCGACGTGGTGCTGATGAGCGCGGGCGGGCGCGTGGGGCTGTTCGGCGCGCCCAAGCGCTCGCACGTCGAAGCGGCCTGGGAGGCGCTCGAGCGCGTGGGCGTCGCGCATCTGGGGCACCGTCCCTACACCCGGATATCCGGCGGCGAGCAGCAGCTGGTGCTCATCGCGCGCGCCCTGGCGCAGAACGCCCGCACCATCATCATGGACGAGCCCACGAGCGCGCTCGATTACGGCAACACCGTGCGCGTGCTCTCCACCGTGCGACAGCTGGCGCGCGAGGGCATGAGCATCATCCAGTCTACGCACCAGCCCGACCAGGCGTTCCTCTACGCCGACCAGACGCTCGTGCTCAACGACGGCCGCGTCCACGCGTTCGGCGACCCCAAGGACGTCATCACCAAGGAGCTGGTGAGCACCATCTACGACGTGGACGTGGAGGTCAATTCCCTATACGGCGACAAGGTGCGCGTGTGCGTGCCCGTGCGCGAGATCAAGCGATAGGGCCCAAAAGGGCCAAAAGAGGAAGGAAGGTTCCATGGGAGGGAAGATGAGCACGAGAAAGGCCTGGTCGTTGCGTTTGGCGGCGTGCGCGGCATGCCTGGGGCTGGCGTTCGCGCTGGGCGGCTGCGCGCAGAGCCAGCCGCAGCAGGACGCCGCCCCCGCCGGCGACGGCGCCGCCCAGGCCGAGCAGCCGGCCGCGAGCGAGACCCGCACGTTCACGGATTCGGCGGGCCGCACCGTGGAGGTGCCCGCGCAGATAGACAGGATCGCCCCCGCCGGCCACACCGCCACCCAGATCCTACTCACCATGGCGCCCGAGAAGATGGTGACCATCTCCACCGAGCTCACCGACGACCAGGCGAAGTACCTGGGCGCCGACTACGCCAACCTGCCCGTGACGGGCGCGGCGTTCGGCTCGAAGGGCGACCTGAACAAGGAGGCCGTGGCCGCCTCCGGCGCACAGATACTCATCGACACCGGCGAGCTGAAGGAGGGCATCGCGGAGGACCTGGACACGCTGCAAACGCAGCTGGGCATCCCCGTGGTGATGGTGGAGACGAAGATGGAGGACTACGGAGCCGCCTACGAGAAGCTCGGCGAGCTTTTGGGCATGGAGGAGCGCGGCGCGGAGCTTTCCGACTACTGCAAGAAGGCCTACGATGAGACGGTTGCCACCATGGCGAAGATCCCCGAAAGCGAGCGCGCGCAGGTGGCGTACCTTCTGGGCGACAAGGGAACGAACACCATCGCGAAGAATTCCTACCAGGGCCAGGTGGTGGACCTCGTGGCTGACAACGTGGCCGACCTGGGCAAGGTGAGCGGCAGCGGAAGCGGCGTGGAGATAAGCTTGGAGCAGCTGGCACTCTGGAACCCGCAGGTCATCCTGTTCCAGGAGGGAAGCATCTACAGCTCCGTGGCCACGGACGCGGCTTTCGCCGACCTGGACGCCGTGAAGAACGGCCAGGTGTACGAAGTGCCGGGCACGCCATGGTGCTGGCTCAACAACCCGCCCACCGTGAACCAGGTGCTCGGCATGCAGTGGCTGCCGCGCCTTCTGTACCCCGACCAGTACAGCGACGATATGTACGACGTGACGGCAGGCTACTTCAAGACGTTCTACGGCTACGATCTCTCCGAGGCCGAGTTCCAGGAGATCGCGCCCCACGCGCGTCCGTTGGCGTAGGGCGAACGGCCCCGAAAACCGTCCCTGAACGCAGCGAACGCCCGGCGCGATGCCGGGCGTTCGTCGTTCGTGCGAGAAAAGTGCGATCCGAGGGCTACTCGGCGGCCGGAGCCTCCTCGACGAGGGCGTCGACGGCGGCGGCCTCCTCGGGAGTCGCCTCGGGGGCGGCTTCCTCGGCAGCGGCCTCGGCCTCGGCGGCGGCAGCCTTGGCGGCGTCGCGCTCGGCCTTCTTCGCGAACTCCTCGGCGCGCTTGGCCTTCTCGGCGGCCTTCGCCTCGCGCTCGGCCTTCTTCTTGGCCTCGGCCTCGGCGACGGCGGCGGCCTTCGCGGCCTTCTTCGCGGCCTCGCGCTCGGCCACGACGTCCTTCGCGCTGCCGAACTTGTCGGCGAAGCGCTGCACGCGCCCGCCGGTGTCGACGAAGCGCTGCTGGCCGGTGTAGAACGGATGGCACACGTTGCAGATGTCGATCTTCAGCTCCGACTTCGTGGACATGGTGGTGAAGGTGTTGCCGCAGCTGCACTTCACCGTGCACTCCACGTACTCCGGATGAATTCCCTGTTTCATTTCTGGTTCTCCTTTACGGGCCTTGGTTTCCGACCAAGGCGAAGACAAGCCTTTGCACTATAGCACAGTCCGCGTCGAAGCGAACGAGATTCCGCAGAATTTCACTGCTGCGGAAACCCGCCATGCTGGGCCTGCGCCACATCTCGCGGGCGAATGCAAGTTGCGACGGTCACAAGCGGTCCACGTCCTCGCCCTCGGCATGCACCTGCACGACGTAGAGGGCGTTCGTGGCCACGGCCTCGTCCTCGCCGCGCGCGATGCCGGGCTCCACGGGGCTCGTGGAGCGATCGCCCACCGTGAGCACGGCCACGTCGCCGGGCTTCACCAGCCCGCGGCGCACGACGGCCTCCCGCGCGTCGTCGATGATGTGGCGCATGTCGCCCTGCACGTCGCCCAGCATGGGGGTGACGCCCCAGCTCAGCTGCAGCTGGCGCATGACGCGCGCGTTCGGCGTGACGGCGAAGACGGGCACGCGCGGGCGCAGGTTGGACATGAGGCGCGCCGTCCGCCCCGACATCGTGGGCGCCACGATGCAGGCGGCCTCCAGCGTCTCGGCCGTCTGCACGGCGGCCATCCCCACGGCCAGCGACACCCGGGCGTGCACGCGGCTGCGGTCGGGCGCAGCCTCGTCGTAGAGGTAGGGCTCGCTCGCCTCGGCCACGCGCGCCATCACGCGCACGGCTTCGACGGGATACGCGCCCATCGCCGTCTCGCCCGACAGCATGACCGCGTCGGTGCCGTCGTACACGGCGTTGGCCACATCGCCCACCTCGGCGCGCGTGGGGCGCGGGTTGCGCACCATCGATTCGAGCATCTGCGTGGCCGTGATCACCGGCTTCGAGGCGCGCTTGCACGCGCGGATGATCTCCTTCTGGATGTGCGGCACGAGGTAGGGGGCCACCTCAACGCCCAGGTCGCCGCGCGCCACCATGATGCCGTCGGACGCCTCGAGGATGGCGTCGAAGTCCTCCACGGCCTCCGAGCATTCGATCTTGGCGACGAGCATGATGCCCGCCCCGCCGTTCTCGTCCAAGAAACGCCTGATGGCGCGCACTCCTTCGGCATCACGCACGAACGAGGCGGCCACGAAGTCCACCTTCTGCCCGATGCCGAACAGGAGGTCGGCGCGATCCTGCTCGGTCATCACGGGCAGCGGCACCGCGGTGCCGGGCAGGTTCACCGACTTGCGCTCACCCAGCTCGCCCGCGTTCATCATGGTGCAGCGGATGTCGGCGCCGTCCACGCCCTCCACGCGCAGCTCGATGAGGCCGTCGTCCACGAGGATGGACGTGCCGGGCGAAACCGCGCGCGAGAGCCCCGCGCACGACTGCGAGACGAGGCGCGCCGTGCCCTCCACGTCGCGCTCGACGAGCACGAGCTCGGCACCCTCCTCGAGGCGCACCGGGGCGCCGCCGGCCAGGGGGCCCGTGCGGATCTCCGGCCCGCGCGTGTCCAGCAGGATGGCGCACGGCAGATCCAGGCGCTCCCGCACCCGCCGCAGCCGCTCCATCCGCGCGCGGTGCTCGTCGTGCGTGCCATGCGAGAAGTTGAGGCGCGCCACGTCCATGCCGGCCCCGATCAGCGCCTCGAGCGCCTCCTCGTCGTCGACCGCAGGACCCAGCGTGCACACGATCTTCGTCCTTCGGGCCATAGGCCCCCCTTCCCCGTCTTTTGCCGGGCCT
Source organism: Arabiibacter massiliensis (assembly GCF_900169505.1). NCBI lineage: Bacteria > Bacillati > Actinomycetota > Coriobacteriia > Eggerthellales > Eggerthellaceae > Arabiibacter > Arabiibacter massiliensis. Next base: position 1,167,932 of record NZ_LT827021.1, read on the forward strand.
TACGCCAGAAACGATTCGTTCACGGGCAGCCGGTAGGCCTCGGCGATGCCGCGCAGCCCCTCGTCGGGGATCATGTTGGGAAGCTCGCCGTCGCCGCCGTTCATCGCGCGCGCCGTCGCGTAGACGGACGCGGCCTTCGCGATGGCTTGCATGAGGCCGAAGGCGGCGTCGAAGGTGTGGCCGGGGCAGAACGCGCCGTGATGCGCCCACACGCACGCGTCGAACCCGCGCATCGCGTCTGCCGTGGCGCGCGCGATCTCGGGGCCGCCCGGCACGATCCAGGGCACGACGCCCAGCCCGCGCGGGAACGCGACCATACCCTCGGAGAGCACCTTCCACAGCGTGCGCGTGAACGTGCGCGAATCGAGCGGCAGCACGCTCGTGAGCGCCACGACGTCGGCGGGATGCGCGTGGTAGAGCACGCGATCGGCGCCGCCGGTGACCTCCTTGCGCACGGAATGGACGGCCGCGTGGCTCGCGAACTCGCTCGTGGGCACCGCGCCGTCCTTGAAGCCCCACACGATGCGCCACGCGTCGCCCGCCGGGCTCACCTCCACGATGCCGGCCGCGGCGTCCGGGTCGAGCGGCACGGCGCGCAGGTGGGCGCCGGCGGCCGTGACCATGAAGAACTCGCCGCGCAGGTTGTCGGCCTGCGCGCCCAGCGGCACCCAGGAGCTCGGGTTGTCGTAGAAGAACGAGCGGCACGACGCCACGTCCTCGGGCTTCAGGCGGTACGACAGGTTGCCGCCGTTGCCCTCGTGCCAGCCCTGCGCGTAGCCGTCGGCGCACAAGCGCACGAACGCCTTCGCGAACGCCTGCTGCTCCACCGCCACGCCCGACACGGCGCCCTTCGCAACCGACACGCCCTTGTCCAGCATCTCCTGTGCGTTATCGAGAAATCCCATGACGTCCTCCCGTCTGCGGCGGCCGCGCGCCGGGCCGGGCGGCCGCGCGCGCTTCGATTCACGGGACGATTGTAGCATGGGGCCCGCCCGCATCCGGCCGTCCCGACGCAAGCTCCAAAGGCGGATGCCGAAGGGAGCGCCCCGCCCTTCCGCCCCGGCGGGGCGCGTGCGTGAGAGGCGTCGGCGTTATCGGCCCCCACGTGAAAGCGCCCGCCCCGCGAGGCGGGACGGGCGCGTCGTGCGTCGGTTGGAGCGGAGCGCCTAGACCTCGGCGACCCAGAGGCCGTGGAGGTTGCAGTACTCGTACACCTTGAGCGCCTCGTCGCCCTCGGCCAGGGCGAAGTCGGCCACGGGGGCGTCCTCCGGGGTGAGCTCGCGGATCTGGTAGCCGCTCTTCGTGACCAGGCAGATGAACGTGATGTAGTGCTCCGGCGTCATGGGATGCAGCACGCTTCCCACCTCGACGTGCACGTTCGCGCCGTCGACGCGCACCACCGGCACGTGCTTCTCGAGCGCGGCATCGGTGGTGTTGGCGGTGAGCTCGGCCATCTGCTCGCCGCAGCACATCATGGGCACCCCGGCGTCGAACGGCTTGATGGCGACGTTGCCGCAGTGGGCGCAGCGGTAGAATTTCAGATCCATGGGAGTTCCCCCTTCATCGTTTGCGTGAATCGGTTCGTTCGGTCGTTCGCGTATATGTTACTCACTCTGTTGCATTTCTGGAAGGCCCTGCTGCGGCTTTTTCACGACAAGCGCATAAACGAGCACGCCCGCGCCCACCAGGATGAGCGGCACCGACAGAAGCTGCCCCATGGTGAGCCAGCCGCCCCACAGATACCCCAGCTGCACGTCGGGCTCGCGCACGAACTCCACGAGGAAGCGGAAGCTGCCGTACATGACGAGGAACAGGCCCAGAAACGTGCCGCGCGGCCGAGGCGGCTGCTTGCGCGAGAGCAGGTAGAGCACGGCGAAGATGACGACGCCCTCCAGAAGCGCCTCGTAGAGCTGCGAGGGATGCCGCGGCATCGTGCCCGCCGCGCCGCCGAACACCACGCCCCAGGCCGCGTCGGTGGGCGCGCCCCACAGCTCGCCGTTCACGAAATTCGCCAGGCGGCCGAACAGCAGGCCCAGAGGCGCGCCGATGCAGCCGAGGTCGGCCAGCGTGAGGTACGGGATGTTCGTGAACCTGGCCGCCACGATGCCGGCCAGAAGCGCGCCGATGAGCCCGCCGTGGAAGCTCATGCCGCCCTCGTTGAACGCGAGGATCTTCTCGGGATGGGCCAGGTAGAAGCCGTCGCCGTAGAAGAGCACGTAGCCGAGGCGCCCGCCCACGATCACGCCGATGATGACGCAGAACATGATGGTGAGCAGCGAGTCCACGTCCACGCGCACGCGCCAGCGGCGGGCGACGCGCCAGATGACGAGGGCCGCGCACACGAAGCCGAGCACGTAGGCGATGCCGTACCACCGCACGGCGAAGGGCCCCGCCGAGAACGCGACGGGATCGAGGGACTGGTAGATGTCGTTGAGCATGTCGTTCCTTCGCGAGAAAAAACGGCTCCGCCGGCAAGAACAGCGGCGGAACCCCTAGTCCGAACCCATTCCCGCACCCACCTCGATGGCGGCGAAGCGGACCTCGTCGCGCAGCTTCTGCGGGATATGCTGCATGCTGGACACGGTTGCGCCGCATCGGGGGCAGCGCAGCGTGAACATGGCGAGGTCGGCGCTCACCACGAGCATGGAGTCGTAGCGGCACACGTCGAGGCCGTTCTCGCCGCATGCGGGGCACGTCACGCCATAACTCATCGTCTCACGCTCCTTCGCTCGCCGGCTCGCTTCCTTTCCCCCATTGTAGCAGAACCCACCGCACGCGCTCCCGCGAATGCGGGCGGCGGGTGAGACGGGACGTCACGTCCAGCGCAGAGCGGCCGCCCGGGGGCGGCCGCTCTTCTTACAGCAAAAACCGGTTCGGGTTGCCTTGACGCGCCGGGCCGTCGTCCTTGCGATCGGCCACATCGGGGCCGTTCTCGAGGAAGTGCTCGCAGAAGCGGCACACCTCCTTGACCGCCGCGTCGTAGTCGCGCGCGGGATTGAGCAGGACGTTGAAGTCCTGGCACACCACGTGCGTGTCGCGCACGCAGGCCGCGAACCGGCAGTCGGCAGGGCACGGCTCGCCGGGTACGTTGTGCGGGCAGCGCGACCTCATCTCCTCGTCGCAGCCGCGGCGCTCCCAACACTGCGCCATATCGCCGCCTCCTACAGGTCCGCGGGGACGACCTTCGTCACGCCGGGCACGCGCTCCTTGAGGATGCGCTCGACGCCGTTGGCCAGCGTCATCTGCGACATCGGGCAGCCCTTGCAGGCGCCCTGCAGCTCCACGGACACCACGCCGTCCGCGTCCACGTCCACGAGGCGCACGTCGCCGCCGTCGGCCTGCAGGCTCGGGCGGATGAGCTCGAGCACGGCCGCCACGTCGTTCTTCTCCACCATAGTATCTTCCCTTCTCCGAAATGGTTGTTTTCAGGTGCCGATTCTACCACAGGGCGCGCGCCGCGTTCGCAGCGCCCGCGAAAAGCGGACAGAATGCGGTTGCGGCGCGCTACGCCGTGGGCTTCCAGTCCTTGCCGAGCACGACGAGTACGTCGGTCTCGAACGTGTAGAAGCCGCTGCCCGGCACCGTGCGCCCGAACCCGAGCGCATTCACCACCGTCTGCGCGGCGCCCTCGAACTTGTCGTCGTTGTACACGATGAGCGTCTCGTCGTAGGCGGCGTACACGTCGGTGTTGCCCGTCTCGGTCACGTCGAAGCCGCGATCGCCCAGCGTGGCCGCGAGCTGGGCCGCGCCGCCCGCGATGTCCGAGCCGTTGCGCACGGTGATGGTGAAGCTGGCCGGATCGACGAGGGGCGCCTGCTCCTCGACCACGGGGTCCTCCCCCGCCTCCACGAGTTCCATCATGGCCGTCCACGCGTCCGACGAGGCCATATAGAACGCGGTGCCGTCACGCTCCGTCTCGTACCCCGGCACGAGCGCGCCGCGCACCGCGGCCTCGTCCATGCCGCGCAGCGCGTCGGCGAGCGAGAGCGCGTCGGCGGCGCCCACGTCGGTCTTGAACGCGCCGTCGAGGCCGTCGAACAGCGCGAGGAAGCCGAGCGTGCCGTCGCCGAACAGCTTCACGGAGAGCGCCGAGAGCACGGAGCGCTGGTTGGCCGCCTGCCGCTCCAGGCCGCCCTCGAAGTTCGACGCGCGCAGGAGCGTGAGCGCGCTGCGGCCGTCGAGCTGCTGGCGGCCGGCGGGAAGGTACACGTCGCCCGCCGTCGGGTCGTCCACCTCCTCGGCGACGTCCACCTCCACGCCCCCCACCGCGTCGACGAGGCGCATCACACCCGCCGCATCGACTTTGACCAGGTGGGATACGCTCACGCCGGCGAACGAGGCCGCCGCGGACACGAGCGAGGCGTCCCCTTCGGCCGCCGCGTCGCGCAGCTGGTGGGGCTCGCCGTCCTTGAGCGCCACCTGCAGCGTCGCGGGGATCGACACGACGGTGGCCGTGCGGGCCGTGCGGTCCACCCGCACGAGCGCGAGCGCGTCGGGGCCGGGCACGCCGCCGGCGACGCCCGCCTCGTCCAGGTCGGCGGCCACGAGCGCGTAGAACGGCTCGCCCGACTTCGCCGCGACGAGCGCGGAGGACGCGTCGGAGTCCCCGAGCGACATCTTGGCGTCGAGCGACCCGAAGAACGTGGCCGCGCCCACGATCGCGGCGGCGCAGAGCGCGACGGCCAGGCACGCGGCGGCCACGACGATACGGCGCACCCGCGCGCGGCGGCGCACCTCGTCGGTGAACTCGCGCCTGCTCACGCGCCGGGAGTACTGCGAGGAGCTCTCGCGGGTGGACGTGGAGGGCAGGATGGTGTCCACGTAGCCGCGGGCGGCGCGCTTCTGCTTGCGCGGGCTCGAGAACCCCATGGACGCGCCGTTCATGCCCTGGTGGGAGCGGCGCGGCACGTGCGTGCCGACCGTCGCCGAGCGTAGGCGGCGGGAGGTGAGCTTCGACTGCGTCGCCGTGAAGCCCTTCTTGCGGTGGTTCGGCATGCGAACGTCCCTCAGCGGCCCGACGGCTCGCCGACCGTCGTGCGCACGACGTCGGCGCCGAGCGAGGCCAGCTTGCCCACGTAGTCCTCGTAGCCGCGGTCGATGTGCCCGATGTTGTGCACGCGCGTCTCCCCCTCGGCCCCGATGCCCGCGAGCACGAGGGCCGCGCCGGCGCGCAGGTCGGTGGAGGACACGTCGGCGCCCTGCAGCACGTCCACGCCGCGCACGAGGGCGTGGTGGTCCTCGATGGCGATGTCGGCGCCCATGCGCATGAGCTCGCTGGCGAACATGAAGCGGTTCTCGAACACGTTCTCCGTGATGACCGACATGCCGTCGGCACGCGCCGCGAGCAGCATGAACTGGGCCTGCAGATCCGTGGGGAAGCCAGGGTGCGGCAGCGTCTGGATGTCGATGGGCTCGAGCGGGCGCGTGCGCGAGACGGTGACCCAGTCCTCGCCCGTCTGAACGTCGCAGCCCATGGACGAGAGCTTCATGAGGGCCACGCGCAGATACGACGGGTCGATGCCGCGCACGGTGACCGGCCCGCCCGTGAGCGCGCCGCCGGCCAAAAACGTGCCCGCCTCGATGCGGTCGCCCACCGTGGTGTGCTCGCAGGGATGCATCTCGTCTAAGGCGACGCCCTCCACCTCGATGATGGCCGAGCCGGCGCCCTCCACGCGCGCGCCCATGGCGACGAGCATGTTGGCGAGGTCGACGATCTCGGGCTCGCGCGCGGCGTTCTCGATGACCGTCGTCCCCTCGGCCACGACGGCGGCCATGAGCAGGTTCTCCGTGGCGCCGACGCTCGGGAAGTCGAGTACGACGTGCGCGCCGCGCAGACCCTCAGGCGTCTCCGCCTCCAGGAAGCCGTGGTCCATGGCGAACGTGACGCCGATGGCCTCGAGCCCCACGAGGTGCATGTCGATCTTGCGGGCGCCGATCTGGCAGCCGCCCGGCATGGCGACGCGGGCGCGCCCGAAGCGCCCGATGAGCGGGCCGAGCACCGAGATGCTCGCGCGCATCTTGGACACGAGCTCGTAGGGCGTCTCGTGCTCCTCCACCGCGCCGGTGTCCACGACGAGGGTGTGCCCGTCGCGCTCCACCGTGGCGCCGAGGCAGCGCAGCACTTCCGACATGATCTCGATGTCCGAGATGAGCGGGACGTTGCGGATGAGCGTGCGCCCCCGGCCGAGCAGCGCGGCCGCGATGAGCTTGAGGGCGGAGTTCTTCGCGCCCGACACGGACACCTCTCCGGCCAGCGTGTTGGTGCCCTGCACGATGATGATCTCTTCAGCCATGAAAACCCCTCCGGGCCCGGACGCGGGCCTGTCCTCGCCTATGAAACACGCGTAGCGGCGCGTGCGGTTCGTCGTCGGTCCATTATAGAAAGCGAAGGCCCGCGCAAGGCGGGCCTTCACAACGAAAGCAGAACGGCTGGCGGGACGGACTACTCGCCCAGCACGAAGCGCTTGAAGTCGACGATCTTGATCTCGCCGCCGAGGCTCTTCGCCGTCTCGGCGGTGTAGTCGGCCACGGTCTGGTCGGGGTTCTTCACGTAAGCCTGCTCGGTGAGCACGTTCTCCTTGAAGAACTTCTCCAGGCGGCCGACGGCCATCTTCTCCTGGATGGCCTCGGGCTTGCCGGACTCGGCGGCCTGCGCCATGTAGATGGACTTCTCGTGCTCCACCACGGCCGGGTCGACGGACTCGCGGGTCGCGGACACCGGCGAGGCGGCGGCCACCTGCATGGCCACGTCGCGGCCGAAGGCCTTGAACTCGGCGGACGCGGGGTCGATGCCCTGCACGTCGAACTGCACGAGCACGCCGATCTTGCCGCCGCCGTGGATGTAGGACGACACGGCACCGCCCTCCGCCACCGCGAAGCGGGACAGCTGGATGTTCTCGCCGAGCGTGTGGATGGCGTCGGTCACGACGGCCTCCACGGTCTCGCCCTCGGCGTCGGCGGCCTTGAGGGCCTCGAGGTCGGCGGGCTTGGCGGCGAGCGCGGCCTTGGCGATCTTCTCGGCGTAGGCCTTGAACTTGTCGTTCATGCCCACGAAGTCGGTCTCGCAGTTCAGCTCCACGACGGCGCCGCTGGCGGCGTCGTCGGAGACGATGGCCATGACGGTGCCCTCGTTGGTGGCGCGGCCGGCCTTCTTGGCGACGGCGGCCAGGCCGCGGGTGCGCAGGACGTCGACGGCCTTCTCGAGATCGGCCTCGGCCTCGACGAGCGCCTTCTTGCACTCCATCATGCCGGCGCCGGTCATCTCGCGGAGCTCTTTGACCAGGGAAGCGGTGATCTCAGCCACGGTGTTCCTTTCTCTCGGCGGGACGCGCGGTCCCGCAGCAAAAACGGTGGTGTTCGTAGGGCTATTCGGCGGCCGGAGCGGCAGCCTCGGCAGCGGGAGCCTCGGCGGCAGGGGCGGCCTCGGGGGCCGGAGCCTCGGCAGCGGCCGGAGCGGCGGCCTCGGCAGGAGCGGCAGCGGCCTCGGCCTCGGCGCCCATCTCGGCGGCCGTCACCGGCACGCCCACGCCCGCCACGACGGCGTCGGCCACGAAGTCGGCAAGCAGGCGCACGGAGCGGATGGCGTCGTCGTTGGCCGGGATGCCGAAATCGACGTCATCCGGGTCGCAGTTGGTGTCGAGCGTGCCCACCACGGGGATGGAGAGGCGGCGGGCCTCATGGATGGCGATGGCCTCGCGGTTCGTGTCGATGACGAAGATGGCGTCGGGCGTGCGCTTCATGTTGCGGATGCCGTTGAGGTTGGTCTGCAGCTTGCCGAGCTCCTTGCGCAGCAGGATCTGCTCCTTCTTCGGCAGCACCGCCATGCGGCCGTCGGCCTCCATGGCCTCGAGCTCCTCCATGCGGGTCACGCGCGAGCGGATGGTGACGAAGTTCGTGAGCATGCCGCCGAGCCAGCGGGCGTTCACGTAGGGCATGCCGCACTTGTTGGCGGCGTCGGCCACGGCCTCCTGGGCCTGCTTCTTCGTGCCCACGAACAGCACGGTGCCGCCCTTCTTGGCCAGCTCGGACACGAACGTGTACGCCTGGTCGAGGCCCACGAGCGTCTGCTTGAGGTCGATGATGTAGATGTCCCCGCGGCTGCCGAAGATGTACGGCTTCATCTTGGGGTTCCAACGGCGCGTCTGATGGCCGAAGTGGCTGCCCGCGTCGAGCAGCGTCTTGATGCTGACTTTCGTCATGACTCTCTCCATTCGTTAGTCCTCTGCCCGCGGTCATCCCCGGACTCCGCAGCCTTTTTCGGTTGGCCACTGGCGGAGCGGGTCGCGCGAGCATGCGTAATTAGAAACCGTTGAATCTTACCACAGCGCGAAGGGATTGCAAGCGCTTCTCGAATATCCACACGTGCGTGCGGGCTCGAGGAGGGTCGGGTTCGGCCCTGCCCTGCAATGTAGGCGAGTTATGCACCCCTGCGCGCGGGAAAACGCGCCCTTTGGGAAGCGAAGCGGAATCGGTCCGCAGAAAAACCCCAGGTCGGCCATTCCCTGCCACGCGCCATTTCTCGAAAACGGCTTCCGAAGGGGTGCATAACTCGACGACATTGCATTTTCCGGGCCTTTTCCGCTCCGCAAGGGTGCATAACTCGCGCACATTGCACCGCGCCTCCCGCGCAAGGCCGGCCGTGCGTAGCTCGGGTGGGGTTCGGGAGGTTCACGCTCCCCGCGCGGGGCTTTTCGGGTACCATGGACGCTGCATCGTCCCCCGCCCCGCTAAGGAGCATCGCGCATGAACATCAACAACGTGGCCTTCGAGCGCTCGTTCGGCGTCTCGTCGCAGCTGCCGGCCTCCACCCTGCCCGAGATCGCCTTCGCCGGGCGCTCGAACGTGGGCAAGTCGTCGCTTCTGAACAAGCTCTTCAACCGCAAGGGCCTGGCGAAGGTGTCGCAGACGCCCGGCAAGACGGCCACGATCAACTTCTTCGCGTGCGACGGCGTGCGCTTCGTCGACCTGCCGGGATACGGCTACGCCCAGGTGTCGAAATCGGAGAAGGAGCGCTGGTCGGAGCTCATCGAGGGCTACTTCAGCCAGGACCGCGCGCTCGCGCTCGTGGTGTCGCTCGTGGACATCCGCCACGCGGCGTCGGCCCTCGACGAGAACATGGTGGCGTTCCTCCAGGAGGCCGAGCTGCCCTTCGCCGTGGCGCTCACGAAGGCCGACAAGCTCTCGCGCCAGCAGCAGATGAAGCAGAAGGCCGCCATCAGAAAGCAGCTGCGCCTCGCAACCGACGTGCCCGTGGTGGTCACCTCGTCGGAGAAGGGCACGGGCATCGACGAGCTGCGCTCGCTCATCAAGGCCGCCGTGCGCTAGGCCCCGCGCGACCCGCTACGGGCGCACGAACACCATGCCGGCCTGCACGGGCCCCTCGATGACGCCCACGCCGTAGGTGGACGCGTGCACCATCATGCCGCCGCCCACGTAGATGCCGCAGTGGCCCTCGTTCACGGCCACGTCGCCGGGTTGCGGGTTGTCCACGCGGGGCCAGGCAAGGAACGTGAGCGTGCTTCCCATGCGGGAGTAGCTGCCGCTCAGGCAGAACGACACGAACCCGGAGCAGTCGTACGCGGAGGGCCCGGCGCCGTAGCTCGGGTCGTCGTAGCCGTAGGCCTTGCCGATCTGGCTGTAGGCGCGCTCCACCACCGAGCCGGCGATGGGCTCGTTGTAGGAGGGCTCGGGAGCCGGCGACGGGCTCGGGGCGGGGCTGGGATCCGACGTGTCGCCGTTGCCGTTGCCGTTGTCGCGTTCGGCCTGCTCGATGGCGGCCTCGACGACGGACTGCGCCTGCGCCTCCTCGGCGGCGCGCTGGGCCTCGCGCTCCTGCTCGAGCAGCGCGGCGGCCTCGGCGTCCAAGCCGTCGTAGGTGGCCTGCATGGCGGCTATGGTGGAGGCCGTCTCGTCCTTCTTGCGCTTGGCCTCGTCGGCCTTATCGGCGGCCACGCGCGCCTGCTCGGCATACGTCGCTTGCTGGTCCTCGATCTCGGCGCGCAGATCCTTCGCCTGCTGCACGAGCTGGGCGTCGTTGCGGTTCACGGCGTTGAGCAGGTCCCAGTTGGTGGCGAATTCCTGAAAGGTGGCCGAGCCCAGCAGAAGGTCGAGAAACGAGCTGCCGCCCGTGCGGTACATGCTGCTCGCGCGCGCCGCGAGGCGCTCCTGCACGTCGGCGATCTGCGCGCTGGCCTCGTCGATGCGCCCTTGGGCCTCGTCGCGGTTCGCCTCCGCCTCGGCCTGCGCGGCGAGGGCCTCGTCGTAGGCGTCCGCCGCCTGCTCGAGCGTCGACTGCATGGAGTCGAGGGTCGCGAGCGCGGCCTGCGCCTCGGCCCGCTTCTCGGCGGACGACGGGTCGGCGTGCGCCGGCGTCGGGGCGACGAGAACGGCCGCCATGAGGATGGCGGCGAGTATCGCCAGGATGCCGAAGGGGCGGGCGAGGGAAACGGGCTTCTGCATGCGAGGTACCTCCACGTGCGTTCGATGCGTGTGCGTGCTGGCGTCCAGTGTAGCAGAACAGGCCGGGCGTTTCCGAAGCGTGAGCCGATCACTACACGATCGACACGCCTCCCATCAGCCACGATGCCGGCACAGCGGCGCAGGCCTCAACCGGAGGTTACAGCATGCCGCCTGCGCGCTCGAAGCCCTCGTCGCGCACGCGGCCCTCGCCGTCGGCCGCGGCCGTGGCCAGCTCGTCGCAGCGCTCGTTCTCCGCGTGGCCCGCGTGGCCCTTCACCCACACGAACTCCACCTGGTGCGGCCGCTTCGCCGCGAGCAGGCGCTTCCACAGATCGACGTTCTTCACGGGCTCCTTCTTGGCGTTCTTCCAGCCGCGCTTGAGCCAGCCGTCCACCCAGTGCTGGTTGAAGGCGTTCACCACGTACTGCGAGTCGGAGTAGAGCGTGATGTCGCAGGGGCTTTTGAGCGCCTCGAAGGCCGCGATCACGCCGAGGAGCTCCATGCGGTTGTTGGTGGTGCGCTCGAAGCCCTGCGAGAGCTCCTTCTCATGCACGCGGCCGTTGCGGTCGACGAAGCGCATGACCGCGCCGTAGCCGCCGGGGCCGGGGTTCCCGCGAGCCGCGCCGTCGGTGAAGATGTCTACGTGAAGCATGCGCGCCTTTCGCGTCACTTGTACTGGCTCGGGTGCTTCTCGAAGAAGTCGAAGCGGGGCGGCAGCTCGCGGATGCGGTGGCGGCGTTCGGCCAGCTCGCCGGCGCTGCACAGCTCGTCGACGTCCTCGAAGTCGTAGTTCCAGCTGAAGAACTCGTCGAACTCGAAGCTCAGGTAGTCGCAGATCTTCTCCGCGCCGGAGGGCACCACGGGGTGCATGAGCAGCGTCGCCACGCGCAGGAGGTAGAACGAGTCCACGAGCACCTGGCGGCGCGCCTCGTCGTCGCCGGCGAGCTCCGCCTCGCGGATGCCGTCGGTCCAGCGCTTGTTCGCCCAGCGGATGAACTCGTCCATGATGGACATGATGGTATGCAGCTCCGCACGGCGCATCGTGGCGTCGTAGGCGGCCAGCGTCGCGTGGGCCTTCTCCACCACATCCCCGCTCACCTCGCCGAGCGGCAGGTAGCCCTCGAAGTTCTTCTGCGCCTCGTAGAAGCAGCTGCGGGCCAGGCGGTTGAACACGTTGGTGAGCAGCGCGCCCTCCTTGAGCACCGGGTCGGCCACGCGCGTGTCGGCCAGCTCCTCGGGGGTGGCCAGGTAGGGCTTGGGCTTGAAGCCCACCGACTTCTGGTCCAGCCCGAGCGCCAGGAAGTGCGCGCGCAGTTGCTCGACGGTGTAGTGGTCCAGAAGCTCGTCGGCCGTGGGCGGCTTCACGGCGCCCGACGACGAGGCCTTCTTGTCGCCGAACAGGATGTGGTGGTTGGCCACGAGCGTGGTCTGGCGGATGGGGTTCTCCGTCACGCCGGGCGCGAGGATGTCGCCGGGGCGCAGCGCCTCGATGAGGGCCGGCTGCGCCACGCCGTAGAAGTACAGGTTGTCCTGGCCGATGAACTGGAACACCTCGGCGTCCTTCGAGCACCACCAGTCGCGCCAGCTGCCCCGCGGCATGCCCCGCTGGTCGTTCACGGCCATGGTGAACGACATGGGCGCCCACAGGCTCTCGGGCCAGCACCACACGGTGAGCCCCTCGAGCCCGTCGATGACCGGGGCTTTCACGCCCCACTCGATGTTGCCCGTGATGCGGAACGGCACGAGCGCCTTGCCGGTGCGGAAGCGGATGCCCGCGCGCCCGAGCACCTCGCGGGCCGCGTCGCGCGCGTCGATGTCGGCGAACTCGATCTCGAAGCTCTGCTTGCCCTTCTCAGGTTCGCGCAGCTCGTGGGCCGGCAGGTCGGCGGCCACGGCCTCGTACGCCTCGCGCGCGTCGTTCTTGATGTAGACGACCGGCGGGGCCAGGAATTCCTTGATGGCCTGCGGCACGATGGCGCGCACGTCCGGGTTGGCCTCGAGCGCCTCCACGTGCGCGCGCAAAAACTCCGCGAACGCGGGCAGGTCGAAGTACCAGTTCTCCACCGGGCGCATCTCGGGCTCGACGCCCGTGAGGGACGACTTCGGCGCGATGAGGTCCTCCGGCGCGTAGCTGTGCCCCAGGTCGCACTCGTCGGCGTAGCCGTGCTCGGACTTGCAGCCCTGCACGGGGCAGCGCCCGACCACCTGGCGGCCGTTCAAGAACGTCTTCGCCTCGGGGTCGTAGAACTGAAGCGTGCTGCGGCGCTGCAAGTGGCCGTTCTCGTGCAGCTTCTCGATGAACTTCTCGCTGATGAGCTGGTGCACGTCGCCGGAGTGGCCGATGTTGGAGCCCTCGTAGATGTCCAGGCTGATGCCGTAGGAGTCGAGCGTCGCCTTCTGGGCGGCGTGGTTGTTGAGCACGTACTCCTCGATGGTGCCGTCGAACTCGCCGGCCTCCACGAGCTTGCGGTAGCCCTCGTTGATGGGCGAGCCGAAGCAGTCGGTGCCGCTGATGAAGCGCACGTTGGCCGCGCCGATGCGGTCGCGCAGGAAGCGCGCGAAGGCGTCGGCCGGCACGAACACGCCGGCGATGTGGCCGAAGTGCAGCGGCTTGTTGCCGTAGGGCATGCCCGCCGTGACGACGGCCCGCTTGGGCCAGGAGGTCCGCTCATGGTTACCGCGCGATGCTGCCATCGTTTTCCAGCTCCTTCAGCGCTCGGGCTATCTCGTCTGTGGTGATCTCGTTCTCGGACATGAGGCCGAGCAGGCTCGACAGGCCGTCGATCTCCTCTCGCAGGCTCACGGTCGCGTAGTGCGACAGGCCCGCGAGCTCGGCCGCCTTGGCCACCGCGTCCTCCTTCGTGCCGATCTCGTCGGCCAGGCCGTTGTCGACCGCCTCCATGCCGGTGAACGTCATGCCGGTGGCCAGCGCGCGCACCTCGTCCTCGCCCATGCCGCGGCCCTCGGCCACGGTCTGGATGAACGTGGCGTTGATCTGGTCGACCTGGGCCTGGTAGTAGGCGCGCTCCTCCTCGGTGAGCGGGCGCGTGCCGGAGCTGGAGTCCTTGCTGTCGGCGCTGGCGATGTTATCCACCGAGATGCCGAGCTTCTCCAGGAGTCCCGTCAGGTCGGTCACCTGCATGACAGTGCCGATGGAGCCGATGGCCGTGGTCTTGGCCGTGTAGATGTAGTCGGCCTGCGAGGATATCTCGTAGGCGGCGCTCGCGTTGATCGACGCGCTCGACACCACGACGGGCTTGCCGGTGGATTCGGAGAACTCGCGCACGTAGGCCGACATCTCCTCCCCCGCCGTGGCGGTGCCGCCGCCGGAGTTGACGCGCAGCACGACCGCCTTGATGCGGTTGTTCTCCTCGGCGCGGTCGAGCTGCTTCTTCAGGCCCTCGGGGCTCGCGGTGGTGCCGTCGTACTGGATGGTGCCGTCGATGTCGATGACGGCCACCGCGTCCTGCGTGAGGTAGTCGACGTCGTCGGCGGCGGCGAGGGAGCCGAACGATCCGAACGAAGACGCCATCATGGACGTGCACGAAAGCATGCCGATGGCCAGGAGCGCGAACACGCAGAGCACGCACACGAGCGCGACGATCCAGCCGCGGCTCTTCTTAGGCTGCTGGGGCGGGTACGGCTGCTGCGGGGCGCCGTACGCGGGTTGCGGAGCGGGCTGCTGCGGGGCGGGCTGCTGCCACACCTGCTGCTGCCAGTTGCTGTTGTCTTGGGACATGCATCCTCCTCGTTCGAGCGTGCGACCATACTACCGCACGCTGCGAGGAACCGCGCCACGGGGGCGCGGTTCCTCGGCGGTTCTCCATGAGCGGGCTGCGCGCGGGCCGCCTTGCCGGGCGGGCGGCGGCGGGGCGGCTAGAACTCGATGCTGCCGTCCGCCTTGCTGTGCTGGGCCTTCTTCGCGGTGCGCACCAGGAACTCCTGGTTGGTGTCGGTCTGCTTGAGCGACTTGATGAGCATGTCCATGGCGCGCTCGGTGTTGTTGGTGTTGGCGAGGATCCGGCGCACGGCCCAGATGAGCGGCGCCTCCTGCGGCTCGAGCAGCAGGTCCTCCTTGCGGGTGCCGGAGGCCACCGGGTCGATGGCCGGGAAGATGCGGCGGTCGGCCAGGTTGCGGTCGAGCTTGAGCTCCATGTTGCCGGTGCCCTTGAACTCCTCGAAGATGACCTCGTCCATCTTCGACCCCGTGTCGACGAGCGCCGAGGCCAGGATGGTGAGGCTGCCGCCATGCTCGATGTTGCGCGCGGCGCCGAGGAAGCGCTTGGGCGGGTAGAGCGCCGTGGAGTCGACGCCGCCCGACAGGATGCGGCCCGACGCGGGCTGCGCCAGGTTGTAGGCGCGCGCGAGGCGGGTGAGCGAGTCGAGCAGCACCACGACGTCCTTGCCGCACTCCACGAGCCGCTTGGCGCGCTCGATGACCAGCTCGGACACGGCGATGTGGTTCTCGGTGGGCATGTCGAACGTGGAGGAGATGACCTCGCCCTTGATGGAGCGCTCCATGTCCGTGACCTCTTCGGGGCGCTCGTCCACGAGCAGGCACATGAGGTGCACCTCGGGGTTGTTCGCGCTGATGGCGGCCGCGATATCCTTCAGGATGGTGGTCTTGCCGGCCTTGGGCGGGCTCACGATGAGTCCGCGCTGACCCTTGCCGATGGGGCTCACGAGGTCGATGACGCGGGCCGTGATGGTGTTCTTGCCGTGCTCCATGATGAGGCACTCGTCCGGGTAGACCGGCGTGAGGTCGCCGAAGCGCACGCGGGCGCCGAGCTCCTCGACGGGCGTGCCGTTGACGGCCGTGACCTTCTGGATGGCGGCGTACTTCTCGTTCTCGCGCGCCGGGCGCGTCTGGCCGGCCACGAGGTCGCCCTTGCGCAGGCCGTTGCGGCGGATGGTGGAAAGCCCCACGTAGCAGTCCGACTCGCTCGGCAGGTAGCCCTGCGTGCGGAGGAACCCGTACCCGTCGGCGAGGATGTCCAGGATGCCCGACACCTCGATGAATCCCTCGGCCTTGACGCTGGCCTTGAAGACGGCCTCCACGAGCTCGGCCTTCTTGAGGCCCGTCACGTCGACGTTGAGCTCGGCGGCCTTCTCGCGCAGCTCGGCCACCTTGAGCTTGGCCAGCTCCTCGCGCGAGACGCTCGGCTGCATCTCGCGGGGGCCGCGGTTGTTCTCGTGCGGACGGCGCTGGCGGCGGTTGTTCTGGTTGCTGCCGCCCTGCTTGTTGCCCGCGTTGTTCTGGCGCTGGCCGCCGTTCTGCTTCTGGCGGTTCTGGTTGCCCTGCCCCTGGTTGCGGCCGCTCGAGTTCTGGCCGGGGCGCTTGGCGGTGTTGCCGCCCTGCTGCTGCGGGGCGCTCTGGCCGCCCGCCTTCACGGACTTGCGCGGCTGGCGCGCGGGGCGCTGCGCGGGGGCGGGCGCGTCGGCTTTGGGCTCGGATGCCGGCTTGGCCTCCGCGGCCTTGGCGGGCTGGGCCTTCTCGGCCGGGGCCTTCGCCTTCACGCTCGTGGAGCGGCGGCGCGTCGGCTTGGCGGCCGGCGCGGGGGCCTCGGGCGCCATGGTGGCTGATTCGTTCTCGCTCATGCGTTCTGCACTTTCTCCCAGTCCTTGAGGAACGCCTCGAGGCCGCGGTCGGTCAGGGGATGCTGCACGCACTTCTTGAGCGCGCCGAAGGGCACGGTGGCGATGTCGGCGCCCATGAGGGCCGCCTGCGCCACGTGGTTCGCGCTGCGCACCGAGGCGGCGATGATCTCCACGTCGTGGCCGAAGTCGTAGTTGCCCACGGCCGTGACCACGTCGGCCAGCTGGCTGATGCCGTCCTCGGAGATGTCGTCGAAGCGGCCCACGAACGGGCTGATGTAGCGGGCGCCGGCGCGCGCGGCCATGATGGCCTGCGGCACGGTGAAGCACAGCGTCATGTTCACCGGGATGCCCTCGGCGGCCAGCTGCTTGGTGGCGGCCAGGCCCTCGATCATGGTGGGCAGCTTCACCACCACGTTCGGGGCCAGCGCGGCCAGCTCGCGGCCGTCGCGGACCATCTCGTCGCGCGTCATGGCGACGCTCTCGGCCGACACGGGGCCGTCGACGATCTCGCAGATGCGCTTGATGTGGTTGTGGAAATCGGCGAGCTTGCCGCCCGTGCGGGCGTACAGCGTCGGGTTCGTGGTCACGCCCGCGAGCACGCCCCAGCTGGCCGCCTCTTCGATCTCAGCGAGATCGGCGGTGTCGAGAAAAAACTTCACCCAGTCCTCCTTATGCATTGGCTTTCGGCTTGAAACGCGCGGGAATGCGCGCATGGGTTCCGTGAGAAGAGGTGCAATGTGATGGGTTTTCTTCCTTGAAAGGATATGAACTGGGGTTCATGGTATCGCATGTTCCCCCGTCGTTCAAGCGAAAAGCCGGGTCGTTCGTGTAATTGCGATGGAGGCGCGCTGACGGATCGGTGCAGATGCGCGCCCATGGGACGCCGAAGCGTCAGCTCGCGATGCGCCTGAGGCGCTCGAGGGAGAGCTCCATCGTGCGCTCGCGGGTGACGTTCTCCACGAGGCCGACCGCCTTGTCGGGAGCGCCCGACCCGCTTCGGACCGCCATGAGCGTGACGCGGTTGTACGCGATAGAGCCGTCGCCCATGTGCGCGCGGATGACGGCGGAGGCGCGCTCGGCGCCGTCGTAGATGGCCTCGTAGACGCCGCGGAACTCGTCGACGGACTCCTCGGCCACCGTGCCCTGCTCGATGAAGCCCTCCGGCGCGGCGACGGCCGTGGCCGTAAGGCCGAAGGCGCGCCGGACGAACTCGGAGTAACGGGCGGTGCGCGTGGGGATGTCGAGCTCGAACACCACGAGGCTCGTGGCCTCCATGGCCAGCTCGAAGCGCCGCTCGCTCACGCGCAGGGCCTCGAGGTCCTCCATGTGGGCCGTCACGTCGGCGACGGTGCCGTAGAGGGTGGCCGCTTCCCCGCCGCCGTTGAGCAAAAACAGCCGCACCTTGCACCAGCGCAGCATGCCCTCGCCCTCGCGGCGCACGACCACCTCAACCCCGTCGTCGGGGCACGACTCGACGACGGCGCGGGCCGCATCGAGGAAGGGCGCGCGGTCGTCCTCGTGCAGGAAGGGCAGCACGCTGCCGCCTTCCGAGGCCGCGCCCTGCTCCCGCTCGAACGGCGAGAACAGGCGGCGGTAGGCGAGGTTGCCGCGCAGGAACCGCACGTCGCCGTCGGCGTAGGTGTAGAGCGCCACCGCGCCGATGATGTTCTCGAGCACGCGGTCGCTGATCATGTTCTCGTGCAGCAGGTCCTTGAAGTCGAGGATGGGGCGGCGGGCCTCCTCAAGCGGACGGCTCTCGTAGTCGACGCCCGCGCCGTGCTCGAGGCGTTTCGCGAAGTCCTCGGCGCTCATCGGGCGCGCGAAGTGGTAGCCCTGCCCGTAGGCGCAGCCCGCGTCCAAAAGGAAGTCTACCTGCGAGCGCGTCTCCACCCCCTCGGCGATGACCGGCAGGTCGAGCCAGCGCGCCATGTGGATGACCGACTCCATGATATCCTTGCTGCGGCGGTCGTCGCGGTCGAGGAAGCGCAGGTCGATCTTGAGCACATCGACGTTGATGTCCTTGAGCATGTTGAGCGACGAGTAGCCGCTGCCGAAGTCGTCCATGAGCACCGTGAAGCCGCGCTCGGCGAGCGCGTCGATGGCCTCGACGATGCGGTCGGGGCGCTCGGAGTAGGCGCTCTCGGTGATCTCCACCTCCAGAAGCGACGGATCGATGCCGTAGCGCGCGGCGATGCCCTCGAGCTCGGCGGGCACGTCCATCAGGTAGATGTCGGCGCGCGACACGTTCACCGAAACGGGCACGGGGCGCACGCCGCGATCGACCAGGCCGCGTATCCACTCGGCCGCCTTCTCCCACACGCGCACGTCGAGCGAGCGGATGAGGCCGTTGCGCTCGAGCAGCGGGATGAACTCGAGGGGCGGGACGATGCCGCGCTGTGGGTCGAGCCAGCGCACGAGCGCCTCCGCGCCCACCACCGCGCCGGTGCGCATGTTGCACTTGGGCTGGAAGAACGGCACGATGCGGTCCTCGCGCAGCGCGGCTTCGATGCCGCAGACGACGGCGCGCTCGCGCAGCAGCTCCTCGCGCATGCCCGGATCGTAGCGGGCGACGCGGTCGAAGTAGCTGCCCTTCACCGTGCGCAGGGCGATGACGGCCCGGTCGCACATGACGCTGACGGCCTGGCGCGAGTCCTCGACGAGGTAGATGCCCGCGCGGAAGATGGCGTCCACGCCGAGCGGGCAGGCCGACGCGATGTCGATGAGCGCGCTCTCGACCGACCGGGGATCGAGGGCCTCGGTGCACAGGGCGAACGTGTCGGCGGCGAGGCGCGCGAGCGGAAGGCAGCCGTCGGGAGAGAAGCGCTCCTTGAGGGCGCCGGCGAAAAAGCGCAGCAGCTCGTCGCCGCGCTCGAGCCCGTAGAGGTCGTTGAGCAGCTTGAAGTGGTCGATGTCGAAGCAGACGACGCAGGGGTCGCAGGCGCAAGGCAGCCAGGAGGAGGCTTCCTCGAAGAACGCTTCCTTTGACAGGAGACCCGTGAGCGAGTCGAGGCGCGCCGGGCCCTGAAGCCCGCCGTTGGCGGCGTTTGCGTGTTTCCCGGTCACGGCCATGCCGACCTTCCTATCCTACACCATACTGAGATCACGGTATTATCGGCCCGGTCAGCGATCGCCGCAACCCCTACGTGGAAGGTTGGCTTTTTTGGCGGGGAAACCCCTCACGCCGCACGCGGCCCGCCTGCGGGTTAATCGGAAAGGCGCCCGCCTGCGGCCCGGATCGCACGGTAGAAGCAGCTGCGCTCGCCGGTGTGGCAGGCCGGGCCGGCCGGGTTCACGAGGGCGAGCAGCGTGTCGGCATCGCAGTCGTAGCGCAGCTCGACGAGGCGCTGGACGTTGCCGGAGGTGGCGCCCTTGCGCCAGAGTTCTTGGCGGCTGCGGCTCCAGAACACCGTCTCGCCGCGCTCGAGCGTGAGCGCGAGCGACTCCGCGCTCATCCACGCCATCATGAGCACCTCGAGCGTGCCCGCATCCTGCACGATGCACGGGATGAGGCCGTCAGGGTTGTAGGTGAGGTCAGGCAGATCCATATCGCTTCCTCCTTGCTCGCACAAATTCTGCAGCAGCTGCTGCACAATTACGGTTTCACCATTGACACGCAGCATGTCATCCTGAGCGGAGCGCGTCAGCGCATGCAGCATGTCATCCTGAGCGGAGCGCGCAGCGCGGAGTCGCGACGCGAAGCTAGTCCCTTTAGGGGAAGGATCCCGTGCGGTGTCAACCGTAAGCGTCCCTGCTGGCGCCGCACGGGATCCTTCGACTCGCTTACGCTCGCTCAGGATGACAAAGCGTCAAAGCCTCACCGGAATGCCCTGGGCGCGCATGTGCTCTTTCACTTGGCGGACGGTGAGCTCGCCGAAGTGGAAGACGCTTGCGGCCAGCACGGCGTCGGCCTCGCCCTCGATGATGCCCTGGGCGAAGTGCTCGAGCTTGCCCACCCCGCCGCTCGCGATGACCGGGATGTCCACGGCGCGCGCCACCGCGCGGGTGAGCGCGCAGTCGAAGCCGTCGCGGCTGCCGTCGCGGTCCATGCTGGTGAGCAGGATCTCCCCCGCCCCGCGCCGGGCCGCCTCGCGCGCCCATTCCACGGCGTCGATGCCGGTGGCTTTACGCCCGCCATGCACGTACACCTCCCACTTATCCCCCGCGCCTGCGACGTGCTTCGCATCGATGGCGCACACGATGGCCTGGCCTCCGAACGCGGCGGCCGCCTCGGTGATGAGCGCGGGGTCCGCCACCGCGGCCGAGTTCACCGACACCTTGTCGGCTCCGGCGGCTATCATGGTGCGGATGTCGGCCACGCTGCGGAACCCCCCGCCCACGCAGTACGGCAGGTGCAGCCGCTCGCTCGCGCGGCTGGCCAGCTCCACCGTGGTGGCGCGGTCGTCGCTCGTGGCCGTGATGTCGAGGAAGATGACCTCGTCGGCGCGCTCCTCGTCGTAGCGCTGCGCGAGCTCGATGGGGTCGCCCGCGTCGCGCAGGTTCACGAAGTTCACGCCCTTCACCACGCGGCCGTCCTTCACGTCCATGCAGGGGATCACGCGTTTGGCCAGCATCGTCTCAGCCCTTCCTTCCGAACAGCTTGCCGAAGCCCTTCTTCACCGCGTCGTACGCCGCACCTGCGGCGTCGACCATCGGTCAACAGGGTATGACGGGCGCGGGATGGGGGTCGTCGGGCCCGACGGACGGCTGCGGGGCGACCGCCGCGCCGCACGGGTTCGACTGGACGGCGGCGGCCTCCATGCGGCGCGTAGCGTCCTCGCAGGCGCGCACGCCCTCGGCCACCGAGAGCGCGCCCTCGTACACGGCACGCCCCGCGATGACGCCTTCGACGCTGGCCGCTACCTGGCCGAGCGCCTCGATGTCGGCGAGGCCCGCCACGCCGCCCGACGCGATCACGGGACGGCCGAACGCCTCGGCCATGCGCACGTACGCGGCCGGATCGATGCCCGTCTGCATGCCGTCGCGCGCGATGTCGGTGTACACGAGATGGCGAAATCCCAGGTCGGCAACGTGGCGCGCCAGCTCCTCGGCAGCCACGCCGGAGCCCTCGCGCCAGCCCGCCACGGCCACCTCGCCGCCTCGCGCGTCGATGCCGGCCGCGAGCAGCTTGCCGTAGCGCGCGATGGCGGCCTCCGCGAAATCAGGGTCGGCCACGAGCGAGGTGCCCAGCACCACGCGCGACACGCCGGCGTCGGCCAGGCGCGCGATGGTGGGAAGCGAGCGGACGCCGCCGCCCACCTCCACCTTGAGCAGGGTCTTCGCCAGGATGCGCTCGATGAGGGCGATGTTCTCCGGCTCGCCCGAACGAGCGCCGTCGAGGTCGACCACATGCAGCCACGAGGCACCCTGCTCCTCGAAGGCCTGCGCCTGCGCGGCGGGGTCGTCGTTGTAGACCGTCACCTGGTCGTAGTCGCCTTTGGCGAGGCGGACGGCCTTGCCGCCCAGGATATCGATGGCCGGGAGCAGGTACATGGCTCACGCCCCTTTCACGAAGTCGACGAAATTGCGCAGCAGCGCCGCGCCCGCGTCCGAGCTCTTCTCGGGATGGAACTGCACGCCGAAGGCGGCCTCGCCGTACTGCACGGCAGAGGGGAACGCCACGCTGTGCGCGGTCTCGCCGATGGCGAACGGACCCGACGGCGCGATATAGCTATGCGTGAAGTAGAAATAGGTGCCCGACGGTATGCCGTCGAACAGGGGGCAGATGCCGTCGCCGTCCGCAAGGGCTTCGGCAGCCTCCAGTCGCTCAGACAGTCCTCGCTGCGCTGTGGAACTCGCTTGGTGGAGGCCGCCGAAGCCCTCGCTGCCGTCACGCAGTTGCACCGTGTTCCAGCCTACGTGGGGCACCTTGTAGGAGAGGCCTTGGTCGTCCTGCTTGGGCATCCTTGTTACGACGCCCGGCAGGACGGCCAGGCCGGGGGCGTTGCGGGTGGATTCCTCGTCGTCCTCAAGCGGCGCGCCTTCGACGCCTTCCTCGAACATGAGGTGCATGCCCAGGCAGATG
Organism: Arabiibacter massiliensis; assembly: GCF_900169505.1. Lineage (NCBI taxonomy): Bacteria > Bacillati > Actinomycetota > Coriobacteriia > Eggerthellales > Eggerthellaceae > Arabiibacter > Arabiibacter massiliensis. The sequence goes on from NZ_LT827021.1 coordinate 1,190,010, forward strand.
CCGAGGAACGGCACGCCGGCGGCGATGCGGCGGCGAATGACGTCCATCTGCCCGAGTTCGGTCATGGTGGCGGAGGCGTCGGCGAACGCGCCCACGCCCGGCAGCACGATGGCGTCGGCCGCCGCGATGGCGGCCGCATCGTCGGTGACGAACGCGTCGCCTCCCGCAGCGGCCAGGCCGCGCTCGACACTCTTCAGATTGCCCTTGCGGTAGTCGACGACGGCGATGCGACGGGCCATCACAGACTGCCCTTCGTGCTGGGAAGCGCATCGCCCAGGCGCGCGTCGGGCTCCACGGCCTCGCGCAGGGCGCGCGCCACGGCCTTGAACGCCGCCTCGACGATGTGGTGCGCGTTCTCGCCGGCGAGGCCCCGCACGTGCAGCGTGACGCCCGCGTTGGCGGCGAACGCGATGAAGAACTCCTTGGCGAGCGTCGCATCGAACGCGCCGATCATCACGGGCGGCACGTCCACGTCCCAGTGCAGCTGGCCGCGGCCCGACAGGTCGCAGGCGGCCAGCACCAGCGCCTCGTCCATCGGCAGCGCGAGCGAGCCGAACCGGCGGATGCCGCGCTTGTCGCCGAGCGCCTGGGCGAACGCCTGCCCCAGCACGATGCCCGTGTCCTCCACCGTGTGGTGGCCGTCCACCTCGAGGTCGCCCTTCGCGCGCACGCGCAGGTCGAACATGCCGTGGCGGCCGAACGCGGCCAGCATGTGGTCGAAGAACCCGATGCCCGTCTCCACGTCGGCCGCACCCGTGCCGTCAAGGTTCACGGAGAGCTCGATGTCCGTTTCGTTCGTCGTGCGCCGCAGGGCGGCGGTTCGGTTTTCCATGGTGCCTCGTCCTTTCGTTGTCGGCTGGTGCCGCAGGGGATCCTTCGACTCGCTTCGCTCGCTCAGGATGACAGAGGGGGTTGCGTTCGCTCGCTCAGGATGACAAATCGCACTTCCCCATCACCGCATCCCGCAACGCGCGCAGGAACGCGTCGTTCTCCTCCGGCGAGCCGACGCTCACGCGCAGGCAGTCCTCCAGAAGCGGCGCACGCGAGAAGTCGCGCACGAGCACGCCGCGGCCGTAGAGCATCTCCCAGATCTGGCCCGCGTTCTCGATGCGGAACAGCACGTAGTTCGCGTCCGACGGGAACGGCTTCACGCCGGGGATGCGCTTGAGGCCGTCGATGACGCGGGCGCGCTCGGAGATGATGTCCCGGATGCCCGGCTCGAACTTCGCGCGGTTGGCGTACACCACGCGCGCGACGGCCTGCGACACCGCGTCCACCGAGTACGGCTGGCGCACCTTCACGAACTCGCGCACCACCTCCGCGTCGCCCAGAAGGTAGCCCATCCGCACACCCGCGAGGCTGAACGCCTTCGAGAACGTGCGCAGGATGACGAGGTTCTTGTGCTTGTCCAGGTAGGGCCGCATCGTCTGGCGCGAGAACTCGAAGTACGCCTCGTCCACCATGACGAGCGCGTCGGTGGCGTCGAGCACGCGCAGCATGAACTCCTCGCCGGCGAGCTGCCCCGTGGGGTTGTTCGGGCTCGTGATGATCAGGTAGTCGATGCCGCCCTCGGCCAGGCGCGCGAGCACGGCCTCCTCGTCGATGGAGAAGTCCGCGCGGCGCGGCACGTCCACCACCGCCGTGTTCGTAAGGCGCGCGTTGGCATCGTAGACCGAGAACGTGGGCGGCAGGTTGAGGAACGTGCGCCCCGGCCCGCCCCACGCGAGCGCCAGGTTGAATAAGAGCTCGTCGCCGCCGTTGCCCACGAGCACCTGGTCGCGGTCGAGGCCGTTCGCCTCGGCGATCATGTCGCGCAGGTCGTTGGCGAGAGGATCCGGGTAGCGGTTCAGCGGCAGGCGCTTGATCTCGCGCATGATGTCGCGGCGGACCTCCTGCTCAACGTCGTGCGGGTTCTCGTTGGCCGAGAGGAACGCGTCGGCGGGCAGGTACTTCGGGTCGTAGGGCTCAAGGCCCGCGAGCTGCGGAGCCGGGGCGCAGACGCTACGCATCGGCTCCCCCGTCTCCGCGGCGCGCGCCGTCGCCGCCCTCGATCCCATAGACGTTGCCCCAGTCGAGCAGGTTCTTGCGCATCTCGACGCTCATCGCGTGCGCCCAGAGGCCCTCGTGGCGCGCGATGGCCATGACGGCGTCGGCGTCGTTGGCGAGCGCGGTCGAGGAATACTGGATGACGCTCGACTTCTTCACGAACTCGTCGACGGAGAGCGGCGAGGAGAAGCGCGCCGTGCCGCCCGTGGGCAGCGTGTGGTTCGGGCCGGCCACGTAGTCGCCCACGGCCTCCGGCGTCCACGCGCCCAGGAAGATGGCGCCGGCGTTGCGAATGGCGCCCAGAAGGTCGAAGGCGTGGTTGACGTGCAGCTCGAGATGCTCGGGCGCGATGACGTTCACGGCCTCGACGGCCTGCTCCATGCTCTCGCACACCACGACGAGCCCCTGGTCGGCGAGCGACGCGGCCGTGATCTCGGCGCGCGTGGAGGACTGCAAGTGCCGCTCCACCATGCGCTCCACCTCGTCGGCGTATTCCGCATCGAAGGCGACCAGGTAGCAGGCGGCCAGCGGGTCGTGCTCGGCCTGCGCCATGAGGTCGATGGCCACGAGCGCCGGGTCGGCCGTGGAATCGGCCACGACGCACACCTCGGAGGGGCCGGCGATCATGTCTATCCCGACATCGCCCGACACGATCTTCTTCGCGGCCGCCACGTAGGCGTTGCCGGGGCCGGTGATCTTGGCCACCGGCGCGATGGACTCGGTGCCGTAGGCGAGCGCGGCCACGGCCTGCGCGCCGCCCACCGCGTAGATCTCGGTGACGCCGGAGATGCGGCAGGCCTCGATGATGGCGGGGTCGAGCGAGCCGTCCTTCGTAGGCGGCGTCACGCACACGATGCGCTTCACGCCCGCCACAGCTGCCGGCAGCGCGTTCATCAGCACCGACGACGGGTAGAGCGCACGGCCCCCCGGCACGTAGATGCCCACGGAATCGAGCGGCTCCACCTTGCTTCCCACAAGCGCGCCGTCCTCGCGCACGGTGAACCAGCTCTGCTGGCGCTGGCGCTCGTGGAAGTCGCGGATCTGGCCCGCAGCGGTGCGCAGGGCGCGGGCCAGCTTGTCGTCGACCGCGGCAACGGCCTCGGCGATGGCCGCCTGGCTCACGCGGAAGTCCTCCACGCGCACGCCGTCGAACCTCTCCGTGAGCTCGCGCAGGGCCTCGTCGCCCCGCTCGCGCACGTCCTCGACGATGGCCGTGGCCGCCGTGAGCGCGGCGGCGTTGAACGCGCCGGTGCGCTTGAGGTGGGCGTTGGAGAAAACCTCGCCGGCTTTGAGGATGATGCGGCGCATGTCTACTTCCTTTCCTCGGCGTCCGCTCCCTGCGCGTCGCGCGCGAGCGTCCGGGCCAATTGTACGATACGTGCGTCCGTGCGGAACGCGCAGGTGTTCGCGAAGAAGCGGGCGGTGGACGAGAGCACCTCATCGACCACCACGAGGTCGTTCTCGCGCAGGGTGGTGCCGGTGGCCGTGATGTCCACGATGCGCTCGGCCATCCCCGTCAAGGGTGCCAGCTCGATGTTTCCATGGAGTTTCACGATCTCCACCTGCATGCCCGTCTTCGCGTAATGGGCGGCCGTGATGCGGGGGTATTTCGTGGCCACGCGGATGGATCCGAGGCGGCGGAGGTGCTCGTCGGTGGCCTCGGCCGCGCCGGCGGGCTCGGCCACGACGAAGCGGCACGCGCCGTACTCGAGGTCGACCAGCTCCACCACGTCGCGCTCGGCCTCGAGCAGGGAGTCCTTGCCGCAGATGCCGCAGTCCGCCGCGCCCGAGGCCACGAAGGCCGGCGCGTCGGTGGGCCGCACGATGACGTACTCGACGCCCGGGTTGCGGATGATGAGCTGCCGCCCCGGGTTCGCGAGGCCGGCCACGTCGAGGCCGGCGGCCTCGAGGGCCGCCACCGTGTCGGCGTTGAGCGACCCCTTCGGCACCGCGATGCGCAAGGGGGGGGCCTCGACGTCCGCAGGCGCGCCGGCGGCCGAAGCGGCCATGGCCTGCTCGAGGAAGAACGCGAAGCCGGCGGCGGGGCGGCTCTCACCGTAGGAGCCGATCATGTTGTCGTAGCGGCCCCCCGCGCCCAGCGGCGAGCCCAGGCCGGGCGCGTAGGCTTCGAACACGATGCCCGTGTAGTAGTCGAACGAGCTCATGACCGAGAAGTCCACGAGCAGCCTATCGGCCAGCCCTCGCTCGGACAGGAGGTCGAACGTGGCCGCGAACGCGTCGAGGCCGTCCTCGCAGCCGAGCGGCGACACGAGCGCGCGCACCTCGTCGATGGCCTCCCGGCCCCCGCGGATGCGCGGCAGCGCGCGGATGGCGGCGGAGAACACGGGAGGCGCGCCCGCCTCGGCGGCGCCCTCCCCCGTCAGGCGGTCGAGCTCCACGAAGTTTGAGCGGTGGTAGGCGTCGAGCACCTGCTCCTTCCACGACGCGGCGGCGCCGCAGGCCGCGAGCAGCGCGCGCAGCACACCCACGGTGGCGAGCGCCAGGCGGCAGTCGCGCGCGCCGGCTAGCTCGAGCGCCTCCACGAGCAGCTCCACCACCTCGGCGTCGGCCTGGGCACCGGCCTCGCCGATGCACTCGATGCCGATCTGCGTCATCTCGCGCGCCTCGGCCTGCATGCTGCCGTCGGCCTCGCGGAACACGCGCTGCATGTAGCGGAAGCGCAGCGGCCCTGCGCAGTCGGCGAAGCGCGTCGCGCACATGCGCGCCACCTGCAGCGTCACGTCGGGGCGCATGGCCAGAAGGTCGCCGCGCGCGTCGAAGAACTTGAACGGCGAGCCCGGCACGCGGCCCCCCGCGCGCATGACGTCCATGACCTCGAGCGTGGGCGTCTCGATGGGCAGGTAGCCGCGCTCGGCGAAGCACGCCTGCACGTCGCGGGCGATGCGCTCGCGCGCCACCGCCTCGTCGGTCAGCACGTCCCGAAATCCCGCCGGCGTCACCAGGTTCATTCCTCGCCTTCTTCCTTCCGTCCACCGGCCGCAGCCGGAATGTCACCACGAACGAATGTTTCACGTGAAACATTTCCGCCATCGGAGCCGCGGCGCGCCCTCAACCCGAGCCAACGCCGCCTTCGCGTTCCGCTACTTTACCACAGTAGAGTGCTAAAGCAAGATATTTCTGCGATGCCCATCATTTTACGACACGAACGGCCCCGCGCCTGTCCATGAAAGCGACGCCGCACCGCACCCTTCGAAGAACACAACTTGTGACGGTTTTGCGCACGGATGCGGGCGCGCCGCTGGCATATCCCCAGGTCGGTCAAAGCCGTCAAACGCTTTCCGCCGAGAAACCATCCGGAAAAGGACGAAAAACAGCCTCCCCTGCGCGCAAAACCGTCACAAGTGACCGAGGTGGTCGCAAGGGAGCGCCGTCAGAACAGCGAGAACTGCTGGGGCTCGTAGGCGTACTCGCACACCACCTCGTCCTCGAGGAGCTCGACCTCGTGGGACTCCCAGTCCTTCACCGGCACGACGTAGTTCGCGCCGGCCTGCTCGAACACGAGCGCGCCGCCCACCATGCCGATGCAGCGCCCGCCGCACTCGTCGTCGTGGCCCTCGGGAACCTGCAGGTCGTGGCAGTCAGGCGACGGCCCGCCGAAGTAGAACGGCGAGAGGTCCTGCGCCGGCTCCGCGCCGTCGAGGCCGAGGCGCGCGACCTCGCGGTCGAGCACCTCCCGAGCCTCCGCGAAGTCGTAGCGCTCCTCCACGAGCAGGCGCGTCTTGAGCGAGGCGCGCATGGTTTCCAGAATGCCCGGCTGCGCGCACATCGCCGCCTCCAGCTCGCGCGCGTCGTCGGCGTTCTCGAAGCGACCCACGATGCGCGCCGCCCGCGACCCCTGCTCGAGCAGCCGCTCGATGCCGCGCGCCTGCGCCGAGATGCCGGCCTTCACGTGGCGCGGCGAGAAGTACGCCAGATACGCGAAATGCGGCGTGAGGTTGTAAGCGCGCTGCTGGGGCGAGATGAAGTCGGCGTGGTAGAACGACGGGTTGAAGCCGGTGGCCTGCATGCAGGCGGGGCACATCGCCTCCTTCGAATCGGGCAGGAGCTCCACATTGAGCGGGCAGACGCTCCGCTCGGACGAGCCCAGATCGAAGCGCCCCACGCAGCGTCGCGCGGGCAGGCGGCGCAGCGAGAACGTGCGCCCGCGCACGGAAAAGCGCTGCTGGACGCCGGCGTCCACGTCGTTGATCAGGAGATAGGGCCCGGATTCGGCGAAGCCGTGGCCCGCCAGGACGGTCGTGCGACCGTTTGCAAATGTCGTCATGATGTTCACCTCGTGCAACTCAAATGATCTCTCTCAGTGTTTCGAGGAGAATGATACCGCACGAGGGGCACATCCGCATGGCCCGACGGCCGTCGCGCCGAAAAAACAGGGGCTGCGGCGCATCGGCTGCCGCAGCCCCTGCCATAGAGCAGCGTCAGCCCAGCTGCATCTGGGCGACCATCTGCGACATGTTGTAGGAGAAGTACACGGCCACGACCACGTACAGGGTGGCCGCCACCTTCGCAACGATGTGCCAGTCGCTTCGCCAGGCGAGCACGATGCCCACCGGCCAGAACACGAGCAGGAAGAACACGATCCAGAACGTCTGCTCGTACCACTTCCTCGGATCCGGATCCTCTTCGAGATCGTTCGCGCTCCGGCGCAGATCCTTGCGCTGCCAGTCCCCCGGCCTCCTGCTGTCGTCAGCCATGATGCCCCCTACCCCAGCTTTTTCGCCAGGAGCTCGTTGATGACCTTGGGGTTGCCCTGGCCGCGCATCTCCTTCATGCACTGGCCCACGAAGAAGCCGATGAGGCCCGTCTTGCCGCCCTGGTACTGGGCCACCTTGTCGGGGTTCGCGGCCAGCACCGCGTCCACCACGGCTTCGATGGCGCCGGTGTCGGACACCTGCTCCATGCCGCGCTCGCGCACGATGGCGGCCGGGTCCTTATCCTCGTCGAGTACGGCCGCGAACACCTCTTTGCCCTGCTTGGACGAGATGGCGTCTTCAGCCACCAGGCGCACGAGTTCGAGCGCGCGGGCGGGGGTGAGCGCCGTGTCGGCCAGCCGCACGCCCTCATGCGCGTTCAGGTAGGCGGTCACGTCGTTGATGACGAGGTTCGCCACCGGCTTCGCCAGCTTTGCCGCATCGGCGCCAGCCAGCCCCATGCACGCCTCGAAGAAGTCGGCCGTCTCGCGATGCTCCACGAGGTGGCGCGCGTCGTAAGGCGTGAGGCCGAACGCGTCCTCGAAGCGGGCCGCCTTCTGGTCGGGCAGCTCGGGGAGCTTGGCGCGCACCGACTCGATCCACTCGTCGGTGAGGTCGTAGGGCGCGAGGTCCGGGTCGGGGAACAGGCGGTAGTCGTCGGCCGTCTCCTTCACGCGCATCACGATGGTGCGCTTCTTGGACGGGTCCCAGTGGCGCGTCTCCTGGAAGATCTGGCCGCCCTCCTCGAGCACCTCGGCCTGGCGGCATATCTCGTAGGCCAGGCCGTCGTGGAGGTTCTTGAAGCTGTTCATGTTCTTGAGCTCGGTCTTCACGCCGAACTCCTTCGCCCCGCGGCGGCGCAGGCTCACGTTGCCGTCGCAGCGCATGGAGCCCTCCTCCATCGAGCAATCCGAGATGCCGAGCGCCAGGTAGATCTGGCGCAGCTTCTGCATGAACAGGCGCGCCTCCTCGGGCGTGCGCAGGTCGGGCTCGGTCACGAGCTCGGTCAAGGGCGTGCCCGCGCGGTTGTAGTCCACGAGCGAGTGCGTGGCACCCGCGATGCGGCCCTCGCCGCCGCCGACGTGCACCATCTTGCCCGCGTCCTCCTCCATGTGGATGCGCGTGATGCCCACGTGCGCGGTGTAGCCCTCCGCCGTGCGCGTGATGTTCTCCATCGTGTCGCCCTCGGCCAGGGCCTCGATGCCGTGGCGCTCCTTGGCGGCCGCGCCGTCCACGTCCAAGTCCAGGAAGCCGCGCATGCAGAAGGCCACGGGACCCTGCGTGGTCTGGTAGTTCTTCGACATGTCGGGGTACATGTAGGTCTTGCGGTAGAACATCGAGTGCTTCTCGATGTCGCAGTTGGTGGCCAGGCCCGCCAGCACGATGGACTCGATGGCCGCGCGGTTCGGCACGGGCAGCGCGCCCGGCATGCCCAGGCACACGGGGCAGGTGTGGGTGTTGGGCTCGGCGCCGAACTCCAGCTTGCAGCCGCAGAACATCTTCGTGTCGAGCGTCGTGAGCTCGGCATGGATCTCGAGGCCGATGACGGCCTCCCAATCCTGCAGGACCTCTTCGAGCTTGCGCATGCTACTCACCTGCCTTTTCAACCTGCGACGGGGCGCCTTCGGCATTGCCCAGTCGCTCGGACAGTCCTCGCTGCGCTGCGGAACTCGCTTGGTGGGCAACGCCGAAGCCGCCCTCCTCTGTCAGCAAGCCGGGCAGGTCGACGCCCGGCGTCGCGTCGGCTGCGTCGGGGATGTCGGCGGGGGCGGCCTTGATATCCGGGGCCTCGCCTGAGAAGAGGGGCGCGACCGGCGCGGGGCCGTAGACCGTCTCGAGGGCGGCGGCGGCGCGCAGCATGTTCTCGTCCTTGAACGCCGGCGAGATGAGCTGCACGCCCACGGGCAGGCCCGTCTCGGCGCCGAGGCCCACCGGCAGGCTCATGCCGCCGTTGCCGGCGATGTTGATGGAGATGGTGAACATGTCGGACAGGTACATGTCGGTGGGGTCGCTCACCTCGCCGAACTTGAACGACGTGCGCGGGGAGACGGGCGCCAGGATGCAGTCCACCTGCTCGTAGGCGCGCGCGTAGTCCTGCGTGATGAGCGTGCGCACCTGCTGCGCCGGGTAGTAGTACCTATCGTACACGCCGGCGGACAGAAGGTAGCTGCCCAGCATGATGCGGCGGCGCGACTCGGGGCCGAAGCCCTTGGCGCGGCTCGCCTCGTACTGGCCGCCCAGGTCCTTGTGCCCGGGGTCGCAGTAGCCGTAGCGCACCGAATCGAAGCGCGCCAGGTTGGAGAACGCCTCGCAGGGGCCCAGCACGTAGTAGGCGCTCATGGCGGCCTGCGCGTTGGGCAGCTCCACCTCCACGATCTCCGCTCCCAGCGCGCGCAGATGCTCGGCGGCCTCCTCCACCTTGGCCTTCACCTCGGGCGTAAGGCCCTTGGCCTCCATGAACGCGGGCACGATGCCGATACGCATGCCGCGCACGCCCTCGGCCAGATTCGCCGTGAAGTCGACGTCCACCGCTTGGCTCGTGCAGTCGAGCGCGTCGCGGCCGGCGATGGCGTTCAGCGCGAGCGCCGCGTCCTCCACCGAGCGGGCGAACGGGCCCACCTGGTCGAGCGAGCTGCCGAAGGCCACCACGCCGAAGCGCGACACCACGCCGTAGGTGGGCTTGACGGCCACGCAGCCGCAGAAGCTGCCGGGCTGGCGGATGGAGCCGCCCGTGTCGCTGCCCAGCGTCACCGCGGCCAGGCCCGCCGCCACGGCCGCCGCGCTGCCGCCCGACGAGCCGCCGGGCACGCGCTCGAGGTCCCAGGGATTGCGCGAGGGGCCGAAGGCGCTCGTCTCGGTTGAGGAGCCGAACGCGAACTCGTCCATGTTGAGCTTGCCGAGCGGAATGCCGCCGGCCTCGAGCGTGCGCGCGACGCACGTGGCCGTGAAGGGCGACACGTAGTTGGCGAGCATACGCGACGAGCAGGTGGTATGCGTGCCCGCCAGGTTCATGTTGTCCTTGAACGCCACGGGCACGCCGGCGAGCGGCCCCATCGCGTCCAGCGTGCCGGCGGCCGCGGCCGCGTCCACGCGCGCGGCGGCCTCGAGCGCCAGCTGCTCGGTGGTCTCCAGGAAGGCGTGCGTCGCGCCATCGAGGGCGCGCACGCGGGAAAGCGACGACTCGGCCACCTCGCGGGCGCTGAACTCGCGCGCGGCCAGGCCGGCGCGTATCT